>CAZSQG010000001.1:0-16527 GCA_964608615.1 uncultured Marinilabiliaceae bacterium
AATTTGCTGATTACCGATGATCTTTTAAAAAAAATTGGAGCCACCTTTTACAAGATAAACAGAGGAGGTGATATTACCTATCATGGTCCCGGACAAATTGTGGGTTATCCCATATTCGACCTTGAAGCAATGGGTTTGGGAATTAAAGAATATATTCATAATCTTGAAGAGGCTATTATTCTGACTCTGGCCAAATTGAATATTGAAGCATCCAGACTTGAAGGAGCTACAGGAGTGTGGCTTGATGTAGACAACGCCGTAAGAACCAGGAAGATTTGTGCCATTGGGGTAAGGGCCAGCCGTTTTGTTTCAATGCATGGTTTTGCTCTCAATGTGAATACGAACCTCGAATATTTTCGCTATATAAATCCTTGTGGATTTATTGATAAAGGTGTTACTTCAATTTCCAAAGAGATGGGTGAAGAGCTGTCGTTGGTTATGGTAGAAAAACTCCTTATTGAAAATTTGAGAAACATATTTCAGCTGGATTTAATTTTTTGATATTTGATGCATATGAGGCTCTATTAATCAGTTATTAGGTTTATTGAAGTTTGGTTTCAGTACTCATTGATTCAACTTTGTACTATTTTGCAATCTGAGTTAAAGTAATAAAATGAGTATCTTTGTAGAACCGATTTTTTATAATTGAGATAAAATTAATATACAACAATAAAGGAGGGGAATCTCCTTTATTTTGATTTCTTGGTTTAAGAAGTCAGCAGAAAATGAACGATGGAAAAAAGGTGGAATATAAAAGCACCGGCAAATGCTGAAATTGTTGCACATCTTTGCCGTGAACTAGGTATTGATGAGGTGCTTTCCGGATTATTAGTGCAAAGAGGAGTTAATACTTTTGACGAAGCGAAGGCATTTTTTCGTCCATCTATTTCGGATTTACATGATCCTTTTTTGATGAAGGATATGGATAAAGCCGTTGCACGGTTGCAATCTGCTATACGTAATGGAGAGAAAATTCTTATTTATGGCGATTATGATGTTGATGGAACTACATCTGTGGCTTTGGTTTATTCTTTTCTTAGACATTATTATTCCAATATTGAATTTTACATCCCCGATAGATATAAAGAAGGGTACGGTGTTTCACAAAAAGGAATCGACTTTGCTGCCGACTCCAATTGCCGGTTGATTATTTCTATTGACTGTGGCATTAAAGCAGTTGAAAAGGTTGCCTATGCACAAAAGCATGGTATCGACTTTATAATATGCGATCATCATACCCCCGGCGATAAATTACCTGATTCATTTGCCTGTCTTGATCCTAAGAGGACTGATTGTTCCTATCCCGATAAGAACCTTTCGGGATGCGGTGTAGGATTTAAATTTTTGCAGGCTTTTTGCCAAAAAGAGGGCCTTTTTGAAAAACAGCTAAATAAATATCTCGATCTGGTTGCTGTTAGCATTGCTTCTGATATAGTGCCCATTACTGGCGAAAACAGAGTGTTGTCGGCCTTAGGACTGAAAAAACTCAATTCCAACCCCGGAACCGGTCTTAAAAGCATTATTCAGGTAGCCAATATGGAGGGCCGTGAGTTCCTCATAAGTGATATTGTATTTAAAATTGGCCCGAGGATAAATGCCGCCGGCCGTATAGAATCGGGCCGCGATGCTGTTGAACTTCTGATTAGTGAAGATCACTCGTTGGCCCAGCGCATGAGCTCCGACATCAATATCTGTAACGAAACGCGTAAAGATTTGGACCGGCTTATCACCCAGGAAGCTATGGATATGATTGCGGGTGATGAAAAACTTCTAAACAGCAATTCAACTGTTTTGTATAATGCTAATTGGCACAAGGGAGTGATCGGAATAGTGGCATCCCGGCTTATTGAAACGTATTATCGCCCAACAGTTATTCTTACGGAGAGCCAGGGCAAGGCTACAGGATCAGCTCGTTCGGTCGACGGATTTGATCTGTATAAAGCCATTGAAGCATGTTCCGATTTGCTCGATAGTTTTGGAGGGCATATGTATGCGGCTGGTCTAACAATGAAGATTGAAAATATCCCCATGTTTATTGACCGATTCGAAAAGGTTGTTTCGGAGAGCATCTTGCCACATCAAATGATTCCGCAAATTGAAATTGATGCAGAAATTATGTTGCGACAAATAACGCCTAAATTTTATAGTATTCTTAAACAGTTTACTCCACATGGTCCTGGAAATATGAAACCGGTGTTTGTTACACGTAATGTGTTCGATTATGGAACAAGCAAGCTTGTTGGCAAAGATAGGGATCACCTTAAGCTGGAGCTTATTGAAGAACATTCGGGTTCCATTGTTCAGGGTATTGGCTTTTCGATGGGTGGTTTTATGGAGAGAGTAAAAGGCGGTGAACCGTTTGATGTTTGCTACACCATCGAAGAAAATGTTTATAATGGAACCACTTCGTTGCAGATCATGGTAAAAGATATTAGATTCAACTAATCTTTTTTTTAATGTGGTCAGGTTGTTAACGAAAATTAAGATGCTTACTGAAGTACAACGCTTTTATTTTAATGGCTTTAGTTCAGATTTATTTTTCTTTTTCTAGTCCCAATCGCCAAAATTGCCCCAACAAGTACCATAAGGGCGCCTATGTAGGCCATTGGAGCCATGGAAGGCGAGTCAAACCACTGAACATTAAGCCAAAGTAAAACTTCCAGTATAATAAAGGTTATGATTGGATTAAGTGTAATTATAATACTAATGCGGTTAGCTTCAGTGTATTTTAATGCCAATGAAAGTGCTCCATAGGCAACAATGGTGTTAAAGGCCAGAAAAAGCAACAACATCCAGATGCCAAAAGAATGGGGTGCAAATAACAAATTAAAATTGGTGAATGGCAGAAACATTAGCATTGGCACACCATAAAGGATTAAGTTTACCTGCGATGGAGCAATTTTCCGTACAAGAATTTTATTAAGTATTGCATACCCAGTCCATGACCAGGCTCCTAATAAAGTCCAGATTATTCCTGTCTGAAATTCATTTCCATTATACTTTACCCCGGTTAATTGTTGGTAATAGAAAAAAATAAAGCCTATCAGAGCCAGAATAAAACCTGAACTCTTTAAAAGTGTTATTGATTCTTTAAAAAATAAGAATCCAACCAAAGCAAGAGTAATGGCTCCTGCCTGTATTATTACCTGCGTAACAGCCGGGCCGGCATAATTAACTCCCTGCATGAACCCGATGAAATTTATGCCTAGTAAAAAACCAGCAAGCAATAAAAGCAATGGAGGTTTTCGTAAAATCATTAACGATCGGGGGCTTTTTATCAGAAAATAAACTGCAAGAAACAGGAATGAAACAGTAAAGCGCCACCAAACAATGGTATATGAATCAACAAAATTCAATGCTACTTTTAATGCTATGGCTAAAACTCCCCACATAAGTGCGCATATACATGCCAGTAGTAATCCCTTTGTTGAATCAGACATTGACGGTTATTAATGTTGTGAAAAAAAATGTGTTGTGCAAAAATACAATAAGCCGTAACAATAATATATCACAAATCAACTATATTTGTGGAAACTTAATTAAAGTCACTGATTATGAGAAAATATTTTATGCCCAAAGCCCTTGCCCTTCTTTTGATGGCAATTATTTTTAGTTTACCTGCATGTAAAATGGGAGCTAAACCCTCGGGTAATGAAAATACTGAATCTGTTGAAATAAATAAAGAACGTGTTGAAAAGGATGTTCGTGAATTTGTTTATCCCTTACCAACTGCTTTTGAGGTTACCGAAATGTTGAATCGTGTTGGAGCTTCTTACATTCTTACATTAACCAATCCTATTTCAAACGTAGATAAATATCTAACTGAAAAGAGTAAAGCAGTTAATCTTGGTATTTATGGCGCTGATTTAAGTTATGCCAGTACTTATAACCAAAAACAGGAGATCATAAGTTTTATGGATGTTTCCAAAAAACTGATTGATGCATTAAATATTTCAGGAGCCATTAGCCCTGATATTGTTGAACAGATTGAAGCAAATCAGGATGATAAAGATAAGTTGGTGGAGTTAATTACCAACACCTTTTATGATACCTATGAATATCTAAACCAAAGCGAACGTGGCTCTGTATCAATGTTGGTTTTGGCTGGTAGTTGGGTTGAAGCTCTTTACATTACAACACACATTTCGCAGGATACCTATAATAATAAGGAGATGGTAAAAATTGTGATGGAACAAAAGGCTTCGCTCGATAAATTGGTTGCTCTTATGGGAATGGTTGATGATAATGCTGCTGTGACCGAAACAGAGAATCAACTTTCGAAAATTCATGCTATTTATAATTCCATCGAAGAGGGTTCCATTACAAAAGATCAGATGGATGCCATTGTTGAAGAGATTTATTCTGTGCGAAATCAAATGATTGAATAATCATCATTATCCTAAAAAAGAAGGGCAATCAAATTTATGATTGCCCTTCTTTTTTTTTAGTTAAATGGCTCTCTGTTTTTATTGCCTCCGAGTTTTTTTAATGTTTGGAGTACCAGAATAGTTGTATTATTAGGGATTGCAGCGACTCTTTAGGCATGATGAGTCAAGACGGTTATGGGATCCTAAAATGGACTAAATCCAGAGTCAATCTTTTTTTCCATATTAAGGTTACCGGCTTGGATTAAAAATATTTGTAAAATCTTTCGTTCTCAAATAAAAAGATTCTATCTTTGCAGTCGCAAAAAATGTAGGTTGTATAAATGTAATTTTTAGTCACATGCCCGTAAAAATCAGATTAACAAGACACGGACGCAAAAGGTATGCTTACTACCATATTGTGGTAGCAGACAGCAGGGCGCCACGAGATGGCAGGTATATTGAAAGGATTGGCTCATATAATCCTAACACTAATCCTGCTACAATAGACCTTGACATTGACAAGGCTCTTACATGGCTTTCAAATGGTGCCCAACCTACTGATACTACCCGTGCAATTTTGAGTTACAAAGGTGTTCTGATGAAGAAACACTTACTCGAAGGAGTGAAAAAAGGTGCTTTTGATGAAGCTGAAGCTGACCGTCGTTTCCAGAAATGGAGTGAAGGTAAAGAAGCTGCCATCAATGCCAAGAAAGATCGTTTGTCCGCTGAGAAATCAGAGGCTAAAACACAGCGTATTGGCGAAGAAAGTAAAGTAAATGCTGAACGCATTGCTAAAATTGCGAAGAGAAATTCAGAACTGGCTGCAGAAGCTCGTGCTGCTAAAGCCGAGGTGGCTCCCGAAGAAACCTCAGGCGAAGAAGCTCAAGCTGAATAGTTATAGCAAAAAGATTCTTTTTTCACAAACCCGTCTGTTAAAGGACGGGTTTTTTTGTATTTTTACTTATTATGATTCAAAAAGAAAATTTAATCAAGATAGGTATTTTAACTAAGTCTCATGGGATCTTGGGAGAAGTACTTATAAGGCTTATTCCTGAGCTGGTGGGAACCGAACCCGATCCTTCGTGGCTATTTGTGGATGTTCAGGGTGGATTAGTGCCTTTTGAGGTCCTTTCGGTTAGGACAAAAGGAGACGATGCTCTTCTTCTGGGTCTTGATACCATTAGCAATGATGAAAAAGCCAAACGTTATCAAGGTGCTGATGTGTATATCGATCCGAAGGATTTAGCTGACGAAAAAGACTCAGATGAAATTAACTTGAATACCTTGATTGGGTATAGTGTGGTTGACAGAGATTTTGGCCCAATCGGAGTGATTTCGGCTATTCATGAAATCAAACAAAATCCTTTGGCTGAGATTGATTATCAGGGCAAAAGTGTTTTGGTGCCGTTACAGGAGGATTTTATTGTTTCCCTTGATAGATCCACCAGACTGCTGGTAATTAAAGCTCCTTCGGGCCTTATTGATCTGTATCTGGAATAAGCGTGCCTTTTTCAAAATCATTGAATAGTGTGCGCCAATGGGTGGGTAAAACCATCGATTTCTCGAGAGGTGGAATATAACCGGCCATGACAGAATCGCACACAACACGAGGTGAATCTTCTCCATTTTTTATTATCCACTGCATCATCCGGAGGCTTTTCCCCCCTAGTTTATAAATACGGGTAAAAACCTTCGCCTCATCCCACAGGTATAATGGTTTTGAGAAGTCTGTTTTATTCGACACCACCACAACATGCTGATCGTTAACTCCAAGATGATTCCCCAGCGTTTGTTTCAGATAATGAATCCTTCCTAAATCAAAGTACTCCTGGAATACGGCATTGTTGATATGTCCAAATCCATCAATATCGTTAAACCTAATCTGGATGGGTAGTTCATGATTAAAATCGGTAATATGGTGCTCCATTTTATTCTCTTATTACTTTTATTTCTCCGTAAACTCCAAGTTTTATAATACCCGATGGTTCTTTAATTTCATGATCGTTCTGACGATACTGTACTACATAATCAACGGTGCTTAGAATGCTTTTGTCTATTTCTGAAAAGTTACGGGGAGTTGGCTGATCGCTTAAATTGGCAGAAGTTGAAACAATGGGTTTGCGTAATCTTGAGCAAAGGGCTTGTGAAAACACTTCATTCGTAATCCTTATGGCAATGCTTCCATCGGGCGAAATAATGTTATTAGCCAGATTTTTTGCCGCGGGGTAAATTATGGTCAGTGGTTTGGAACTTATGTCAATAATATCCCAGGCCAAGGTTGGAACTTCTTGCATGTAAGAAGATAACCTTGAAGGAGTATCAATGAGTACTAGCATTTGTTTTGCAGTGGAACGTTTCTTTATTTCATAAATCTTTTTAACCGCATCGGCATTAGTGGCATCACAGCCGATACCCCAAACTGTATCGGTAGGATATAGTATGACTCCCCCCGATTTCAAAACTTCCAAAGCGTTATTTAAGTCCTCTTTCGAGTATCGTGCATCCATATAATGGGCTATTAATAACAATTGTGTGCAAAGTTAATCAACTTTCAGGTGATAAAAAACCAATCTAAAGCTATACTTAATAAGAACCTAGTGTCATGTCAAAAATAGATTTCTCCTCACGTAACCCCTAACCCCCAAGGGGGAACCCCAAAACACACAACTAAAAAACGTTATTTTATTGTTGACATGACACTAGCCCGGCTTTTTAGATAATTTTTAACCACCTTACTAGTGCCAAGTTAACCATGAAGCTCCGCCTTTGCTTTACCCCTAACCTCTAGGGGGGGGCTCAAACGCGCATGCTAATCAATACAATTCAGAATTGATTAGTAAGGATATCCTAAATATTTCAGAACTACGCATAGCACTATAGATAAAAAGGGTAGAGGTCAATTTTGCTAAACTGCTACTTCAAAATCGCGCAGAGCAGCATTCAATGAGGTTTTTAAATCGGTAGAAGGTTTTCGCTGGCCTATTATTAATGCTGCTGGAACATGGTAAGTCCCTGCCGGATATTGTTTTGTGTAGCTGCCCGGTATAACTACCGAACGGGGAGGTACATATCCACGGTATTCAACTGGTTCAGAACCTGTAACATCAATAATTTTGGTCGACGCTGTTATTACAACATTGGCTCCTAGCACGGCCTCTTTCCCAATACGGCATCCTTCAACGATTATACAACGTGATCCGATAAAAGCATTATCTTCTATGATTACAGGTGCTGCCTGAACGGGCTCCAAAACACCTCCAAGTCCCACTCCTCCACTAAGATGAACGTTTTTGCCTACCTGGGCACAACTGCCAACCGTTGCCCATGTATCAACCATGGTTCCGGAATCAACATAAGCTCCAATATTCAGGTAGGAAGGCATTAAAACCACGCCACTTGCAATATACGCTCCATAGCGGGCTACTGCATGAGGAACCACTCTTACTCCCAGTTCTTTGTAATTGCTCTTTAGGGCCATCTTGTCATGAAACTCAAATGGCCCCAACTTAATAGTTTCCATTTTCTGCATGGGGAAGAAAAGAATTACTGCTTTTTTAATCCATTCATTAACAACCCATTCATCGCCAACAGGTTCGGCTACTCTTATCTGTCCCTTATCAAGAAGATCAATAACCTTCCTAACAGCCTCCTGAGTTTCTTTGGTGTTCAAAAGCGTTCTGTCCTCCCATACTTTTTCAATTATCTCTTTCATGTATTTATATTTATTTGTTTTTTATTGAATGCAATCTCCGTCCTAAAATATTGGTAATAAATCTATTTCATGTTATACCAGGCAATGTTGTTTCGTTAGTGATGTAATTAATTTTGATTCGCCACTCGCTCCTCGTTCCCCTGAAGGTAATGACCTGCTATTATTCCCTTTAAGGAAATTACAAAGAGTACTTAGGCAAATTGCCTAACTAAACGATATTAATTTAGCAGGAGTGATTTAATTCAAGAACATGGTATTATTTATAGTCTTTTCTTTTATATACTTAATAACTATAACAATGGTTGGTTTTAAATTGTTTTACATAATCGATTTAAGACCCCAAAGGGTAAATAATTAAACCTATACCTGAAGGAAAAAATGCCAGAACATTTGGGAACACCCAAAATATCATCTATGGCCGGATTTATTTGAAGGGGATGTGTAACGACATCCGGAAGTCGAATTGTAATGCAAAAATAGTGCTTTTCTGGGAATTCTTGATGCTGGGAAGATAAAAAAACCAAAATCATTACGAAGCTTTTAATTTAAGGCCCGATTTTTGCAAAAAACAGGTTTTACGCTATCCTTATGAGTTGTTTTACACGAGTTTGTTTTATTATTGGCCTTTTTTTTTGTTTCTCTCTCCTTTATAGTCAGGAAAATGAAACCATTTCATGGAAAGGAGTTGTTGTAAATGGCTCAACGGGAGAGCCAGTGCCAAATGCTGTGCTCGCAGTTTTTAGCCAGGTTAGTATGTATAGCGCCGACGATAATGGAGCTTTCCGAATAGCTTTGTTACCAACTGATTCCGTTCGGGTTTTGGCTATGGGTTTCCAGGCTTCAACGTATTTAGTGAGAAATATGCCTGAATCGGCCGAAGGTGTGGTAACGCTAACACTTAACCAGGTGAGTTATTCTTTGAAGGGAATAACAGTTAAGGGGTATAAAGGATTACTAGATCCATTGATTTTTCCCGAATTTGAAGATGGAACTCCAAAAATTGATTTGTTTCTTCCTTCTAATATTGGAAGCAAAATGAGCCTTATATCACCTCAGGAGCGTCTGCTTATGGAAAAACCATCGGTTCTTGCAGCCGTTGTGAGTCCTGTTTCATTTGCTTATTCTGTTTTTAGTAAGCGTGAAAAATCGTTGAGAAATCTGGTTGAAGCAAAAGCTAAGGATAAAGAATGGGAAAAGAATAATACTTATGCCGACCGGGAAACCATTGCGGTTCTTTCTGGTTTTGAGGGTGAAGAGCTGGATGCTTTTGTGATTTATTGTAATGTTAATTTGAAGATTGGATCATACGATAATGGTGCTTCAGTGGCTGCCAAAATCAAAACTTTATTAGAGAAATTTAAAGATTTGCAGCATAAAAATGACTTAATACAAGAGTAAGGATGTTTTCCTGATGATTAAACACGATTCAGTTTGGTAGTAATTTCAAGGGCTTTTCATGTGTTTTTGTAAAAAAATTGAATGAATGGGGTTTTGATTAGCCTTTGGAACTTAATTTGTAAAAAAACTCCTGAAAAATAGAAATATCTCAAATTCAGTTATAAATTAAAAAGCTTTCAAAAAGCCGATTTTGTTAATTTTTGGAACAAGAAAAGAAAAAATGATAGAAAATTGTATCTTTTTATTTTAAAACTGTTTGAAATTATGACAAAATTCATACATTTGTATTGAAATTTTAAAAAGAAAAAATGAAACTTTTTTTATCCCTTCTTCTCAGCATTATTATTATTCTCGTGGTCAGGCCAATGAGAAGTGAGAAAGGTGTATGAAAAAATGTACAAGAATATAAAAAACCCCTCTCACTTCCTATGTGAGAGGGGTTTTTGCTTAATATGTATAATCCGAGTTTAAATTATTGAATTATTAGTTCAGTTTGTTCGGGAAAAAATATTATAAAATTACATAATTATAGAGAGTCATGAAACGACCATTAAGAAGCAGTACTACAACACAGGGACGGCGTATGGCAGGAGCAAGGAGTTTGTGGCGCGCAAACGGAATGCGTGACGAACAAATGGGGCGCCCGCTAATAGCTATTGTAAATTCCTTTACTCAGTTTGTTCCTGGTCATGTGCACTTGCATCAAATTGGTCAGGAAGTTAAAAGGATGATTGAGAAACAGGGCTGTTTTGCTGCTGAATTTAATACCATTGCTATTGATGATGGAATTGCAATGGGGCACGATGGTATGTTATATTCTCTTCCTTCGCGTGATTTAATTGCCGATAGTGTGGAGTATATGGTGAATGCTCATCAGGCCGATGCTATGATTTGTATCAGTAACTGCGATAAAATTACCCCTGGCATGCTAATGGCTGCTATGCGTATTAATATTCCTGTTGTATTTGTTTCAGGAGGTCCTATGGAAGCTGGCAGAATTGGCGATAAAGCCCTCGACCTGGTTGATGCTATGGTGATGGCTGCCGATGATAGCGTTTCAGACGAAGATGTATTGGCAGTTGAACAAAATGCTTGTCCTACCTGCGGCTCCTGCTCGGGTATGTTTACTGCCAACTCAATGAACTGTCTTAACGAAGCACTTGGATTGGCTCTGCCGGGTAACGGTACCGTTGTGGCAACTCATGTTAACCGCAAAAAACTTTTTACAGAAGCTGCTTCTCTTATTGTTGATCTGGCTTACAAATATTATCGTGATGGCGATGAT
This sequence comes from uncultured Marinilabiliaceae bacterium, assembly GCA_964608615.1. Lineage (GTDB taxonomy): Bacteria > Bacteroidota > Bacteroidia > Bacteroidales > Marinilabiliaceae > CALEUX01. Next base: position 10,763 of record CAZSQG010000001.1, read on the forward strand.
TCGGTATTGCCTCGTTCCATTGCCACCAAAAAGGCTTTTATGAACGCCATGACGCTTGATATAGCCATGGGTGGATCAACCAATACTGTTTTACATTTGCTTGCCATAGCGCATGAGGCAGGGGTTGATTTTACAATGAATGACATTGATTTTTTATCCAGAAAAACACCTGTATTGTGTAAAGTGGCTCCCAATAGCAATTATCATATTGAAGATGTTAACCGGGCCGGAGGGATTTTAAGTATTCTGGCCGAATTGAGCAGGGGCGGGCTTATCGACACTTCTGTTGGTCGTGTTGATTTTCCTTCGTTAGGTGATGCAATAAACCAATATGATTTAATGAGTAAATCCTGTAATGAAAAAGCACGCGATATATATGGCAGTGCTCCGGCGGGATTTACCAACTTGGTTATGGGTTCCCAAAAGGTAATGTATTCGCAGATGGATCTTGACCGAAAAGCTGGTTGTATCAGGGATGTTGAGAATGCCTACTTTAAAGATGGAGGTTTGGCTGTTTTATATGGAAATATTGCACGAAATGGCTGTATTGTGAAAACTGCAGGTGTTGATCCTTCTATTTTTACATTTAAAGGAACGGCACGAGTTTATGAATCTCAGGACGACACCTGTGAAGGTATTCTTTCGGGTGAAGTAAAAGCTGGAGAAGTGGTGATCATCCGATACGAAGGGCCCAAAGGAGGACCGGGAATGCAGGAAATGCTTTATCCCACATCCTATTTAAAATCGCGTAACTTAGGGAAAAAATGTGCCTTGCTAACCGATGGTCGGTTTTCAGGTGGCACATCGGGGTTGTCCATAGGTCATGTTTCTCCTGAAGCAGCTGCCGGAGGTGAAATTGCTCTTATTCGTAATGGTGATACTATTACCATTGATATTCCAAACCGGACAATTAATGTGGGTCTATCAGCTCAGGAGCTCGAGAAACGAAGAAATGAAGAAGAACAGAAGGGAAATTTAGCTTTTAAACCTATGGTGAAAAGAGATCGCACCATTTCCAATGCACTTAAATCTTATGCCTGGATGGTAACATCGGCTGATAGAGGCGCTGTGCGGATAGTCCCGGAAGTTTAAAAATAATTGAAAAAGGACATTTTTATGATGTTGTTATCGTATTTACGAACCATTTAATCATTGATCAATGGAAACACGATCCCAGACAGCGATGAAAGAGAAAAGTGAAAAAACCGTGAGGATGACTGGTGCAGAAGCTCTTGTCAAATCTCTTATCAATGAAGGAACTGAAATAGTTTTTGGTTATCCCGGAGGTGCTATAATGCCGGTTTATGATGCCCTATACAGCTTTCAGAAAGAATTGAATCATGTACTGGTGCGTCATGAGCAGGGAGCTGTTCATGCTGCTCAGGGTTTTGCCCGGGTAACGGGGAAAGTGGGGGTTTGCATTGTTACTTCGGGACCGGGGGCCACTAATGCGGTTACTGGTATAGCTGATGCCATGATTGATTCAACCCCGTTAGTGGTGATAAGTGGACAAGTAGGTTCGGCTTTACTCGGAACAGACGCGTTTCAGGAAACTGACGTGGTTGGTATAACACAGCCTATTACCAAATGGAACTATCAGGTTAAAAGAGCAGACGAGATACCTGAAGCCATTGCAAGAGCGTTTTACATTGCGCGCAGTGGTCGCCCCGGACCGGTATTAATTGACATCACTAAGGATGCTCAATTTGCCAGCTTCGATTATGCCTATGAACCCAAAAAATTTATACGTAGCTATAAACCTGTTCCAGAAGTAGATGTTTTGCAAGTTCAGGAAGCAGCGCAGCTTATTAATCTGGCTAAAAAGCCTTTAGCGCTTGTAGGACAAGGAGTAATTCTGGGTTTAGCCGAAAAGGATCTTCTGGCTTTTCTTGAAAAAACGGGTATTCCTGCTGCCTGGACACTGCTGGGACTTTCGGCAATACCCTCAAACCATCCGCTTAATGTGGGTATGCTTGGCATGCATGGCAATTATGGTCCAAACCTTAAAACTAATGAAGCCGATCTTATTATAGCTATTGGAATGCGGTTTGACGACCGTGTAACGGGTGATTTAAGGCGGTATGCAACTAATGCAAAGGTTATTCACCTTGAAATTGACCAGGCTGAGATCAATAAGATTATTCATGCAGATGTTCCGGTTCTTGGAAATGTTAAAGAATCATTACCCTTACTTACCCAATTGGTAAGCGAAAACAATCATGCCGTGTGGGTGGAGGAGTTTAATGCTTGTTATCGTATTGAGCATGAAAGAATTATTGAAAAAGAATTAAATCCGGTTAAGGCTGGACTTACTATGGGCGAAGTGGTTGATAAAGTTTCAACTGCATTTAACCACGATGCCATTATGGTTACCGATGTAGGACAACATCAAATGATGGCCGGCCGTTATTTCAAATTTAAGCAAAGCCGAAGTGTTGTTACTTCAGGAGGCCTTGGTACCATGGGCTTTGGTTTACCCGCTGCAATTGGTGCAAAAATGGGTGCTCCTGACCGACCTGTTTGCCTTTTTGTCGGAGATGGAGGTTTTCAGATGACTATTCAGGAATTGGGAACTATTTACCAGACTGAAGTTCCGGTGAAAATTGTATTGCTAAACAACAATTTTTTGGGCATGGTTCGTCAATGGCAGGAGCTCTTCTTTGATAAACGATATGCCTCAACTGAACTTATCAATCCCGACTTTCAAACTATTGCAAAAGGTTATTACCTGACGTCATTGAAAGTGACAAAAAGGGAAGATCTTGATGAAGCCATCAAAACAATGGTGAATCATGCAGGACCGTTTCTTCTTGAGGTTGTTGTGGAAAAAGAAGGAAATGTGTTTCCAATGGTTCCTGCCGGAGCATCTGTATCTGAAATCAGATTGGAGTAGTAATACGAACGTATCAGGGTATTCAAAATTTAACATCATGCGAATGAAAGAGGAATTCACAATGTCAGTTTTTTCGGAAAACCATGTTGGGTTATTGAATCAGATAACCAATGTGTTTACACGCCGACATCTTAATATTGAAAGTCTTACAACTTCCGAGTCAGCTTTACAAGGAATTCACAAATTTACTATAGTGGTTTTTTCAACCCGTGAAGAGATTGATAAAGTTGCAGGTCAAATTGAGAAAAAGATTGACGTAATCAAGGTTTTTGTATATACTACCGATGATATTATTCACCAGGAAATAGCCCTTTATAAGGTACATACCGAGGCTCTTCTTAACGGTAATCAAATTGAGACTCTTGTGCGTCAGTATGGAGCCCGTATTTTGGAAATTACCGCTGAATATACTGTTATTGAAAAAACCGGGCATAAAAGTGAGACTCAGGAACTCTTTGAGAAACTTGATAAGTATGGGGTTTCACAATTTACACGATCGGGCAGAATTGCTGTAACCAAGCAAAAAATCGAGCTTCTTGATGACTATCTTAAAAAGCTTGAAGCCGAAAAAAGTAACCTTAACTAAATCTCTTTGTGAGTTTGTGCATTGCTCTGGTTGAATCAATCGGGAAAGGTTATCATAAATTACTAATATTAAACAACAAGTTTTAACATAATACATTAACAAAAACAATTATGGCTAAGATTAATTTCGGTGGAACCGAAGAAAACGTAGTAACAAGAGAAGAGTTTTCATTGGAAAAAGCACGTGAAGTGCTGAAAAATGAAGTGATTGCCGTTATCGGTTATGGTGTACAGGGCCCAGGACAGGCGCTTAATCTTAAAGACAATGGCTTCAATGTAATTATTGGTCAACGTAAAGATTCCAAAACCTGGGATAAAGCAGTGGCCGATGGTTGGGTTCCCGGAAAAAGCCTTTTCCCTATTGAAGAAGCTCTGGAAAAAGGAACAATTATTCAGTATCTTCTTTCTGATGCAGGACAGATATCTGTTTGGCCAACCGTAAAAAAACACTTAACTGCGGGAAAAACCCTTTATTTCTCTCATGGTTTTGGCATTACTTATAAAGAACGTACAGGGATTATTCCTCCGGCTGATGTGGATGTTATTTTGATAGCTCCTAAAGGATCGGGAACCAGCCTTCGTCGCATGTTCCTTGAAGGACGTGGCCTTAATTCAAGTTATGCAATTTTTCAGGATGCTACAGGAAAAGCAAAAGAACGCGTGATTGCTTTGGGAATTGGTGTAGGAAGCGGTTATTTATTTGAGACTACTTTCAAGAGAGAAGTTTATAGCGACCTTACCGGTGAGCGTGGAACATTAATGGGTGCTATTCAGGGTATCTTTGCTGCTCAGTATGAAGTGTTGAGAAAAAACGGACATACTCCATCTGAAGCTTTCAACGAAACTGTTGAAGAACTTACCCAGAGTCTTATGCCGCTTGTAGCTGAAAATGGAATGGACTGGATGTATGCCAACTGTTCAACTACTGCACAACGTGGTGCTTTGGACTGGTGGAAGAAATTCCGTGATGCAACATTACCTGTTTTTAGTGATTTATACAGTGAGGTGGCTAAAGGAAACGAAGCTCAGCGCTCTATCGATTCAAACAGCAAAGCTGACTACCGTGTTAAATTGGAAGAGGAATTAAAAGAACTTCGTGAATCTGAAATGTGGCGTGCTGGTGCTGCCGTTCGCAAACTTCGTCCCGAAAATCAGGAGTAACTACATAAAAAAACCTTGTGGACCGGTTAATATATGCCGGTCTGCATAAAGGTTTTTTCATACTATGATTATAATTAAACTGAGCCATATTATGACTCAGAATTTTTGTCCATTAATTCACCTTAATCCGGAGCTAACACCGGGCTGATAAATTTAGAAACATGAGCAATAAAGTCTATATTTTCGATACCACCCTGAGGGATGGCGAACAGGTTCCCGGCTGTCAGTTAAATACTATTGAGAAAATCGAAGTGGCTCGTCAGCTTGAGAAACTTGGTGTGGACATTATCGAAGCCGGATTTCCGGTATCCAGTCCGGGAGATTTTAACTCGGTTGTTGAGATTTCAAAAGCAGTAACTGATCCTATTATTTGTGCTCTTACACGAGCAGTAAAAAAAGACATTGAAGTGGCTGCCGATGCCCTCCAGTTTGCAAAAAGGGGGCGTATTCATACAGGCATTGGAACCTCGCCATATCATATATTTCATAAGCTTAACTCCAACCCGGAAGCCATCATTGAGCGTGCTGTTGAGGCAGTTAAGTATGCCAAAAAATTTGTGGAAGATGTTGAATTTTATGCCGAAGATGCCGGGCGTTCTGAAAATGAATACCTCGCCCGGGTTATTGAGGCTGTGATAAAAGCAGGTGCTACTGTGGTAAATATTCCTGACACAACAGGGTATTGTTTGCCAGCTGATTACGGTGCTAAAATTGCTTACTTGGTAAACAATGTTCCAAACATTGATAAAGCCATTATTTCAACACACTGTCATAATGATCTGGGAATGGCAACAGCCAATACTATCAATGGCATATTAAATGGTGCCAGACAAGTTGAGGTAACCATGAACGGAATTGGTGAAAGAGCAGGTAACACTTCTTTGGAAGAGGTGGTGATGACCTTAAAATGTCATCGCGATTTGGCTTATGAAACAGGCATTAACTCTCGTCATATAATGAAAACCAGTAAGCTGGTTTCAACACTTATGCGAATGCCGGTTCAACCTAATAAAGCCATTGTTGGAAGAAATGCCTTTTCACACTCATCTGGAATTCATCAGGATGGAGTTCTGAAGAACCGTGAGAATTACGAGATTATCGATCCGGTTGAAGTAGGTGTAAAAGA
>CAZSQG010000001.1:16552-34923 GCA_964608615.1 uncultured Marinilabiliaceae bacterium
TTAATGTTCTGGGTTATGAGTTTGAACCCGAAGACATAGAAAGTATTTACCAAAAATTCCTTGATCTTGCCGATAAGAAAAAGGATATTTCCGATGAAGATCTTGAAATTTTAGCCGGTCGTGAACGTCTTCAGGATAAGAGTCCTTTGAAGCTGGTTTCTCTTCAGGTTATGTGTGGAAAATCCATTATTCCTACAGCATCGGTTCAGGTTAGCTTTAATGGAGATGTGTTTACCGAAACAGCATCGGGAAATGGCCCTATTGATGCAGCGTTTACTGCGGTTAAAGCTCTTGTTAAACGTCGTGTGCGTTTGGAGGAATTCCTTATACAGGCCATTACACGGGGTAGTGACGACCTTGGTAAAGTGCATGTACAAGTTGAGCATCAGGGACAAACCTATTATGGATTTGCCGCCAATACTGACATCGTGACTGCTTCGGTGGAAGCATTTTTAGATGCACTCGGTAAGATAGAGTGAGATTTTGATTAATCTCCATTATCTCAAATTATTATGAATTAAATAACTCTTAAAAATATAATACCTTGGCAGGAAAAACTCTTTTCGACAAAATCTGGGAGAAACACGTTGTAGCCAACGTTGAAGGAGGTCCCAGTGTTATTTACATAGATCGTCATCTGGTTCATGAAGTAACCAGTCCACAGGCTTTTGGAGGTCTTAAGGCACGAGGAATAAAGGTTCGACGTCCTGAAAAAACGATTGCCACGCCTGACCATAACATACCAACCATGGATCAGCATTTGCCAATTAATGACGAATTAAGTCGTTTTCAGGTTAATAAGCTGAAAGAGAATTGTGAGGCAAATGGTGTTAAAATGTATGGTTTAACGCATCCATTCAATGGCATTGTACATGTTATTGGTCCTGAACTTGGAATTACTCAGCCTGGAATGACCATTGTTTGTGGCGATAGCCATACTTCAACCCATGGAGCTTTTGGAAGCATTGCTTTTGGGATTGGAACAAGTGAGGTTGAAATGGTGTTGGCTACACAATGTATGATGCAGTCGAGGCCTAAAACTATGCGTATCAATGTAGATGGAAAGTTGGAGAAAGGTGTTACATCAAAAGACATCATACTTTATATAATTGCTCAGATATCTACGGGTGGAGGAACAGGCTATTTTGTTGAGTTTGCCGGATCGGCCATTCGTTCGCTCTCAATGGAAGCCCGCATGACTATTTGTAATATGAGCATTGAAATGGGTGCCAGAGGAGGCATGATTGCTGCTGATGAGGTTACCTTTGAATACGTTAAAGGAAGAGAGTTTGCCCCCAAAGGTGAAGCATGGGACAAAGCATTAATCGAATGGAGGAAATTATCTTCCGATGTTGATGCTAAATTTGATAAAGAGCTTCATTTTAAAGCGGAAGACATTGAACCAATGATAACATATGGAACCAATCCTGGTATGGGCATTGGTATTTCAGGTAATATTCCTTTATTGAATGAGGTTGACGCATCGTCGGTGGTATCATTTAAAAATTCGCTTGATTACATGGGCTTTAATCCCGGTGACAAAATGATTGGCAAAAAGGTTGATTATGTGTTTGTTGGAAGTTGTACCAATGGCAGGATTGAAGACCTTCGTTTATTTGCCAATTTTGTTAAAGGAAAAAGAAAGGCTGATAATATTACTGCATGGATTGTTCCGGGAAGTAAACAGGTTGAAAAACAAGCTATGGCCGAAGGTCTTAATGAGGTGCTGGAAGCTGCTGGTTTTGAGTTTCGCCAGCCGGGGTGTTCAGCTTGTTTAGCCATGAACGATGATAAAATTCCAGAGGGTAAATTTGCTGTTTCAACTTCGAACAGAAATTTTGAAGGACGTCAAGGTCCCGGATCGAGAACCATGCTGGCCAGTCCGCTGACCGCTGCTGCCGCTGCTATAACTGGTGTTATCACTGATCCCCGGCAACTGATAAGCTAACTTGTTGAGTAAATAGAAATCAGTAATTTTTTAACAGAACTCAAAAAAAGACTAAAATGCCAATAAATAAATTTGTCACAATTGAATCAACATTTGTGCCTCTTCCAATTGAGAATGTGGATACTGACCAGATCATTCCGGCACGCTTTCTTAAAGCTACTACCCGTGAAGGTTTTGGCGATAACCTTTTCTGTGATTGGCGTTACGATAAAAGTGGAAAACCAAAGCCTGATTTTGTTTTGAATAACCCAGTTTATTCAGGAAGTATTCTAGTAGCCGGGAAAAACTTTGGGAGTGGATCCAGCCGTGAGCATGCAGCCTGGGCTCTTCATGGTTATGGGTTCAAGGTGGTGGTTTCTAGTTTTTTTGCCGATATATTTAAAGGTAATGCTCTGAATAATGGTATTTTACCTGTTCAGATCTCAGATGCCTTTTTGGGCAAATTGTTTTATGCCATAAATGCTGATCCTAAGGTAATTGTGAAAGTGGATCTTGAAAATCAAACCATTTCAGTTCCATCTAAGAATATATCTGAAAAATTTGATATCAATCCATATAAAAGGAATTGCCTGATTAATGGATACGACGATATTGACTACCTTTTCAGTATCACAGATAAAATTGATGCCTGGGAAGCAAAAGCCCGATAATTTCAACCAAAGTTGTTTAATTATAATCTTGGATTGCCTAACGAAGATTTACAAGGCTGATGCCTGTTGGTGAACATCTCTTTAGGAATGTGGTTATATGCAAAACCTCCTTAATCACACAATTTTGATTTAGAATTTGCAATACCTGGTTTAGGTATCATATTCTTAAATCAGAAACCATTTGATTACTAGTCAAATCTTAAAACGGATTGGGAGCAAAAAGAATTTATGACCTTGTAAATCAATAAAAACAGATTAAACAAGCGCCGGAGCTTCGGGATAAGTTAAATGTGGCAATTGAAGATCAAACTATAAACACATGAAGAATACTACCATTGAAGTAATGGATACAACCTTAAGGGATGGAGAGCAAACCACCGGGGTTTCGTTTAGCGAAGTTGAAAAACTTACTATTGCTCGGTTATTGCTTGAGGATTTGAAGGTTAATAGAATTGAAATTGCTTCGGCGCGTGTATCTGAAGGAGAATTCAGATCGGTTAAGCGCATTACTGAATGGGCAAAAAAGCAGAATTATCTTGATCGTATTGAAATTCTTGGCTTTGTGGATAAAAGTATTTCAATTGATTGGATAGCAGATGCCGGAGGAAAGGTGATTAACTTGCTTACTAAGGGCTCGTTACGACATCTCGAAGGTCAGCTAAAAAAAACACCTGATGAACACATTGCCGATATTCAATTTGTTCTTGATGAGGCCCAAAAAAAAGGAATCACTGTTAATGTTTATCTGGAAGACTGGTCAAACGGCATGATTAATTCACGCGATTATGTTTTTTACATGATCGATTTCTTTAGGAAAACAAATGTAAAGCGGATAATGCTTCCCGATACACTTGGAATTTTAAATCCTGATCAGACTTACGAATTTTGTTCTTTGATAACCAAGCGGTACCCTGGAATTCGTTTTGATTTTCATGCCCATAACGATTATGATTTATCGGTGGCTAATGTTTACATGGCTTTAAAGGCTGGAATAAATGGTGTTCACACCACTATTAACGGGCTTGGTGAACGAGCTGGTAATGCTCCCTTGGCTAGTGTTTTGGCCATTATGAACGATCATCTGAAAACTAAAAATTCACTTGTTGAATCCAATCTTACAAGGGTTTCAAAAATGGTTGAATCATTCAGTGGTATTCGCATCCCTGCCAACAAACCGCTTACTGGTGAAAGTGTTTTTACCCAGTGCAGCGGTGTTCATGCCGATGGCGATAGTAAGGACAATCTCTATTTTAATCAGTTAATGCCTGAACGTTTTGGGAGAGTTCGACGTTATGCCCTTGGAAAAACTTCTGGCAAAGCCAATATTTTAAAGAATCTTGAGGAACTAGGCATTGAGCTGGATCCTGAAGATATGAAAAAAGTTACCCGACGGGTCATTGAGCTGGGCGATAAAAAGGAATATGTATCAACCGAGGATCTACCATATATTATTTCTGACGTTTTAAAAGGGGAAACTACCCGCCAAAATATCAGATTGCTGAACTATAACCTGAGTTTGGTTCATGGTTTAAGGCCAATGGCATCCATTAGTATTCAGATTTATAAAAACACCTACGCTGAAACAGCCGTGGGTGATGGTCAGTATGATGCTTTTATGAAAGCTTTATGGAGAATTTATGAAAGACTTGGTCGTGAACATCCTGTACTTACCGATTATTGGGTAAGTATTCCTCCCGGAGGTAAAACTGATGCCTTTGTTGAAACAGTTATCACATGGGAGTATAAAGGAATGGAGGTTAAGACCCGAGGGCTTGATGCTGACCAGACAGAAGCCGCCATTAAGGCAACACTAAAAATGCTTAACATTATCGAAAACAACGAAATAAAGTTTAATAAATAAATATAATGAGACTAAACATTGCAGTTTTGGCCGGTGACGGAATCGGCCCTGAAATAATTGAACAGGCCATTAAAACTGTTAACGCAGTTTGTGCAAAAAAAGGTCACGAAGCCATTTACAAGCAAGCATTGGTAGGAGCTATAGCTATTGAAAAAACCGGGAATCCTTATCCCGATGAAACGCATGAATTGTGCATGAATTCTGATGCTGTTCTTTTTGGAGCCATAGGCGATCCTCGTTACGATAATGATCCGAAAGCAAAAGTTCGTCCTGAGCAAGGATTGCTGGCCATGCGCCAGAAACTTGGGTTGTATGCAAATATTAGGCCGGTAAGTACTTTCCCCTCATTAATTCATAAATCACCATTGCGTCGTGATCTTGTTGAAGGTGCTGACTTTGTAGCTATACGTGAATTAACCGGGGGCATCTATTTTGGACGTCCTCAGGGCCGTTCCGAAGATGGCGAAACTGCTTATGATACCTGCGTTTACTCTAAATCAGAGATTGAACGTATCTGTAAACTGGCATTTGATTTCGCGGGGAAACGTAAAAAAAAGCTTACCGTGGTTGATAAAGCCAACGTATTAGCCACTTCGCGTTTATGGCGCGAAACTGTTCAGTCCATGGCTCCCAATTATCCTGATATTGAGGTGGAATACATGTTTGTTGACAATGCAGCCATGCAGCTTATTCAATGGCCAAAGCGTTTTGATGTTATGGTTACCGAGAATATGTTTGGCGATATTCTAACCGATGAGGCCAGCGTAATTACCGGTTCACTTGGATTGCTTCCTTCTGCAAGTGTGGGTATTCACACATCGGTTTTTGAGCCTATTCATGGTTCTTACCCGCAGGCAGCAGGAAAAAATATTGCTAATCCTATAGCCACTGTACTTTCGGCAGCTCTTATGTTTGAGTACGCCTTTAATCTTCCTGAAGAAGGAGCCATGATTCGTAAAGCAGTGGAAGCCTCTTTGGAAGCGAATGTGGTTACCGAGGATATTGATAAAACAAAACCTTATAAAACATCAGAAGTGGGTGATTGGTTGGCTAATTACATAACAAATATGTAATAATCGTTTAGCATTGCATTTCATATACTAAAAAGACAGCCGATATCCTCGTTTGGACATCGGCTGTTGTTTTTCCGAAGAATTAACTTATCCCGGAATCCAAACCACCTTGATAATTTGATGAAATTTGTTAGCTAGGGTTGCTTTTTTTGAAAGAAAAAAATTAAATTGTTGCCCACCTTATATTAAGCCGATATATTTGTGTAACTAATTTTATTAATAACATGCGTATCCTGACTCTCTTTACATTACTTGTATTGCTTGGGGCTTGCTCCTCTGACCAAAAAGCACCTCTGATTTCAGGTCTTCTGTGGGGAGGGGAGGGACACCGGCTTGTTGTGAAACCTGAAGATAAAAGCCTTATTTGGTCGGATACTATTTTAATTAACCATTTGGGTGAATTTGAATGGAATAGGGATTCAATTATTCCGGGGTTTTATAGGTTAGAAAAATCTTCGGATGCGTCATTGGTGTTCTTTTTGAAAAAGGGCTCAGCGGTTTTTATTGATGCCCAGTATATAAGCTATCCCGAAGAGGCAAAGTTAAGTGGAACTGAAATATCTCAGGATATTTTCAAATTGGAGAAAAACAGCAAAGAATGGTTGGATGAGATAGCCCAGTTGTCGAAAAAGGTGGAAGATCCAGCCTGGATAGCAACCGAATCTAACCGGCTGATGCTGAAAGCAGAATTTGATTCAATCAGGCTTGTTTATCGCCAAAAGGCCATTGAGTTATCGCCAAAGCCTTTGGTGAGGTATTTGGCTTTACATCAAACAGCAGGTAACAATGCACTGTTTGATCCCTGGGCTGATAGAGCCTTGTTTTTTAAAGCAGATTCTTCATTAGCTGCCTATCGACCTTATAAAGAATTTATAAATTTCGCCTTTAAGGTTGACAGTCTTTATCAATTGCATCTACTTGATGAGAAGGTTAAGCCCGGATCAAAATTTCCATCAATTTCTTTACCCGATGTTTTGGGTGATTCCATTCCAGTTTCAAGATTTCTCGGAACACCTTTATATGTTGAGGTATGGCAACTCAAACAAGAAGAATCGGTTAAAATTCATGCTTTAAACATACCGGTTTTAAGTCGTTATAGCCGTCAGGAACTTGAGGTGTATATGATTGCTCTTGACACCGCAACAAATGTGTGGAAAGAGTCTATTCGTCAACAGAAATTATATTATAACAATGTTATTGATACAAGAGGATTAGAATCTACTCTGATTAACGACTTGGGTATTATGCAATTTCCTTCTAATTTTATTGTGGACGCTAATGGAATAGTTATAGCTAAAAATATATGGGGCCTTCAACTGGAGAATGGTCTTGATTTATTACTGAAAAAATAGCTTTATATTTGATGGTTTTAATCTAAGAAATTAGTGAACCGGTTTTAAAATGCAGGAACCAAAAACAATGAATCATAATATATTACAGATATTTTAAAAATGAATTTCATGAGACAATTATTCCTTTTTCTGATACTTTTTATTTCTGTTTTGGGCTGTTCCAAAAAAGATGATTTTATTATTCAAGGTAATATTGATGGAGGTACTGGCAAGAAGGTAACCTTGTATAAGATGGAATTTGATAAAGATGTTCCAATCGACAGCATGGTGATAAAAAAAAATGGAAATTTCAAATTTAAAACAGACCGGTTAATAGAACCAACATTTTTTAAAATTGAGCTTTCACCGGTTGATTTTATTACACTTTTGGGCGATACCACCGAGCATATAAAGGTTAATGCCAAGGCTTCTTCGTTTGCTAAAACTTACGAAGTGTTAAACTCAACCGGATCAAAACATGTACAGATGTTGAATGGGAAAATTTCCTCGCTTCGCATCAAAATTGATAGTTTGACAACTTATTTTCAATCATTACCTAAAATTGAAAAGGAAGAACGGATTGGTGATATTAGTAATGAAATTTCTGAAAATATCACTCAATATAAAGAAATGGTTGGAGGGTTTATAATGGATAACCCACGATCATTTGCTAGTTATTATGCACTTTTTCTTACTCTGAGCGATGAAACAATGGTGTTGAATATAGTAGATAAACACGATCAGGTTTATTTTGCAACCATTGCCACCAGCCTTAATTTATTTTATCCTGAATCATCCCGTATTCGCCAGTTGTATGATCTTGTTCTGGACGCTAAAACTGAGCAACGAAAAGCCCGCATGTTGGAAATCATAGCCAATGCCGAAGGTAGTGGACTCCCGGAAATTAAGGAAAAAGATGTTAATGGAAATGAAATTGCATTATCATCACTCAAAGGGAAAGTTGTTTTGTTATCATTTTGGGCATCATGGGACAATGCTTCGCGACGAGAAAACCAAATTCTAAAAAAGGTTTATAATCAATATAAAGATAAAGGATTTGATGTTTATCAGGTTGGACTGGAGCGAAGTAAAGTTCTATGGGAAAATGCCTTGATTCAGGATGAGATTCCATGGATTAGTGTTACTGACCTCAAATATACCGATTCATATCCGGCAAGAGTTTACAATGTTCAACAATTACCCGCTAATTATTTGATTAGCCGGGATGGTGAGGTTATTGGGAAAAATTTATTTGGCAATCGTTTAGAAGAAAAACTTAAAGAAGTTTTATAGATATTTAATTAATGCTGTTTAGTTAATGCTGTAATTGATTTATTTGCGTCGGGTTTTTTTAATACCATAATCTGTGAATCTGTGGCAATAATAAATTGTTAAGGATGCAATTCATTTAATATTGTCCCGGCATTAATACCATAATCTGTGAATCTGTGGCAATAATTAAATGTTAAGGATGCAATTAATTTAATATCGTCCAGGGATCCACCGCTCGTTCAGCTAAAGAGGGTTCCCTTACCTGGTATTTCCTGTCGGGAAATATTAAGTATGTTAGACAAATTACTTAATTTAATGACATTAAAATGTAGTTCTTTTTATTGATATGAGAATTTTATACGTTAGCAACTGAAATCACAACGAGCAAAGGTCAAGGAAAAAACAGGCATAGGTTTTGTATGGTTATAATTGGGGAATTAAACTTTTATGGGATAAATGGGTTTTATTGTAAATATGTTTTGATTTCCAAAAAGATATGATTATCAGGTATGTTTGGGAAATGGCTTAAAAAACTAATATCTTTGCGCCCTGTTTACTATTTATTCTGAAGTTCTCCCAAAATTTTGGTTTGGAAAAAGGAAAAAAAATATATTTTGCATCTGATGTACACCTGGGGGCCCCTACTATAAGTAACCCTTCAGAGCATGAACGAAGGTTTGTGAGATGGCTTGATTCCATAAAGGGAACTGCTTCTGAAATTTATCTTTTGGGGGATATTTTTGATTTCTGGTTTGAATATAAAAAAGCAATTCCAAAAGGGTATTCAAGATTTATTGGAAAGTTATGTGAACTAACCGATGCAGGAATTCCGGTTCATTTTTTTACAGGAAATCACGACATCTGGGTTTTTGATTATCTGCCGACAGAGACAGGCATTGTTTTGCACAAAAAACCGCAGATTCGGAATTTGGACGGATCACTTTTTTTTCTTGCTCATGGTGATGGCCTAACCCATTTTGAAAAATCTTATAATCGTTTGAAGTCAATTTTCACCAACAGCTTTGCTCAATGGCTTTTCAGGATTATTCACCCTGATTTTGGCGTTTGGTTTGCCGGTTTTTGGTCGAGAAAGAGCAGGGAGAAGAACCTTAATTCATATGGATCGGTTTTTCAGGGAGAAGAGAAAGAATGGTTGGTTATGTGGGCAAAAGAGAAACTTGAGAAGGAACATTTTGATTATTTTATTTTTGGGCATCGCCACATTGCCATGGTGATTCCGCTTAATGAAAAAAGCAAGCTGATATACCTGGGCGATTGGGTAAAACATTACTCCTATGGAGAGTGGGATGGAGAAAAGTTTGAGTTAAAGTTTTTTAAAGAGTAATACCTAAAATTTGAATGAGAGATGTGTGCACACAAATCTAAAATTTATTCTGTAATCACCGGTTCCGGTTGTTATATTCCAACTGTTGTGAAGAGTAACAAGGAGTTTGCCGATAGCGTTTTTATGAATGAAGACGGGTCGGTAATAGAAACTCCGGGGATGGAGATTGTTGATAAATTTGAACAGATAACTGATATATCTGAACGCAGGATTGCAGAGTCTCAGTATAATACATCTGATCTTGCCACTTTTGCTGCACAAGAGGCCTTAGCCGATTCAGGATTTGACCCTGAAAATCTTGATTATATTATAGTGGCTCATAATCTGGGAGATGTTCTTTCTGGCACTGGTTATGCTGATATTTTACCCGCATTGGCTTCACGTGTTAAATATAATTTGGGTATTCGTAATCCCAAAACAGTGGCTTATGATACAACTTTTGGATGTCCTGGCTGGACTCAAGCCATGATACAAGCCAATTACTATATTAAATCGGGGGACGCTAAAAGCGCTTTGGTTATTGGCTCAGACACCCTTTCACGAGCTACTGATCCTTACGACCGTGATAGCATGATTTTTGCTGATGGAGCCGGAGCCGTTGTTTTGGAGGCTCATGAAAGTGAAACGCCCGTTGGAATTCTAAAACATGCGATACAATCAGATGCTTTGGATTATCTTGATATACTAAGGATGGACAAGTCGTTTAATCCTGAATTAAAGTCGGAAGTTCTTTTTCTTAAGATGCTGGGCCGTAAGGTTTATAACTATGCACTTACATATGTTCCGCTTGTTGCTCAGGAGTGTCTCAATAAAAATAGTATGCAACTTAAGGATGTTAGTAAAGTCCTTATTCATCAGGCTAATGCTAAAATGGATGAAGCCATTCTTAAACGTATTTTCCGGCTTTATGGTGAAAAAGAGGCTGATATGAGTGTAATGCCAATGACTATTCGAACGCTTGGAAATAGTGGGGTGGCTACTGTTCCAACCCTTTACGATTTACTTGTAAAAGGAAAGCTGGAAGGACATAAGTTGGAATCGGGTGATAATGTTATGATGACTTCAGTGGGTGCGGGGATGAACATCAATGCCTTTATGTATAAGATGCCTTAATCAAAATAAGGTTTTACTATAAAAAATATGGCGGGCAATTTGTCTCGCCATATTTTTTTTATCTTCTGCCTTTCCATGAAATGTTTAGAAGCAATCCTCCAAAGGCTGCCATAACTAAATAAAAAGGATAGAATAATGAGAATAGTATAAATGACAGAGGAGAAGGAGAAATATCAAAAAAATCTTTACCACTTCTTAGAAGCTGAAAATCTGTTAACGCTTTTATCACGAATGGAACAAGGAAAAATGGAGTCAGGGGAGGAAATATAAAGGAGGAGATAAAAGAAAATAACAGATATAAATTGGTGAACATAACGAGTAATGCTAAAACAATTGTGTTTTTGTCGGAATAGGATTTGCTTTTACCCCCCCAACGCATCCGTTGTTTCATAAATCCTTTTAAAGAAATTTCAGGTCTGGTTGATACCATGGCATTATTATCTTTAATAAAGGAAATTGATAACCTCATTTTCTTAAATGAATGCAATAAAAAGACATCATCTCCCGATGCGTATTCTTGTCCTGATAGATTTATTTGAGCCTTTTGCCATGCCTCTTTTTTGAAAGTGAGATTGGCTCCACTGCAATAAACCGGGTTGCCTGAGATGGCTGCTCCAGCTCCCACCATTTGCATTGCCATAAAATCGAGAGACTGAAACCTGCTGAACATAGAATCTTCGGGGATCATTTTTACCGGACCAATGAGCATATCTGACTTAGAATTTGTATACTTAACTGCAATGGCACGAAGCCAGTTTTTGGTTGGTAAACAATCGGCATCTATGGTGGTTATGATATCACCCTTTGCTTTTGTGATGCCACTTTTCAGGGCTTCTTTTTTACCAGTTGAATGGTTAAAAATTAAATTAATGTTATCCCACTTTTCTGTTTGCTTTAAAACTATTTGATGTGTTTCATCAGTTGAATGATCATCAATAGCAATTACTTCAAATCTGTGTTTTGGATAGTTTTGCTCACCTATTCTGGTAATAAGTTGAGGTAAACTTTTTTTTTCGTTTCGGAAAGGAATAATTATTGATATAAAAGGTAGTTCTGTAGAATTGTTTTCCGAATAGGTTTGTTTTAACCAGGCTTTCCGAACTCTTAAAATTACATATGTATAAAATAACACCGGTAATGTACCGATGCTAAAAAATATTAACCAGGCATTAGTCATAGTAGTTTTGCCGAAAATTCCACTATTTCAGTGTAAGAACCCAGTTTTCCATTTGAAGTTCTTTTAACAGTTCTTCTTGTCTTTCAAGAGCTTTATCTACCGAGCTGTACCATTCGGCACTAACAAGAAATCTGCCCTGATAATTGAGTATGGAAGACTCGTTATAACCTTTATTTTTAAGGTTAGTAATTAATTGCAATGCATTGGTTTCGTCCTTAAAGCTGCCAATTATTATATGGTGTTGACGAGTAGTTATTTCTGGTATTGGAGTAACAACCTCAGGAATTTCTTCAATTACGGGCTCTTCTTTTACCACTTCTTTAGTTATAGTTTGTTTAGCAGGCTGGGGAGTTTTTTTTGCGAAAGGGTTAAAATCTCCATTAAAGAACAGAAAATATCCCAGAACAATCAATATAGGAACCAGTATTAATAATGTAAGTAACCATATTGGCAGGCCACTTCTTTTCTTTTGAGTTTTTTCTTTTACTACTTTAGCTTGCGCTACCGGCTTGTTAATTGGTACAACCGGTTTTGCTACCGGCTTTTTTTCTTCTCTTTGAGGCATTGGTTTTGGGGTTGGTGTATCAGTAGGTGGTGTATCAATAACCAGTAGTTTTTCTTTGGATATGGATTCTGATGGTTTGATTGTTTCTTTAATAATACCAACTTTAGTCACATCAGTGGTATCAATATCTAATAAATCAGCTGAGCTATATTGTTCAGTAGTATTTTTTGTTGGAGCTTCGGTTTTTTTTATTTCTTCCAGCTCGTTTTGGATAAACCGAAGAATTCCATTTTGGTCCTTGGTAAATTTTCCAAGTTTATCCATAACGAAAACCCCTTTTAAATCAAGTTCCGAATTTATAGTGTTAACGAATGCTTCAACCTTTTTAGTTGCTACGGCAGTATCAACTTCATCAGTTTTGCCGATATGGTTAATCAAAAGACCATCGTTAAAGCTTAGGAAGCTGTTGAATAAAACAGTTTGCCCTTTATCTCTGGAAACAATGAATGCGCCAAAGTTGGGTATTATTACCCGGTTGTGATCCTTTATTAATTCCAGTATGTACTTTTCCATATGGCGGATATTTGGAAATTGGTGATTTTAAACCTTAAAGATAAATAGTTTTGCATTAATCTTAAACAGTTTATCTAAATATCCTAAAGAATAAAATAAAAAAGCCCGAAGAAATAACTCCGGGCTTTAATCTAAACATGAAATCTCCTTATTTATTCAGGAGTTTGGTCACTTTATTGTAAACAGCTTCACCAGTGAAGCCAAACTCTTTGTCGAGTACTTTATATGGAGCAGAATATCCAAAGTGGTCTAATCCTGCAACCATTCCATTATCACCAGTAAGTCCTTCAAGTGTTACAGGAAGACCGGCTGTAAGTCCGAATCGTGGAATTCCGGCAGGTAAAACTTCTTTCTGGTATTCTAAAGGTTGGTTGCGAAACACTCCTTCTGAAGGAACTGAAACCACCTGAATTTTTAATCCTTTTTTCTCACGTAAAAGAGAGGCGCCTTCAAGAAGAGTTGAAACTTCTGATCCATTACCAATCAAAACGATATCGGGAGTGCCTGCATCTTTTATTACTACGTAGGCTCCCATTTTGGCTTTTTGAGAGATTGTGTAGTTATTGTTCGGTAGGTTCACAATATTCTGGCGTGATAATATGAGTGCCGTGGGAGTGTTGGTATTTTGAAGTGCCATTTCCCAGGCAACAGTAGTTTCTTCGGCATCAGCAGGGCGTAGAACAAGAACGCTGTTTTGTCCGCTGTGATTCTTTAGTTTTTCCATGAGTCTAATCTGTGCTTCCTGCTCCACTGGCTGGTGGGTTGGACCATCTTCGCCAACACGGAAAGCATCATGAGTCCACACATATTTAACCGGCAATTCCATTAAGGCTGCCAACCGAACAGCTGGTTTCATGTAGTCGCTGAACACAAAGAATGTTCCGCAAACAGGAATCACTCCGCCATGGAGAGCCATCCCATTGGCTATTGAAGCCATTGTAAGTTCAGCTACGCCAATTTGAAGGAAAGAACCAGAGAAATCATCCTTGGTGAGAGCTTTCGTTTTCTTAAGGAATCCATCGGTCTTATCAGAGTTGGCAAGGTCGGCCGACATGACAATCATGTTTTCAATTTTGTCGGCAAAAGTGCTTAACACAGTTGCTGAAGCCGAACGTGTGGCATCGTTTTCTTTTTGTTTTATAGCGCTGAAATCCATTTTTGGTGCTTCCTTGCTGAAGAAGGATTTAAATTTAGCAGCCAGTTGTGGATTTTTTGATTCCCAATCTTTTTGAATAGCTTTTCGTTCAGCAGCATATTTGGATTTCTGAGCGTTGGCTTTTTTATAGTATTCAGCTACTTCAGGGAAGATGGTAAATGGATTTTTTGGATCGCCGCCAAGGTTTTTAATGGTATTTTCAAGCGATGCTCCTGCCTGACTTAGGGGTTGTCCGTGGGTGCTAACCATACGTTCATAATTGCCCCCATCGGCCTTAACAGCGCCTTTACCCATAATTGTTTTACCAATGATAATGGATGGACGTGTTTTATCGGCAATGGCTTCCTTTAATGCGTTACGTATCTCGTCATGGTTGTGTCCGTCAATGGTTTTTACCGACCAACCCCATGCTTCATATTTTTTTGCAGTGTCCTCGGTTGTAACAGCATTGGTTTCTGTTGAAAGCTGAATGTTGTTGCTGTCGTAAAACATAATCAGGTTTCCAAGACCAAGATGTCCGGCCAGGCGTCCTGCTCCCTGACTTATTTCTTCCTGAACACCACCATCTGAGATAAATGTAAAAATGTTGTGTTCCATCCAGGTACCAAACCTTTGAGCAAGAAAGCGCTCTGTTATGGCAGCTCCAACAGCACTAGTATGGCCCTGACCCAGAGGCCCTGATGTATTCTCAACACCACGTAACACATCCAATTCAGGGTGACCTGGTGTAGGACTTCCCCACTGCCTGAAATTTTCAAGCTCGCTCATTGAATATGTTCCGGTAAGTGCCAGAATAGAGTATAGCATAGGCGACATGTGCCCGGGATCGAGGAAAAAACGGTCGCGGTTTACCCAGCTGCGATCATCTGGATCATAGTTTAAGAATTCAGAGAACAGGATGTGAATGAAATCAGCGCCTCCCATGGCACCGCCTGGGTGTCCCGAATTTGCCTTTTCTACCATAGCAGCAGATAAAATACGAATATTGTCTGCAGCTCTTTTGGAAATCTGGTTACTCATGTTGCTTGGTTGATTTGTAGTTAATATATATTTTTAAATAAGTTTATTGGAACCGCAATAGGCCTACTATTGAAGTGTCCTATTCCAGACTGTTCTGGTATGTCGATATTAATTACAAAAATATGCTTTTTTTTCCACTCTTAAAACCTGTTTTGTCCGATAAGGTAGTTGGTTATCTAATTAAATACTCTGAAATACATGGTTATTGGGTTCTGTATAAAATGTAAATAAGTATTAATCATCATGAAATTGACTTCCACAATACAAATATCGGTGTATAATAGCTTATTTTTACATTCAAATAATTAAATCATGAAGATTATTGCTGACGATAAAATTCCTTTTCTAAAAGGTGTTCTTGAGAAGGTTGCAGATGAAGTAAAGTATCTTTCTGGAGCCGCTATCAGTAGGGAAGAAGTTATGGATGCTGATGCACTCATTGTTAGAACCCGCACTGCATGCAATGCACAATTACTTGAAGGATCTAAAGTAAAAATGGTTGTTACAGCAACCATTGGAACAGATCATTTTGATATTCCCTGGCTTGAAAAAACTGGAGTTGAATGGCGGAATGCTCCGGGTTGCAACTCTGGTTCGGTACGCCAATATATTGGCTCTGTTCTTTCGTTGTTAATAAAGCAAGGCCTAAATCCGCGCAAAACAACTATTGGTGTTGTAGGGGTGGGTATGGTGGGATCAAAAATAGCTCAGTTAGCGAGGACTCTGGGAATGCGTGTTTTACTCAACGATCCGCCACGACAACGTTGTGAGCAAGAAACGGAATTTGTTGATTTTGACTCTCTTTTACGGGAGTCGGATATTGTGACTTTTCACACACCACTTACAATGGATAGTCCAGATGCTACATGGCACTTGTTTGATAATAGAGCTCTTCAACTTCTAAAACCTGGAGCCATTGTTATTAATTCATCGCGCGGAGAAGTTACATGTACCAAGGCTTTAATAAAGGGGCTTGAAGAAAAAATTATCTCAAGGGTTGTTCTTGATGTATGGGAAAACGAACCAGAAATTTCGAAGGAATTACAGAGTAAAGTGTGGATTGGCACTCCCCATATTGCAGGGTATTCAGCTGATGGTAAGGCCAATGGTACAACTATGTCGGTGCAGGGTATCAGCCGGTTTTTTGGTTTGGGATTGGATAATTGGGTGGCTGCAAATGTTCCTCAACCTGAAAATACTATTATTTCAATTGATTGTAAGGAGTTGCAACCCTGCCAGGTGGTTGCTGAAGCCATATTAAGAACTTATAATGTTTTTGAAGATGATATTCGCTTAAGAATTAACCCTGAATTGTTTGAGAAGCAACGGGGTGATTACCCTTTACGCAGGGAATTTGAAATATGGAAACTAAAGTTGACAAATGCTACTGAGGAGATTCTAAAAATGGCCAAGGATATTGGTTTTGATATTGTTTAATGGACAGGCAAGGAGATGAGGCTTTAATCACATCCAAATGCTGCTAAAAACAATAATCAGGCCTAAGATATAACCAATGTAAATTTGGGCAGGATTATGTGCTCCCAGATGTAAGCGAGCCGAAGCAATTATGCCTGATGCAATTACCAACAGGGAAAGCCAGAAGGCCAGGTCGATATTGTAATGCAACGCCAGTGCAAGCATTACACCGGTTACGCCCCCAACAGCGATCATGTGCATGCTTATTTTCCAGAAAAAAGTAATTACCACAGCAAAAAAAATTGCCATAAGGGATGCCAGAATGAAATTACCGATAATGGCAGGTGCACCCATTTTATTTAATAAAATGTATCCAAGAAAATAAAACACCCCGGTTATGAATACCGGGTAGATACGTTCCCGGGCACTCTCCATCTGAAAATTCTTGATAATTTTAAGCTGAATAAACAAAGGCAATAGTGAAAGCGGCATAATGAAGGTAGAAATAAATACCGTGAGGTAAATTATTCTTCTGGCTTCAAACGGGAGGTACGAAAGATGTGTGCCTGCATGAAAAATCAAGAAAATGCCGATTGTGGGCATTAACATCGGGTGAAGAATAATGGAAATTATCTTGCTTAGAATTCTCATGTGGTTTAAAGTTCTTTGCGGAGCCTGGCTACCGGTATGTTCAGCTGTTCGCGGTACTTGGCAACGGTGCGACGAGCAATGTTATATGATTTTTCTTTAAGAATTTGCGCGAGACGATCGTCAGTGAGCGGTTTTCGCTTGTCTTCGTTATCAATGCATTCTTCAAGAATTTTCTTTATTTCTCGGGTGGAGACTTCTTCGCCTGAATCGGTTTGCATACCTTCGGAGAAGAAATATTTCAAGGGAAAAATGCCAAAATGTGTTTGAATATATTTACTGTTCGAAACCCTTGATATAGTTGAAATGTCAAGCCCGGTTTTATCGGCAATATCTTTAAGAATCATGGGTCTCATGCTGGTTTCATCACCTTCAATAAAGTATTCCGACTGGTATTCAAGGATGGCATGCATAACAGTAAGGAGGGTGTTTTGACGCTGTTTTATGGCGTCAATAAACCATTTGGCCGAGTCAAGCTTTTGCTTAACAAACATCACCGCGTCTTTTTGCTCACGAGAGTGATTTTTTTTGTTGGCCTGATAATCAAGAAGCATATCGTTATACGTGTTGCTAACACGCAACTCAGGTAAGTTGCGGGTGTTGAGCATTAACTGAAACTGACCTTCATCAACCTCAAGAATAAAATCGGGGATGATATGATGAACCATTTTGCTGAGGGGGTTGCTGTACGAACTGCCTGGCTTGGGATTAAGCCTTAAAATTTCATCAATGGCATCTTTAATATCGTCATCGTCAAAATGAAGGCGCTTGGCTATTTTGTCAAAATGCTTTCGGGTGAACTCCTCAAAATGATGTTTAAGAATTTGATAAGCATTTTCGATGGATGGAATGGAGCGGTCTTTACGTTCCATCTGCAATAACAGGCATTCCTGAAGGTCGCGTGCACCTATTCCGGGAGGATCGAAGTCATGAACGATCTCGAGCAAGTCAAGGGCTTCACGTTCAGTCACCTCCAGGTTTTGTGTAAAAGCAAGGTCGTCAACAATCTCTTCAATTTCGCGGCGCAGATAGCCATCTTCATCAATATTACCAATGATATATTCTGTAATGTTTTTCTGACGTTCATCCATAATTCTTAAGCCCAACTGAGCTATCAGGTGTTCATGGAATGTTGCTCCTGTGCTAAAAGGAATGTCTTCGTGTTTATCGTCCTTGGAATAGTTACGGCTCTGAAGCTTATAAGCCGGGACGGCTTCATCGTTGATATAGTCGTCAATAGAGAACTCGTCTTTTTCGTTTTCGCGGGGTTCCGGATCATCGCC
>CAZSQG010000001.1:34933-81630 GCA_964608615.1 uncultured Marinilabiliaceae bacterium
TTCGTCCTTTTCCTGACTGTCACCTTCATATTCGAGGATGGGGTTACTCTCCATCTCTTCCTTGATTCGTTGTTCAAGTTGTGCAGTCGGAATCTCAAGGAGCTTTATCACCTGAATTTGTAAAGGCGAAAGCTTCTGTAATAATTTTTGCTGTAAACTCTGTTTCAACATATCATGGTCTATTCCTGGTATACGTAATCCTCCTTAAAAAGGGAACCTGAATAGAGCAAAAATAGTGTTAATTACTCAATTTATAAACATTATGAAGTATAAAATGCGCGGGGGTAACCTAATGAGCCTAGCCTCAAGCTCTGGTAAAAGTAACCTTATGCACTCTTTTTTAGGGTTGGTTTATTTTGTGACTGTTATTATAATCTGGTGATTAGGCTAAGTCAAAAAAAACTATTTTTTCGACAAGTAATTCGTCACCGGGTTTGCATACATTTTAATGAAATAATCTCTGAGTTTGGCTTTATCACCGTCAATCATTAAAAGTTTTTGGGCGATGTAGTTTTCAAATTGTATGACCTCATCTAAGCTGTATTGCATGTTGAGGTAATTATCGCTGACATTTAATAAATCGTACGCAATGTAATTAACCCCGTTTAATTTATAGTTCAAATGTATTTGACGGTCAATTTCCTGTGCAATTAGCAATGCCTTTTCGTTTTGGTCAACCGGTGTTTTTGATAGGTTGCGAATAAATTCATTCAATGGGGCTCCAAATGCCATATGAATTTTTCCTTTAAACATAGTGATTCCATACATTACGCTCTCAAAATCTTCATTAGGCGCCTTTACATATTTTCCGTTTTCAGAAAAATAGGCTTCCTTAACTTTAAACACATCGCATGGTTCATATTCATACGAAACGGTAAGTGGAACAATGTTAAGTTCTGCCAGGGCTTCGCAAATGTCTTTATTCCCCAGCGAAAACATTTTCAACAGGCCGGTTTGCGTTTGATCATTACCGTTTTTTGTCCGGCCATCACGTTGGGCAATCCAAATTGATTCATTCTTGTTCTTAATAGTATGTTTAATGTATACCGAGTGCAACATGGCATTTTGATATTGCTCGATGCGACTACCACCCCTATACAACGTGAACATTTTATTGAGTTTCCCAAGGTCAATAATAAATTCGCTCGACATTAGGTTGCTTCCAAACGTGATTTGGGATGTATGATGGCCGTTTTGTAAAAGTAAGATCTGCATGATGGCCGAATCGAGTACAATATCGCGGTGATTGGATACAAATAGAAAGCCTTTGCTTGTATCAAGTTTATCAGCTCCGGTAGTTGTAAGTCCGTTAGCTGTTTTCTCAAGCGTTCGTTTCACGGCATGGTCAGAAAATGCTTTCTGGAAACCATCAACTGTATTAATGTGTCTAAATCTTTCAATAACCTCTTCGTAATTCATACCTTCGTAAAGGTAATTTACCACTCCTTTAAAAAGTGGATTGGCAATTACACGCTGAATAGCTGGGTTTACTTCTTCATCATTATAAGGCCTTATGACTTCAAACTGATCTTTGAAATTATCCATTATTTATTCTTCTATCGATGAAAGTTATTGGTTTACGGCTAGTTTCAGTTATTTGCATTTTTGCCAAATCAGCAGGACTTAAAAACTCAATAGATGGAGCAACTCTAAGTTTGGCCCTGAAATGGTCCTTAATACTTTTCATAAATTCATCATCATAGGAATCGCATCCAATTTTAACAATGATGTCATCGGTATCAATGCTGTTTGTTGATACTTCAACCAAGTAATTTTTAACACCTTGGATGTCGTTTAAAATATCGTAAAGCGACTGAGGGAAAAGCGTTGTTCCTTTGTATTTAATCATTTGGTTTTTTCGGCCAATGATGGGGCCAATCCGCAAGGAGTTTCTGCCACATGTGCAACTCTCAACAAAATGGTAACAAATATCGCCAGTTTTAAATCGAATCAGAGGCATACCTTCAACACCAATATTGGTGATAGTGATTTCACCCAATTGGCCCTCATTAACTGGATTGTTATCATCATCCAGAAATTCAACAATAAGCATTTCGGGGATTAAATGACCGCCGGCTCCTGCTTCACACTCGGTAAAAGCAGCGCCCATTTCAGTTGAAGCATAGGTGGAGTATAGCTTTATGTCCCATTTGCTTTTAATTTTATTGCCCAGTTTATTCAGATTCAAATCTTTATCGCGAATAGGCTCACCAATACAAATTGCAGATTTGATATTTGTGTTTTTATAGTCGATGTTGTTTTTTTCGGCGT
Organism: uncultured Marinilabiliaceae bacterium; assembly: GCA_964608615.1. GTDB lineage: Bacteria > Bacteroidota > Bacteroidia > Bacteroidales > Marinilabiliaceae > CALEUX01. The sequence continues at coordinate 37,205 of CAZSQG010000001.1, forward strand.
ATTCAATCAGGTTAAGCAAAAATGAAGGAATGGTAACCAAAGTGGTTGGTGACACCCTTTTTATGGTATCGAATTGCAATTCGGGATTTCCGGGGCCAACGCGAACAATGCCGGCGCCAAGTTTTCTCAGGCCCAGGAAGTAGGCCAAGCCTGCCATGAAACGTCTGTCGAGGGTCACCATTAAATGGTAAATGTCGCTGCTCGATCCGTTGGCGCAAACAAAAGAGAGGTATTCATTGAGTGCCAGACGGTTTAAATCGTTTTCGGTCGTTATAAATGTTACCGGATTTCCAAGTGTTCCGGAAGTGGTGATATAATCAACAATTTTTTCATGATCAACACAGTAGAAATCAAAATTTCGTGTTTGCAAATCGGCCTTGGTCGTTACTGGTAAAAGCTTTAAATCATCCGTGGTTTTAATTTTTGAAAGGTCGATATCGGTGAAACGCTCCTTGTAAAATGGAGAGGCCTTCACCACATAGTCAAGAATTTCAGGAATCCTTTCGTTCTGATATTGTTTAATTTCTTCTATCGATTTTTTTGAAATCTCTATATGCATTATTACAATGGTTTTATGAAATTGATGGTGTCATTGTTAATCTCAGTTTGTAAAAGCGGTGAATCCATCTTGAGGAGGTAATGGTTGAAAAATTGCAAAATATATTCATTCACCAGTTGAATTGCTGTAGGCCCATTAATTTTACCAATCATACTTTCTTTTTTTGTTTTTTCCAAATCGTATGAAGCAACATCGCTAAAGGCAAAATGCGTGGCGTTTTTAAGGGTAAACTTATAAAAATCGGATTTAGAATTGCTGAAAATTATTGTATTGCCCAGATTCCATTTTGCATTGTACTCGCTTTGTAGTAGCATAAATGGGATTTCCAGAGGTTTATCAATCATGTCGCCAAACTGAAAGCAATCGATGTTAATGCCTGCCTTAATGCTTTTATTGGTAACGCTTAACTGGCCGGCCACAGCTCCACCTATTGAATGCCCCATGGTTCCAATGTTGTTTAAATCCATCATGGACAAGATGCTTTTTTCACGATGGTTATTTTCAGTTTTATTTATGTAATTGATGAAAAAATTGGTATCATCGGCCCATCGTCTTGTTATTTTATCGAAACGTGAAAGACGTCTTAAATAATAATAGGTTGTTTTTTCCATTTGTTCCTGAGTTTCCAATTTCCTAAACTGAAATGAATTGGTTATGAACAATTGCAAATAGCCCAAGCGTGCTTTCTTTTTTACCAGACGAGACCCTTCGCCATTACCTGATTCCACAAACGGCTGATCGAAAGGATGATTGACACAGCAAACTATGAAGCCATTGCTTGCGAGGTTTTCAAGAATGGATGTGTAAAAATCGGGCATGCCGAAATAATATCCCGGATTGAATATAATAACAGGGTATTTATTTTGGTTCAATATGATGGGAGAACCTGAAAATGAATGGGTGTGATTTTGCTTAATTTGGGTAATTAACTCATGACTTACGCCTATTTCTGAAAAAATATCAGATACAACATCATCAGGATAATCATTTAGGTATTTTGAAATTTGACGATCGTTTTGAGGGCTTACGGGATACCAAATTTTTACATAGATTTCGCGAAAATCAACTTTACGCGACACGGTTTCATGGCGGCTACTATCAACAAGAAACATTTTTTGGGTACCAATACTGTAGCTACCTGTTGGTTTGGGGATGAAAGTGTAAATGCTATCCTTTTGAGCTGATAAAAACATTGGCCCAATGCAGAAAAGAACCATCAGCCCTATAACTTTCTTCATCATTTTTTGAAAAATTTACTAGATAACTTTAAAACATTTCTGTTACAATTGGAGACGCACCGTTCACACACTATACAGATTTTATGATTTACGCTTTGATTTTTCAACACAAAACTGTGAACATCAATAAGCATTGGGCATACATCGTTACATTTCATACAATTAACACAATTACCGGCGTTAACCGGTGTTATTTTAAACAACGAATATGGAGCAATGGTACTTGATAAGGTAAGAAAGGGGCATAACAATCTGCAATACGCCCTGCTTCCAACCACATATGTCATGAAAAAACCAGCGGCTAAAATTAAAATATTCTCTACTATTATCCAATTCTTTCGAAAATCATCATTTTGAAGTGGTTTCCAGATAAAAACCACATATGCTGCCAACGCAACTAAAAAAAACATATAAGCATAAGCTATTGCATCATTGCGCTTTAAAGGCTTTAAGTCAGGTTGCTTTTTATTGGTTAGCTCGAAAAAAAAGCCTGCCCAGCATGCCCGCGAACAAAAAGCGTTTCCAAATACAAAAGGCAGGAGCAAACGTGAAACCACCACCTGAATAACTGCTCCAGTGATTATTCCATTGTAAAAATCGAACACAATTTGTGGAAACTGAAAATTTACGCCCTTGGCCATTCCCAGCCAAAAAATAAAAAACAACCCTATTAAACCTTGAACAGCAATGCGAAGTGTCTGCCTTAATTTGGGATAAAATGCTATTAGAATGCGCGTATTCATCTCAAACATGCCAATGCCGAAAAACAGGAAAAAATAGTTGATTCCCCTAATCATTCCTACCACAACGCCAATGGCTGAAAACAAGCCAAACATAAGGAAAGCAATTTGATGAACATTGAAAAATGATTTAGTGCGGTGAGTTATCGAATGGTTCAAAATGGATATTTGGTTTAGTGCTGTTAATTTAAAAAGAAGATCGGGATTTTAGATGGATAGTAATGTTTGTTGCCTTATTCATTTTTCTAGTCATCCTCCTATCTTTCAACTTGTTTGAATAATGTTTTTATTTCGATAAAGACTGGATTCGGTCTTTAATCATTTCCCTTTCAGACTTCCTGGCAACTTCTTTTTCCAATGCTTTCCTGTAGTAGGCAATTGCTTTGGTATTTTCCTTTATGCTGCTATAGTACTCGGCAATTACAACATAGGTGTAGAAGTTTTCCGGGTTCAGTTTTTCATAGCCCTCAACATCCGAAACCTCAATTTCGTGTGCTTTATTATGCTTAATGTATTCCTTTAATTGAGCGGTCATTTCTTTGTAGTGGTTAAAATTTGCAAAAGCTTTGGTGTATATAAACTCGTCTTCGGCAATGGTGTATTCCGAAACAAAAACATCTTTACTAATGTCGGTTTCAAGGTTAAAAATTGTATTTAAATCATAGCAAAGGTAGCGTCCCAATTGATATGGATTGACAGAAATCCAGATTTGTAGTTTCTCAGGTTTAAAAATCACCGAGTGATGGGCTATTAGTTGATTAATAGCTTTCTCATTGCCCATGCCAATATTTGCATCATTCATACCTTTTTGATCACGCAGAATCTTTGCGAAAGATTCTGCAGTATGTTTGTCAGTTTTGGCCAACAGTTCATCTACTCTGTTCCATCTATAGGATGAAAGGCCATCGATGATACTCTCTTTATTAAGATCGGTATTTTTTAGCGAATCGCTCTGGAAATGGTTGGTCAGAATGAGTTGGTTGGTGGTGGTTTTATAAAGTCCGGTTTTATCAATGGCTTTTTCTATGACAACCGTTTGATTATCCTTGGCCGAACCAATCAGAAACGACTCAGCGACAAAAACATCGGTTTTTTCAATAATGGCTAAGGCTTCCTCAATGTTGGAGGCATGCTGCAAAATGTTTCGGGCTAAAAGCGACACTGGGGTTTTAGCCGATGTTGGGATGTCGGAATTTGCTGCATTTAGCGTTACAACCAGGCCTTGGTCATTCATGCCTGAAACCACGCCAACCAAGCCGCCCCAGGTAATGAAACACAAACTATGACCTAGGTTAGGTTTGTAAAAAGCAATTATTTTGTTTTCGGCAAAATCATCACCTGAGGTAAAATCCATGTTTCTACCAATTATCATGGTGCTGTCGGCCGATTTCTCATCCTTAACCATAAAAGCTGTACAAGCCACCAAATTCATATTTTGAAGAGCATGTCCCAAATCGTGGGCTGCATGATAGTTTAAAATGCGTCGGTAAGGCGTTCCAATAAAGTTGTATTCATGGGATGCAAATAGCGAAACACCATAAATTTCCTTTAAATATTCTTCCGGCACATAGGTATCCAGGTTCCGGTTGTAGAAAGCCACAAAATACTTCAAGATGTTTAGGTACGATTTTGATGGCACCAATTTTCGGATGTTGTTTACAAAATAATGCTCCTGAAGTTCAATTAAGCTGTCGGCAAGAATTCCATTTTTGTACCCCATTTCAAAAGCATCGCCGGTTATGTACATTTCCCAAAGACCGAATTCATTTTTTTTCAGCCAGCTGTCTTGAAAGGTGTAAGTGTTTGGTGCAGTTACCTGCTTTTGTTCGTTGGGATTAAAAGCATTCTCAACCTCCGGATTGTTTAGATGGGTGGCGTATGTAAACCAAGTTACCAGCAGTGCTGTTATTACCAACAGCACTGCAAAACACTTTAAAAATATTTTCCCGATTCGTTTCATCTATTCAGCGCTTTTTATCTTCTTTAACAATTTCCGCAGATCCACTTTATTGGCACTAGCCAGCAACGCGTTAATGGCAACGCCTAAAATACCATGAATACCAATACTTTGTCCGGTTAAAAACAAGTTTGGGACTCTTGTGTTGATCGAAATATAAGCACTTAACGCATTGTTGTAATCCTTGGCAATACCATACATGGCCCCTTCGGGAATTCCTGTGTAATCGCGATATGTCAATGGCGATGAAGAATACACCGCATCCATACATTCAATGAACTCCGTATATTTTTCATTCACAAGTTGGAGCAATTGGTTACCTTTATGCGTTTTAAAATCGAGATAGGCCTTACCACGTTTGCCAATAGTTGTTTCTTTCCACTGCTTAACATCGGCAAACTTCATAAAGGTGATAACGGTGGCACTCTCGGCGTACTCGGGATTTTTGACATCCTGGGTGGTGTAAAGCATGTAGCCTTTTGGCCATTCATTTTCGGTATAAACCGCACCCCAAACATCTTTGGTTTTTGAATAGTAAATGTTGGAATTTATGTGCTTAAAGGCCTTCTTCTTAAAAACCACATAAAGCACAAATGAACCTACGGTATTCTCCATACTCATAATCCGGTTCACATAAGGTTTCCTAAAAACGCCATCGTCAACCAGTTTCAGTGTTGCAGCCGGGTGTATGTTCGAATAGAATGATTTGCCGGCAATGACTTGCCCATCGCCGGTTACAACTGAAACCGCTTTGCCATCCTCTGTATTTATTTTTGTCACTTTTTTATTGACTAAGACAACGCCCTTTTGTTCTTCAATAATTTCTTGTAAGGCGGTTGCCAACATCCCGCTACCACCACGAATTTTATATGCACTTTGGATGAAAAAGCAGTTGATGAGCGCATGAATATAAAACGGTGTTTTAGAAGGAATTCCTGCATACAATCCGTTGTTGGAGAGCAAAAACGCTTTTAGTTCTTCGTTGGAGGTGATGTCATTAATCACATCCATCAAGCCCTCATTTAAGAATTCACTCCGATGGTAATCTTCAAAATCAACCTCCTTAAAATTGAGTATTGGATTGCTATTCCATACATTTTCTAATTTGCTGATGTATTTTTCAATGGCAACAGACTCATCAGGAAAATAGCCAATCAAAGCCTTTTTGTAATTTTCAATGCCGGAAACATTCCAGTATTCCTTACCTTCGATAAATACCTTATCGAAACAGGCTGCGTCAAACTTATCGAAGCTCACTTTGTTTAAAACGCCCAGGTAGTTGAATATTTTATGTAAAACCTGACCTTTATCGAGTGCACCCACATAATGCATGCCGGTGCTGAACGTACATCCCTTGCGCACAAAGGTTTGGAGATTGCCCCCCACGATGGAATGCATCTCCAATACGCATACAGAATAGCCATGCTTACTCAGAATAGCTCCACACAGAAGGCCTCCCAGTCCGCTACCAATAATTACCACATCATACTCCTGCTCCATCAGCTATGAATTCTTTATTTTACTAAACAAATACTGACTGCCAATCAGTTCAGCGCAGGTTAATGCGGCACCAATCGACACACCCAAAACGCCATGCATATTAAGATTTTGTCCGGTAAAGTACAAATTACGAATGCGGGTTTTTGGTTTTATTATTGTTGAAATGGGGTCGTGGAACTTTTTAATAATACCATATGCCGAACCCTCATGGGTGTTGGTGTAATCGCGATAAGTGAGTGGGGTAGAGCTGTAATAACTTCTTATTTTGGTGCGCAACTGCGGAAATTTCTTCTCCACAAAGTCAAGCAATTTTTCGGCTTTCCTCCTTTTGAAATCGAGGTACTCATTGCCACGTTGCTCTACAAATGTATGCGCCCACTTTTTTACCTCGTCGTATTTCATGTAGGTTATAATAATCAAGGCATTAGCCCATTTTTCCGATTGAGAATTTGGAGGGGTGTACAACATGTAATGCTCTGGCCACTCCTTTTCATTATAATCTGTAGTCCAGGTGTTTACTGCATTAAAATGGTGGTGATTGTAGTTTAAATACGGGAATTGATTCTCATTTAAAACAATGTACATCGAAAACATACCGATAGAGTTATCCAGAGAGTCGATCCGTGCTTTAAAAGCTGCCTTGGAAATATTATTATCCACTAAGTTAAGCGTGATTTTTGGATGCACGTTGGAGATGAATTGTTTGGCAAAAATCCTCTCTCCATTCTTCAATTCCACAAAGTCGGCTTGTTTATTTCCACCTATTTGAACAACTTCCTGATTTAAAAGAATATCGCCACCGTGTTTTTTAATCTCGTCTGAAATCCGAGCGGCCAGCTGTGAACCACCATCCACAAATCGCCAGGCACTCCCAATAAACGTGTAATTTATAAGTGAATGAACATACATGGGCGTGTTTTCTTTGTCGCCGGCATACAGGGAGCTCATTCCTGCCAAAATATTGTTCAACTTTGGGTTTGATGTCAGGTTGGAGACATAATCGTGGGCACTGAGGTTGAAGAAATCGGTTTTGCTGTTGATCTCGTCCAAATTACTGAAGGTGTAAAATGGAAAGGAGTTGCAGATTGTACGCATCTCCTGAATGTACATTCTCAACTTATTTCTTTCAGCGGGAAAATGGGCCGACAGTTTTTCCACAAAATTATCGTACCCTTGCGCAATTGAATATTCGGTTGCATCGCCTTCAAAGCTGATGCGTTCGAAGCCATCAACATCCATTTGCTTGATTTTTATCTTATCAAGGATGTTGAAATACTTGAAATACCTATTTAAAACCTCTCCTTCGCCAAGTCCTTCGGTGTAGTTTAGGCCTGTGTTGAAAATTGCTTTATCCTTGACAAACGACTGAATGCTGCCACCGGGTTTTTTATTTTTCTCTATTACACAAACGCTCATACCCTCCTTGGCCAGAATGTTGGCGCAAAGCAAACCGCCCAATCCGGCTCCGATAATCACAATATCGTAGTTACTCATTTCGGGCTGTTTTTCTGATCACGTAGGTAATGTTCGATGTAAGTCGGGATTTATCGTAAACCTCGCAAGTGACGCCTTTATCAGCTGCCAAATTTCTAATCAAGCTACCCGATACAAAAGCCAGTTCATACTTGGTACGATTGAATTTGAATATTTTGGTTGATTGAATTTCGGTCAGGCGGGTGTATTTGGTTCTTTCCTTTAAGTCCGAGTCGGCATCGCGGATTATGAGCATGCCATTGTCGGGCAAAATATCGATGCATTGGTTAATCAGCTTTACCTGAATCGGTTCGGGCATATAATGTAGAACGTCGTTCATAATGTACACCTCGGCTTTGGGCAAATCTTCCTCTGTTAGGTCCATTACTTTAAACCCAATGCCGTTGTCTTTGGCAGGGGCGTTGTTGGCGATGGCAATTTTTTCCTCATCATAATCGATGCCCAAAACGGTTCTGTTTTTTGAAACCATTCGAAGCATGTAGGCCAGAAAGCCATACCCGCAACCCACATCCACTATGCTGGCCCTTAGCGGAATGATGTCGTTCAGGAACGTGTAATTTTCTTCCAGCTTGATTTTAACTCTCAGATACCACTCCAAAACTGGGCCTTTGTAAACATATTGGTGGATCAATTTCGATTTAAAAAAACCGGGAGTCTCCGACTGAAGCTTTAACAGGGCATATTCGTCTCGGTATATAGCGGTAACTTCTTTGGCTTGTTGTTTAAACGTGATGCCATGGTCGGTTTCCTCTGGCCGGGGAGTAATTCGGTCGAAAAACTTTAAAGTGATGTGCCCCGACTTTAAAAAGAACTCGCGCTTGGGTAAGCAATCGAATGCACCGTGAATCATTACCGGCTGTATGTTGATGTTTAACTGATGTGCCACGCTAAATGCGCCTTGGTGAAACCGATTAATTTGGCCATCGAGTGTTCGTTTGCCTTCTGGAAAAATAAGGATGGAATATCCTTCACTAACTTTTCGTCTAACCTGTTCAAACCCATCGTCAATGCCTTTATAGGCTGGAAAATACTCGGCATATCGAATCACAAAACCATAGAAAATATTATTCCAAACCCACTTGTTGGTGAACACAATTATTTTGGGGTTTAGCATCAGGATAAGTACCAAATCCAAGTGCGACTGATGATTGGCAATAATCACTGCCGGCTTGGAAAAATGCAGCTTGTGTTTATCAATGTACTTGCGTTTAATAGAGATGTTGATGTTTACCACCAGTTTCGAAAAACTGGAAATCAGCCAACACATTAGTGCCCTTTTGTGTGTCTTTTTAATTGGGATGAGGTAAATAAGAGGCAGAGTCAGCGTCATGGAAAGTGAGCCGACAATAAAAACAAGAAAGGTACCTATGGAAACAATGGCATTTTTGAGCACTATGGGCTGCGGTCTTTTGTTTATATTGGAGTTGACCAATGCATTAAAAAACAGCGGTGTCAGCGTAACCGAAACAAACAGTACCGAAAGTACCCCAATAATGGAAACTGATGCAATTGATTTTATAGCAGGATGTTTGGCAAATATCAGTACCCCAAAACCTCCAATGGTGGTAAGTGCGGCAATAAAAATGGATAGTTTATAGGGAATAATGGGTTTGTTACCGTATTTGTAATCATCGATTAATCCACTCACCAAAAATACACTGTAATCCAAACCAATACCAAAAATAAAACTGGAAATGATGATGTTAAAGATGTTGAATTCTATGCCCAACATTCCCATCAAACCAAGCGTCCAGAGCCAACCAATCACAATAGGCACAAACGTTATGGTGGCAATTTCTATGCGTCCGAAGAAAATCAGCAAAATTGCAAATACCACAACAATAGAAAGCATTGATAGCTTATTGAAATCATCTTTTAAAATCTCAAGCAACCTATTGATGAAAAGTTGTTTGTCAAATACAAGTATCTCTTTGTTCGATAGCAATTTGTCAATCAGTTTTGTTTTGCTTTCGCTGCTCACTTTTAAAACGGAGGCCACGTAAAATTGGTCACCAGCAGTATTGATGTAGTTGCCTAAAAAAGTGTTGGTTACCAATTCAAATTCATTAAGCTCAAGCACCTTAAAATCGGTGTTCATAAGTTCAAAAAATTCATTAAAGGCATAATCTTTAAACCGGTAATTTGAACTTATTCGAATGATGGATTCTTGTACTTGTTGGCGTTTGTCAAGTGTCCAAAACCTATTCCAGGTAGCTATTTTTTCCTGTTGAACCTTGCGGCTCATTATTAAATCGGTTGCTCCGGTTGATGACTTAATAAAGCCTTGCTCGGACAGAGATTGAATAAACGGTTTGTTTGCCTCGGCAATAAGTATGGCTTTTTCGAGCGACTCGGCATGCGAAAAAATAAAGACACCACGGTTTGCTTCTGAACTGATTGCGTTTAGGTTCTGTTCAGCTCTGGTAACTTCGGCCGATTGATAATTGAGCGAAGATATATCGCTGTTAAACTTTATGTCCTTAACAAAAAATGCAAGGGTTATGCTCAATAAAAATATAAATGCTATTAAAATTTTGCTCTTATGAAAATCTGGTTTTATCAGGTTTTCAAATAGTTTGGAGGTTTTATTCTCCTTTGGATATTTAATGTTTTTCGATAAAAACGGGAGAATAATTAAGGCCGATAAAGAAGAAAATATAATGCCGAAGGTGGCAAACAAACTAAACTGCTTTAGTGCTTCCGATTTTAAAACATATATGCACAATAAAGCCGCTGCTGTGGTAATACTGCTTAACAAAATTGGGCCCGAAACTTTTTTGATGGTTTCAACCAACGAATTGGTGAGTTTTTGATGGGTGAACAGATGAAGCGAATAATCAATTGATACACCGAATAATATGGCGCCTATGCCAAGCGAAATAACAGAAACCTCTCCCACAATTAAGGATAGCAACACCAGCGAAAATGTAACGCCAATTAAAACAGGCACAAACAAAAACACGATGATGCGAACTCGTCGGAAAAAGAACCAGAATAACAGTGTGAGGAAAAGAATGGATATGGAAACTGTGGTGATGATGTCCCTTTTTACCTGTCTGGAATTTTCAACGGCAACCACGGTTCCGCCGTAGGCTTCAATTTTTACCTTGGGAAATTGGGTGGTTACTTCACTTCTGGCGCCGTTTATCAAGTCAATTAACTTACTGCTTTCCTGTGTGTTGCTCGAAGGGTGCGATGGGTCAATAAACAGCAGCAGATGCTTTTTATCCTTGGTGAAAATATGTGCGTTGTGAGTGATGAAATTGTCGTCAATTTGAAAATTGAGTAGTTTTTTTATGGCGATGGTTACAATATTGAGTGGGTCTTTAAAAAGAAATTGCTTGGTGGCAATACCCGTTGGCGAAATCAATGACCTATAACCGGCTTTTATCTTTTCATCAATGGCACTGTCATTTAAAAATTCATCAATGGTTACATAATCTTCATCGGATAAATAAAATGGCAAATTATTGTAGATGAAATCATAAACATTTAAGAAAGCCGACTCATCCACTAGGAAATCAATGTTTTCAATAAGAGTGGTATCGGTGCTGATGCTGTCGAACAACTGCTGTCCGGCTAAAACTAGCACCTCCGCATCAACCAAACTGGTATCAGCCAATGAGATGTTTACAATAATCCTGTCGGCAAACTTAGAACTGTTAAAAACCTCACTAATCTCATCAATTCTTTTATCACTTGGAATTACCGACGCAACATCCTCTTTGAATTTGGTGTTGTAAATGAAAAATATTGCAGAAAGGAATACAGCAACGAAAAGAATGGTAGAAACGAGTAACCGTTTGGAAAGAAAATTATGAATATTTACAAATAATTCACCCATTTATCTCTTTTTAAAAATCGACAACAACGAATAGGAAACTACGCCGAATGCTGATGCTGCCATAACAGACAAGGTTACTGCACCAAGTAAATACTGTATTAAATTTTCTTTTACTGCTTGTGTCGACAATTCCAAATCTAGAGCCCAGCTGCCTTCGCCCAATAAAAAACTACCTGTGACATAACTCAAATAAATGATGAACGGAATCATAGGTGGAATGCTTATATTGGCCGCCAGAAAAAATATTGCCTTGTTCAATTTTAATACATGTGCCAGAAAAAACCCAATGAGCAATTGATATCCCCAAATTGGAAAGATGCCCATGAAAACGCCGAGCGAAATTGATAATGCAATAGTATGGTTGGGTAAGGAAATGGATGAACGTACAATTTCGGCAACAACCTCTTTTATCGATTTCCCGCGAAACTGTAAAAATAGTTTGCGTGGTAAATAATAGAGCAATGCAAGAGTAACCAACACCGTGTTTAAAACGCTGATTCTGAAAAAATCCTTGAATGGTCTAAAATGCGTAACGCGGTCGGCTTTCGCGGGGTAGTAAACATCAATGGGGGCTGCCATAATTTCAATACCCTTCCATGATGCCCTTACCAAAACCTCAATCTCAAACTCGTACTTATTTGTAAAAAAGCGCATGCCGCTTAATGCTTCAATCGGATACAAACGATAGCCCGATTGCGTGTCGGGCATTTCAATGCCGGTTTCAACCTTAAACCAGAAGTTTGAAAACTTATTGGCAAAACTACTATTACTGTTCATGTTTTCCTGGTTCAAGTTGCGTGCTCCAATAATAATGGTTTTGGGATGCGCATCAATCAACTCTAAAAACGTGGGCAAATCCTTGGCATAATGCTGGCTGTCTGAATCAATAGTAATGGCGTATTGGTAACCTGAAACGTAAGCATTTTTAAACCCTGTTTTCAAGGCATGACCTTTGCCCTTGTTTTTGGGGTAGGAAACCACCTTTACTTGGCTGAATGTATCCAAAACCGTGAGCGTATTGTCGGTGCTTCCATCGTTTACCACAATCACATCGTCGCAATACGTCAGAACGTCGTTCAAAACGCTTACAAGAAACTGAGCATTGTTGTATGTTGGCACAATTACACAGCACTTTTTCTCTTGAAACTGCTTCTTGAAATGGCTATATTGATTTAAACTCTCCATTAAACTTCAATATTTTGGTCACATTTGAAGAAATTAACGCATTTACCGATATGGTTGAATCGGAAGTGGTTTGGTAGTTGATTGTCACCTCCAACTCCTCCTCATCGGTTGGGTTGTGCATCGAGATAAATTTTATGTCACGTGATTTTAGCATCTTTAGCGACTTGCCCAAAACATGGCTCAACAATTCCTTGATGACTAAAACCTGGCAAACGCCTGGTGTTATTGGAATCTGGGGGAAATGCCCTTTGTAAACGTCGTGGTTTTTATTCAGTACAACCGACGCCTGAATCTGATTGACCTCGGCATTGAGTATTTGAAAAGTGTAGAAATCAGGAAGTAACATTATGGTTTAATATTTATCAATTCTAAATCTATTTTCAAGCTGATGCCTCTATGCGTAAAATGTACTGTATTGGGCGTATGCTCCTCATCCCGAAGTACATTCATGTGAACAACATCCAACATATTGTTGCGCTTTGTTGCCCGGTACACAAAAAAATTGGGTTTGTAAAGATAAATAAACCTGTTTGATAAATGCCGGAATTTCAACTTTTTCACGTCCGGGCTTTTGGTATCCGAAATGCGATAATCCTGAATAATGTTAAGGTTTTGAAGTAGAATGCGAAAATCTCCTTTTATTACATTGATGATTCTGGGGTCGCTGAAAAATTCCTTACTCGAAACCACTTCAAAGTCATCGTTTCTATATTTTAAATCGAGCAAGGTTAACCCAAATTCCGACATAAAAACAATATGAGTTGAGGAATCCTGTTCTTGATTTTTCAAGAGGATAAGGCCCGAAAAATTAAAGCTGCGAAAAGAAATTCGAATCTTATAAAGCATTAAATTGTAATCAACGGCCAAAACGCTTTTATCGGCCAAGGCATTATCAACTAACTTTGGTTGGTTGGAACTGTAACACGGCTGAAGGAAATAACTACTTAATAATAAAAATGGTATCAGGAATTTCATCATTCATTTTTTTGTTTACAAACGATATTACGGTGTAATCCGTGGCCGATTCGCGCATGATGACCTTGGTTGCCGATAAATCTGCTTTGGAAATGAACACTTCGGTGTTCTGAATAAACTTTCGCATTTTCTCATCTTTTGGGGTGAGTTTTAGTAAGTACGAGGTTTTGTTTTCATAAGCATCAATTGTAAACTTATTGTCTTTAATCATGTTGCCTTTTGCGATGCTCAAAATCAAATCGTTAATTTCCTTAAAAACCACATTGGTGGATACATCGTAAACGCTTACTTTGCCATTGTCCTGAATTGAAAACTTACCGTTGGCAATGGCAATCAGGTACTTAAATGGCTCGTTGTATTCCCATCTCAGGTAACTCTCCTTTTTGTACCAGAATTTGCCTTTGCTCTCGATGACAACATCTAGGTAATCAATCTTCTTTTCCTGAATAAAATCACTTTTTATGGAGTTGATTTTATTGGAGTTGTTGTTGATTTCCCGCTCAAGGATTGAATAGTCGGTAATTTTGGTATAACCCGCTACTTGCGAATGGGCTGCAAGGCTGGTCAAGAAAAATAGTAAGAATAAAATATGTTTCATGTGTCTTAAATTTGTTTTTCAATGGTCACATGGAACTCACCACTGAGTCGTTCCCCTGTGTGAGAAAAGCTTGTTAATGGTTCGTTTCATCTCTCTGAGTTTTAGTCTTTCATTAGCTCATCAATGGTAACCGCTTTTATTTCATTATCAGATAAATATACAAGCAGTTTTTCCAAAATACCCAAAATGTTTTTGGAGGTGTCATGTAAAAGGATGATGTCGCCACCCTTCATTTTTTTTCTGATGCGGTTGAAAACGATTTCGGCCGCTTCATTTTGGGTGTCCAGAGAACGAATAGTCCAACCCACGGTTAAAAAATCCAAATTAACCAATGCTTGTGCAATATTGGTATTCAAAACGCCAAATGGTGGCCTGAAGTAGCTGTTTGGTTTTTTGATTACCTGTTCAATGATAGCCCGGGTTTCCAAAATTTCCCTCCGGATGGTTTGCACTGTTTTAAAAGGAAACCAATTGGAATGTCCGAAAGAATGATTCCCAATGACGTGGCCTTTCTGAACCATTCGGTTTAATACTGGCAGGTTTTCTTTGGCCTTTCGGCCGATGACAAAAAACGTGGCTTTGGCATCGTACTTTTCAAGCAAATCGAGTATTCGCGGTGTTTGATCGCCATCGGGACCGTCATCAAAAGTAATGGCCACTTCATTGATGTGTCGGGGATTACTGTTGATGGTTTTAAGGTAAACACCCGAACGGATATTTGCTGATGCCCATACCATGACAGATAAGCCAATTAACAGGAGCGCAATAAAAACAGCCCCTTTTACCCCAAACGATAGCGGCAGTAAAAAAACCCCTGCCGACAAAAGGGTGAAAACGATGGTTGTAAAAAATAACCTTAGCATTTCGACAATAATACAAAAGAAAAATCCTTATCCATTGAATGGTTAAAAACCAGAACTCGCTTTATACTTGGCCGGCTTACTTTTGTAGCGACAACCGATTCCGGAATCCTGTTATTCGCGAGCATGTCATTTGCCAGGAAGATGCCAAAAGCGGAAGCAGTGTAGTAATCGCCTACAAGGTGCTTGTATTTTGTGATGTTACTTTTTGAAAACCAGCCATTGACCTCCTTGTAACTACCATCACCTTTAGCATCGCCCGTCATGCCCGAAACAACCACATCCACATCGTCGAATTTCAAATTGCTGCGCGATAAAAATTGTGACAATTGGTTCTGCAAATCAACCAGATCGCGTACGCGGTTGATGATGGTGACATCGGTCAACTCAACGGTTGAAGCTCCTTTTTCGTTGCTCAACACAAAAAATGTTGAGCCCTCAGATGAATGACCAGACGATTCACAACCAGAAGCCTGAATCAGCTCAAAGGCAAGGTCATTCATTTCATCAACCCCTCCCACCAATGCGTTGGTGACACCGTTGTCCTTCAGAAGCATGGAGGCATCCAGCAAGGCCGTTTCAAACGAAATGGTTTTTTGCGTAAAGGTTAAGTTGTACTTTTTGCACTTAATCAACAGCGCTATCTGGCCCGAAATGGTATTGTGGGTTGATTGAATAAACGGCGTTGGGTTAAGCAACTGCTCATCGTTGTCGATAATAAGATTCAAGAATTTGGCGGTATCGTTAATGCAGCCCAAACCGGTTCCCACAAGAATGGCATCGGGAACTTCAAGTTCCGCCTTACCCAAACACGATTTGGCAGTAGCGACGCCCATCTTAAGAATTTTGCTCATTCGCCTCAACAATTTGGCATCTATGTATTGCTTAAAATCAGGTAAAATACATTGCTGATAATGTCCATCATGGTTAATAATGTCGACCAGCACCTCTTTTTTATCAAAAGTATCCTGCGACGAAATTGATTCAGATGACTTAATGTATATGGCCATAATCTATTTTGAAAAAACCAGTGTTGAATTGTTTCCTCCAAACCCAAAGGAATTGGAAAGTACATGTTGAATGTTGCAATCTGTAATTAACTCTGTTTGTGGATAAATACCCAATTCATCCATGACTGTGGTGAAGTTCAAATTTGGATAAACAATCCCATGCAAAATGGCAAGAATTGAAAATACGGCTTCAATACCGGCTGCTGCACCTAGGGTGTGACCGGTAAAGGATTTCGTGGAGCTGAATGGCGGCAGGTGATCGCCAAAAATACGTTTTAAGGCCACACCTTCCGAAAGGTCGTTGTTGTTGGTTCCTGTTCCATGCACGTTAATATAGTCGATGTCGCCAATGTTGAGCCCACTCATATTCAAAGCTTCCTGCATGGCCCTATAAGCGCCTTCCCCTTCGGGCGATGAGGCCGTCTGATGATAAGCGTCGTTGGTATTGGCAAAGCCGGCCAACTTGCAAAACACCTTTGCATGTCGTTTTTTAGCCGATTGGGCCGATTCAATCACCAAAAAACCAGCTCCTTCGCCCAAATTCAAGCCTCGTCTGTTTTGGTCGAATGGCTTGCAGAAATCCTTATCGAGAATCATCAGCGAATTGAATCCGTTGAGTGTGAATTTCGACAAGGCATCAGTACCTCCCACAAGCGCCATATCCAAATATCCGTGCTGGATTAATTTGGCAGCGTGTATAATGGCATTGGCGGCTGATGAACAGGCCGTTGAAATGGTGGTTCGGTAACCACCAATCTTCAAATATTCGGCAATGCTGTCGGTGGAGTCGCCACTGGGATGAGTTTGAATAAAGCCGGAATCGAAATTCCTGTTTGCATATTCAAGTTCAGTTTTGTCCATTCCCCCAACGGTAGTGGCTGAAACCACCCCAATCCGCCTGTTTAAACCATCAGGTTCCAAAACGGCACTTTGCACAGCTTCCTTCGCAGCCATAATGGCCAGCAAGCTGGTGCGCGTCTGCCTTTTATAGTCGTTGGATGAGAGCCCCAGCAGTTCGCACATTTGGTGGTTCGATAGTTTCACTTCGCCCACTTTAAAGGCATCCTTGTGGAGGGTCTGCAAAAATTGGATGTTATCAATACCTGATTTCCCTGACTTTAAAGACACCAAATTTTCTGCCACTGAATTACCAATAGCAGAAATTACGCCTAATCCGGTTATCAATATCTCCTTTTGCATAGCCGTTTACTTGCTATTACTCTTGATGAATGCCGCCAGTGAATTAATCGATTGCATGGCTTCCTTGCCTAAAGCTTGGTCGGTGATTTTTATGCCATACTCCTTTTCCAGAAGCACAATTATCTCAAGCGCATCAATTGAGTCCAAGCCTAAACCATCGCCAAAAAGGGGCGCGGCAGCATCAATCTCATCCGAGGTTATTTCTTCAAGGTTAAGTTGTTCAATAAGTTCAACTTTTAATTTTTCAATTAAATCTGCGTTCATAGGAGGTCGTTATAAATAAAAAATATCACTTGTTACTGAGTAAGAAGAGGCTTGCAAAATAGATATTATTCTCGTCATAGTCGATAAAACCGGTCACGCATAAATTGGTGTGTCCTTCATCGAAAAGAATTTGCGCGTATCGAAACATGAATTCCCGGTCGAATTTCTCCTGAACTAGCATGATTTCTTCACCTTTAAAACCATTTCGGATGCAAATTTCTCCTGTTACAATATTCGGCAAGGTGTAAACAAATAATGCCGGACTTGGAACATCAGCGATGGATTTTTGGTATTCGGTATCGGTATTCAGTGATGACGATTTGCATGCCAAAGCTAATGCAATACGACCCTTTTCGTTATCTGAAATTTCAAAATTTTGCAACAGAAACTCAGTAGTCAAAAAACCAAGTTTAGACATGTTCGACATCTTATAAAACTTGGGATACGTTATTTCCAACTGTTTGTATAGATACTTCGCAAATGCCGAAAAATCATCTGTATCAGTAAAAGATTCAATCTGAACGCCATCTTCGTAGAGGGAGCCTTCTTTAATTTCTATATGTTTAAGTACGTCCACCTTGTTATATTTTTTTGAGTAACACTGCCGCATTGCATCCTCCAAAACCAGAGGCCAGTTTCAGTACTGAGTTAATAGTTTGATGGCGGGTCATATTTACAATGGTTATTGGCTCGGATACGCCGATAGTATCAAAACCCATTGTTTTTATGATGGTGTTGTTTTTCATCGCTTCAATGCTGATGATGGATTCTAAAAGACCTGCGGCTCCTAGTGTATGGCCAAAATAACCCTTTAAACTGTTCACAGGCGTTTGGTTTAATCCGGCCCTGCTAATGGCTACGGCCTCCATGTTATCGTTGTAGGGCGTGGCGGTACCATGTGCTGAAATAAGGTCTACCCCTTCGCCACCAAGAGTGTGACTGATGGCAGCAAGTAAGCCTTCGCCCGTACGCGATGGTCCGGAAATATGGTTTGCATCGTTGTTGATGGAGCCATTAACGATTTCGGTAAAGGACTGAGCTGATTTATTTGATATAACAACCGTTGCAGCCGCCTCGCCTAAGCTTAATCCGTCACGTTTTTCGTCAAATGGCTTGCAAGGCAATGGGCTTAGCGACATGAACGACTGAAAACCTGAAACGATGAATTTTGAAATCACATCGGCACCAACAACCACTGCATTATCGTACTTTTTGGAGGCAATTAACCGTTTTGCCAAAAGCATTGCCGACAACCCTGAAATACAGGCATTTGAAATAACGAGGGGCGTGTTTTGAGCAGCAAAGAAACCGGCTATAACGTTGGCTGCTTTCCAGAGGTACACTCGGTCGGGCGAAAATCCACCGGCATCGGCCAACAATTCGATGTTGCCTTTGGTGGTTGATAAAATGAGAATGGTCCGGGGTGATTTTATATCAACAGCAGAATTTTGAAGCGCCTTGGAAACCGACAAAATGCAAATCTGTTCAAACCTTGTATAACCCTTATTTACTGTCAATTCGGCAGATTCCAGTTGCAAACGATCCTGATCTATAATGGATGCCTGCAAGGGTACTTTAGAAAAAGGAGAGTCCACATACGCTTTGAGGCCGGAAAAGCCGGAAAAGACATTTTTAAAGTTCTCTTCCGTAGTAAATCCAAGTGAGGAAATTATATTGCTTGATTCTATAAAAACTGACATCTTGTATGATTATGGTTTTAGTTGCGGTTACAGCAACCCAAATTTTCTTTGCCATTCGATGTAAAAATCAGGATTGGAAATTTCCATCTCCCCCTTTAAATCAATAAACACCTGAATGCTGCGGGCTTTTAAAACAACGGCATTGTCTGATTTGCGCCAGATTCTATAGTCGAAAATAATTTTGGCCGCATCGGTCCTCACAAATTTGGTTTCAATAACCACCTGCTCGCCGTACCTGGTTTGCTTGGTATAATTGATGTCGAGCTTAACGATGGGTGTCATGAAACCCTTTTCAAAAACATCATTGTAACCCATACCGAATTCGCGTCCAAAAGCCTCACGACCATCCTCGAGATATTTGACGTAATTTCCGTGCCAAACAACTGCCATTGAGTCAACCTCGCTAAAACGCACGAAGGTTTCGGTGGTGTTTATCAATTCCTGTTTTTCCATTCAATCTATAATTCTAAAACTTAAATTCTAGTTTTCATCCACAAATATCTTCATCTCGCACTCGGCTACAACACTGTTATTCTGCCTGATAACCCCTTTAATAATGTCAACGTTTAAAACCTGGTTTTCCAGGCTTACAGTAGTCTCAATTACAGAATTAACGGCTGGCAACGTGTGAATTACCAAATTTTTAACAGCACCAATGTAACCTAGTTTAACCTTGGCGCTTTTCAATAATGCCGCATAGCCATTCAATGCGGCTGCGGTTTGGGCAATGTTTTCGATAAGCCCGCACTCTTGAAAGTAACCGTTTTGGCAAAAGATATTGGTTGCCGATATTTCCAAAGCGGTGGTAACCGACTTTTCGGTGGCCCTCAACAATTTGCCTACCATCACAACAGGTTCCCGCTGCGGAATAAGCTCTTTTATGTCAATATCTTCAATATTCATGAGGTTAGGTTTAATTGGCTGCGGATACCGCAATTACTTAACCATACACTTATAAAGCGTGTGACTAACGCCTATATCTTCAAATGATTGATCAACATACATGCCGGCTTTTTCTATTAAATTGAGCATATCTTGCGAGTGGTACATTTGGCTGCAACCGTTGGCAATATTAGTAAAATAGAGGGTTGTAGCATGCAAACTATAGGTTGACGCCTCAAATTTTTGCTTGTCCCAATAGGTTTCCATAATGTAAAGGGAAGCACCATTGCTCAAGGCATTTTTGGCGCGAAGCAACAATTGCAAAACATCTTCCTGCGAGAAACAATCGAGGAATTGGCTCATCCAAATAACATCGGCTCCTTTTGGAAATGGCACCGAGTGATCCAAAAGGTTTAATGGACGTCCCGAAATCCGATCTTCAAAACCATGTGCTTTGATGTTTATGTATGCTTTATTCAATTGGCCGGGTAGGTCCATAATTTCAACTTTCACATCTTTGTTAAAAGCGGCACACCTAATAGCAAACTTACCGGTGTTTCCGCCTACATCCAGCACTTTTTTAACTTGGCTGGTAATTACCAATGGCAGCACTTCAGGGAAAGCAAAATCGGAGTAAAAGTGGTCGAATCCAAACCAGCTCTTTTGAACCTCTTCGGGAAGTTGTGATAGGCCTTCGTAAACGGTATCCCAATCTCCAAAAACTTTTAAACCAGTTGGTTTGCCAGTTTTTATGGATTCGGTTAAAGAAAACATTCCCAAATAATTAACATCGTGAGTAAAATCCATGTTTACACGGGTTAACTCATCGGATAAAATATGCCAGCCGGTTTTTGTGATTGTGTAATTGTCGTTTTCAACTTTAACCAATTCAAGGCTTAAACCAGCCTCTAGCAATACTTTAACGCCATAAACCGACAGGTCCAACTCGGCGGCAATGGCTTCCTGGGTGATGCCTATCTTGCGTTTGCGTTTAATTAATTCAAGTATGCCCAAATCGCGCAAAGCCTTGGCAGCCTGAAACATAATTGGTCCAAAGGCTATTTTTTGAGCGTCATATTTTGATTGCAAAGCCGATTTTTCATCGGAACCATAGTTTAAACTCATATTCATATTTTTTCTTCTTCCCAAAATGGGAAATAATTGAACCATTGAGTTGGATATTTTCTAACAATTACTTCTAAGTTTGAAACGTACGCCTCCACCATTTTTGTGATATCGTCTTTCCTGGTTTTCAGGTTGCCAGGGTATTCAAAAATTTCAGGCTTGGTGGCATAAAAATGATAATGCGTTGCCTTTTCTTTCAAGGTGTAAACAAATGAAACTGGAGCGCCAAATTTACTTGCGATGTAAAGCGGTCCGGTTGGGAAAGTAGCTTTTCGACCTAAAAAATTGATGGTTGAAACGCCATTACCCTCCACAAAACGATCGCCGTGCATAACCACAAATTCTTTGTTTGCAATGGCTTCCTTAATTTTCGACAGGTGCGAAAAATCGTCCTTTATTGGTATTACATTGAACTTGCGCACTATATTGTTTCGTTCTAAAAGCACCTTAATTTTTTCATGCTCAGCGTCCATCAAAACAATGTTCACTTTAACATCAATGCGATCGAGTAAATTACCTGCCAGCTCCCAGTTGCCCATGTGGGCGCCAATGAGCATGCCACCTTTACCCGAAGCGGCCATCAGACGTAAATGATCCTCGCCCTCGTAGTTAAAAGTAAAATTGGTTTTGGGCTTAACCATGAAAGTTATTTTATCGACAATAACTTCACCCAAAAGAACGTAATTCTTGTATATCGCTGCTTGTAACTGATTGCCAGATAATCCGTGAATTGTCTGAAAATAAAACAAGATGGCCTTACTTCTGGAAAACAAAAAAAAATAAAAAGCTACAATTCTCATAAAAGAATAAGTAACTTTTCTATTTGCATGTTTTATTAAGAAAATGAAGAAGCTGTAACCAAAGGCTCCACCTCTTGTTTTACCAGACCATTTCGCCATAATCACGACAATGAGACTTATACTCTTTCTTCAATGTATTTATACATGTCGTCAAGGGTTTTCACGTTGATCATTTCCTCCCTTTTCACTTTAAATCCAAATTCCTTTTCAATGATGACAACAATGTCAACAAAATCAAGGCTTTCGATGCCCAAATCATGAACCAACTGAGCCTCTGGTTTTAATGCATCCGCGTCAATTTCAAATTCTTCAACAAAAAATTGATTTACAATCTGTACAATTTCTTCCCTTTGCATGGTATCTACCTATTTTTTGAATCTTGTAACAATTAAAGTCGAGTTAGTGCCACCAAAACCAAATGAATTTGATAAAATGGTATCAATGTTTTGTTCTCTGGTTTCTGGTATGATGTTTAATCGGGCCAATTCGTCATCGGCACTATTGAAGTTTATGTTTGGTGCAATGAATCCATTCTTCATCATCAGTAAAGAATAAATAATTTCGCTTGTACCACCCATCCACATTTCATGACCAGTCATTGATTTGGTTGAACTGATTGGTGTGTTGCAATCGCCAAAAATATCCAAAATTGCTTTGCCTTCATTTATGTCGCCAGTCGTCGTTGATGTGGCATGTGCGTTGATGTAATCAATATCGCGTGGAGTTAAGCAGGCATTTTTCAGAGCTCTTTCAAGCGAAGTTCTGGGGCCTTCTACATTTGGCACAGAAATGTGATTGCCATTGGATGAGAATCCGTAACCTCTGATTTCGCCTAAAATATTGGCGCTTCTTTTAAGTGCCGATTCCAGGCTTTCAACAATTACGGTTGCTGCGCCGCCACTTGGAACCAGTCCATCTCTATTTTTATCGAATGGTCGTGAGGCTTTAGTTGGATCGTCTTCTCGCGTTGAAAAAGCGCTTAGTCCGTCAAAACTACCCATGGACTCGGCATTGATTTCCTGCCCGCCACCGCAAATAATGATGTCCTGAAATCCTTGAGATACTAATATATAAGCCAAACCAATGGCATGTGAACTGCTGGCGCATGCGGCGCTAATGGTTAAATTGATGCCCCTCAACTTTAATATTACCGATAAATTCATGGTAATGGTTGAGTTCATAGACTGAAATATGGAGCCTGAACCAATGAGTGTGGTATCTTTTTTTGATCTTACAATATCAATGGCATCAATAACTGGAATGGTTGAACTGTCGTTGCCATAGAGTATGCCAACTTCATTTTTGGTTAAAAAGTCAAGGTCGATATTTGCATTAACCAGAGCTTCCATGGTTGCAACGTAGGCGTATTCACCTTGCTCGGGAATTCCAATGCGCTCGCGGCGCGATAATAATCCTTTAAGGTTTGGCCTTTCAATAATTCCTGTTAAGGCAGAACGAAACCCATATTCCTTACGTCTTGGATCAATGCCAATGCCAGATATACCATTATACAGAGAATTATTAACCGCCTCAACATTCTTGCCTATCGTTGAGTAAATTCCCATTCCAGAAATAACAACTCTTTTCAATTGTGTATTATTTGTTTAGTCATTTGTCAAGTGGAACTTGCATGAGGAATAATATTGGCTCTGCCTATCTTTGATATATCCTCTTGTCGATAGTTTTACGCTCATGCGAGTTTCACTCTTGTGAAATTGGTTAATTATTTTTATTATATGCAAAAAAAGAGACAAATAAGCATTGACGCAATTCACATGTTTAGGCAAACTGCAATATTTTATTAAACTGCCACTGCAAATTTTGAGGGAAATATTACCCAGGAAAGGGTTTCTTTAGTAAGTTAAAACCAAAGGATTTTCCTCCAAAAACAGAGTGCGAAAGTATAAAAAAAATATTTAATAAACCAACTTCTCCATCGGCATGTGTTTCAGCAATTATTTGCTACTAAAGTGTGAAAATATAGTGATAAATGGATACAAATAACTTATGCAATCAATAAAAACCTGGATTGTAGCTATAATTAAAATCTGAAAACGGCACTTACTTTAATGCCAAAAGGTTTGGGTTTATCGCCATTGACATCTATGTTAAGGTACGACAGCCGGTGAATTGCATCGATGCGAAACAGCTGGAAAATATTTTCAATTCCGTAGGAGACTTCTACGTATGGCTTACCGCCATCAAGGGTTTTAAAGGTCGTTATGGCATTACCATCGGGAAGCGTGGCTGATAAAATACCCTTAGGATTATCCTCGGGGTGGTAAATGCCATTTCTTGCCTCATCAAAACTACCATAGGCCAAACTCGCCGTAACCACTGAGCGCCATTTCAACTTTTTAATGAGCGGTATTTTATCCAGAATAAAACCATCTTGCCGGAAGCTGAAAAAAAACTCAGCCGATTCATCCGCAATAAACTCTCCGTAGGTCATAAGGTTAAAAGACCTCGATAGGCGGAAAAATGATTCATTGCCGTTAAACATATGGAGCAAAGGATATGGTAGCGAAGTATAGGTTTTTGCGAGTGTTAAATCGTACGCAAAACTACCCAAGTTGCCCAGAGGAATAGTTTGCTTAATGCCCAAGGAGGTTTTGTGGTACGAAAAACCTCCATCCAAAACACCTTTTAAACCAATGCTGTAATTAAATGTGAGCGTTGGAGCCTTTGTAATTGACACCGGGAATCGTTCATTTTTATCGATGATGAAGGTGGCCTTTGGCTGATAAATGGAGGTGAAATTAAGTTCTGACACGATAATGTCTGAATTTGTTTGGGTGCGGTTTTTATCGGTATAATAAGCAAAATGGTAATCGGGACTTAAGGGACGGAAGAATTTGTGTTTAAAGATCACCTTCTGGGTGAATCCCCGGAATAAATCGGTCTCAATCCAAATTCGACCAATTTTTATTTCATTCATTTTATCGCCACCACCAAACGATGCAGCAAAGGAATTGAAGGCGCTGTTACTGTAAAATTCATCCAGAGCGCCCAAATTTTCAACATCTTCGGAATATTGAACACCAATTTTCGTCCAGCTTTTTCTCGATAAAAACCGCTCCAATTGTGCATTATATTTGAACTCCTGAAGGTTGGTGCTGTATGCCAGAAAGCCTTTGGCAATCCACTTTTCACTCAGGCTTGAATTGGTTCTGAAACCCATCCGGAAACGATGTCCTTCCACCTCATTATTTTTGTAAAGAAGCATGTAAGGACCAACTTCTACCTTGCCGAGGTTCACAAAACCTTTTATTGACATGTTTACCAGAGCTGTTGTAATTTTCACCAATGGAATGTTTCGAAGCGTGTCAATTTTGGCAATGGATGCAATGGCCTGTGAATCAAGTGAGCTTACCCGAATTTCTTTCCAGGTTTCATTGCTTACTTTGTGTGCCGAATCGGCAATTTGGAGCTCGGTATTGTAAAAACTCAACGGGTATCGGTTGGTGGAAAAATTCTGGTTTATGGTGTACGCATTGATGAAAATGTTAACGGCATCGGATAAAATTCGCGTTTTAAATGGAATCCAGGCTCCGGTGGCCGTTGGAATCAATTCCTGCTGAATGGTAATCCGGTCAATAAAATTGAGGTTCGCCTTGTCGCCAACTTCCACTGAAATCCGTTTGAGTGCAAAGGTGGAATCGTTGATCCAAACGGTACCATTAAAGGTGAGGTCGCCATCCCTTAATGGCGCAACGCGAACTTCGTAGCAGTATTTATCATCGATGAAAAGGCTGTCGACTAAATGATATTTGTAAAAAAAGCGCCCCATGGTGGACAAAGGTGAAACAAACTCTTTATCCAAAATCCGAACATTGTTATTGTAAAAATTAAACCGGTTGCTCTTTTGAATCAATTGTGTTATTACATCAGATTCAACATCGGCCAAACTGTTGGTGTTAGTGGCTTTTATGACCACTTTTTCCCTTTTTGGATTCCGGAGGTAATGAATGTCGATGCTACTCTCATTCATGTATACCGGCAAAGCTGGTACGGCACCTTCCTCGGCAACCATCGAGTGGGTATCAAAAACAGTTTCCCTTGAGTGGGGCTTATTGGAACGTCGCTTAATGATGGGCCTCAAATACAATTGAGTTCTGGTGTAGGTTTCGAGGGAATAGGCCTCCAGCCGGGCAACATTGTTGTGGCTTTCATGTGCCCAAACCTTTTTAAGTAAGGTGATGGCCGGATTTTCTCCGGGGTAAATGTTAACCTCATTTAGCCCAATTGACAAAGGGTAGAGGGTAAAGTTCAAGTTTTGCTCACGGCCTTTGATTATCGGTTTTGAAACGATGGCGTATCCAAGAATGCTGATTGTAATAGAATCCTGTGGCTCATTAGTTTCTATGGTGTACTTCCCTTCAAAATTGGTGGTTGTGCCTATGATGGTGGATTTGTAGTAAACATTGGCAAAGGCAATTGGCTCCATGGTGGTGGCATCAACCACGGACCCTTGAACAATTGTTGACTGCGCATGAGAGGCTGAAGCAATCAATAACAATGCCACCATCAACAATGGTTCTAATGAACGGATCAATCTGTTTAGGTTGGTTTTCACAAGCTGTCGAAATAATTGGAATACACCTTAAAAAAGTTGTGTTTTCGCGCCTTTAATACCAAGAGTGTCGTGTTTAAAGCTGCCTTCACTGCAATTGGAACACCGCCACCCATTTCGGCCCAATGACCCCCAATATATAAACCTTTTAACGGTGTGGTGTATTTTGAAATGCCCAACATGCTGTTCTTTTTACCCGGTTTTTGGCCCATAATGGAGCCCTGATGATTTTTTGTGTATCGCCAAAGTGATATTGGAGTTGCTACATTGTATTCAATGAGGTGACTTTGAATGTCGATAGAAAGTTTATCTTCTATCTGGGCAATGATTTTATCGGCATACAATTTTTTGAGTTTTTTATAGGTTTCGTCCTGGGTGATGTCACCATTTTCATTAATCGTGGTTTGCCATTGGTTGTTGCTGCTGAAAAGAGCCGGCATAATAGCGGTGAGAGAACCTTTTCCCTCGGGTGCCAAAGATTTGTTTCGGGCCGATTGTGAGAAGACTGATATTTGACTTATGGGCACATCAGCGTGGTAGTTGGGCGATTCGCCCACTTCGCTTTTTTCCAAATCGAATATCTCATCATTAAAACCCAATGATTCGGCGGGGCAATTTAATGAAATGTTTAGCACCAATGCAGAATTGTAAAGTTCGGCTTGGCGCAACTTGCTCAGAACTTTTTGTGGCACGTATTGGCTGGGCATAATTTTTTCGTACAACATGCGAACATCTGATGTTGAGATGATTTGATCGCAAAAAACTTCGTTTGTTTTTCTCTCGCGTATATAAATCACTGATTTACAGGCGCCGGCTTGTTCTGTTATTTTTGTTGCCTGAGCTTTACAAATGATGGTGCCTCCATTGGCCTTGATTTTAGCTTTC
Organism: uncultured Marinilabiliaceae bacterium; assembly: GCA_964608615.1. Classification (GTDB taxonomy): domain Bacteria; phylum Bacteroidota; class Bacteroidia; order Bacteroidales; family Marinilabiliaceae; genus CALEUX01. The sequence goes on from CAZSQG010000001.1 coordinate 64,594, forward strand.
AACCATAATGGATAAGCGTAACTGCCGGTTTCCGGTGGCGCTTGATAATCTTTTCCATACGCCCAGGCAATGGGTATGAGACAAGATAACAAATCGGGCTCGTTGGAGAAAACCCGATGCAATGTTGGTGATTTAAAGAACTGGTTTAAACCCTTGTGCTTGCCAACTTCGCCGGTATAACGTACGTATCTGATAAATGGGGCGATGAACTTTATTTTGGTTGAAATTAATTTCAATTTCGCCCAGCCACCCAATGTTGCAGGTATTCTAAATAGTTTATGGTGATCGATCAACCGAAGGCCAATTTTTCGCGCGGCAGTAAAGAAACGCTCAATGCCTTCTTTGTCCTGAGGAAAATCTTGAATCCACTTATCTCTTAATTCATCCGGGTTATTGGTGAGTAAATAACTGAAATCATTTCCAGCGTTGCACTTAATGCCTTTTAATGGACGGGTGGTGGGATGATCAGTTCCAATCAATTTGAAAACCTTTGTAACCACGCCATCTTCGCCACAATTGTTCAACCAATGAATGGATGTATCAAACACGAAGCCGTTTTTCTCGTATTTTGCCAAATAGCCACCCAATTGACTGTTTAGTTCCAACACGCATACTTTTAATCCGGCATTAGAAAGCAAAGCGGCTGAGGTTAAACCACTGATTCCCCCTCCAATTATTACAACATCAAAAACCATAAAAAAAAATTAATAAAGAGTTAGGAAGAATGCTAGATCTGTTTGCCAACAGCCAGGATAAAGATAGATAAGATGTTTAGTTCCGGAACCTCGGGTAATGTGAAAATCGATTCTCCTTCTTAAATATTACCTCCTCTATCCATCAAAAATAAAAATGACTAATAATATAACTCAGCGTAACTCTGAGAACCCAATTTTTGTTACACATAATTTCGCAGAGAATTATCAAACCCTAATTTGCTTTAAAATAGAGATCAAACATAATATAATAAACGCGTACCGCTAAGAGTTATTAATAATTACTTTGCGGTACGCGTTATTAGCTTTTTGCCGGATAATATGCCAATCAAAAAATGGTCCGAAATAATTCGTGAATAATAGCAGTCTTTATTCAACGGTGAGTTCGGCAGATTTTGAACCTGGCTTATTACATTTGGCCACCACTTTAATAACATCACCTGCTTTTACATCCTCCATTTTATATACGTAAAGGTTCTCCTCCAGGCTGGATTGTTTTTTGAGTTCTACGACTTCACGCTCGGTTCCATTCACCGATATTTTCAATGTCTTAATAAAGTGCTTGTTAACATCATTTGTTTTATGTATGGCTTGAATGGTCAACTCCTTAGCAGCCTTATTAAAGGTTAAATTTACTTTTTTAGGAGGACTGGCCACCAGCGCAGAACCCATTAAAACAAAGCCTAAAATTGCAATAGCTTTTTTCATCGTTTCAGTGTTTAAATTAATTGACAGAATAACTACCAAGATACTCATATTTAATTGTCAAGTTTCTGTTTCCACGAATCAAACCGGGTTTTATTTATGTCTGTAAAGATACGATAAATAGCGCCCGCCCAATAATTACGCAAGCCAAATCCACGAGGTTTGGCAGTCATCCTTTCTGAGAACAGTACTTTTTTTGTTTTAATGTCAAAAAAGGTGACAATCACCGCAGCCTCAATGTTGATTTTGTCGAAATAGTCAACAATAAATACCAACCCCAAACCTTCAGTTTTTTTGCCACCTGCATAATGGCCCACAATGCCGTTTACATCAATTTCCCGTTTTTCCTGATTCACGGAAAGCATGGTGCTCTCGTCAATGGCATTGTTGCGATTGGCCACCACTTCAATGTCGTTGAATACTGAAGTCTTGCGAAAGGTGAGTGGAATGTTATAACGGAGTGGCTCATTTATTATTACTCCATTCCACAACGGCATCATGTTTTGCTTGAGGTCCTGTGCCGAGAGAGGCCCCGAACTTTGAGCACCAACAAACTGTCCAATAAATTTAGCCTGACTAAAATCCAAACCAAACCAAACGATTTCGCCGTCCTTAAAAACATCCTTGGCAGAGGGTTGGGCAAATAGATTCAAACTAAGGGTTAAAACCCAAATTAACAGAATGCTCCTCTTCATAATAATTAATTTAGATGGTTGTTTAATGTAGAAACAGATAACCTCCTAGAAATTGATTTGTTTTATTTAAATTATAGAAGATAGGAAGAGTGTTAGATTTAAGACAGATAGATAAGATGCTTTAGATCCGAATTCTTGGGAAAAAGATGAAAAAAACTTCTCTTTCTTCTTTAATTTCTACTCTATCCATCTACAACCTAAAAATCTTGTTGCCTAATAAAAGTTATCTTAAAATGTAAACAGCTACTTAGCCTTCTAAAGTTAATCAGAAAAAGTTCATATATACAAACAAACTTGCATGCACCGTTGCCAGAATTAATGTTGTAAACGCAAGCTGTGTATGTCTTTTAAAGCTGGTTTTAATAACTCGGCTACCAACCAGTATGGTTGCTACCAAAAGAAAGTAGGTAACTACGCCCAGCCAAATGGTAATTGTGTATAATTCCATATTAATGCGTTTTTGGGAGGTTTGTTAGGTGGAAAGATATGAAAAATTGAGAAGTTTGTTCAGCGATACTTAATCAGTGGAAAAAGTCTTCATTAACAAGATGAATTGACTTTACGGGTTCTACAAAAAGAAAAAAACAGGTTGCATTTTGCCAGAGTCAGCGGCTTGGCTCATATTGTTGGGCTGGAATTTATTCCGCGATGAAAGATTTTGCCCTAACTATACATACCCCCATTCACAGAAATCACCTCACCTGTAATGTACGAAGCCTTGCTGGAGGCCAAAAAGCTAACCACTTCGGCAACCTCCTGAACGGTGCCAAAACGGTTTAACGGTACCAGGCGTTTCATTTCATCCTCGTTGAGGTGTTCGGTCATTTCGGTTTTAATGAACCCGGGCGCAACAGCATTCACGGTCACTTTCTTTTTCCCGATTTCCATGGCCAGCGTTTTGGTGGCGGCAATGATGGCCCCTTTGGATGCGGCATAGTTCACCTGCCCGGGCTGTCCTTTTTGCCCCGATAGCGATACAATGTTGACGATGCGGCCATTTTTTTTGAGCAACATGTTTTGCAACAACAGCTTAGTTACAAAAAAGAAACTGTTTAGGTTTGTTGAAATGACCGAAGTCCAATCCTCAACGGGCATAAAAACCATGAGGTTATCTTTGGTGATGCCGGCATTGTTGACCAGGACTTCCAGATGTTTATCGGTGTTTTGCGCCATCCAGCCACCAAGTACGGCATTCACGTCATCGACATTGCTAACATCAAATTTCAGCAATTCGCCGTCGCCGCCATTGGCCCTGATCTCGGCAAGGGTGTTTTCGGCCTCTGGCTGATTTGAGCGGTAATTAATAAGCACGAAATAACCATCTTGCGCCAATTTAATGCTAATGCCACGCCCAATTCCTCTTGAACCTCCGGTAACCAATGCAAACTTCATATTATTTACTTTATAGTTATTAACTCAGTTGCTTACTTGCAGTTTAAATTTACTTTTTTAATGATAGAAAGATGTCAGAACTTTAGAGTGATAGATGAGATAATCGCAGATGAGAAAAGCATTTTTCATCTGCGATTATCAATAATATCTTATCTATTCTTCTTAAATTCAAATATTCTTTTTATCTCATTTTTATTTAAAATAAAATTAACAGTTAAATTGGGAATTCAAATTCATTGTTGTAAAGAAATTCGCAAACCTTATGTATCTCTTCATACTTAGGGGTATCCTCGATGAATACCGGAACAATTGCCCGCAGCTGGTTGTACACTTTCAAAGTGTGTTCCGACAATTTATCGGCCACCTTTAAATAGTCCACCGCCTGAAGCAGCGCAATCATTTCAATGGCTTGTACCTGATAGGCGTTGTCTATCACTGTTTTAGTGGCAAGGGCAGAGTTCGTTCCCATGCTCACAATGTCCTGGTTGTCGTTATTGGTGGTGATACTGTGCACGTACATTGAGTTGGACAGCATTTGGTTTTCGGCCACCGTGGAAGTGGCTGTAAACTGAACTCCTTGCATACCCATGTTTAGTCCCAAACGGCCCAAATTAACAAACGGCGGAAGTATACCATTTATCTTTGGATTGAACAAAAAGGCCAATTGCCGCTCCGACAGCATCGACATCTTTGTGACGGCCAGCTTTAACTTATCCATCTCCAACGAAATGTAATCGCCATGGAAATTACCGCCATGAAACACGTTTTCCCTCACGTGGTCGATGATTGGATTGTCGCTCACCGAATTGATTTCATTTACAATAACTTCCTGCGCATTTTCAATGGTGTCGTAAATTGGTCCTAAAATCTGAGTCACACAACGCAATGAATAATATTCCTGTACTTTTTTGCTAAACTCAATGGTATCGTGGTCTTTGGAGTGGTTGTAGAAATAATCTTCGCGACGCAAAATCGACTGACTAGAGCTTAAGATCTCGGTCATCCGTTCGGCAATAAGGCGCTGGCCGCGATGTTTTTTAACGCCATTCAGCTCCTTGGAAAAATAATCGTCAAAGGCGCCAACCATTTCATTCAGCAGCGATGAGGCACAAACCGACCATCCCAGCAATTGCTTTGATTTAATGATGTTAATTGCACCAATGCCCGTCATTACTGATGTTCCATTAATCAGCGACAAACCTTCTCTTGATTTAACCTCTATAGGTTTTAAGCCAAGTTGCTTGAACACCTCTTGGGTTTTGCGCAACTCACCTTTGTAAGTAACCAAACCCTCGCCAATTAAGGCAAGTGCCATGTGCGAAAGTTGCACCAAATCGCCACTGGCACCAACGCCACCATGTTTTGGGATAAATGGATAGACCTCCTTGTTTATTAATTCTTTTAGCAAAAAGATGGTTGATGGGTGAATGCCGGAGTATCCTTTCGAAATGGCACATAAACGCACAAGCATCGACGATTTAACGTATAAATCCTCTAGTTTATCACCAGCGCCGGCACAGTGACTTCTAATCAAATTGTATTGTAAACTAATTTGGTCGCCTTCGTCAATTTTATATTGAGCCATGGGTCCAAAGCCTGTGTTTACGCCATAAATTATCTTTTCTTTGGCAAATTTGCATAAAAAATTGTGCGAAGCCTCAACATGTTTAACGCTCTCTTCGCTAATTTCTATTGATTCTCCGTGTAAAACGATTGCATCTAAATCGTCAAGTGATATGTCCTTAAATGAGTTAATCTGTTTCATCTGTTTATAATTTGTTTTATATCGTTAGATAGCCCCCCGTCTTTCAGTCGGGACAGGTAGTCCTGATCTATCGGGAGAACTCGCCAGATAATCACTCTCCTGTGTAAGGAAGGTTTACTTATGGCTCGTTTCATTTCTTCTAGTTATTTCAACTTCCTGATGTGCTACTTAAAATTTGTAATCCTGATGTTATAGGTTTTCATTAGACGAATTATTGTCACTGATAAGGATAAGACTATGCTGAACGCCTTTAAAATGGTTGTATATGAGGATGTTTTTTTGTGCCCGATTTGAATTTTTGAAAATTATTTCGGGACAAATCATGTTATTTTTTATGATGTCGTGCGCGAGCTTCACCGCAAATGATGCCGAAGTTGGATATTCCCCAACCAAATTTTTATAGGTATAAATGGTTTGGGAACTAAATAAACTGCTTATAAAATTGGTGTACCAATGGTCGGTTCTAATGTCACCATTCAAGCCAACAATCACACCGTCAATGTCGTTGGTCACTAATCCATTTCGCTGAAGCAAGTTGTTGCACAAATCATGCAATTCACTTCCTTCGGGATAGGTGATGGCATCCACATCTCTGATGCAAATGCTACCGTTTTCAGGTTGTGAAGATAAAACAAACATTACAGCACCCTCGCCACAAACGGTTCCTTCAGTATTGGAATGGATGAGTTCATTTGAACGGCCTTCAACCTTTTTGTATTGATTGGCCGATTGCTCAATGTTGTAGTTGTAATCCGAAATCTCCTCAACGCTCCCAACCAGCAGCACGTTTGCACTGCCATCCTGCAAAAGCATTTGGGCATCAATCAAAGCATTTTCGAAGGATAACCCTTTGTTTACATGGGTGATGTTGTAATTGGTGTTACCAGTAATCAGAGCCAAATGCCCTGATACAGCATTGGGGGTGCTCTGCATAAAATTGGTGGGCGTTAAGGTTCCCTCATCATAATCCACGATCTGATTCAGAAATTTGATGCAGTCTTCAAGTCCGCCTTCGGAGGTGCCAATGATAATGCCATCAACTTTACCATATTTGTCCAACAGTGGGAGGCCGCAGCCAATACCCATCCGTAAAGCTTTCCCCATTCGTCGCAATTGACCGGGCTTAATGATGCCGTCGTAACTGGGTTCAATGCACGACAGCTTGTTACCAATATAAGTTTTAACATCGTACCAGTAGCTATGATTATTATAGGTATCCTGCGGGGAAATGGATAGTATATCTTTAATAAACATATTACGCTTTTTCAAAGATTAATGAGGTGCAATTGCCGCTGAAACCATAGGAGTTCGACATCACATAACGAACATTTTTTTTGTGAACAACTTCCGTAATTGGCAGAACATTTAAATCGCCAATGGGGGTTTTAAAATTTAGATTTGGATAAAAATCGCCTTCGATCAGACTGAAAACTGAATAAATGGCTTCTACAGCACCGGCGGCACCAAGCGTATGACCGATGTATGATTTTGTGGAACTAAACGGTGGAATTGTTTCAAAGATAGTTTTAAACCCGGTAAGTTCTATCAAATCGTTGTTCTGAGTTCCAGTTCCGTGGGCATTGATGTAATCGATGTCAGCCGGTGAAATACCGGCTGCCTCTAGGGCTTTGTTGATGGCAATGGTAATACCTTTGGCATCATCCGACATGGACGATGGATGGTAGGCATCGTTTGAGTTACCGCAACCGGCCACTTTTGCATAACAATTCTTTTTGGCAACAACATTAGCCGCCTCAAGCACGAGGCAACCGGCAGCTTCACCCAAATTCAGGCCTTTCCGGTTTTCATCAAAAGGGGTGCATTTATCGTTGGAAAGAATTTGCAAGGAGTTAAACCCGTTTACGGTGTATTTCGATAGGCTATCTACACCTCCAACAATGGCTCGGGTTGCGCGCCCAGCCTTAATTAAACGGGTGCCATAAGCAATGGCATTGGCCGATGAGGAGCAGGCCGTGTTGATAACATTCACCAATCCCTTGATCCTGTATTTTTTGCAAATTTGTTGAGCGTGTGCTGAGCCACTGTATGACTCCAGAAACTCGGTTGTATTGGATTTCAGATTTGAGTCGTCGTAAAGTTGATTGGTCAGGCACATACCGCCAACAGTGCTGGCCGATATGAAAGCTGTTTTATTTGAAGAAACTTCCTCGCGGGATAATCCTGCATCATTAATGGCTTCATTAAATGCCATCAACGCCAGCAAATCGGTTCGGGTTAATCCTGTTAAGCCATTAATATCTACCATTGACAAAAGAGCGGCATTGTCCATATCAACTTCACCAAAAATAAAATCCGAAGCATACTTGGATTGAAAAATAACTGGTTTCTTCAGTCCTGATTTGCTCTCAGCGAGGGATGTTAAATTTTCGTGCTTGTTGTTACCTATGGGCGTAATGCAACCCATGCCAGTAATAAATACCTCCAATTGAGCCAGTATTATTTGTTATTTTTTATTTTGGATAATAAAATCGGCCATGCTCTCAATGTTTACCAGAATTTTACGACCATCGGCCGGATTGGTAATTTTTATGCCATACTCGCGTTCAAGCATTACAATTAATTCCAAGGAATCAATTGAATCCAGTTCAAGGCCAGTTCCGAACAATGGCATGTCGTCGGCAATTTCTTCCGGCTTATATTCCAATATATTAAGGTAACTAACCAAATGAGCTTTTAATTCCTTTTTTAAAATTTCTTTATCCATCTATTTATATAAGTTTGTCTTGTTTCAATTTTACGAACGTAATAATTTGGCAAAATAAAGCAAAAATTACCAAAATATAAAGCGGCTTGAACAGATTGGCCCATCCGCCGCCACGCAGGAAAAGCACATAAAAAGCCTCAATACACCAATGCAATGGCGAAAACTGGCTGATGACCTTCATGTATTCGGGCATTACAAAGGTTGGCACCCAAACGCCACCAATGGCTGCAAATATAATGATGGAGATGGCCCCAAAACCGTTGGATTGCTCCTGAGTTCTTGAAACTGAGCCAAGCATCAGGGAGTAACTTACAGCAGTAAAAGCACTTACAAAAACCACGGCCGTAATACCCAAAGCATTGGCAGGCATTGACAAGGGTGGCAGGTTTAAAAAAGGAAACACAAACGCACCCACGCTGAAAATAAATAGTACTTGCAGCACGCCAACAGTAACATAAACAATTTGTTTGCTAGCCATGATTAATCCAAAATGTGTTGGCATGGCTTTGAGACGCATGAAACTACCAGTTGATCGCTCCTTAACAATATTGGCACCAAGAGAAATAACCATAAAAAACATGGCAAATATTGTCCAGGCGGGTACATTGTGTTGCGTGCTGTTGGGCAATTGAAAAGCCTCTCCATCCACATGGCGTTCAATTTGAATCCGGTTTTTAAAGATACCTTGCTCCACTTCCGGCGGAATGCCTGCGTAACCCATTTCAATGTAAATACCTTCGAGCATTTGCGATATTTCAATAACATTCAGGTGGGTATAAATCACGCTGATGATGGAATAGACGTAGTTATCCTGCAATGCTGGATCATTAAAAAACTTGATAAAAGGCAAATTGATCTCCTTAAACTGTTTGCTCTCCTGCAACCCTAAATTGGCCATTATCATTTGACTGAACTGAGTTGATTTCAACTCAATTTTCTCGGAGAAATCGGTAGAAATAAACAATGCTGTCAGTGAGTTTCCATTGGTAACTTCTTTTTGAAGTTGAAGCGGATCGGAATATTCTTTTTCAACCACATCAAACATGCCGCTGGTCAGAAGCATTTCGGATAGTTTTTTGCCAAGTTCACCCTCATCGTTGTTTGTAATTATCAGCGATATCTTATTCTCATTAACAACCTTAAAGGCACTGTCTTGTATGATGGTGATGACAAACACGAGCAGCAGCGGCATCAAAAACATCAGCGACAAACCCACTTTGTCGTTAAAGAGAAGGTAAAATTCTTTGCGTATGGATATCCATGGTTTATACATTGTCCCTGAACGCTTTTCCGGTTAATTTGATGAGCAACTGGGTTAAGTTTTGAACTTTGTTATCGGATAAAAGAGTGCTGATTTGATCGAGCGCAATCAGTTTTCCGTAATCAATTATTGCAATTCTGTTGCAAAGTTGTTCAGCCTCCTCCAAATGATGCGATGTGTAAATGATGGAGGTGCCATTTGCATTGATGGTATTCAAAAAATCGAGAATGGCATTTCGACTTTGGATGTCAACGCCAACAGTTGGCTCATCCAAAAAGAGAATGTCAGGCTGGTGAATTACTCCAATGATGAGGTTCAAACGGCGTTTCATCCCGCCCGAAAATGCTTTAACTTTTTTGTTAGCTACATTGCTCAGTCCGAGCAGTTCAAAAAGATGATCGGTGCGCTCCTGAATTTGTTCTCTGCTTAAATTATACAACGCTCCAAAGTATTCAACGTTATGAAAGGCAGTAAGTTCTTCATACATCGCCAAATCTTGAGGCACAAAACCGATTCGCTTTTTAATTTCGGTAAATCGGATTAATTCACCCTTGTGGTAAAACTTAACGGAGCCATGGCGGTAAGGTAAAATATGGCACATGATGGAAATAAGGGTGGTTTTGCCTGCACCATTAGGCCCGAATATGCCAAACTTTTCACCAACTTTAATCTCCAGTGAAACTTTTTTTAAACTCTCCTCTTTGGCCGATGGGTATTTCTTGCTTAGTTGGTCAATTGAAATAAGAATATTGCTCATTCTAAGCTTTTAGGTTAAGTTTTGAAAGCTTTTTAAAGGCGCTTTTTTCAACTTCATAGATCTCAAAAAGCAAATCTGAAATTTCATTGAAGTGATGCTGTTCGGTGGTTCTGCCTTTAAATACCCCGGCCATTTTCACAGCCGAACTGCGCCACATGTCGCCAGCTTTGGTAAATTCATCTGACACATCAGACAAAGCAGTGTTGTTAAATATTTCGGCCGATTGTTGTAAAAACGCGGCATATAAAAACCGAAAACCACCGCCGCCTGTTCCAATCTCCTCCTGCATTCTTACAATGTGGCCCAAGTATTTTCCTGCTTTGCGAATGCCAAGATCATCTCGCCACTTGTGGATTTTTTTACCGGTATATTTAATGCCTCTCACGCCTCCAAAATTTCCGGGAATGTGAAGCATGTCGCGCACATTTCGGTTTATGCCCTTGATGATGGCTTTTTTTATCAGGGTATCATCCACAACGCCAACATTTTTAATATAATATAAATGACCTTTGGGGGCATATATACCTTTGGCGTATCGGCATTTCATTAATTCAGTAGCACTTAGTTCTGTTGGTGCTTCCATAATGGTATCACTGATTTTGTAGTTGCCGTTTTCTTTGCCGTAAACAACAATATTGTGGGCATTAAAGTGGAACCGATATTCAAGCGGTAAGTAGGACAAATTGAAAACACCGACCTGACAACCAACATTAATATTATTCTCCAATAAATCATCAAGGTACTCCTGGGCCTTTGTTTCACTGCGGAAACGTTTGGAGTCAAATTCGATGTTTAGGTATTTGCAGCTTTGCTTGAATATTCGCCCAGGCATGGTTCTGAAAGATATAGCCGGGGCATTGTTCAGTTTTAGAAACGGGATGTGACAGTAAAACAAACCCGACCCAATTCCAAAAGCCAAGGGTTCATTAATAAAGTCTATGCCATTGGATTTAAGAAGCTTAACTACCACTCCATTTTCACAATGAGCCGACTGTATATGCTCAAAACCATTCTGCATTACGCTTTGTAATTTTTAAGTTCTTCAACCCCCATGTTAAAAGCATCAGCATATTTCTTAAGCTTTTTATCGCTAAGCTTTGCAAAAACCGAAGGTTTAAAATGCTGTTTAATACATAATTTCCAGTAGCCGGTATAACTGCTCAGTATCGATAAGTCCATCCGATTTATAAACATCAACACATAAATTGGACTTTTATCGCCGCTTTTAACCAAGCGTTGCGCTTCCTCAATATGATCGTTAACTTCTTCCCAAGCATTATCCAGAGCTGATGATTTTACTTCCCAGCCGGTACTTAAGCCGGTACGATATTTTCCATCTTCGTCCTTAACGTAGTGTAATTCGCGGGTTATGTTATTTAAGGCACTGTAATCCTGCGGCAATTCTTGTCGCTTCATAGGCTAAATTAACAAACAGTTAAATAACTAAAGGCATAAGAAAAGCGTGCACTTTCGGGTACAGCCAATAAAATTTTATCACCTTTTTTCAATGTGCCGCCATTAAATAGCTCTTCTAACATTAAATAAACTGAGCCAGCACCAACATTTCCTTTTGTTTTTAGGTTCATGAACCATCTTTCATAAGGTATGGGCATGCCGTTTTTCTCTAAAATCTCGTACACTTTTGGCTTAAAAAAGTAGCTTGAAATATGTGGTAACAAGTAATCAATATCATCAACCTTAATGCCTTTGCTGTGCAATAAGTTACATAAAAACTCAAAGCCTCTTTCAATAATGTTTTCACTCAGTAATTTAACATCTTGCTTTAGGCTTAAGACCGAATTTTGCACAATTTCCTGCATCGACATATCCTGAAAGGCTACTATATTGCCATCGCTGTCCTTATCGGCACCCATATACATACAGGTTTCCAGCTCATTGGCAAATGAGCATATTTCAATCCACTCAACTTTTAGTGATAAACCAACCTCATTCTTTTTATCCTCAATTAAAAAGGCCCCAGCACCGTCAGACAACATCCATCGTAAGAAATCCTTTTCAAAAGCGATGTATGTATTTTGCTCCATTCTCTTTAAATGCTCCACCTCTTCCTTAAAACTATTGGCCCGCATCAAAGTTGAAAATCGCTCCGAACCACAGCAAACAACTTTTTTCTTTTCGTCGGCTTTTACTGATAAATAAGCATGTTTAAAAGATTGCATTGCAGAACAGCAAGCCCCTGAATTTGAAATGACTTCAATGCTGGATGCTTCTTTTAAGAGGCCATGAATCATTACGGCATGCGATGGTAATAGAATGTCGGGATTGGTTGTGCCACAGGCTAATAGCTCGATTTCGCCAATTTCATCAGGTGTGTCAAATAATTTTCTGATGGCAATGGCTGCCAATTCTGCATTGGAATGGGTTGCAATACCATTTTTATCCATTGCATAGTACCGTTGTTCGATGCCATTATTACGTAAAACAATATTTTTTGATTTTGATCTTCCCCCATTTATGAAACCTAAATAGTCTTCCATGTCACTGTTTGGGACCGGATTGTTAGGTAGAAAAGAGGAAATTCTGTTAATGTAAACGTCCGCCATAGTTTGCAATCAATTTTATTTTTGAGGATTCCTTTTAAAAAAGGCAAATTTATACTTTTTTCTGAAGACTACGCCTTTTTGCTATTCACAATTGACCCAGAGATAATAATACATTTCTGTTATTGACAGTTCAACTGTTTACATCCCTTAACTGAAAAATTCCAAGAATAGCAAGCTACAAACTATTATATCTGATATTGTTTTTTTCATGCTCAACCGATTTATAAACAAACGGTAAAATCAACAGTTTGTAAATTGCTAAAACAATTGGGGCCACAACAAACAGGGCAATAAGTAAATAGTATTTAAATAGGGTTACAAAAACTTTACGCGCCACAGTTCCAGTTTTAAACTTGGTGATGAGTTTGGCCCATATCATAAAAATTCGCTTCGCCCGGTTTTCAATAAAAAGGATATTAGTTGAAACTTCAATGTGGTTGGTTTTTACTACGTCGTGTTGTAAATTATTTAACGTTTTGGCTGATATATGTTTTTCAATCATTTCGCCAAATTTAGGTGCCTGGTCAATATCGTTTTGTCCAACTCCTGGAACCGGAAATATTTTTAACATCCGGTCCTTTTTACCCGTAAGCATCCAATATAAAATAGTAACGGCACTTGCATAATTATTGTTGCGGTCGATAAATGGTATATTGCCAACCATTTTTCCTCCCGCCTCAGCAATGCGTTTATTGATGCTCTTTTGAGAATTAATCCACATGTTACGGGCTCCAATAATAGTAATCACAGGTGTATTTTTAACTACTTCCTTGAATTTATCCAATTGAAGCAAGGATGAAATGGGTAATGAAGGCGATAAAAACCAGGTCTGATAACCCAAAATAATTAAGTCGTAAGTGCTGTGCTTAAAGGTACAATCGGCCAGTTCTATTGGTATTTCAAGGACCGTTTCGGGCATTGCATCAAAAAATGTGGCTGATGTCCATGGAAATGGGAAGGCAGTTTTAGGCTTAATCTGAACGTAATCAATGTCAAATGTGTCAAGAGGCTTTACAATGCCTTTCAGAATTTCATCCAATTGGCCCGTTTGTGTGTATGATATAACTAGAATATTCATGTGTCTAAAATTTGTTTTTCAATGGTCACATAGCCTCCCGTCTTTCAGTCGGGACAGGTAGCCCCGCTAATGAGCGGGGGAACTCGCCAGATAATCATTGGCTTCGCCGATCTTCGATTCCCCTGAGTGAGTATGGTTTACTCATGGTTCGTTTCATCTGTTTTTGAATTGATTAAAAATATTGTTTTGTAATAAAAGCTTGAACGCAGAGACTCCATGCCGCAAAGGAATAATAAAGAGAGAATACATCGATCTACTCCCCCAAATTATCTGCTTTCAACACCATGGACTTACCTGAATAGTTTAATATTCTTTTTTTTAACTGCTCTTTGGCAGTGGGGTAGGCTGCAATAATAAACTGTTTATCTTCTTCCAAATTTATTTTATACTTTAAAAATGGCGGCGTTTGTTCCTGAAGAATCAACCGGATTAACCGATATTCTGTGTTAGTGGGATTTTGCAAAATTTCATGCTCCAACAAATCCCGGCCTTTTGTAAAACTTCCCAATTTACGAGCAGGAACCTGCAGAAAAGCAGCCCTTTTTATGTACAGAGCGCCCTTAAAAACATTTACCAATGAGTTTTGATCGTCAACCTGCTCGTACTCGTTAATTAAATTATCAACAAGCTCTTTAGAGTCTCCTGATAAAACTTCGTAAAAATTGTTTTTATCCACTGATGCTGAGCAGGTAATAGCTAAAATTAATAAACAAAAAAACGCAATCTTCATAACTTAAAATAATAAACTCACCCAATTATGTGTCCCAATTTTGGCCATGAAGATACAAATAAAAGGCAAAGGGCGTGTTCAGAAAATTTTTGAACACGGAGTCGGGCTTGTAATTGGTGGATCGGAAAATGAATATGTACTTATGAATAATTTCTATTCTCAAGTCAAAAGATTTTGCATGTTTTGGCAGGGGGATCATCAAAATGCATTATCTCTTAATAACGTGAATGAGGTTAGAGAGATAAAGTTATCGGATAATCGTAGTTTTTATAGAATTGATTAAAGGGCTTAAACAATTAATAGGGATCCACATCAGCCACGATGGAAACATATCGCCAGGGATCCTGCGAAAGAATCTGATTAATACAATCCTGCATTAACTCTTTTGCTTTGACCGCAGACGAGTTTTTTTCCAGTTTTATTAGGATACGCTGTAGATGGAAATCCTGTATTTTGGTTATTGGTGGAACCTGAGGTCCAATAATACGGGAGCCAAAAACAGATCTTAGTTTTTGTGCCAGTTCGTTGGCTGCCTTGTTGGAGATGTTCTGGTTTTTATGTTTGATGGTCAAAAAAATAAGACGGTAGAAGGGAGGATATTTGAACTCTTTCCTTTCCACAATTTGTTGGTTAAAGAAGGATTCGTAATCGTTGGTTTTTACCTGCTGTATAACAGGATGTTCAGGATTGGAGGTTTGAAGGATTACGGTGCCTTGCCTGTTTTTTCGTCCAGCGCGGCCGCTTACCTGAGCTATCATTTGAAAGCTGCGTTCAAATGCTCTGAAATCAGGATTATTGAGCATGTTATCGGCATTCAGAATGCCAACCAGGCTTACTCTGTCGAAATCAAGCCCTTTGGTAACCATTTGAGTACCAACAAGAATATCAAACTTACCCTGTTCAAAGGAAGTTATTATTTTTTCGTAGCCTATTTTTGATCTTGTGGTGTCATGATCCATCCTGACTACCCCGGCTTGCGGAAAAATAGCTTGAATTTCCTCTTCAATTTTTTGGGTGCCAAATCCTTTTGTGAAAAGAGAAGGACTTTCGCAAGCCTGGCATATTTTATAGGTTGTAACTGAATGTCCGCAATAATGACAAACAAGCTGGTCAATGTTTTTATGGTAGGTCATGCTAACATCGCAATGCGAACAGGTTGGGATCCATCCACATTTGGCGCATTCCAGATAAGGGGCAAATCCCCGGCGATTTTGAAATAGAATGATCTGCTCTTTGTTATTAAGGGCCTTTCCCATCAGTTCAATTAATTCGGGCGAAAAATGCGATTGCATGCTCTTTTTTCGATAGGCTTCGCGGGTATTGACGACTCTTATATCAGGTAAAAGTATTCCTTCGAATCGGGTTTGAAGTTCAACAAGGTGGTATTTTCCCGATTTGGCATTGTAATAACTCTCTATTGAAGGAGTTGCAGTGCCAAGGAGTACCTGGGCATTAAAGCTTTTAGCCAGCACAAGAGCCACATCTCTGGCATGGTAGCGTGGAGCAGGGTCGTATTGTTTAAATGAGTTCTCGTGTTCTTCATCAACAATCACAAGGCCCAGTTCTGAGAATGGCAGAAAAACCGATGATCGCACCCCAACAATGACTTGATAATTCTTTTTATTAAGCAGGTCGTTCCATACTTCAACTCTTTCTTCGTCGCTGAATTTTGAATGATATATGCCAAGTTTATTACCAAAATGAGCACGCAATCGGGAGGTTATCTGGGTGGTTAATGCAATCTCAGGAAGGAGATACAGGGCTTGTTTTCCCTGTTTAATAATGTCATCAATGAGATGGATGTAAAGCTCTGTTTTACCGCTTGATGTTACACCATGTAATAAAACCGGTTTTCTTGAAACAAAGCCTTCTCTTATTTCGGAGAGTGCTTTGTGTTGTTCTTTGGAGAGGTCTTTTTTATTGATAGTAGGGATTTGAGAGAAATCCAGGCGGTCTACCTCAATTGATTCCTGTATTAGGATATTTTTTTTAATTAATTCATTTAGTGGTGCCGATGTGTTTCCGGGTTCTTCAAGAACTTCTTTACGTAAGATTTTATTTCCTGCAAGCGATTGTGTAACTCCTCCTGACTTTTGAATAAAAGTCATTAGTAACTGTAGTTGTTTGGGTGCTTTTTCCAATTTATCAAAAACAACTCTCAATGCTTCTTCTGATCGTTTTTCAATATGAAGCGAAATAAAAAGGTCTTCTTTGGGTTTGTATTTCTCAGCAACAAGCTCATCAACATAAACTGCCTGTTGTTCAATAAGATCTTTAAGTATAGGGTAACTGTTTTTTAGTCCGGTTATTTTATTCAAATCGCTTATTTTGCATTGTTTCTCGTGGGTCAGGAAATCCAGTACAAGAAGAGCCTTTTCGGAAAGGTCTGTTGTTGCCTCAAATTCATCATTATAATAAAATCGGGTTTCACTTTCCAGTTTTAGTCCCGATGGAAGAGCTGCTTTATATACTTCTCCAAGCGAACATTGATAATAGGTAGAAATCCACTGCCATAGCAAAAGCTGTTGTGAAGTTACGAGTGGCTTATTATCTAGAATTGCCAGAATGGGTTTGGTATCATAAGCTTCGGGCTTATTGCAGTGGATATCAAACACAATGCCCGAAATTTGCTTTTTTTTCCCGAAAGGCACC
>CAZSQG010000001.1:81640-86289 GCA_964608615.1 uncultured Marinilabiliaceae bacterium
GCACCACCACGCGCATTCCTTTTTGAAGTGTTTCATGAAACTCTTCGGGAATATCATAGGTAAACAACCTTGGAAGAGGCACAGGAAGAACTATATCGGCATATTTTACTGGCATTCGGTTCTGTTTCTATTCGGTGTAAAGATAAGAATTGAATAATCACGCTAAAAATAAAACGTCTTTTTGTGAAAAGTGTACTTGTTTTATGTGAAGAGTAAGTCTTGAAAATTAGCGATCAATAATTTTGTGAAGTTCATCAAAAAACAGTGATAATTGTCATAAATACAATACGTGTGACTAATATTTCGATTGTCAGCAAAAGTATAAGGGTAACCAGGTCATAATAATGAATTAACTTAAGTTGAAGCTGAGAATTGTAGTTTTGAGTTATTGTTGGAGTACATTATATGATTATTGCCAGGATTTGTTAATTTGTTGAAAAGCTTAATGTTATGGGAGATTTTAATTCTGGAATTATTGATTCGATGAGTTCAGTTCTTATCGAAGATTGTTTGGACCCTCATGTAATGCGCATGTGGTCGGCAAGGGAGTTTGCTAAAGACATGTTTTATCAAACCGGTTTTGAAACTATTCTTTTCAACAAAAACAGATCCTTTGCTCTTGAAACAGTATTATCGTCGGTTATTAGCTGGGATGATGAAGTTTTGATTGTTGGTTTTGGTGCTATTTTAGGGGAGATGGAAAGCAAGGCTGATAGTCAGGGAGTTTTTTACCAAAGTTACAATTGGGTTATTGATGGGTGGAGCTCTCTTGAGAATGTTATTGAAGCCAATGGGAACATCAAAAAAATCCTTATCGGAATAGAAGCAGAAACAGAAGTGGATGATATCCCTATAGAGAAATTACTTGCATTAGCAACAAAAAATAAAATTGGTATTATTGTATATTGCCAAACCGATGTTGATGGCCTAAATGACAGATTTAAAGGTGCCATTGATTTTATGATAGGGGAATGTGATTGTCATCCACACCGATCTTTCGTGGTGGCTCGTCGCAGTAAGCTGGTTCAGACCGAGGGCGTTTCACAGAGTTTTAATTTCGATTTGTATGCTTATTGGCAGTGGTCAATGCGCAATCGTAATTCCATAATTGAACCAATGTTTGGATAATTACTTAACAATAATGTTATTAAGCAATTTAATGTTTAGTTTACATTATCTTCCAAATTAAGATTTTCTTATTATACTTCTTATTTTCAATTTACATGATTCATGTAATCTTGCGGTATTAATTGTTTTGGTTTTCTAATTTCATTTTTGATTGGAAGGCGTGCAATAAACGAAAGATTATTATGAAAATTTTATATGCAATTCAGGGAACCGGGAACGGGCACATAGCAAGGGCTCAGGAGATAGTTCCTATTCTTCGGCAATTTGTTGATGTAGATTTGTTGGTAAGTGGTAACCAGTCTGATTTAACGCTCCCATGGCAGGTTAAATACAAGCTAAAAGGAATGGGTTTCATTTTCGGGAAAAAGGGTGGAATAGATATAAGAAAAACCTTTACATCAAATTCGTTATCATCGTTTTTCAAAGAGGTGTGGAAATTGGCTGTTGATGATTATGATCTGGTTATTTCCGATTTTGAGCCTGTTTCAGCATGGGCGTGTAAATTGAGGAGAAAGAAATGTATTGGCATCAGTCACCAGTCGGCCATCCTTAATCCAAACGCTCCACGTCCTGAAAAAAGAGATCTTCTTGGAATTGGAATTCTTAGGTTTTATGCTCCTGTTAACCAGTCGTATGGATTTCACTTTGCTGAATTGGATGAAACAATATCAACTCCTGTAATTCGCAGCGATGTAAGGAAAGCAGATCCTGTTATAAAGGGGCATTACACGGTTTATCTGCCTGCTTACGATGACATGAAGATAATCGCGTTTCTTGCTCAATTTTCAGGGATAAAATGGGAGGTTTTCTCAAAGCACTCCAAGCATCCTTATTCATTTCAGGATATTAAGGTTCAGCCTGTTAATCAATCTGCGTTCACTAAAAGCATGTTATCGGCTAAAGGAGTGTTCTGTAATGCAGGTTTTGAGACGCCTGCTGAAGCTTTATTTCTAAAGAAGAAACTATGTGTTATACCTATGAAAGGGCAGTACGAGCAGCAGTGTAATGCTGCAATGCTTAAATCTATGGGCGTAACAGTTATTTATAGGCTGAAAGACGAAAGCACGGAGCTTTTTGGTAACTGGCTTAAGAGTCATGAGGTTGTAAAAGTGGATTATTCTGATAAAACTCAGTGTATAATAAAAAAAGTTTTAGAACAAGCCAATAGTTACAGTGTTGAATATTTCCCTGTTAAAGGAGACGCATTAGTTACAGCCGGCTAGGTGTTGAACACTGTAAAAAAATAAGCACCAAGCGTGAGGTAAACAAACATCCCTGAAATATCGTTGAGTGTTGTTATAAATGGTCCGGTGGCAACGGCAGGGTCAATTTTTATGCGATTAAGTAATAACGGCAGGAATGTGCCAATTAATGAAGCAAAAACCACTACCGAAAACATTGCTGCAGCTACAGTTAGAGTTAAAGCCTGACTAGATCCAATAAAAAAATTGTATAGAAAAACCAATGCCGATAATGTGCTTGCATTAAGAAGTGCAACGGATAGTTCTTTCAATAGTTTACGTATGTTTGATTCCAGCCCAATACCGCCACTTGCAAGCGATTGAACCATAATAGCTGAAGACTGTATTCCCACATTACCGCCCATGGCTCCAATAAGCGGCATAAAAAATACCATTTGCGGATAATTAGCAATGTTGCCTTCAAATCCACTAATAACCTTGGAGCCAAAAAGGCCCCCAACAAGGCCAATAAAAAGCCAGGGTATACGAGCTCGTGTGAGACGCCAAACGCTGTCGGAAGCCTCAACATCGTCGGTAATACCGGATGCCATTTGGTAGTCCTTTTCGGCCTCTTCGCGCATTACATCCAAAACATCATCAATAGTGATACGTCCAACCAGGCGTCCAATGCTGTCAACAACAGGAAGAACCACAAGGTCATATTTTTCCATTAGGTTGGTTACTTCTTCTGAAGGAGCATCTACTATCACTGAAATGGCAACCGGAGAGTAAATATCTTTAACCAGTGTATCGGTTGAATTCAACAGCATTTTCTTCAAGGAAAGAGTTCCTTTTAAAATGCCGTCATTATCAACAACATAAACATAGTACACCTCATCAACTTCTTCGGCCTGACGTCGCATACTACGCAAACAGGTAAGGATGCTCCAGGATTCCTTAACTTTAATAAGTTCTTTGGCCATCAATCCACCTGCCGTGTTTTCATCGTAGTTCAGCAAATCCACAATGTCCCCGGCCATGCTAATGTCCTCCAGGTAAGAGAGGACCTCCTGTTGTCGCACACTATCAAGTTCGGATAAAACATCGGCAGCATCATCAGAATCCATCTTGTCGATGAATCGTCTGGCAATTACCTCGCTGGGCAGAGACTTTAAAAAGCGTAATCTGTCGCTCTCCTCAAGTTCAATAAGAACATCGGCTGCGGTATCATCATCAAGAAGGAAATAAAGATATTTGGCTTCGTCAAGACTTAACTCTTCATAAATTTCGGCAATATCGGCAGGGTGCAATTCTTCCAGAATGCCCGACAGAGCTGACTCGTTTTTTTGTTCTATCAGCGTCTTAAGTTGATCTATATACTCCCTGGTTAGTTCGAAATTTGCCATAGCGGGTAGTTTTAAAGGTTACTCAATGAGATTCACTCACGCAAGGGGTGAGCCTGAATAAGACTTGTTAATTCCTGAAATGCCGGCACTGAAAGTTGCTCGGGACGTAAATTGAAAACCGGCAAATGCCGAATGGCTTGCTGATCAAACTGAAGCACGCTCAGGCTGTTTCTCAGTGTCTTACGACGTTGGTTGAATGCTGCTTTAACAACTTTAATAAATAGTTTTTCGTCGCAAGGTAACTCTTGGATGTCGTTTCGGGTAAGTCGTATAACTCCTGATTTGACTTTGGGCGGCGGAGTAAAAACATGTTCGTCAACTGTAAACAGGTATTCAACAGTAAAAAATGATTGAAGGAAAACACTTAAAATACCATATTCTTTGGGTCCCGGACCAGAAGCAATTCTTAGGCCTACTTCGCGTTGGACCATTCCAACCAATGATTTTACCAGATGTCGGTTTTCAATAGCTTTAAAGAATATTTGACTGGATATATTGTAAGGGAAATTACCAATTATTGAAAAAGGTCCATTAAAGAGTGTCTCAAGATCAACTTTAAGAAAATCTTTTTCAATAAGTCGTCCTTTAATTTGTGGATAATGGTTGTTGAGGTATGCTACCGATTCGGTATCAATTTCAACCAGATGTAAGTCAATGTCGGATCGCTCAAGTAGGTAACGCGTAAGAACTCCCATCCCCGGGCCAACTTCAATAACTTGTGCCGGAGGGGTTTGAAGACTGTCAACGATGCGTTTGGCAATGCTGAGATCGTTGAGGAAATGCTGTCCCAAATATTTTTTTGCTCTTACTCTCTTCATCATCCATGGCCTTGGAAAATTTCCTTACAATTGTTAAATTTTGGCTTTGAGCAATACATTTTGTAACATTGTACCGGATAAGCGGCGCAAAGGTACGACTATTTATTTAAACCCCG
>CAZSQG010000001.1:86299-107139 GCA_964608615.1 uncultured Marinilabiliaceae bacterium
AGTAGCTGGGTTAAATCCATTCGAATTATAGTGTTCTTTGGAGTCGGATTAGGAATCCTGTGGTGGTTATATCGCAATCAGGACTGGGATCGGGTTCTGCAGGTCATTAAGGAGGATGTTGGGTTTGGATGGATATTCGTTTCGTTGATTATTGGATTGCTAAGTCATGTAAGCCGCACTATACGATGGCAAATGTTGATAGTTCCTATGGGCAAACGGCCGGGTTTTCTAAACACTTTTTTGGCCGTAATGATTGGTTATCTGGCTAATTTGGCCATACCACGGATGGGAGAAGTTTCGAGATGTGCAGTGCTGAGTCGTCATGAAAAAATCTCTTTTCCCGGACTGGTGGGAACTGTTGTAGCGGAGAGGTTCCTGGATGTTATTTCACTTTTGCTATCGTTATTGTTGGTGGTGGTTTTCCAATTTGAGATGATTGCTTCGTTTGTAAATAACACCATGGATTTTGGGGGCTTTCATAAATTCATTTCAACACCGGCAACTTATGTGATTCTGTTTTTTATTTTTGCTTTTTTATGGCTTTTTAGAAAGAAATTGAGGTCGGGCAGTTTTTTTTATAAATTGGAAGGGCTATGGAGCAAGTTTAAGGAAGGTTTCTTGTCATTCAGAAAAGTTGAGAAAATAGGATGGTTTATATTTCATTCAGTACTTATCTTCCTGTTTTATTTTTTGATGATGTACGTTTGTTTTTTTGCATTTCCATATACCAATCACCTGACTCCATTGGCTGGATTGTCCGTATTTGTGTTTGGAACGCTGGGAATGGTTGCTCCGGTTCAGGGAGGAATAGGTCCATGGCATTTTATGGTTATTACAGCTCTTAATGCCTATGGTATTTCCATGTCCGATGCAGGAATTTTTGCCCTGGTAGTGCATGGAGCATTAAATGGGATGATTGTAGTTGCAGGTTTTTTTTCTATTGTGGCACTTCCTTTCGTGAACAAAACAAAGTAGCTGATTTCCGCAATGCGTAAATATTATCCTTTACTTATTCAGATTGGTCTATCGTTATTAGCGTTGGTTTACGTTATTTATAAGGTTTTACAATATAAGGATTGGGCGTTTTTTTTCGATCAACTTATAATCAATCAACGGAGTTTTATTTTTTTACTTCTGATTCAGTTATTCCTTGCTGGAGTAAATATTTCACTTGAAGCCATTAAATGGCAGATGCTAATATCAGTTTTGAAACCACAAAGATTTGCAAATTCATTTAGGCAGGTTATTAGAGGCATCCAATTTGGGATGCTGACACCGGCGCGAGCTGGAGAACCGGTAGGAAAGGCTCTGCTTTTCAGTAAAGGAAACCGTACCCAGGCCTTATTGCTTTCGGCAGCCGGCAGCATGATACAAAACATAGTGATTATTTTGACTGGTGTAATATCTTCAATCGTCTTGCATAGCTATGGTTTGTTCGACTCTTCTCTGGTTTTTTCAATCCAGAAAGAAATTTTACAATATGGTTTTTTAATTCCGATAGTAGTTTTTTTTATTGTTTTGGGTATTTACCGCCTTATAAAATTTCTGTGGTCCAATCCGGTTTTTAGAAGGATTAGTTTTCATTTGCAGATATATAGAAAGCTAGGAACGGGTCAGATTATAAAGATTTTTTTATTTACTTTTTTAAGATATCTCGTTTTCTCGTTTCAATTGTGGCTGGTTTTAATCTTTTTCGGAATTATTGAATTCCCTATGCATATATGGTTAATTCCTCTTTATTATGTCATCATAACTTTTATTCCAACTATTGCTTTGGCCGATTTGGGCATTCGTAGTTCAATTGCACTTTTTGTATTTGGAGTGGTTAGTACCAATATAGTAGCAATTATAACCTCCATTTTTTTAATATGGTTTTTTAATCTTGCTATTCCCTGTATGATGGGCATATTCCTTTTGAAGGTTAAAAATTAACCAGTTATTAAAACAAATTCCTATATTTGTTTTAGTTAAAAATGACAATAGAAGAATATTTACTTTTGTGGCATTCAAACATTTAATATTCAATAAGATAGAAATGGTTTGTTAGCTGCAAAAAGTAATTTTCGGTTTTTTTTTATAAATGG
This sequence comes from uncultured Marinilabiliaceae bacterium, assembly GCA_964608615.1. GTDB lineage: Bacteria > Bacteroidota > Bacteroidia > Bacteroidales > Marinilabiliaceae > CALEUX01. Next base: position 88,384 of record CAZSQG010000001.1, read on the forward strand.
GACAGATCGTTTTTTCCGGAATGAGTAAATTTTAAAAACGTGTACGAGTGAACAAGAACAAGATTAAGTTAAACATTCTGGGGTTATCCTATTCACAAACTCAGTCGGGAGCTTATGCCCTTGTTTTGGCGGAGGAGGAAGGGGAGCGGAGAATTCCTATAATTATTGGGGGTGTGGAAGCTCAATCAATCGCTATAAAACTGGAAGGTCTGGAACCGCCAAGGCCATTAACGCATGATTTGTTTTTAAATTTTGCACGAGCATTTACCATTGATCTTTTGGAGGTGATAATTTATAAGCTTGAAGAAGGAATTTTTTATTCTGAACTTGTTTGCATTAAAAATAATGAAGTTATTCGTATTGATTCACGCACTTCTGATGCGGTGGCCCTATCGCTTCGTTTTAACTGTCCAATATATACCTATGAAGAGATTTTATCCAAGGCAGGAATTGTTCTCGATTTTGGTGATACCAAAGAAAAAGAAGAATCAAAGCCTAAGAAAGTAAAAGCTCCCAGCAGCCTGACCTCTAAAACTATTGAAGAATTAAGAGACTTGCTTAATGATGCTGTTGAAGCTGAAAACTACGAAAAAGCTTCCGAGATTAGGGATGAAATTAAGAAAAGAGAAAATCCAGATAGTTCCTTTTGATTTGTTAAACTTATTATAGATGAAGAAAGTATTTTCTTTATTTGCATTGCTTATTTTGGTAAGCACACAAATATTGGTTGCTCAGCCGGTTATTGATTCGGCTTCAGTGTTAGTTCCTGTTACAAACGGTTTTAGCTTTATGAGCCTTCTAAAAGGTGTAATCGGGATGCTGGTAATACTTGGTATCGCCTGGGTTTTCAGTTCAAACCGCAAAGCTATATCGTGGAAAGTTGTGGGTATAGGTTTAGGGATACAGATTTTATTAGCCCTGGGAATTCTTTACATCCCTTTTGTACAGATAATTTTTGATTTTGTTGGGCGTGTATTTGTGAAGATTCTGGGATTTACTGAAGCGGGTGCGGAGTTTTTGTTTAAGAGTTTTGGCGCTAATGTTATAGAGCCACCACTTTTAAACTTTGCCATTACTATTTTACCAACCATTATTTTCTTTTCGGCATTAACCAGCGTCCTTTTTTATTTTGGGATTATTCAAAAGGTGGTTTACTGGCTGGCACTTGCTATGACTAAACTGTTACGTTTATCAGGTGCAGAGAGTTTATCGGTTGCAGGGAATATTTTTCTTGGACAAACCGAGTCACCACTTATGATTAAGGCTTATCTTGAGAAGATGAACCGGTCGGAAATTCTTTTAGTCATGGCCGGTGGTATGGCTACACTTGCAGGAGGCGTTTTGGCTGTATATATAAAAGTATTGGGAGGTGGCGATCCGGCTCAGGAACTCATATATGCCAAACACCTTTTGGCCGCGTCAATAATGGCTGCTCCTGGTGTAGTAGTTGTGGCCAAAATGCTTTTACCACAAACAGAATCTGTTTCAAAAGAAGTGGAGGTTAGTAAGGAACGCATTGGGAAAAATGTGCTTGATGCCATTTCAAATGGGACCACTGAAGGAGTGCGATTGGCAGTTAATGTTGCGGGGATGTTGCTGGTTTTTATTTCCTTTATTGCGATGATAAACTTTATTTTTCTTAAAGTTGGTTATTGGAGTGGATTAAATGGTTTTATTGCCGATTTAACCAATGGTAGTTACAATGAATTATCTCTTCAGTTTATTCTTGGATATGCATTTGCCCCACTAATGTGGTTGTTGGGTATTCATAGTCAGGATATTGATCTTGTTGGAAGGGTATTGGGTGAAAAAATTATTATGACTGAGTTTATTGGATATGTGAGCCTTGGAGAATTAAAAGAGGCAGGTGCTTTTTTTCAGGAGAAATCAATAATAATGGCAACCTATATTTTATGTGGATTTGCCAATTTTGCTTCAATAGGAATTCAGATTGGGGGTATTGGGTCGCTGGCACCGGGCAAGCGGGTAATGTTATCGCAACTGGGTTTAAAGGCGCTTTTGGCTGGTACGCTAGCTTCACTTCTTTCGGCTACTATAGTAGGCACCATACTTGGTTAGCAAGTCTTTGCAAGAAAATGCCAAATACTGTCCCGAAAAATGGGGATAGACTGTTACTCTCATTTTGGAACAAGTAGTATCCAAAAATCAACATAAATTATAATGATTGTGTGATTGTCAGGATTTGACTTAATTCAAAAACAGAATCATAATGTAATGATGGATAAGCGTTTAACGTCTGGTTCTGCAATTTTAAGGGAAATAAAAAAAGCTGCATGTTACTGGCAGCTTTTTTTTGAATAAGAGGATCTTTTTTACAAAATGCCATCAAGTTTTGAAGCAAGAATGGTTTTAGGTACTGCTCCAACTTGTTTATCAACTACTTCTCCTTTTTTGAAGAATAGGATTGTTGGAATGTTTCTAATTCCATATTTTACCGATGTTCCCGGATTACTATCCACGTCCATCTTGGCTACCAACACTTTGTCTTTGTAGTCTTCAGAAAGTTCGGCAACAATAGGAGCTACCATTCTGCAAGGGCCACACCATTCGGCCCAAAAATCTACAAGAACTGGTATTTCTGAGTTCATTACCAATTCATCAAAATTGGAATCTGTTACTTCAAGTGTCATAATTATTTACTTTACAGATAGTACTATAATAAAACTTTAAAAAATCGGCCCAATTAAAATGGGATTTAATAATAGTGGTTTAATCCGACCTGAAATATATAACATATTTGGCAGGCCTCTTGTTCAAAGATATAAATATTTAACCCAAAAACCTCAATAAAGTGTTCTATTAATCGATCAGGTAATTTTATTTTTGGTTAAAAAATCTATGTTTATCAGTGAATCTTTTCTTTGAACTCAGAAGTAATGTAACACAAACAATAAGAAAGGATTTTTTTTATTCAGATGGGAATAAATATGATTAAGTTAATACTAATGACACTTCCTGTTTTTCATCAAAATAACGAATCAATTCAGGAGTAAGATTTACCTTTACCGATCTGGATAACAAATTTACACTTTGTCTTTCGTTATCGTTATCATAAATATGGAAATGTAATATTACATTACCCTTGTTATCCTGCAACATATTGATCAGCTCTGTAATAATCTCTTCTGTAAGACTTTGAAGAGGAATTTTCAATGTTATATTACGTACTTGTTTTTCCAGTACATCTTTAAGTAACGATATGCTTTTGACCTTGGTTTCAAGTTCTTCAGGTTTGAATTTTTTTGGTTGTACGCGTCCTTTTATCATCAACTGATAATTGGGTTGGATGTAATTGGTAAAGTTTACATAATCCTCTCCAAAAAACGCAAATTCGTGGGAGCCCGAGAAATCCTCAAGAGTTAGAATAGCATATTCACTGCTTTTGACTTTTGTTAATCCTCTTCGGATGTTAGTAACCATTCCTCCTACGGTAAACTCCCTGTTTCGCAAGGTGTTAAGGTCTTCAAAAGCTTTGAGTTGAAGTGTGCAGTAATTACGAAGTTCTAGCTTGTACTCATCAAGAGGATGTGCTGAGAGGTACATTCCAATCACATCTTTTTCCTTCTCTAGATTTTCAAGCATTGAGCGTGGTTCGCATGTTGGTATATCTGGTTTTTTAATTTCCAGAACCATTGACACTGCTCCAAATAATGAATTCTGGCTGGAAGATTTGTCTACCTGAAATTTATTGCCATATTTCAATAGTCGTTCAATAAAAGTTCCGTCTTCGCCAGGCAATGGTGCAAAGAATTGTGCACGGTGTAACTTTCCAAGACTATCGAATCCTCCGGCATCGGCTAATGCTTCAACAGTTTTTTTATTGACTGTTTGCAGATTCACTCTTTCAATAAAATCAAAAATGCTATCGAAAGGACCATTTTTAGTCCTTTCGTTAAGAATCTCCTGAACAACAGCTTCCCCTACACCTTTGATGGCTGCCATTCCAAATCGTAACGCCCCCTTTTTATTTACTGTAAACTTCAAATGGCTCTCATTAACATCTGGTCCCAACACTTCCATGCCCATGCGTCGACACTCTTCCATAAAGGTAGTTATCTTGTTGATGTCGCTCAGGTTACGGCTAAGCACACCCGCCATAAATTCAGCAGGGTAATGTGCTTTAAGATATCCGGTTTGATAAGCCAGATAAGCATAACAAACAGAGTGCGATTTGTTAAAGGCGTAACTGGCAAAAGCCTCCCAGTCTTTCCATATCTTATCAATTAGTTCGTCAGGTTTTTTATCTGATTCTTTGCAACCGTCAACGAAATCTTTATTGTTAAGACAACCCTCATGGAATTTGGCCTTAAGTTTAGCCATTTGTTCGGGTAATTTTTTACCCATAGCCTTACGAAGAGAATCTGATTCACCACGTGTAAATCCTCCCAGGGCCCTGGACAGGAGCATCACCTGTTCCTGGAATACAGTAATCCCGTATGTATCCTCAAGGTAATCTTTCATAATGGGATGATCGTAAATAATGGGCTCGCGACCATGTTTACGGCCAATGTAATTAGGGATATACTCCATTGGGCCAGGGCGATAGAGCGCATTCATGGCCACCAGGTCTTCTAATCGGTTAGGCTCTAGACCCTTGAGGTATTTTTTCATCCCAGCTGACTCGAACTGGAATATGGCAGTGGTTTCTCCGTGACTAAATAACTCAAAGGTTTTTTTGTCATCAATGGGTATTTTGTCTAAGACAACAATTTCTCCTTTTGATAGTCGTATTGCTTCAAGAGCTTCTTTTATTATGGAAAGTGTTTTTAATCCCAGGAAGTCCATTTTTAATAACCCAATAGCCTCAACCAAAGTCCCTTCGTATTGTGTTACTTTGAGTTTGGCTTCTTTTGCTGGCATTAAGGGGATGTTCTCAACTAACGGATCACGGCCAATTAGAACGCCGCAAGCATGAACGCCGGTTTGTCTTATGGAACCTTCGAGTGCGCAGGCCAGGTCAAGGGTCTTTAAAAGAATTTCGTTTCCCTGTTTGCGACCGTTCTCTATTTCGGTTGCGAAAATCTTTTGAATTTCTAGTTTGCTGGCATCTTTTTCTTTACCAGCCGATCGGGCCTGACCCAGTTTTTTGTCAATTATTTGGATAGCCAAAGTTAGGTTGCCCTGTTCTTTTTCGAGCTTTATAACTTCGTTATAAGCGTTGGCTAATTTGGTTCCGGGTTTTTCGGGTATTAGTTTTGAAATACGATCGGTTTCCGATAAAGGAAGTTTAAGAACACGCCCAACATCTTTAATAGCTGATTTTGCAGCCATTGTTCCAAAGGTACAAATATGGGCTACTTTGTCGCTGCCGTATTTATTGGCAACATATTCGAGAACTTGCTGCCGTCCGTCATCGTCAAAGTCAATATCCACATCGGGCATTGAAATACGGTCGGGGTTGAGGAATCGTTCAAACAGAAGATTGTATTTGATGGGATCAACAGCGGTTATTCCAATGCAATAGGCTGCAACTGACCCGGCTGCAGATCCACGACCCGGCCCAACAAGAACGCCCATTTCGCGTGCTGCATTAATAAAGTCTTGCACGATAAGAAAGTAGCCTGGGAAACCCATTGTTTTTACCGTGTTAAGCTCAAAGTCGATTCGCTCTTTAACAGTATCGGGTATTGGTTCGCCATATATTTTTCGGGCACCATTACAGGTAAGAAATTCTAAGTAATCTGCTTCAAATTTTATTCGCAACAAGTGGTTGTAATTCCCGCTAAGAGCCTTGTAGCGTTCTTCTCCAAATTCCTGTTTAAGGTCTTCTTCGGTAATTCTTAATTTGTAGTCTTCCAGTGTACCAAATGATTCTGGTATGGGGAAAACTGGCATAATTGGATCAGAATTAATCTGATATTCTTCAATCTTATCTGATATTTCCTGTGTTGAAAGTAGCGCTTGGGGAACATCGGCAAACAGAAGGTTCATCTCTTCGGTTGTTTTGAACCACTCCTGACGGGTATAACGCATACGCGTTGGGTCCTCTACATCTTTACCGGTATTAAGGCAGATCATAATATCGTGGGCTTCGGCCATAACAGCATCAGCAAAGTGAACATCATTAGCAGCTACAACTTTTACTCCCAACTCTTTTGAGAATTTGAGAAGCTGCTCGTTTACTTTTATCTGGGTCTCGTATACCTCGTGACGCATCCGTGGATCCTCCGATGGATGTCGTTGCATCTCTAAATAAAAATCGTCACCAAAAATATCTTTGTACCAAAGTATGGCCTCTCGCGCACCATCCAAGTCACCTTGCATTATCTTTTGTGGGACTTCACCACCAAGACAGGCCGTAGTAACAATCAATCCCTCGTGGTATTGCTTTAGGAGGTTTTTGTCAATACGTGGGCGATAGTGACCTCCATCAACATTAGCAATGGTAATTAGCTTTAACAGATTTTTATAACCTTTTATGTTTTTTGCCAACAATATTAGATGACGTCCTGAGCGGTCAGTTTTTTCCGATCTATCGTGAATGGTGCGTTGTGCAACGTATGTTTCGCAACCAATAATGGGTTTTATTCCGTTTTTTCTACAAGTGTCGTAAAATGTTTTGATGCCAAGCATAGTGCCATGGTCGGTAAGAGCAACTGCTTTCATACCATCGCCTGCCGCCTTTTTTACCAGATCCAAAACGCTTGCCTGACCATCTAGTATAGAGTATTGAGAGTGAACATGTAAATGTGTAAAGGGAATGAGATCCATAAAACAGCCTCCATCAGTATGTGTGAATTACAAAGATAGGGAATTGAAAAATGTGATGAGGTAGAAATGGAAGGTGAAATATTAACGGGTGTTGATAAAGTTGGAAAGGCTTGGATAACAGCGGAATATAACGACTTTGCGAACTGTGTTAATTAACTCGGATCAGTTTATATATACCTTTTTTTCATTCCGGATCGGAGTTAATAATTCGCTCCAAAATTTCAAATGAATAAGTCATTGAGCTTTTTGGATCAATAAAGGGACCCTCTAAAGATGTCATCACCCAATCGTCAGAATTAATGTGAGGAAACCATACGTCGGTGTTTTCAAAGGTATGATGTATTCGTGTTAAATAGATGCGGGTGGCTACAGGGAAAAATAAACTATATATTTCACCACCACCAATAATAAAAATCTCTTCATCACTTTTACCTAACTCAATAACGTCCTCAACACCGGGAACCACTATGCAACCAGAGAGTTTTAAATTTGGTTGTCTTGATATCACAATGTTTTTGCGGTTGGGTAAGGCTCCCTTAGGGAGTGCTTCAAAAGTTTTGCGTCCCATAACAATGGTGTGTCCTGAGGTAAGTTGTTTAAACCGCTTTAAGTCGTCAGAAATATAAGCAAGCTGGTCGCCATCAGAACCAATGGCGTAATTTTTGTCTATGGCAACTATTAGAGATATTTGCATAAAGTAGATGTTTTAAACCGAGATGTCGCCTTTGATGTGCGGATGTGGATCGTAACCTTCTAATTGAAAATCTTCATATACAAAATCATCAATGGATGTTCGTTCGGGATTGATTTTCATTATTGGTAAAGTCCGTGGTTCTCTGGTTAGCTGTAATTTAACCTGCTCAATGTGGTTGGAGTATATGTGAGCATCGCCTAAGGTATGAACGAAATCGCCGGGTTTTAATCCGGTAACCTGAGCCATCATCATGGTTAATAAGGCATAGGACGCAATATTGAATGGTACACCAAGGAAAGTATCTGCACTTCTTTGATAAAGCTGGCAGCTAAGTTTTCCTCCGGCTACATAAAACTGAAAAAGGATGTGACATGGTGGAAGTTGCATGTCGTCAATCTGACCTACGTTCCATGCGCTAACAAGATGGCGGCGTGAGTCAGGGGTGGATTTAATGGAATCAACAACCTGCTTAATCTGGTCGATATTGCCACCGTGGTAATCAGGCCATGATCGCCACTGATAGCCGTATATTGGGCCTAGCTCACCATCTTCGCGTGCCCATTCGTTCCAGATGCGAACTCCGTTATCCTGCAGATAGCGCACATTAGTACTACCTTTTATGAACCAAAGCAATTCATGAATAATAGATTTAAGATGCAATTTTTTTGTAGTCACCAAAGGGAACCCTTCCTGAAGGTTGAATCGCATCTGATATCCGAATACGCTGGTGGTTCCGGTTCCGGTCCGGTCTTTTTTGTGATAACCCTCGTTTATAACATGTTGCATTAAATCAAGGTATTGTCGCATGGGCTGGTTTTATTAAATCTGTAAGGTTTTTATAATTATTAGTTTTTTAAGTCGATTGTAGCCATAATGGGGAAGTGGTCGGAATAATTTAACGGGAATCGTTTAAAATTATATGTGTCAAACTGTGGCGAATGGAATATGTAATCAATGCGAAACGATGGAAGCCGTCCGTTATAGGTTCCGCCAAAACCAACTCCGGCTTCTTCATAAGCATCTTTCAGGTCGTTGCGCATAGTTCTGTATACGTACGATACCGGGGTGTCGTTAAAGTCGCCGCAAACAATTACCGGGTAAGGCGAGTTGTCAATATGGCGTGCCAGTGCTTCGGCCTGGTTTGAACGCATGGCAAAAGCCCGGTTGAGCTTTCGTGAAATATTACTTAACCCCTGACGTTGGTGCTCATTGATGTTGAAACCAAGAGTGTCAAGCACATTAAGGTCTGAATCTTTAAAACCTATTGATTCGAGGTGGTTGTTAAAAACACGTACCATTTTTCCATTAACATTTATGTCGCTGAATATGGCCTGGTTGTTTGTATTTTCGAACTTAATAGCGTCAGTATTGGTAATAGGATAACGCGAAAAAGTGGCTAGTCCATATCCAGTGCTTCCCTTACCTGCTTTAAGGTATTCAATGTGTCGGTATCCAAATTGTCTGAAACGCGCAATAATATGTGTTGGTGTGTAAGCAGGTTTTCTCATATTGGTAAAAAACTCCTGAAAGCATATTACATCAGGATTTTGCTGAATGATGTATTTAAAAATTTCATTGGGAGCATCCGGTAATCCTGAATGATTGTAGAAGTCGAACATGTGAGTGTTATACGACATTACGCGTAATGGCCGTTCCAGTTCCGATTCATCGGCCTTAATTTCCCCTTTTAGTTGAAACGAATTTGTCCACTGGTTCCATGAAATTATCAACGAAAGAAGCGGGATTATTAATAATGCACTCTTACGGATGGATAACCAGATAAGGATAATTAGATTTAGTATCCAGAATAATGGGAATAAGAACCCCGTAAAGGCAAAAATATGCAGTTTTATTGGACTTATGAATGCAGTAGCCATTGATCCCAATAGCAATAAAGCCGGAATCAAAACAGCCAGTAGCGAAATGGAAAAGAATAGTTTTCTCACCCGATTAGTATCAAATTAATTAAACAGTAAATGTTGTTAACTGTTTCCCAAAAATACAGAAAAAGAAAAAATATCAGGATGATTATTGAAAATTACTGTCTTTGCTGGCTTCAAAAAGCATCTTTTTTTCTGATTCAGAAAGACTTGCGTAACCACTATTTTTTATCTTCTCTAAAATTCTGTCTACTTCCTTTTGGCGACGCACTTTAATGGCGTTGTACTCCAAATCGGTAAGTGGCTTTTTATGCGATACATTAAGCTTGCTTTTCTTTTGCCAGAAATACCTGTTGTTCTTTGGTTTGCTGGTTGTTAATGTTCCCACAGAAATATGTCCTTTGAGGAGCATCAGAGCATAGACCAGACCGAAAGCTCCACCACCCAAATGGGCCAGATGTCCACCTGTATTACAGAGTGCAGGAATACTTATTAAATCCAGAATAAAAGCTACAAGTGCAATATATTTTAAGCGCACAGGACCAATAAACATAAGCAGTATTGAGTAATTTGGGCGATAGATAGACACTGCCATTAAAACAGCCATAACAGAACCTGATGCGCCTATCATTTCACTATAACCCAGGGCTTTAAATGAAGGAATAAAATTGAGTCCTAAATAATAAAGCAGAGCACCCGATAAACCTCCCAGAACATATACCTTAAGTAACAAACGAGGAGTAATAAGACTCATAAAAAGCTTCCCAAACCAGTATAGGTAAAGAATATTAAATAGAAGGTGAATAAACTCAAAGTGGGTAAACATGTAAGTAAAGGGCGTCCAAAAACGCGTCAGTAACATCTCCAAAGCTGATGGAACAGCAAGAAAACTGATAAGTGACGATATGGCATCAGGCGAATTACCTGATAGTACCATAACAAGTTGCACCAGGCGGATAAAAAGGAATACTCCTATATTGACGTAAATCAATCTGGTTAAAACCGATCCGTTTTTAAAGGAGTCTTTTATTTCACTAAGTATGGTCATCAATAGATCTTTATATTTTATTATCGCCTTTATTTCCGCCTTAATCACTGACGAATGTTAGATTTGATACCGATAAAAGGTGGCATTAACCCTTGGATTATTGTTACAATTAAATAATTATAACAAACAATTAACCCTAATAAAGGTCGCCTTTTCGCTGCCAGTATTTTATAAGGATAAAGCCAAACAGCATACCACCAAGATGGGCAAAATGGGCTACATTATCGAACGAAAATTTGGCTACACCCATAAAGAGCTCTATCACACCATAAATTATAACTATGTATTTGGCTTTTATGGGTATGGGTGGAAAAAGCAACATCAATTGAGTATTGGGGAACAACATTCCATACGCAAGCAAAATACCAAACACCGAACCTGATGCCCCAACAGTTACATGGTTGTTCAGGAAGTATGTACGGAAGCGCATCAGGGATTCTCTGGCTACTTCAGCACTAGGGGTCTGGTTGGGTTCTAAGTTGAAGAATACCTTAAGATTTTCGTAGGTGGGATTGTTCATGGCCGTGCTGATTTCCTTTAGTACGGGAGCTATTTCGTAATACTGTGTAATCAGGTGTATTAGTGCGGCACCAATGCCGGTAGCAAAATAGTATATCAGGAATTTTCTTGGGCCCCAAACCATTTCCAGCATCCTCCCAAACATGAATAATGCAAACATGTTAAAGAATATATGTGAAAAAGAGGGATAAGCATGCAGGAACATATAAGTTACCAGTTGGTACGACCTGAACTTTTCGGCCATAGGCACATGTAATCCCAGATAATCTTCGATTCTGACTCCCATGGAGCTTTGAAATACAATGCTTGCAAGAAAAAACAAAACATTGATGATAATAAGGTTTTTAACAACAGGTGTTAACCCGCCAAATGGGGAAGAACCGTAATTCATATAAATATGTTTATTATTTTAAAATAACCAGTTTAATTAGAAAGACAAATGAATATTACAAAAGTCTTTCTTCCTCAGGTCTTTTTGTTTTTATAAATAGATAAATAAATTATTAACAACCTTTGAGCCAAATAAGTTTATTGGGCTTTTGTGGCCATTTTGTCATATTTAGAGGCGTTTTGTAACTTAATGTTCTCCATATTCCTGGCCTCCCTTATTTAAATCTTCCATCCAGTTCGTCATTTTCAATTATCGAGATTACTGGTTTTCCCATCGATGTGTAATTTGGCATCTGGCATCGAAAGAGTCTGTTAACAAGAGAGCCCATTTCGTCGAGTGAAAGCGATTCCCCATAGTTCATGCAGGCGTTACGCGCCATAATGGCGGCCAGCTGCTCTTTGATTTCTTTTTCAGGATCCACTTCTCCGGTTTTATATGAATCAAGAATTTTATCAAGAATCATTCTGCTGTTAACCTTTTCAAGTTCTGATGGCAAGCCTTGTACTAAAAATGAAGCGGAACTGGTTTCTTTAAGTTCGAAACCAAACACTCTCAAGTCGTCCTTAAGGTCTCTCAGTACCATGGCGTCTTCGGGACTAAACTGCAATGTTTCGGGAAACAAAATTTGCTGCGAAACAGATCGGCTGGTTGTTATGGATGACAAAAACTGTTCAAATAAAATACGTTCATGCGCACGTCGTTGGTCAATAATCATTAGACCTGATTTTACCGGGGTTAGGATAAACCGGTTTTTTATCTGAAAATAGGTGCTTCCGTGAATGGGTGCTTCGTTAATTAAACCCACCTCGTCGGGTAACGAAGTTCTCAGGTTGCTCTTTGATGGAAGCGTAATTGTTTCGGGTGTTTCGCTCCAGTTGTCGTTATCGCGATTTTCAAAATCGTGGTAAAGCGATTCCCAGCCTTTTACATCCTGTTTGAAAGAATCGTTGGTGCCGGGAGATGAGCTGCCCGATGGGTTTTCTGTATTAAATGGATTGTAATTATGATTTAACTGTATTGAGGGGATAGTTATTTCCTGGTTTCTTCCCTGAATGGGAATGTGTATTTGACCATCGGTATCAAAATCGATGGATGGCACTTCATTAAATTTGCCTAGTCCTTCTCTCACGGAAGCATTTAGCACCTTCCATATTAACTTTTCATCTTCAAATTTTATCTCGGTTTTGGTGGGATGGATGTTTACGTCGATCAGTTCGGGGTTAATTTCGAAGAATAAAAAATATGCAGGATAAGCATCGGAGGAAATCAGATTTGCGTAAGCATCCAATACTGATTTGTGTAAGTATGGATGGCGCATAAAACGATTGTTGACAAAGAAGAACTGGTCACCAGGGCTTTTGCGCGCAGCCTGGGGTTTGCCGGCAAAACCATGAATATTTACAACTGTAGCATCTGTGTTTACAGGAATTAATTGATTTTGAATATGTTTGCCCATAACACCTGAAATGCGTTGCTTCAGGTTTCCCGATGGGAGGTTAAAAATTGGCTGGTCATTATGTGATAATGAGAAACTCACTTCAGGATTAGCAAGGGCAACACGCTGAAATTCGTTGACTATATGCCGAAGCTCGGCTGCATTGGATTTTAAAAACCTGCGACGTGCTGGCACATTATAAAAAAGATTCTTAATCATAAAATTACTGCCAGCCTGGCAGTTGACAGATTCCTGAAGTTCAACTTCGGAGGCGGCAATAACTATACGTGTGCCCAACTCGCTCTGATGGGTACGCGTGTTTAGTTCCACATGTGCAACGGCAGCAATTGATGCTAACGCTTCGCCACGAAAGCCCATGGTTCGGATGGAAAACAAGTCGGAGGCTTTTTTTATTTTTGAAGTAGCATGTCGCTCAAAAGCCAGGCGTGCATCGGTTTCCGACATGCCCAAGCCGTTATCAATTACCTGAACAAGGGTGCGTCCGGCATCTTTAACAATAATTTGAATGGACGTAGCGCCTGCGTCCACCGAATTTTCCATTAGCTCTTTTAAAAGCGATGCTGGTCGTTGGATTACTTCGCCTGCCGCAATCTGGTTGGCAACCGAATCGGGTAATAACTGAATGATATCTGGCATTTAACTTCCCCTCTGAAATTAAAAAAAACGTTCATACCATTGGTGCGATGCCATAAGCAAGTAATAAAACAACGCAAAAAGGGCTATAAGTATTATAATTAATCTTAGGTTTGATGTACGACGGGCCTTTCGTGTTACTTCAAAATGGGTTGCAATACGACGACGCATTTTTCCTTTTATCCTATCTTCAACAGATGTCTTCTGTTCATCGTCAGGAGCAGCAATACCCATCTCTTCACGGACTCGGCGTTCACGTTCCTTACGTTCCTCTTTAGCCTCATCATAATAGATGGGCGAGTATTTGAACTCTCTATGCTTGGGAAGTTTTATAAAGGTGAACTTCATATTTTTGATTGTTATGTTTTATGACAAACGAACTGACTAATACAATGTTGATTTAGTTATTTGCAGGAAAAAAATAATTCCTAAAGATCCTGATAATTACCAAAAGAAAAAAGTAAATGAGATTATTGATGTATACAAAAATAGGAATAATCTGTGGTCTTTCCTGAGAGAAAAATATATAATAAGGTTTATGAGGCTTATAGGTTATTGATTGTGTTTTGTTATGACTAACTTTAATTTGCGGCAACCAATTATTCCGTGATTATTTGAAAATTGAACTACTGGAGCAGACCTTCTTTTATTTTACTAATTTCGCTTTTTTGACTTATGTTATCTCTGTTCTTATAAAAGCCAACTGTATGCAACAACAAAAAACTCCAGGTAAACAAATTTCAGCCAAACACCAGCCAAAGGGGCTTACCATATTGTATGAAGATCAGGATATTATTGTGGTTAATAAAATTAATGGTCTTTTAACCATGGGCACAGACAATGAAAAAGAAAAAACAGCCTACTTTCTTTTGACTGATTATGTGAAAAAGGGTAATAGCCGCTCAAGAAACCGCGTATTTATAGTGCACCGTCTCGACAGGGATACTTCAGGCGTTTTGGTTTTTGCTAAAAATGAACATGCAAAACGTTACTTACAGGATAATTGGAAGGAATTTTCTAAAACTTACTTTGCTGTGGTACACGGTGTTTTATCTGAAAAGGAAGGAGTAATCACCTCTTATTTAGTCGAGAATAAAATTAAAAGAATGTTCTCTGTAACTGACTCTGGAAAAGGGAAGTTTTCTAAAACAGGATATAAAGTAATAAAAGAGTCTTCAAAATTTAGTTTGTTGGAAATAAATTTGTTTACCGGCGTAAAAAATCAAATACGTGTTCATTTCTCTGAAAAGGGACATCCTGTGGCAGGTGATAAAATGTATGGCCAACCCGATAAAGGGATTAAACGGTTAACTCTGCATGCTGCGTCATTAACAATTAATCACCCATATTCAAATAAAACAATGACTTTTAAAACTGAGATGCCGGGTTATTTCGAAACACTTTTATCCACATAGTTATGCAAGGGTCTATCTTATAAAATTAATTTTTATTATATTGTTGGTCAAATACCTTAACTCATGCTTGTTAAAACCTTTGGCGCAGCAGTAACCGGCATTGATGCCATTCCAGTAACCATTGAAGTGGATATTTCTCGTGGTATTCGTTTCTTTTTGGTAGGATTACCTGATAATGCGGTGAAAGAGAGTCAGCAACGTATTGAATCGGCTTTCAGAGCTTGTAATTTCGAATGGCCTGGGCAGCGAATTGTGATAAATATGGCGCCTGCCGATACACGCAAAGAAGGTTCAGCCTATGATTTGCCATTGGCTATTGGTGTGCTGGCCGGCTCAGGCCAGATAGATTCAGACCGTATTGCTGATTATATGATGATGGGTGAGCTTTCGCTCGATGGGAGCCTTAAACCCATTAAGGGAGCTTTGCCTATCGCAGTAAAGGCTCAAAAAGAAGGCTTTAAAGGATTGATTGTGCCCAAAACAAATGCTCGCGAAGCAGCTGTAGTTGAAGGTCTCGATGTTTACGGAGCTACCGGTATTGCTGAGGTTATTGATTTTTTAAATGGGAAAGAGGGTTTGCAACCAACGGTGGTTGACACAGAGGCTGAATTCCTCAAGGGAATAGCTTCGTGCGACATGGATTTCTCTGATGTTAAAGGGCAGGAGAGTGTTAAACGGGCTTTGGAGATTGCTGCGGCTGGTGGCCATAACCTTATTATGATTGGCCCTCCTGGTTCGGGTAAGTCAATGCTGGCCAAGCGGCTGGCATCCATTCTTCCACCTCTTGAATTAAGCGAAGCATTAGAAACAACAAAAATTCATTCTGTAGCCGGAAAAATTCCTGGTGAAACGGCCTTGCTAACTCAGCGCCCTTTTAGGAGTCCTCATCATACCATATCGGATGTAGCACTTGTTGGAGGTGGCACTTTTCCACAGCCGGGGGAGATTTCTTTGGCTCATAACGGGGTTTTGTTTTTGGATGAATTGCCCGAATTCAAACGAGCGGTGCTTGAAGTGATGCGGCAACCACTCGAAGACAGAATGATATCCATTTCACGGGCGCGTTTTGCTATCGACTATCCTGCAAGTTTTATGCTGGTAGCCAGTATGAATCCTTGTCCTTGTGGGTATTATAATCATCCCGAAAAGCGTTGTGTTTGCAGTGCAGGTGTTGTTCAGAAGTATCTGAGCCGTATATCAGGGCCGTTACTCGATCGCATAGATATTCATATTGAAGTGGTTCCGGTGCCATTCAACAAGTTGGCTGAAGCACCACAGGCTGAGAAAAGTGCCGATGTGCGCGAGAGAGTAATCAAAGCGCGAAAAATCCAACAATTAAGGTATCAAAAACAGCCTAATGTTCATTGCAATGCTCAGATAAGCAGTCGTATGTTACGCATTTATGCAACACCTGATGCTGCCGGGCATCAAATACTGAAAAATGCCATGGAGAAACTTGACTTATCGGCTCGTGCCTATGATCGGATTCTTAAAGTTTCACGCACCATTGCCGATCTTGAGGGAAGTGAATCCATCCTGGCGCACCATATTGCTGAAGCTGTTCAGTACCGTAGTCTCGACCGATCGGGTTGGGCGGGTTAATTACGTTCCAAGTTTCTGCATTCGTTTGTTGAGCTGACGAAGCCTGAAGTTTTCGAAGTAATGGATAATCCGTCTTAAAACATCCAGATATAGAGCTATATATAGAATCATGATGGCTGTCCAAATAACCAAAATGTTAAAAACCGGAGTAGGTATTAACCAATCGCCCATTCGTTTATAGGGTGCATATAAGTGAGCGCGGCCCCAACGTCCGGTAGGGTTTTTATAAATGGGTTGTTTCTTTTGGATGATTTTGTTATCGGTAAATTCAAACTGCTGTACTTCTTTTTTTTCAAGCACCCAATCAGCAAGAGCGTTATTGTAATTAGCCTGTTTAAGGGCCACTACCTTGTCAACCGATCCTAGTTTATTTATGAGATTTTCTGTTTTTTTGTCTTTTAGTTTGCTGTGGTAATGGTATTTATTGTTAAAATATTTTCGGGCTTTACCAAGAGCATCATTTATACGGGTATGTAAATCGGGTGAAAAACCTGAGCTGCCGGTTTTTTCATAATCACTCAGATTAAGGTCAAACACATCGTTTAATTGTGTAAGACCTTTTTTAAGGGTTGTCCAATGGTTTTGCAGAAGATTTTTGTCATTACGGTTGTATGCCCAAAGGCAAGCATCGCTGTGTTTAACCAGTTCGGGAATCAATGTTGATCCATAGTATGAACTCTGACTCATCTGCATTTCCTCATCAAAGAACAGTTTTTGGTAACGGTTGTTTTTGAATTGGTTTACCGCCAAAGCTTCATATCCCCAACGCGAAACCATCATGTCGCCAATGCGGGGTACAAATTCGCGCGAAGCAATAGAACGGTGGAGTTTGTCGAAATTGACAATAATGCCGCTAAAAAGCAAGTGGGGCACAAGTATTAGTGGTATCAGAACATAAATAGCCACCACAGAGTTTAATCCGCTGCTGATATTTAGTCCCAGCATATTTGAAAAACAGGCTACAGAGAACAAGATGATCCAAAAATGAAATGTTAATCCGTTAATTTCGAGAATAGAATTACCAATTAGTACAAAGCTGATAGTTTGCACAGCCGATAATGCAAAAAGCACCACAATTTTGCTGTTTAGGAAGCTTGATCGGCTAAGATTTAAAAAAGATTCGCGTTTTAAAAGTTTGCGGTCTTTTATGATTTCTTCAGCGCTAACATTTAATCCAATAAATAAAGAAACCACCACACACATAAACATGTATGCCGGGAGGTTAACGTTTTCGGCAAAAATGTATTGGTTGGGATTTTCAGATGACCCAAACAAAAATTTTGTGCAGAATCCAAGTATTAATGCAAGCAACGGCGCTTCCAGAATGTTTATAGCCAGATACTGTCGGTCCTTGAGTTTAGAAAGTGCATCGCGCAGAGTAAAAATTCTGAACTGTTTCTTACGCCCGGGAATACTAAAAAGGTTTTCAGGGAGAGGTTCTTTTTTGTCAATTTGTCTCTTGGATTTCCACTCGTACTTTTTCTCAAAGTTTTCGATATAAAGATCGTACCATTCTTCGGGTTTAACTTTTCGTTGACGAATTAATTTACCGTAAGGGTTAACCATGCGCGCTTCAACAATACGCAGAGGTTGTTCTGTTTTAACGTTACCGCATACATAACACTCACGTTCTTCAGGATTTACGTAACTGGCTTCCTTTTTAAAATAGGCAATGGCATCCATGGGATTACCGCTGTATATTATACGGCCGCCTTTATCAATCATTAAAAGTTTGTCCAACAGTTTGTAAAGATCTGATGAGGGTTGGTGAATATTGATGATGACTAATTTCCCTTTCAGAACCTGGCGCTTAAGTAGCAGCATTACTTTTTCGGAATCCATTGAAGATAAGCCTGAAGTGGGCTCGTCAACAAACAAAATGGAGGGTTCACGAATAAGCTCAAGCGCAATATTCAAACGTTTACGTTGTCCACCGCTTAATATCTTATTGAGTGGAGAGCCCACCACCAGATTTCGGGCTTCAACCAAATCGAAGTCCTGCAGAGCATCTTCAACCCTTTTTTTTATGGATGATTTGGTTAGGTTACTAAAACATAGTCTGGCGTTGTACCAGAGATTTTCAAAAACGGTTAGCTCTTCTTTTAAAAGGTCATCCTGAGGAACATATCCTATTACACCTTTGAGTGCATCTTTTTCGCTGTGCAGATCATATCCATTGATTGTAATTTTTCCTGCACTGAGTTTATAATTGCCATTTAAGGCATTAAGCAGAGTAGACTTCCCGGTTCCACTACCTCCCATAATACCAACTAATTGTCCCGATCGTCCGGTGAAGCTGAAGGGATGAATTCCTATTTGGTTGTTATTAAATTTATAAGCAATATCAACAGCACGATATATGATGCGTCCTTTGTCTTTACGGTGT
>CAZSQG010000001.1:107153-116096 GCA_964608615.1 uncultured Marinilabiliaceae bacterium
ACCGGTGCCATCATGGATGTGTTCATAACCGAACCGACCGCCAATGCATAAGCCCGGTTTTGCTCAATTTTGTGTCCGTTAAGATAAAGGTTTCGTTGTCCCGAATATCTGAAAAAGAAAGAGTTAGTGCTTCTAACATGGATAACCCATACAAAAACCTGTTGTTTGGGGTTGTAAAGCAGTTTTATATCGGGATGCGGTGATTCGTTTTGTCCACTGATAAGCATAATGGCACTCTTATCAGGCACTTCCATAGGTGAGTTAAGGATGAAATGCTTAAGGTTGTTATAGTCTGATTTTTCAATGCGAAATCGTTCGGCCAGCAAATCCACAAACCCTTCTTCTACTTCACCAATCTCATCGTCTTTTTTAAGAAAATCAAGCAGTTGAACAAACAGAATGATTTTAGGCTCCTGCTCAAGTTCAGTATTTATTTTGGATGAAATATTGAGAATTCGCGATTGGTTATCGTTCGATTGTTTTTCGATAAGCGATTGGTCATCACTAAAAACGTGAGAGTGGTATCGATTTAGGTAGACATCAAACCTTCCGAGGTATTTCTGAACATATTCAGTGTTAAATTGACGTGAGAGGAAGTCTTCAACTAAGAAACGCGCTTTCCCTGTTTTGCTCTCCTTCCGGGTATCGGTTAGTAGGGCAAAAAGCTGCATTAGTGCTTCAAGCAGGGCTTCGCTCATGGGTGTGGTTATGTATTTTGAATAACAATATGTTTGAATGCCAGATTGTTATGTTTAGTGCCGAAATATAAAACGGTTATACTATTGGGTGAAGATACAAAAAAATAAGAATTGGTTGTATAAAAAGAAAGGGCGAAACCAACCATTTCGCCCAATCCAATTGGTAAACTGAATCTAAAAAAAACCGGTTAACTATTTTCAGCCATGGCACGTTCAATACCCATTTCAAGACCACTTAGTTCGGCAAGACCTTTAAGTCTTCCAATAAGAGGGTATCCGGGATTGGCATTCCTGGTGTAGTCATCCAGGATTTTTATACCATGGTCGGGACGAACGGGCATACGCACATCTTTGCGTCCCTCCTTTATTCGTAAATGTTGTTCTTCCAAAAGAGCTTTCATTACTGCATACATATCCACACAACCGTGGATGTGCCCATATTCATGAAAACAACCATTGGGCAATAATATATTATTACGCAAATGCAGGAAGTGAATCCTGTGCCCCACTGATTTCACTATGGACACCAGGTGATCGTTGCTTTTTACCGAAAGAGAGCCGGTACAAAATGTAATACCGTTTGCAATAGAGTTGTACTGGTTAACAATCCACTCTAAATCTTCTTTGGTACTAACAATACGAGGTAATCCAAGTACTGGGAACGGAGGATCGTCGGGGTGAATACATAGATTAATTCCGGCTTCTTCAGCCACCGGCACTACATCATTCAGGAAATTGGCCAGATGTTGGCGAAGTTTATCGCGGTTGATTTCTTTGTAGGTATCAATGAAATCAAGGAATGCTTTTTTATAATCGGTGGTGTTTGAATCAACAGCTCCATTTATAAAGCCCTGTGTAACTATTATAGTATTATAGGCAAGTTTTTCGGCTTCTTCATCGGTCATTTGTGTCCGTAACTCTTCTGCCTTTTTAACAATATCGGCAGGGTAATCATTCTCGGCACCAGGGCGTTTGAGTATAAACACATCAAAAGCCACAAACGATGGAAAATCGAAATACATTACTTCGCCACCTGATGGCAATGTATAGTGTAAATCGGTACGAACCCAGTCGAGTACGGGCATAAAATTATAACAAACAGTGTCAATACCACATTTCCCCAGGTTTCGAAGTGATTCCTGATAATTCTTAATCAGTTTTGGTCGGTTACCCGATTGGGTTTTAATGCCTTCTGAAACCGGGAGGCTCTCAACTACACTCCATCGCATTCCATGTTCTTCAATTGCCTTTTTTACTTTTAGTATTTCATCAACAGGCCATACTTCGCCATTAGGAATGTGATGTAATGCCGTTACCACTCCTTCAATTCCTATTTGTTTGAGATCCGACAATTTGATAGGGTCGTTAAATCCAAACCAACGCCACGTTTTTTCTAAAGACATAGTATGTTAATCATAGATGTTTAATCATAAGTCAGTTACACACCACTAAAGGCACTAAAGCCACCATCAACAGGAATAATGGTACCGGTAATGAAGCTGGCTGCATCGCTGCACAGGAACTGAACAATACCATTAAGCTCGGTAATGTCGCCAAACCGTTTCATTGGGGTTTTGGCCAGGACTTTAACACTTCTTTCGGTGTAGCTGCCATCAGGATTAATCAGGACAGCTCTGTTTTGGTCGCCGATGAAGAATCCTGGAGCTATGGCATTAACTCTTATTTTTTCTCCAAACTTAACTGCCAGTTCGGTTGCTAACCATTGCGTGAAGATATTTATTCCTGATTTGGCTACCGAATAGCCTGGAACTCTTGATATTGCAGAGAAGGTTGCCATTGATGAAACATTAATTATGCTTCCTTTTCCTTGCTTAGTCATGGCTTCACCAAAAACCATACAGGGATAAACGGTGCCATTCATGTTTAGATCGGTCACCTTTTGAAAATCAGTGACTTTCATATCGAAGATGGATTGTTCTTCGGTTAAAGTGGCACCTGGTATATTGCCACCGGCTGCGTTTACAAGGATGTCGATACGCCCCCATTTAACAAGTATCTGTTGGCGTACATCTTTCAGACTTTCCATGTCAAGAACATTACAAACTAATCCCGACACTTCACCAAAACTTTTTAATTCATTAATTCTTGTATCCAGCGCCTCCTGACGAATATCAAGTATAATTACTTTTACACCTGCCTGTAACAGGCTTTTTGAGATGCTGCTTCCCAAAACTCCTCCACCACCTGTAACGATAGCAACACTTTCACTGATGTCAAACATTGACTTTTCCATTTTTATATTAATTATTACTGTGAATCAAAAGGACATTTTTAAATCTGTTGGCATGCTAAACATTCAGGGAGCAAAGTTAGAGGCTTAATATTCTGTGCGCAAGTAGTATTTTTGCGTCAACAAGTGGTATTTTTGCATTTCTGTTTTATTAACAAACCGAATAAAATGAAGAAGTTGCAGAACATCATGCATGAGCAGGTATTGATACCGGGAGGGAGTCCTATTCGGGTAAAATGGAATGATTATCCCCACTTTACTTTTCCATGGCATTTCCATAGCGAAATAGAAATTGTTTATGTGTTGCGAAGTTCTGGAGTTCGTTTTGTTGCTGACAGTTTGGATGCTTTTAGCGAAGGCGATTTGGTAATGGTTGGAAGCCAGGTTCCGCACTATTGGAAAAACGATGAGGTTTTTCATCAGGGGAATCCCGATTTGAAGGTGAATGCTGTGGTTATTCAGTTTTCAGCCGATTTTATGGATCGGTCTATTTCAATTTATCCTGAGTTTATGCATATCCGGGAACTTTTACATCGATCGGGACAAGGGATTCATTTCTTGCGCAGTTTTAGTGAAACCATAGGGGAGCAAGTTAAAGCACTGGTTAAGCTTGAGGGGTTTGAGCGGTTTATGACGTTGCTTAGGATTTTGGATGCTATGGGTCGTACTAAAGAATTTCAATTGCTGGCATCACCCGACTTTAAACAGAATCCTCTGAATGTAAATGATCAACGGTTAAATAAAATTCTTAATTACCTTAATCTTAATTACACTGAAAAATTGGCTCTTTCGCAATTAGCCAGTCAGTTTGGAATGAACACTTCGGCTTTTAGTCGTTATTTTCGCCAAAAAACCGGGAAGACACTTGTGCAGTATATTAACGAAATGCGTGTTAAATATGCCTGCAAGCTTCTTCAGAACAATGAGAATTCTGTTTCGCACATTTGTTATGAATGTGGATTTAACAATATTTCAAATTTTAACCGTTTTTTTCGTGATATCATGAAAATGAGCCCAAAAGAGTATATACAACAAATCCGCTAAATGGGTGTTTTATGGATAAATAGCCTTTTTATCATTATATTTGGGCATTATTTAGCAACATAAATTGTTGT
The DNA here is from genome assembly GCA_964608615.1 of uncultured Marinilabiliaceae bacterium. Classification (GTDB taxonomy): domain Bacteria; phylum Bacteroidota; class Bacteroidia; order Bacteroidales; family Marinilabiliaceae; genus CALEUX01. Next base: position 111,218 of record CAZSQG010000001.1, read on the forward strand.
AAAAACCTGTTTTATTGAGGGTAAAAAGCATGAGAAAAGTCATTCCTCTCTTATGAGACGATTTGATGAAGTAAGGAACTATATTTTATTATGAGGAACGGAAAGTAGAAATGACTAAAACAACACAACTGAGGAAGGCTGTTAAAGAGCGCGTGCTTCTGCTCGATGGCGCAATGGGAAGTATGATTCAACAATATAAGTTAACGGAGGATGATTTTCGTGGAACCCGTTTTGCCAAACACCCGATTTATCTTCAAGGGAATAATGATTTATTATCATTAACCCGTCCCGATGTGATATTGTCGATTCATGAGCAATATTTGCAGGCTGGTTCGGATATTATTGAAACAAATACCTTTAATTCAACCTGCATTTCACAAGCCGATTATCAAATGGAATCTCTTGTCTATGAGATGAACAAGGTATCGGCTCAACTGGCAAACGAGGCGGTTCGGAAGTTTTCAAGTGCAGATAAACCGAGGTTTGTGGCGGGGTCCATGGGACCTACCAATAAAACAGCCTCTCTATCACCTGATGTTAATAATCCCGGTTACCGCGCCGTAAGTTTTGAAGATTTGTCCGATGCTTATGGTCAGCAGGCAGCTGGATTACTTGATGGAGGAGTTGATATTCTTTTGCTTGAAACCATTTTTGATACATTGAATGCCAAAGCAGCTCTTTTTGGTATTAATAGAGAACTGAAAAAACGTGGTATTGATGATTTCCCCATTATGGTTTCAGTTACAGTAGCTGATGCCAGTGGCCGGACTTTATCGGGACAGACGATGGAGGCTTTTTTGATTTCGGTTTCGCATATGTCTTTGTTTTCTATTGGATTAAACTGTTCATTTGGAGCGTCAGAACTGCGATTTTACGTGGAGGAACTTGGCAGGAAAACGCCCTTGCTTATCAGTGCTTATCCAAATGCCGGGTTGCCAAATCAGTTTGGAGAGTACGATGAAACACCTGAGCAAATGGCCCCGCAAATTCTGGATTATCTTAAGGAGGGATTGGTTAATATTGTGGGAGGTTGTTGCGGAACAACGCCTAAGCATATAGCTGCATTTGCACGTTTGCTAAAAGATGCAAAACCGCATGTTCCACCTAAAATTAATATCACAACAAGTTTAAGTGGTCTTGAGCCTTTGGTAATAGACAAAAACACCAATTTTGTCAATATTGGCGAGCGCACTAATGTGGCCGGGTCTAAGAAATTTGCCCGTCTTATTCGTGAAGAAAAATATGAGGAAGCCCTTTCTGTTGCACGGGATATGGTAGAAGGTGGGGCTCAAATCATTGATGTGAATATGGATGATGCCATGTTGGATGCAAAAAAAGAAATGGTGACCTTTCTGTATCTGATGGCATCAGAGCCTGAAATAGCGCGTTTGCCGGTTATGATTGATTCATCACGCTGGGAAGTTCTGGAAGCAGGTTTAAAATGTTTACAAGGTAAGTGTGTGGTGAACTCCATAAGTATGAAGGAGGGAGAAGATCTGTTCTTGAAACAGGCCGGCATAATAAAGGAGTATGGAGCTGCGGTAGTGGTAATGGCCTTTGATGAAAAAGGGCAAGCCGACACTTTTGAACGACGTGTTGAAATTTGTAGCAGGGCTTACAACTTACTCACTACAAGAATTGGATTTCCACCACAAGATATTATTTTCGATCCAAACATTCTTGCAATCGCAACAGGTATTGAGGAACATAACAATTATGCCGTTGATTATATTAATGCCACAAAGTGGATTAAGGAGAATCTACCTCATGTTCGTGTGAGTGGTGGTGTCAGTAATTTATCCTTTTCGTTTAGAGGAAACGACTATGTGAGAGAAGCAATGCACTCGGTTTTTCTGTATTATGCCATACAGGCCGGAATGGACATGGGTATTGTAAATCCGGGGATGTTGCAGATTTATGATGACATTGAACCTCAGTTGCTTGAGCTGGTTGAGGATGTTGTGTTTAATCGTCGTCCCGATTCCACCGAGCGACTGGTTGAGATGGCCGAAAACTACAAATCAAAAGTAACGGGAGCTACTACTGAAAATAAGAATGAATGGCGTAACCAATTATTGGATAAACGCTTGCATTATAGTTTGATAAAAGGAGTTACTGATTTTATAGAAGAAGACCTTATTGAAGCACGGTCTAATTATGCTTTTGCACTTGATATTATTGAAGGTCCGTTAATGGATGGAATGAACATAGTGGGCGATTTGTTTGGTTCAGGAAAGATGTTTTTGCCACAAGTAGTAAAGACCGCACGGGTGATGAAAAAAGCTGTGGCCTGGCTTCAGCCTTTTATAGAAGAAGAAAAACGTGCCTCGGGAGGTGTCCCTACCAAGGCCGGACGTATTCTTATGGCCACTGTTAAAGGGGATGTTCATGATATTGGTAAGAATATAGTTGGCGTAATACTTGCTTGTAATAATTATGAGGTCATTGATCTTGGAGTGATGGTTCCTACCGACAGAATTTTACATGAGGCGGTAGAACAAGATGTTGATATTATTGGTCTCAGTGGACTTATTACCCCATCGCTTGAAGAAATGACCAATGTTGCACGCGAAATGGAACGTAGAGGAATTAAGAAACCTTTACTCATTGGAGGCGCAACCACTTCGAGTGTTCATACTGCTGTAAAAATTGATCCTGTTTATTCAGGGCCGGTTGTTCATGTTAAGGATGCATCTAAAAGTGCACAGGTTGCCGGGGCGCTAATGTCGGCAAGGGATAAGGCGAGCTTTATAGAAACCATTCGTAACGATTATCAACATTTACGTGATGCTAATCAAAACAAAAAGGAACGTAAGCTTTTATCCCTTGAAGAAGCACGAAGAAAACATTTCCCTGTAAGCTGGGATTCTTCACAATTAGTTGAACCTTTAAAACCGGGAATTCATGTTTTTGATGATTATCCTTTGGATGAGATTGTTCCATTTATCGACTGGACTTTCTTTTTCCATGCCTGGGAGTTAACTGGTGGTTATGATGGTATTGATAAGGTTGATGATGAGATATCTGAAATGCAGTGGCTTAAAAAATTTACTTCCGAAGATGGTCGCAAGAAAGCCCAGGAGGCACTTAAGCTGTATCGCGATTCAATAGTTATGCTCGAACTAATGCAAAAGGAGAAGATGGTGACTGCAAAGGCGGTTATTGGACTTTTCCCTGCTAATAGCGTTGGAGATGATATTGAAGTGTTTGATCCGGCTAACCCAAACAAAAAGATATGTACCTTTTATCAAATTCGTGAACAGCAGGAAAAGCCTGGCAAAGAGCATTATTACTGTCTTTCCGATTTTGTGGCACCCAAAGATAGCGGATTAACGGATCATATTGGAGCTTTTGCTGTTACTGCCGGTCATGGCATAGAAAAGTGGGTTAAGAAGTTTGAGCAGGATGATGATGATTACAATGCTATCCTATTAAAAGCGTTAGCCGATCGGCTGGCTGAAGCTCTGGCTGAACTGATGCATTTTAGGGTTCGGAAGGAATTTTGGGGGTATGCTGCCGATGAGGTTTTTGATCATGCTAATCTCATTCGTGAACGATATCGTGGTATTCGACCTGCACTGGGTTATCCAGCCTGCCCTGATCATAGTGAAAAGCGTACATTGTTTGATCTGATTGAAGCGGAAAAGAATGCCGGTATCACACTTACTGAACATTTCAGCATGCTCCCCAATGCTTCGGTAAGTGGTGTTTATTTTGCTCATCCTCAGGCAGTTTATTTTGGCATTGGAAAAATTGCTCTTGATCAGGTCGAAGATTTGGCCAAACGAAAGGGGATTTCAATTCAGGAGGTTGAAAAATGGATACCGACAAATCTGGCGTATAAATAGGGAAATGAGATTTATTTAAATCTGTCGTTAGTTACGAATTACCCGGAATAATAAATGAACATATATTTGAATATATTGGCTTTTGATATTTACAGAAGTTTTACTAATATTATGGCTATCAATAAGTAAGAAGTTTTGTAAACTATTGAGAATAAAAATAAGTTTAATTAACGCAAATCATCTGATTGGATTATGACAACAGCAGCACAACTGATTCGTGAGTTAACCAAACCGGCATTCTCTTTTGAATTGTTACCTCCTTTAAAAGGTAATAGCATTAAAAGAGTTTTTAATACCATTGATACACTCAAAGAGTTTAACCCCATTTATATAAACATAACTTCGCATCGTGATGAAGCTGTTTTCCATAATACCGAAAAAGGCCTTTTTGAGCGCAAAGTTATTCGTAAACGTCCGGGAACCGTAGCCGTAGCTGCATCTATTCAACATCAATATGGCATCAAGGTTATTCCACATATAATTTGTAGTGGTTTTACTCGCAGCGAAACAGAGTATGCCCTTATCGATCTGAACTTTCTTGGTATTAACGATTTATTGTTATTGAGAGGCGACAACAATCATAAAGATAAGTTTGCCAAACCTTTGGAAGATGGTAATGTGTATGCTATTGATCTGGTGCGTCAGGTAAATGATTTGAACAAAGGGATTTTTCTTGATAACACGCTTGCCGAATCATTTGAAACACCTTTTAGTTTTGGAGTTGCAGGTTACCCCGAAAAACACGAGGAAGCTCCAAACCTTGAGTCAGATATTTATTGGTTAAAACAGAAAGTGGATGCGGGTGCTGAATATGTTATTACCCAAATGTTCTTTGATAATAATCGTTATTTCGATTTTGTTGAGAAAGCCCGGCAAGCCGGTATCAATGTTCCCATTATCCCAGGACTTAAGCCGATAACATTAATGAATCAGCTAACTGTTTTACCCAAGATTTTTCATGTGGATATTCCTGAAGCCTTTGCAAAGGAGATAAGAACGTGCAAAACCGATGCGGATGTTGTTAAGGTGGG
>CAZSQG010000002.1:0-43357 GCA_964608615.1 uncultured Marinilabiliaceae bacterium
AAAACCGGGGAAAAGTGAAATTTTGTCCAATAAAGGTTTTACCTGCCGGAGCAATTTCTCGGTAGTTTCAACCACAACATGGTTCCGGCCATTTTCATAAACTGTTTTAATATAATTCCTGCTATCGAACCATGTGGTATTATTTAAATACCGCGCAATTATCTTAGATGATAATCGCTCACCCATCCCGGAAAGACTCTCCAGACTTTTATGACTAAGCTCTTTAATTAAAAACACACCTTTTAATATAGACTTCAGCTCATCAAGTTCAGGCTCAATTAACAGGTTAACCTCATCTTTGTCCTTTCCAAACAAAGAATCAATAATCAAATAATGAGCGTCAATTATTGAATCGAGTGCAACAAAACAAGCCTTATCGCCCTCTCCCGCCATGCGTGCAGCCAATATTAATCGATCAGTTATGCCTCCAACAGCAGAAACCACCACAACAACCTGATCGTCAATAGCTTCAATAATCTCTTTAACCTTTTGTATACTTTCTGCAGAACCTACTGAAGTTCCACCAAATTTTAAGACTATCATTATATTAATTGTTTTATTTTCAAATGTTTAGTTCACACAATTTTATTACATCTAATAACCAAGTCCCATTATTATTTTCTTTGAGCTAATTTATTTAGTATAAACATATTACCTGATAAGAATAATATTTTCTATTGCTTGATATATTTTTAAGATTGGTTGTAAGCAATATAATATTTATACTCATAAACTAATTATTTCACTTTTCAATATTCATTCGAAATTAAGGAATAAAAACAGTGGCAATTTATAAAAACCTATTGCAGGAGCAATAATATTTATAAAGAAAACTGATTAAGACCACAAAATGAAATATGATCACGAGATTAAAAGGTGTTTTTTTTAGAAAAAAAGTTTATCCCTAAGCGGGAATATAAAAAAAAATGATTGTTCCCTCGTGGTACTCATCTATTATTTTAAATTAACTAAACAAAATAAAAACAGATGCCAGAATATATTTCTCAAATTATTCCTTTAAAAAACTAAATAACAGAAAAATAATCATTATTTTTTTTTTTGCCCCTTATTGCAATTACATAAAATATGCGAGAAATGTAACATAATCCTAAGCAATTAAGTATAAACATTTAAATAGTTCATTTTTCATATTTAAAAGCATTATTATTTCTTATTCTTTTATTCATTACAGTTTACATATCCATGTATAAATTGGATGATATTTTCTTTTTAATGAAGATTAAAAGTTAAAAATTAGGTATAATTGCAAAATTAAAAAATCCATTAAAATATAAATAAAAAATGGACCTAAACACATAGCCAATAATAAAAACATCTACCATGAGATCAGGAATTAAACTATTGATTGTTTTAGTTGGACTTTTATTTTTTAAGTCCTTTCAAACATCGGCTCAGGTTGATAGAACCTTTTGGTTTGTTGCTCCTGAGGTAACAATAAAGCATAGTCAAACGCCTGCTATATTGAGGATTACAGCATTCGACAATGCTGCCAAAGTAAAAATATCGATGCCGGCTAATCCAGGTTTTAGTCCAATTTATCTATCTGTTCCAGCTAATCAGCAGGTATATCATGAATTTACCGGGGCTGCACTCACAGCCATTGAAAATGGAACTCTCGAGACTCCTTCCGATTGGACAGGATGGACTCCAGGTACTCCTTTTAACAAAGGATTACTAATTGAATCTGATGTAGACATTTCAGTTTATTATGAGATTGCCAATGGAAATAATCCTGACAGATTCAACCTTAAAGGAGTTAACGCCCTTGGCACAGATTTTTATGTTCCATCGCAGAATGTTTATTATAACTGGAACTTTACAGAACCAGCTGCTGAACAAATTAACATAGTTGCAACCGAAGATAATACCCAGGTTACTATTAAAGTTACTGATGATGTTAATGATTTGCCAAGCGGAACAATAGGGCATGAGGCAGGAAGCACATTCACTATAACTCTAAACAAAGGTCAAACTTATTGTTTAAGATCAACAACGGAAGCTACAGCCAGAAATTTAGGAGGAACGCACATTACCTCAACAAAACCAATTGCAGTTACCATTTCTGATGATTCAATAGCTCACCCTGTTTCATTATCAGGTACTCCAAAACCGGGACACTATGACTTAGTGGGTGATCAACTTATTCCTTTACCACTTATTGGTACAGAATATATTGCAATAAATACTTTATATAATATTTCAACATACGAAAATACGGGACAAAAAGTCTTTATTCTGGCAACCGAGGATAATACTTCTGTTTTTATAAACGGTGCTCCTTTGGCCACACTGCAAGAAGGTGAGTATAAGGAGTTTGATATTACTGGCCAAGCTATATATATTACGTCTAGTAATCCAGTTTATGTATATCAATTTGCAAGTGTAAAATATGAAATAGGCAGTGCCATTCTTCCCAATATTAACTGTACCGGATCCCAAAGTGTAACTTTTGCTCGTATCTATGAGGGCCTCTTTGCCGTTCAAATTCTGACACAGAAAAAAAATCTTGGTCATTTTACTATTAGAGATGACTCCGACGGAAGTGTTGATGTAAATCGCATAAATAACTTGGACTGGGAATATGTTTCGGGATCTGCAGGTGGAGATCCATTATCGGATAATGCATGGTATGCTGCAGTTGAAAACATGGATTTAGGAACGCAACCCTATACTATCAAAAACGATAACGGATTATTCCACTTAAGTGTACTCGATGCCAATGGAGCAAGTATGAGTTACGGCTATTTCTCTTCGTATAATAGTATTAGAATTAAGGGCCCTTCAATGGCCTGCTTTACTGAAAATGAAGAAGAAAAAATAATACTTACTACAAATCAAGAGGGTGCAACTGATTTAAAATGGTATTACGATGATGAAACAAATGGACCAACTTTTTTAGGAACAGGTACATCTATCATAGCAGAAGAAACCGGTGAATACTGGGTTGAGATGCAATATGTAGGATGTCAGGCTACAGACCATCTATTTGTGGAATATTCTTCTCCTGACTTTACCCTTGGAGAAGACAGAGAAGTATGCTTTGGCGAAACTGTTGATTTTGAAATTACTGGTTTTGATGATGATTATACTTTTGAATGGTCGCCCATTGATAACAACACAAATAGCTACTCTTTTGTTCCGGAAGCCGGGCAATCGTACGAATTATCACTTACCATTACTGATCCACTGGGATGCGCATCTAAAAACACAGTTAACGTTGTTGCTAATGCCATTCCTGTTATAACATGGGATTTAACCGGTAACGATATTTGTATTGGTGAAACTATAAGCCTTGTTAATCCTGAAGAGGAACACTCCTTTCAATGGTCGTTAAATGGAGCCGAATTACCCGGCGAGACCAATCCATTTATTCAACCTACAGTAACAGGCAACTACACAGTAACCGTTATAAGTCCTGAGCTTTGTAGTGAATCCTACTCGCAGGATATTAACGTCAGACCATTACCGGTAGTATCTCTGACTGATTTTGCAAGTTGTCCCGGAAGTTCACATACCTTCACATTAAACGGTTATTCATCGTATCTGTGGAACGACGGGAGTACATCCAATTCACTAACTCTTAACCAATCAAACAACGATGTATGGGTTGAAGTTACAAATGAATATAATTGTAAAGCAAAAGCAACTGCTGTTTTTGAATGGTATAACGAACAAGTTTTCTCTTTTGGAGCCGATACATCCGTTTGTGCAAGCCTTGACTTAGAAATTGCAATTGACAATAATTTCACAAACTATCAATGGGCTTATTCTGCTACTGGAAATGTAGCCGATAAAGTGTCCATTGGAACCTCCGGAAACCCAAGTGCCAATAATAACATCCTTTCAGTAGAAACCGCTTTTCAAAGCACTCATCAAGGGCATTATTACATCAATGCAACTGATAATCACGGTTGTAATGTAGATGGCACTTTTAATCTGGAAATTTTACCCATGCCAATTATCACATTGCTTGATGGCCGCGATTTCACCAAACTCTGTCTGGGGGATACTCTCAGAATAAATATATTGGAAGACAATGGCAGAGATTTTACTGATTACTCATGGTATAAAGACAACGTGTTATTACCGGGTGAAAAAAATAAATACCTGGAAGTCACGGAAAATGGAACATATACTGTAATTGCTAAACAAGCCAATGGATGTTATGCACAGGGTGAAGATGTTCAAATTCAAACAATTCCACGACCCGACTTCACATTCTTTGATGCTAAAGCTTGTCCAGGCGACAATCTGGTACTGGAAGTAGCTGACTACCAGTCAGGATTACTGGGCGATCCGGAACATGATAAAGACAGGGTATATTGGTGGCACGACGTAAATTACACATCCGACTCATACACAACTACAAACGAAGGTACCTATAAGGTTACTGTTTATGATAAAATGGGTTGTTTCAGAACAAAAGAAGCTGCAGCTGAATTTTACAAAACACCTGAAATTAATCTTGAAGATGTTTCCTTCTGCGATAATATCAGCTATACTCAGCCCCTTCCATCTGAGCTGTTGTCAGAGATCATTAGTTACCAATGGGATGCTAATGCCATAAACACTCCACTAACAGTAACAGAAGGGGGGACGCATACCTTAACCATCAGAGATAAAAACCCAATGTATTATGCTAATGGAGATGAAGGTTGTATGAGCACTGCTTCCATGGAGCTGACCAAATTACCTTCACCAGTATTCAGCCTTGGCGCTGATGGCCCGAAATGCGAAAATGCAGTAATTGCTATTGATACTGATCCCACCTTTACCCGGTACGAATGGAACGGCAATACCAGCGATAATCAGACAAATTCAATATCCGTTACTACTTCCGGGATATACAGTTTAGTAGTATGGAACGAATATAATTGTTCAACCTACGATGAAGTTACTGTTACAGCCAACGCATTGCCAATAGTTAATATTGGTGATGACAAAGAGTTCTGTGCAGGCCAATTAACCACCCTAACAGTTGGAACCTTCCCTGAAATATATTGGTCAAACGGTGTGGTAAACGAACCATCAATTACAGTAATGGATGGAGCTTTTTCGGTAAGAGTAGTCGACGATAACGGATGTGAGGCTAAAGACGCAATAAACATTATTTGGTGGCCAATACCGACCTTTAGCATTGGAGTAGACGACATTATTTGCCCATTCAACTATCCGGTAACCATTGAAGCTCCCGAAGGTTATGAAGAGTACCTGTGGCATACAGGCTCAACGGCACGTATCATTGAAGGAAACTTGCTGGATACAGTGAATATTGTAAAAGTCAGAAATGAATATAACTGTTGGGGCATGGATTCTAAAATCATCACTTATGCAATGGAACCAGAATATGAAACCGGAGGTGATTTTGAAGCTTGTGCTAATGACGATGTTATAATGGATGCAGGAACTCATACATACTTAAATTATAATAATATAGAGACTCTTTATGAAATTCTAACATATAGGTGGAACAAAAATAATGCATTGACCGACCAATATTTAACAGTTAATACTCCCGGAGAACATATTGTTGAAGTATTTGATGGGTGTTTTACAAAAACTGATACCTTTAACGTAAAATACTTCTCATTACCCGTTATTACCGGTCTTGATTCGACTTACTATGCCCAGATCACTGTATTGACCGATCCTAATGAGGGAACTCAACCATTTTCCTATTCATTAGATTCCAATCTTTCCCAAACGGAAAACACCTTTAAAAAGGTATTTGCAGGGGAACACACCATAATTCTGACTGATGACAAAGGATGTGAAACATTTACCACGTTTTCTCTTTCATCGGAATTTGATATTGAAGTTCCCAATTTTTTCACTCCAAATTCTGATGGAGTAAACGATGAGTGGGTCATTGATGGAATAGAACGGTTTCCCGAGGCAATAATATTTATCTATGACCGATACGGAAAACTAATCACTAAGTTTTTGGCATCTGAACCACCATGGGATGGAACATATATGAACCAACCCATATCATCAGATGATTATTGGTATGTTATCCAGCTTTATCCTTTAAACAAGTTTCTAAAAGGTAATGTAAGCCTAAAGAGATAAAACAAAAGAGAGTGTTACATTTTATTTTTCTGTAACACTCTCTAATAAATTAAACCTCTTAAGACTTAAAAATAATAAGAATGAAATTACGAGTATTTATAATTATCATTTTATCTGTTTTCTTGGTAAATATTAGTTTTGGACAAAGACATTTTATTACCAACCAATACATTTATGATTTATTTTTAATGAACCCGGCTAACGCCGGTTCAAGTCCAAATTGTTATTTAGTAAACGGGTTTTTTCAAAAACAATGGTTTGGAACAGATCTGGCCCCTTCAACACAGCTTTTATCATTCCAGGCTCCACTGGGAAAAAATGTTGGATCAGGTACATATTTCTATAATGATAGAAACGGATTTAATAAAAAAATGAGTCTGCAACAAACCTTTTCATCAAAAGTAACACTTAAAGAAAATAAGAGAGGATATACAACCCTATCCTTTGGGTTATCAGCCCTTGTTGAACAAACATCTTTAGATGAATCAGAGTTCTCAGGAGGGAGTGCGGCTGTTGACCCATCAATAACAGGAGGAGTTGAAAGCGGAACAGGTTTTAACCTTAATGCTGGTTTTATTTTTCAAATGAACAAATTTAGAACCGGATTCTCAATTACAAATATACTTCCACAAAACAATAAAATGTATGACAACTCGGTGGAAGAGCCTGATTTATCAAAGGATTGGCATTTTTTTGCTTCCAGAACATTTAAATTTCCAAACAGAGACCTATACGTTGAACCAATAGCTTATTACCGTTTCAATTCTCAAAATGATAGAAAACTCGATCTGAATTTAAAAATGCAAATACCAACTTTATCAGAAGATTTATCTTTTTGGGGAATTATTGCATATAGAAGAACTATGGATAGCGATTTGGGGAAAGATTTGGGATTTGCTGCAACAGGTGGAATTATTTACAAGAGCCTTAGTGTTGGCCTGGAGTATCAATTGGGTACCACCTCAGCCCGTAAACATTATGGAAATGCCATGCAGCTTGTAATAGGATTTAGATTTTGCAATAATCGTGATAACGATGCAGTTCCTTGCAGTGAAGCTTCGGATGGGTTAGGTAATGTTTCGGCTAAAGAGAAAAAACAACATAAAGGTAAGTTGAAACTATAATACGAAATATTTTTTTAGGAAACTAACAAATATTTTGAGAACTTAAAATAGTAAACCTTGATTCACCTAATTAATTAAAACACATTGATTATAAGAATCACTGAAATCGAATAAATCATTCAGCGTAAATTACATTTATTGAGTAACAATTGGTGTTTAATTAAAAAATAATCAACAATATACACCTAAAAAAGTTTTTTTACTTGAAAATTTAAAGTTTCATAACTGTGTGGTATATGCCCCGGGAAATAACAAATGAATAACTGACATACGGATTTCTCAAATTTCTTTAATTTACATATTTTGTTAATCATAAAAGAAGGCGATCAAACCAATAAAATTGAAATTATTAAACAGGTCAAATAATATTGAAGAGATATTTATCGTTTATTTCTTTATATGAATATCGGAATTATGATAGATTAACAAAAAAAGTTTTGGTTTGAGTTTATATGCACCTCTGCATCGCACAAAGTGGCCTGAACTAGTTATATACAACTCGCTTGATCGGGGCCGAATGCGCAAAAATACATTTCAATTCCTTACCGTCTGGAAAAAAAATCCGATAGTCATAATTTTTTATTATCATTGTTAAAAAAATCAATGAATGAAAGCCGTATTTGAGATATTATCTAACATAAAACTGATTATAAAAACAATAACACAAGTCGCAATATTTTCTGTTGCTATTAATTTAACAGCAACATTACCAGAACCTGTAAAAACAAACTTCTTAAGTGACGAAAATGTAGTTACGGCCAATAACGACATTATAATAATGTTTGAAAATAATTCCATTAGTATTAATATACTTAATAATGACTACGGACTCGATTCAGGAATAAAGAGTCTTAGTATAACAACTGCCCCTACACACGGAAGCGCAACAAAAACCAAAGAAAATACAATATTGTATTCTCCTGATTATAATTTTGTTGGAGACGACATAATTAAGTACGAAGTCTGTAATAATCTGGGCAGCTGTGGAAGTGCTTCAATATCAATTGAAGTATTGAGTTTCGACTTTAAACCCGAGGCAAAAAACGATACGTTAAAGATTAACTATCAAGAAAAATCAATATTTGATATTCTGGGAAACGATCTTTACTTATTTGATTTACCCCTATCGCTTAGTATAATCTATGATTTTAAATTCGGTTCATCTATTGTTACATCTGATTTAAAAATTGAAACAGAATTCACAACCTCTTTTACCGGATTGGACTCATTATCATACCAGATCTGCGATAATGAAGGAGATTGCAGCATAGCAAAGCTTTTTGCACATTCAAGCAATATAAATATGGGGACAATAATTCCTCAGGGATTTTCACCCAATGGAGATGGAATTAATGACACATTTTACATCCCAAGAATTAAGAACTTAAATAATTGTTCCATTACAATATTAACCCGAAATGGTACAGTTGTTTATCAGAATCCTCAATTTAAAGAATGGGACGGGATATCGAATTACGGACCACAAAAAGGGAAAAAACTTGCTTCAGGTGTATATTATTACATTCTGAAAGTAATGGATCCTAATGAAAACATCAAAGGTTATATTTACCTGAGTCGATAAAAAGAAAGTACCAAAAGATATGGAACACGTAAATAAGCTGAGTTTTTCTATAAAAAGTTATATTACATGCATATTACTTTGTGTTTTTTTTATTGCAAATGCTCAAGAACAACACATATTTACGCAATACCTCAATAATCCAATAATAATAAATCCGGCATTCACAGGTAATCGCAACTCTCTGGCAATTGATGTGTTAACCCGACAACAATGGATGGGCTTTGATGGAGCCCCTAGAACCTATTATGCTAATGCTCACTCACCAATAAACTCAACAAAAGCTTCAATTGGAGGTTATATTCTTTCAGACAAGGCTGGTCCTGTTGCCTATAATAGTTTTAGTTTTACTTATTCGTATTTATTACGAATTAATCGCTGGGCTTTTTTATCGATGGGCATTAATGCCGGTATTGACAATTATTCGATAAGTCTTAATAAATTGGATATTATTGAAGAAAACGATCCGCATTTTGCAGAAAATATTGAAAATAAATTTAAACCGGTAATTGGAACCGGGTTTGTTTTTTTTACTCCTGATATTTATATCGGAATTTCAGCTCCTCAAATAATACCCTCTAAAATCAACTACCCACAAGCAAATAATGCAACGTTGGATTTAGGATATAAACTTTTTTTTACTGCCGGAGTAAAAAAAGAGTTCGCCGACGGACTAGCATTAAAACTTGCTACTTTATCAAGATTCTCTCAATATTATATAAACACTTACGATTTTAGTGCTCAATTCTTCTTTAAGGATTATGTAAATATTGCTGCATCTTATAGGGTTAAAAACTGCATTGCTGCTATTGTTGGTTTTCAGATCAACAAAAGCATTGCAATTTCATATTCTTATGATTTCCCTGCTTTTAATAATAGTATCAACAAGTTGAATAACCAGGAATTAGGCATTTCAATTGATATCTCAAAGTTTTATGTTAAAAACAAAGATAGAGAATTCCTCCAAAAAGCTTCAAAGATTGCAGACCCTGGACTTAGGTCGATCAGGCATTTTTAATTTTGACAACTAAAAAAAGGCTTATTGAACAATAAGCTTCCCAACGATGCGAGAGCCATTTGCACATTCAACTAAAACAATATAAACACCCGGATTATAATTTATTGGCCTAATAACAATAGATTCTTCGCCCAAATCAGATTCTTTCATTATTGTTTTTCCTGAAACATCCATTAGCAGCATAGAGGAAAGCCCTTCTGAAGAACCAACCATTACTGTAATTGATTCTCCTGCTTTGACAGGATTAGGCCAAAGAACTAAATCATCAGCATCGTCAGTAATTGTTGGCGATGAATTGGGAATATACTCCATTTCAAAAGGACCCATATTCACTATATCACTGATGATTCGCTGATCTCCTGCAAAATCTGTTGACAGCCAGGCTGGCACAAACAGATTATTACCCGAATTATATGCCGGTGATTCTATAGGCAACATAAAATTACCCGCATCAGCATCAATAAATAAAGGATCTCCGGTGAGACTTGCTAAACCCGAACCATCTTGCACCAAAGAACTTCTTACCAGAAGGTAACGAAAATCATTGTAATTAGAAAATGCCGTATTCCCCCAGGAAATGGAGTTATAAACAAGAGTTGTGTAATTTGTTGAAGCACAGGCAGCTCCCCCATAATAACCTGAATAATTTTTATACCACAAACAGTTATAAAAGAGCATCGACGCATTCGAATATACCCCTCCTCCATTATCCCCCGACTCGTTATAACTGAAAATAACATTCCCGAAAACAGGATTTGAAGTGGCATCTCCATTAACACCACCGCCCCGGTAACTGGCATAGTTTTCTCGTATCCAAACATTTTCAACCAACGGACTGGCACTAATAAGATATAAACCGCCCCCATACTGGTTATCACCTGCATTAATATCGGCATATCCTTTTTCCAGGATAATACCGTTAATTATGGTTGCTCCAGTTATTGGATCACTAGTTGTACCTGTAGCCTTAATTACATGACAGCTATTATCTGATAAAACACCCGGATCTCCAATCTCACCACTTAATATTGTAGGATTAGCCATAATATCACGCTCTTCAACAGAACTCTCGGTACCAGCAAACCCACCATAAACCTTAATTCCATCTTTTATCTCGAAGGATACTAAACGATCAGTTGATTCTGTGGTTTTATAAGTTCCTGCAGCAATCCATATTTCATCGCCCCATGCAGCCATGCTAAACGCATCGTAAATAGAAGTAGCATCCGCCCATGAGTTACCCATGCCTGAGGCTCCCTCTTTTACATATAACGGACAATCGCGTTTTATAGCAAAATTAGTCCATGGCGACCACAAAACATCACCTGCATTTGTTACGCCTGCTACTCTCCATGTAACACGATCAATAGGGCTCAGTCCCGTAAGGGTATATTTAAACCCTATAAGATTATCTACCCTGGCTTCAAATGCTCCATTAATAAAAACTTCAACAGAATAGCTTATTATATTTGCCGGCACAGTTATATCCCAGCTCCATTCTAAATCAACCGAATTAACCGTTGACTCAAAAAGATGATCCTCAACAGGAAGAGACGGGAAGGGAACATCGGTAACACCTTCATAAATACCTATATCAACCTGAGCTCCCTCAATACGATTTTCCCCGGAAAAGTCAACCTCTAACCAGGCTGGAACAAAAGTATTACTACCTGATTCAAGAGCCGGAGAATGTGAATTAATTCTGAAATCAGAAGCCTGAGGATCCACAAACTGAGGATCGCTACTCAACATAGACACCCCGGTATAACCTCCCTCAACAATAGAGTAACCCACAATAGCATTGTACAATTGTGGATTGGAACCAGACTTGTTTGCCCATACTATTGAATTATATAGATAAACATTGTTTGGAGCATCTGGTCCATTGATGGCTCCTCCCCTGCTGTTTGCCTGATTGGAGTATAAAACACAATTTACAAATTTCATAGGAGAACCGGCAAATACTGCCCCTCCATATGTTTGAACACTATTTTCCGAAAAAATGGTATTGTAAAAAGCAGCCGATGAAGAGACATTTCCAAAGACTGCCCCACCATAATTCTCGGCATAATTATTTCTAAAATTACAGTTAACCACTAAAGGTGAAGCATAGCTTAATAATAAAGCAGCACCACGCTCGAGGTTACCCGACAAAACATTGGCATAGCCACCTTCAATGATAAGTCCATTCAGTATTGTTTTTTCAGTAATGGGATACCCTAAGCTACCGTTCATTCGAATAACATTATAACTGTTATCCGACATAACTCCTGCTACTCCAATATCTCCACTGATAATGGTTTGATTATTTTCCCAGTTTCGTTCGTTAAGCGTAAGTTCTGAACCTAAAAAGCCTCCATATAAAGAAACACCCTCCTTTATTTCGAAATATTTAGAGCGATCGGTTGTTTGAGTAGGCCTATACTCCCCAGCTGCAATCCAAATATCATCACCATAAATTGCCATGCCAAGGGCTCCCTGAAGGTCAATTGCATTGTTCCATGAAGTTCCACCCCCAACAGCACCAGGCTTTACATATATTGGACTTCCTCTCAAAATATAAAACGTTGCCCAGGATGAATATACCTGTGAATTATCTTCAAGAGTACTACAAATCCTCCAACTAACTCTACTTCCATTATTTAACGGTGCTATTATATAACTATTAATAGCCGATGAAAGTTCCTCACTTGTAAATAAACTTTCATTAACCAAATATTCTACAACAAACGAATAATTGCCCGAAGGTATTAATGCTTCCCATTGCCATTGAACCAACACTGAGTTTGTGCCAGGATCAAAAGCCATATTATTAACTGGAGTTGTTAATATCAATTGGTACTCGTCAATGAAAAAATTATTTATAGCTTCCTCATTCAAACTTGACCCATTATTAGCTGTAATAGAAAAGCCCTGTAAAAACAAAAACAGAGTAATAAATACCTGAAGTAATAATTTATTACTTAGATACCACTTCTTTAAACAGGCTCTATCTTTTAAATTATAAAAACATCTCATATAGAAAAAACATAACAATATATTTTACTTATTAGTCAAGTTACTAAAAGTAAACTAAATTTATAAATTGTAATTACAAACTATTAAAATCATAGCAAATAACTTAATATCGTTTTATTAAGTATGTAATTAGCTTTATCATGTCCCTGACACTCACCCTTAGTTTCCCTTTTTACGGATATACTGCTTAACCTCCTAAAACCACACAGCCACCAGGTGACTAAAGAACGCTAAGGGTTTTCTTTTCCCTTGTAAAGAATGTACTGCTTAACCTCCTGAAAACCACCCAGCCACAGAGTGGCGAAAGAGCGGTAAAGAGTGTACTTTGTGTCAAGTCAACTATGAAGCTTCGCCTTCGCTCTACCTCTAACCCCCAAGGGTAACTCAAATTCACATCCTAATCAATCCAATTCACATTTGATTTGACATTAGTGCAAATTATTGATCTAAACAACACCGACACATAACAACCTAATATTCAGTCAAATATTCATGCACTACAACTATGATTTTTACAATCATATACAATTATTGAGATGTATACTCTTTTTTAAAAAAAAAGTTGCAAAACACCTGATTTATGCACAGTTTCATCAATAAAAAAATGATGGCAATCTTTGATCTAGCCATATCATTAATATCATAAAACTGATTAATAAGCTTATCAAATGACACTAGCACAAACTTGTATTTTGGCGTTTTATTTTGATAAAACACATGCAAGCTTCATACGAAATCGCCACAAGGAATTCCTATGCAAAAAACCGGCCAAAGGAGACCGGTTCGTTAAGCTGATTGGGTATTTCTAATACTGTTCCTCGAGACTCCACTTATCAAGCCATTTCAAAACCGGAAGCCCGTTTTCAAATTGTAAGGGTAACCAAATATACCGACCATCAATGGGGTTTTGAGGACGCCAGCGGTCGGCCATAAAAACAAATGCATCCTCACGGCCTTGGATAGGCAAAATAAAAGTGCTCTGCGAATGAAATGTGGTTTCAGCATCCTCTCCAACAAATGGATTTGGATATAAAACCCAGGGGCCCCAAATATTATCTGCCACCAGCAAACGGGCTGCATTGGGCTCCCACCCTGTACAACCCGAGGTAATCATAAAATAGCATCCGTCTTTTTTGAAGATAGCCGGTGCTTCATTGTGTCCTCCGGGTTCAATGCGGATATATTTTCCGGTATGGCTCATATAATCGTCCGATAACAAAGCCAGATGCAGGGTGAGGTTTTCTTCCGATGCATAGATATGGTAAGCTTTACCATCATCATCAACAAAAAGGGTCATATCGCGCGACATTTGTCCACCGGCAAAGTCACGCCGCACAAACAGGCCATCTTTTACAGCCTTGCGCCACTCATCGGTCCACCACTTGCTAAAATCGGCGGGTTGGGCTGTTAACCTTTGTTGGTGTTCACTCAGGTTTATCGGCCATTGGCCGGCGTTGGGCCTGAACGACCGGATAAAATTGTAAGGGCCGGTAACAGCATCGCTACTGGCAATGCCCACCTGAGCCGCTGAATACCCTTTGCCTTTCAGCTCCAGATGAAAGAACATCACAAACTTCCCTGTTTTTTCATTAAAGATAACCTTGGGGCGCTCTATTACGCAACCTTTGGTGATGGGGCTCTTCACGTCGTTGTCTACCGCAAGAGCCACGCCCTCCTTGTTCCAGTTGTACAAATCATCCGAAGAATAACAATTAACACCCACCCAGGCAGCGTTGGATTTTTCACCTTTATGTTCGCCAAACCAATAATATTTTCCATTGTGGAAAAGAATTCCGCCACCATGAGCATTGATATGATTACCCTGATTATCGAACCATAACTGGCCGGGGTGAAAATTGGAGTATGCCTTCTTTGAAGAAGAAGAGTACGAATTCTCGAAATTCAGGGTATCACCGCCCTTCTTTGGATCATTACCCTCATTTAGAGCCTGGCAGTACCCATATACAACCAACATGAGAAACACAAGACTATATTTTCCGAAATTATACAACAATAAACCCATGCCTAAAAGTATTGCTAAAAAGTTACCAACAAAACAAGTTACTCTGCAATGCCACCTTTGGTTCCTTGCAGCAGAAAGCCAGACAGACACTTTCCGATAAAAAGAAACTTCTGTGACTTCATCTTTAAACAGGTATATTAATAAAGGAGATCTACTTCTTAAATAACACAAGCTCACATTTTTGATTGTTTATCATCCCATTATCAAAAAGGCAAAACATAGATGGTTTATTTCTTTAGGGAAATATTGATCTATAACTAAAAATTATTATAAGAAACAATAGTATTTGTTTTAAATGTTTTGACAATTGTACTCGTAGGACTGCCGTCATGAGGATTTACATTAAACGATATACGAAGTAATATACCATATTCTCTATAACAATTTTGGTTAGTAATTGATAGAGGACTCAGACTCGCGATATACTTATCATGAAATGCTCCAGCCGGACTTTCAATTCGTCCCTCTGGATTAGAAATTTTCATAGAAGTATTTGTATTACTAGCCAATTCAACTGGTACTAAAATTTCGTAGTTAACATTTGATATTGTCGCATTGTTTATTATCTCAGGATTCCAAAATACTTGAAATGAATTCATATCGAGCGTATAAACACCTGCAAAACTTTGAATAAACGAACCATCTGGGTTTGAATGTGAATGGTCAGTAAGCTCAACTATGACTATTGGAACATTTGATATATTAAAAACCCCCAAAGGCTTATTATATAATGGAATATAGTGCTGAGCATTATAACCTCCGTTAGCATTAGGCTTGATACTTCCAGGTATATAAAAAGATGTAGGAGCTATAAAAGTTGAATTACTAGAAATGGTTCCTGCTAAACTGATTTTTGTTGATAATTTTAAGCTTATAGTCTGTTGATTATTATTATTTCCACCAATTATTGCGCTTAAAATATTTATAACTCCACCAGGTAGACTACTTGCTGATTTTGTTAATGCATTATTAACTCCTTCCTGAAGTTTTTCAAAAGTATCATTTGCTAATCCTAAATTATTATTGACCCCAGTCATTCCCAATCCATAAGTGGGATCGTAATGATTTTCAAAAAAATTACTACCCACCGCAGCTAGCACTCCTGAACCTAATGGTTTAGCTAAATTATTAGCTATAGTTGAAAAAATGTTCGAAGAAGATGATGAACCAATTGTTCCTCTTAACGTACCTTCCTGACCACCATCAAGCTTAACAGAATTTATATTTATTGCGTTTACATAAAAACTGAATTGAGGAGGATTGGGTGAGGTCGATGGTATTAAAAAAGGATCATAAGCCATTTCATATTGTAACATATACCACCTATTAGGTGTAAATGGCATAGATCCATCTCTGGGCTTTGATTCAATCTTATCAACCCTATAACTGATATTATCAGCATCTACTACAGCAGATCCTCCAAAATTTAGAAATCTATAATTATACGAAAAAATGCCATCTTGTAAATAACTTGAAGCAGTAATGTTGTCAACATTATTTAAATAAAGAAATACTCTCATTATTCCCCTATATTTATTATACAAAATAAAGTAGGGGTTTGGCACAGCACTTTCTGTATTAAAAGTATTATAAACTAAAACCCAGCCATCAGACTTTTTTATATCAGTAAGAACATCTGGGTCCACATTTGAATACAAACTTCCTAAACCTACCCACGGAGGATTAATTGTATTAGTAGGATAAGGCATCCAATTTAAATTTGGATCTTCCCAATCAAAATCTAAAGGGAAATAAGCCTTAACACCTCCCTTAAGCGAAACTGAATCTTCATAGTCAAAGTCCTTTTCTTTACACCCTGATAGAAAAAGGACAGCAAAAACACAAAAAAAGGAAAGAAATTTTAAATTCAAAAATGAATTAAAGTTAAACTCTTGAAAATGGTTTTTCATATTTTTAAATTAAGCAAGTTTTAAATGTATTACATTTACAAAAGGAACAATAATAGGGAACTGATCATAACCTAATTCGACAATACTATTTCCAACTAGATAAAAAATCTTTAAGTGGCCTGCTAGAATTAATTAACAGGCCACGAATATAATCAGCTCCTAAATATCAATTTAATCCATTAAATAGAATTAATTATATCCAGGATTATTCTCCCAAAGAACTTCACTGTTTCTTTGAATTTCACTTAGTGGAATAGGAAATAAATTAATCCTTTGATTTAATCCACTGATAGTTCCTTTTATTGAACTATCAGTATTTATCTGAGCACGTTCTATTAATGTTCCAGTTCGCATTAGTGTCATTCTGCGGTTTTCTTCTGCAAATAACTCACGAGCACGTTCGTCCAGAATAAAATTTAGAGAAATTTCTGATTCACTAACTCTCCCCATATCTGCATTTCCACTTTCCAAACGAGCATTTTTAAAGGCTCGATCACGCAAAATATTAATATCTTCTGCGGCTCCTCCAGGATTACTATTTTTAAAACGGGCTTCCGCTCTAAGCAGATAGGTTTCACCTAAACGCATTATAGGAAAATCTTTTATACAGGTCCATCCCCATGCATCATCCGGATCAAAAGAATCCCACTTCCTGGTATAAGGAAACATTGATTCCAAAGTATCACCGACTGCAACCACAACAGGATCGCCTGTCTTTACTAATCTGGTTTCGACAGCATCCGGAGAATCGGCTGATACACGAAACCCATTAGCATTAATTCCAATGGTAGCACTCCAGTCTGGTTTATTATAATGGAACTGCCGGGTAATATTATATTCAGAGTTACGGATATCACCTTCTTCATACAATTGATACTTTACCCAGTTACTCGGACGCATCCGACCATTTCCACGTCCACCATAAGTGCTGATTATGCCTTCATCAGGATCATCAACAGAATAAGCCATGCCCGGTATATTGTGATAGGCAGGAACCCAAACCCTTCGGTGTTGGGGGGCATTGGTAAACCCACCAGCAACATTTTTAGTATATTCCAGCTCAAATGTCCAGATAGCTTCCGTATTACCCTGTGAACGCCTCTGATTACCATATGTAAACATATCATTAAAATAATCTCCAGGCTTATTAGCTTTAATACCATAACGGTTCTCAACTAATGATAACTTAGTGCTTTGGATAATTAAAGTTAATACCTGGTCGGCTAAATCAGGCTCGCCAATTCGAAGATAAACTTCTCCCAGACATTGCATGGCCATGTATTTATTTGCTCGACTTTCGGTTACAACCGCATCAATATCGGGTAGATTTTTAACAGCATAATCCAAATCCTGCACTATTTGTTCATTAACCTCAATAATTGGAGTGCGCACCAAATCTGTTCTTGCTGAAGAAGTTGGCTCTATTAACAAAGGCACATCGCCATAAAGTGTTGCCAGCATATTGTAAGAATAACCCCTAAAAAACCTAGCTTCAGCAATTTTTACCGGATCACCATCTTCACCGATTGCTTTTAATGCATTATTGGCATTATTAATTATACTAAAGCATTTTTCCCACATGTAACTTACGCCACTATTCTCAGCATTCAGATCTTCATATTTGAAAAAAGGAATTTCAACTCCCTGAACCCCCCCAGGAGAGCACACATCAGTACCAACCTGCCAAAGGCATAACCATCCTTGTTGATCGGACCAGGTCCACATTTGGCCATATGTATAATGGAGGCCCTTCAAAGCAGCCTCAACACCTGCATCATCAGATAAGGTTTCCGGTGCATAGGAAGAAAAGGGCTTTTCTTCCAGAAATTCATCACTACAAGAAATAACGAACAAAGCCACCGTGAATATTATTATAAGTTTATTGAGTTTCATAACTTTACTTTTATAATGTAAGATTAATACCTAAAACAATAGTTCTCACACTTGGATAATTAATTTCCCAATCTCCAGATCCTCTTGAGTCATCCCTTTCTTCTGGGTCCCAACCAATCCAATCAGTAAAAGTATATAGATTACGTCCACTGATATATACACTCAAACCTTCAAAACCTGCCCGACTAATCATTTTTTGGGGAAAACTAAAGTTGAGGGTAACATCTTTAATCCTTGTGTAATTTTTATCAACAGGAAATCCGTAACCATGAGGATTTGAGTTCTTATTAAATGAGCGCCATTCATTGCTTTTGTTTTCTGGTGTCCAAAAACCAATTTCAGACATACTATTCCTTCGTTCTAATTCATCAGAAGCCATTCCAATGTGAGTATTATTCCTCATGGCACCCTGAACGGTTTGAATAAAAATATTCAACGATAAATTCTTATAAGTAAATGTATTAGTTAAACCTCCTGTCCATTTAGGATCTTTTTGTCCAAGAATTACCCTGTCGTTATCGTCAATAACTCCATCAGGAATACCTTCGGATCCGCTAATATCTGCCAGTTTAACATCGCCCGCTTTGGCAACAGGATCCCAGTTCAAATGCTCTCCACTGGCAATTTCATCTTCCTGCCAAATGCCGACTTTTTTATAATCACGAATAACCCCAATAGGTTCGCCAATAAACCATCCACTGCCAAGGTCATCCTTTCCATCGCCATATAGTTCAACAATTTCATTTTTGTTAGTTGAGAAAACAATGGTGCTATTCCATTTAAAATCACTTTTGTCAATATTTACAGTGTTTAATGTCAGCTCCATACCTGTACTTTCTGTTTTCCCAATATTAGCAGTAACTGTTGAAAAACCAGACGCTGTAGGCAATTTCCTTGAAAGTAATAAATCGTAATTCTCGGCAGAATAAACATCAATTGAACCATTAATTCTGTTTCTGAAAAATCCAAAATCCATCCCAAAATTCAAACTTTTCTTGCTTTCCCAGCTGAGATCAGCATTCCCAAGTTGATCGGTGATCATAGCAATATTAGTTTCACCTCCCAAAGCAATTTGTACATCTTTCATAGTCGTGAATGTTTTATAAACCTTCACTGCTTCATTACCAGTAACACCATATGAAAGTCTTAATTTCAGATTATTCAATGCATAAAAGTCACTTAGGAATTTTTCGTGATGAAGATTCCATCCAATAGCTACAGACGGAAATACACCATATTTTTCACCCTCAGCAAATACAGAAGAACCATCTCGTCGTACTGTAAATGTGAAGAGATAACGACTATCGAATGAATAGTTCAAGCGTCCCATTTGTGACGCCGCCGAATATCTATCTGCATACGAACTAACATTCGAGCTTGCCCCTGCTTGCATTCTATTCCAGCCCAATTGATCATTTACAAAATCAGTGGCTTTAGCATAATTCTCATTGTAATTCCTTTCCTGAGCAGCAATTACGGCAGTCAGATCGAAGTGATGTTCGTTGATATCACGCGCGTAAGTGATAATATTCTCCACAGTGTATGCCTGTGTTTCATAATGCCATATCTCAGCGGTTCCCAATAAGTCATTAACCGATTCGCCCTTATAACTATTCTGACGACGTGGAATGTATGAGAAACCTGCATTAAGTTTATAAATTAATCCGCTTAGGGGTTTCCATATTTCGCCAAAATTAACATCGGCATAACCGTTAATATTTACATTAAATTGGCGTCTTTCAGGATTGGTGGTGGTTGAGAGTAATGGGTTAGCCCATAAAGTTTCACCAAACATTGGATATATAGTATAAGAACCATCTTCCTCATACATCCGGGCATAAGGACTCATTGCTTCAGCATTCAGCAAATTGGCTCGGCCGCCATCCCGATTATGAGCTACGATTGATGAGTTGGTACCAATTTTTAGAAATTTGGTAACGTCAGCATCAATATTGGTGCGAATTGAATAACGTTTATAGTTATATCCTTTGACAACACCTTTCTGGTCCATAATATCTGCCGAAACATAATAATTAACATTTTCTCCCTGACCCGAAATACTAATATTGTGGTTTTGCTGGATACCAGTTTGTGATACGGCATCGATCCAATCAATGGTTCGACCGTTTTCGTAATTGTCAACTTCATATTCATATTTCACCTGATCGTGATACATAGGAGATCCATTGATACGATTCCCTTCTTTATAACGAGATATCAACTCTTCTGGTGAACACATTTCAGGAACATGAGCAAAATCTTCAACACCAACATATCCCGAATAACGAATGGTTGGCTTGGATGATTCACCACGTTTTGTGGTAATGAGAATAACTCCATTTGCACCATTCATACCGTAAATAGCTACAGATGAAGCATCCTTTAATATCTCGATAGACTCAATGTCGTTGGGATTAATGTCATTGAGCGAGCCGCCCATTTTCGTTATAGGAATACCATCAACAACAACATAAGGATCGGTTGAAGCAGTTATGGAACCTCCTCCCCGTACAAGAACTGAAGGAGCCTCGCCCGGGATTGAAGACACCTGAGTAATATTAACACCCGAAACGGCACCTTGAACAGCCTGCATAACGTTCGTTACGGGAATTTTACTCAAACGGTCCTTGGGTACAGATGTGACTGATCCGGTTATGTCTGATTTCTTTTGAGTACCATACCCAACTACCACAACCTCATCCAAATATTTAGTATCTTCTTCTAAACTGATGGATAGAGTTGTTTGATTTGTAATCAGAATCTTCTGAGTAATATACCCCAAATACGAAACAATAATGGTTGAATTCTCGGGTACCTCAAGAGTAAAGCTACCATTAACATCGGCAATTGTTCCAATGGTAGTATTCTCAACCATAACGGCCACACCTGGCAATGATTCATTGGTTGTACTATCCACAACCCGTCCGGTTATGGTTCGTTGTTGCGCCTGTGTTTCCAACGAAAACAGCAACAGACAAATTAAAAACGTTGAAAAAAGAAAAGAGACTGGAAATAGTTTCCCTGATTTTTCTTTAATCCCTAATTGATTTGGTTTTTTCATAGTGGATTGAATTACTAATTTAAACTGTTTAAATTCTTCGCTTTTCTGGTTGGCTAAATTCACGTTCGTTTAATCATTTTAACTTATTTTTCATTATCAAATTTCTGATTTAAGTTATAAACAGAGGTCGAACAATCATTCTAATAAGGGGGAGTTTTAGATCAATAGTATTTGCACAAAATCAACACAAACCTGTTTATCAGTTACTTATTTTTTATTCCTGTTTATTGAATTAATTATTCACCTAATAAAACCAGGCGATAAGAAAAAATTAAGAGTATAGAAACAGAGTTATTTGAGATTTTGGAATCAACGAAAGAATTATTGATAACATCAAAATTCCAATCGAGAGTATTAACGTTTGGGGCAGAATGGGAAATTTACTTAAACTTTAACCTGCTCATTGTTCACAAATCCCGATCTTTATTTAGTGTCTGCTGAATAAGTCAACTCTTCATTGTTTTTTGCAATTTTAATTTTGACCCCGGCCGTGGCATATGAAATCTCAATATTTGAATTTTTTCGATAAACATTAAATCCCAGAAGGATTTAAATGCAAGGTTTCGTCAGTTTTTGCTTAAAAAATCTTGTAGTCACATCAAAATCACCTAATGTATAATATTCAATATCTATAATATAAGAATTATTCAGTAACCCCTATCTATAAAAAAGTGTTTCAATCCTTGCTGATTAAAGCCAAATTTAGTCTATTTGTTCCGCACAAAACAATCGAAAAATGGCAGTAGAATACGGAAAAACATGGTGGGGGCAACAATGGCTCAATTCGCTCAGCAACATCGATTATAGCAACCGCTTACCACGTGGGGCATCCTATGCTCGCAATGGTGCTGTAAAAAAAATCACGATTACCGGCAACCATATAAAGGCCAAAGTAGCAGGTAGTAGGGCTACTCCCTATAATGTGGATATTATCATCCCCCCATTTTTCGATCCAGAACTGGGCAATTTCCTGAACGACATAAAACTGCGTCCTGTAATCATTTCGAAACTGCTTAACCGTGAACTCGATCCCTCGGTTTTACAGCTTGCCGAGAAATCAGGCCTTAAGGTATTCCCCCGGCAGTGGAGCGATCTGAAAATGCAATGCTCCTGTCCAGACTGGGCAGTACCCTGCAAGCACCTGGCCTCGGTAATTTATAAGGTGTGTACCGAGATTGACAATAATCCCTTTCTGGTTTTCGAATTGCACAATGTTGATTTACCCCGCGAAATGGCCAAAGCCGGTATCGTTATCAACAGTAAGGTATCTGAAGTACCACGCATTAACAATTTATTATTTGAAAAAGCCACATCAATAGCACCTTACAATACAGAAAAAGCATACCGGAAGCTAAATTTCTCAGGGCTAGAGCCGCTTCACGAGCCTCTTACGGCTTTGTTAGCCCCAATGCCTGCTTTTTACACCTCTTCAGCAACCGATTTTCGCGACAAATACCTGGTCACTCTAAAACGCATAGTAAAAAACACGCAACGCGCTGCCACCGGAAAAATACCATTACCGGAGTTTTTCATTGGAGCCTATTCCGATAAATCCAATATAAACCACCATACCAACAACCAGCTCTCTCTCGATAAAGCATTACAAGCCAAAGTCATTACCGACGAAAAAGAGTTGACTGTAAGCGAGTTCCTACAGCAACTTTCTCATATTTCCGGATCACGGACACCCGATTACCAACCGTCGACCGCTGCTTTGCATTCCGCACTGCACCTGGCACTACAGCTTACTGCCAGTGGTGCCATTGTACCACAAATTGTACAACTCCCCAATAAAGAATATTCCATACGCTGGCTACCTGCACTCCTAAGTAAAAAAGTAAAAAAACTTTGCTCTGAACTCGAAGAATTACTTCCTCCCAATGTGTTTACCGGTACCGACCGAAAAAAAAGCAAGCCCATAAATAAAGACAGGGCCGTAAACTTATTGTCATTACTAATTACGGAAATGGTTCATCTGGCAAGCTTTGACCTCAATAACGATCTGTTTCTGGAACTCTTCTTTAAAAACGTTACCTATCCCTTTACAAACCCCGGCGAAGAAGCACTTGCCGGAGGCATTATGGCCTGGCTTCAAAAATTCTACCTGTCGCAGGGCGACGCCAAACCAGCCCTGATAGTGGAAGAGACGGGCAACAACCATTTCAAGGTTGATATTAACGTACAGCTTCCCGAAGGGACTTTTAAAAATATGATATCACTCAAAGATGTGCTTACTGTCAAAGAATTTGAACACCGCCGTTACGAAATACTTCAATCGCTGGCTCTAATGAGTGGTTTTATTGACGGACTCGACAATTACATCAACTCTTCCGGCGAAATGGAAATAATTATGGACAGCGGACGTTTTGCCCCTTTTTTAATGAAAATTGTCCCGGCCATACAACTGCTCGACATACCCGTATTACTACCCAAATCGTTACAATATATATTAAAACCCAAGCCAAGTGTCAAACTTAAAAGCAAAGGAAAAGGCTCAGGTTTTCTGCGGCTCGACAAGCTGCTCGATTTTGAATGGCAGGTAGCCGTGGGTGATAACCTTATGGATGAAGCCGAGTTTCGTAAACTGCTACAACAATCCGAAGGCCTTGTTCAATTCAAAACAAACTATATTTATGTTGAAAAAGACGAACTAGAAAAACTCTATAAACATTTTACCTCATCCAAACAACTATCGGCCTTTCAAATGATGCGTGCAGCGCTTTCGGGAGAATATCAGGGTGCACCTGTATCCTTCGACAGCGAAGTGGAACATCTCATACGCGAGCTTACCAATTTTAATGAAACACCATTGCCACAAGGGCTCAACGCTCAACTACGCCCCTATCAAAACCGTGGTTTCTCGTGGATATACCGCAATGCCCGTATTGGATTTGGTTCCGTTCTGGCCGATGATATGGGATTGGGAAAAACCCTTCAGGTCATTGTCTCTCTGCTAAAGTTTAAGGAAGACGGGCATCTGGATAAAGAAAAAGCTCTGGTAGTGGCACCAACCGGCTTGCTTACCAACTGGATGGCCGAGATACAAAAGTTTGCACCTTTGCTAAAAGCTGAAATCTACCACGGTTCCAACCGCGACCTTAAAAAGACGAACCCTTATGATATACTAATCACTTCGTACGGAATTTTACGCAGCGATGCTGATTTGCTAAAAAAAATGAAATGGTTCCTAATGGTTATTGATGAAGCACAAAACATAAAAAACAATGCAACCGCTCAAACCAAAGCTGTGAAATCTATTAAAGCCGAAAATTTTGTTGCCATGAGCGGCACCCCGGTTGAAAACAGGTTAAGCGAACTTTGGAGCATCATGGATTTCAGCAACCGTGGATTTCTTGGAAATGCCAAAGAATTTGCAGAAACATACGGTAACCCTATTGAACAACTGAACGACATTGATGTGGCCGACAAACTAAAAAAAGTGACCGCTCCTTTCCTTATGCGCCGCATGAAATCGGACAAAAGCATCATTTCCGACCTGCCCGACAAAATAGAAATCGACAGCTTTGCCGCCCTTACTAAAGAACAAGCCGGCTTATATGAAAAAACACTCGAAAAAGCATTGAACGAAATTGAAGGTGTTACAAATAACGACAAACAATCTCTTTTTGTCCGTCAAGGGCTGGTACTACAAATGATACTGGCACTAAAACAAGTGTGTAACCATCCCGCGCAATTTTTAAAAAATGGTATGACCGATCCTGCGTTGAGTGGCAAAACCGCCCTGCTGTTCGATAAAATCGACAGCATTTTGGAAAGCAACGAAAAAGTGTTGATTTTTACACAGTTTACCGAAATGGCCAGTTTACTTGAACGCTTTATTGAAGAACGCTATGGCGATAAACCACTGTATTACCACGGCGGATGCAGCCTAAACCAGCGAAAAGAGATGGTAGAGCGGTTTCAAACAAACCATGCCGACAAAATTTTTCTGCTCTCATTGAAGGCAGCCGGCACTGGCCTTAACCTTACCGCTGCAAGCCATGTGATCCATTACGACCTATGGTGGAACCCAGCCGTAGAAGCCCAGGCCACCGACCGGGCTTATCGTATTGGCCAGAAAAACAATGTGATGGTGCACCGTTTTATCACAAAAAACACTTTCGAAGAGCGCATTAACGAAATGATTCAACAGAAAAAAGCTCTTGCCGAGATGACTGTCTCAACCGGCGAGAGCTGGATAGGTAACCTGTCGAACAAGGAGCTGAGAAACATTTTTAATTTAGAATAAATATGCACCAAATACTTGTTGATCTCAACAACAAAATGAGGTTTTTAGTTATGTGTTTAGGGGTTACGTGATGGGTAATATATATTTGACATGATACTAATTCTTTATAGCATGATCTTTGGGAAAAGGTTGCCCACCCCATGCTTTTTGGGAGGTCCACTCCTCTGCAGGTGATACCCAGAAAGTGTGATCGGCAGGCAAGCCAAGAGGTAAAAACACCAAAGATGTCAGGTATAAACTGCCATTGTTGGTGTACCAGTCGGCCAAATCGGGTTGATGACCCGCAAAACCCAGTTGAAGGAAGCCTTTGGCGTTAAAATTGCCATCCACCGAAAACATACGTTTCATCACACATGTTAAAGCGCTTCGGGTTTGGGCTTCGGTCAACTCCTGTGGCAACTCCTGACGGAGAGCTAATAACGAGAGCGGCTGAAATACCCCAAGACGATAGGTCATAGAACGGCCAAAAACGGGAAAAGAACCTTCGGGTGAGATAAAACGTTCCAGAATAAGGCCGTAACGTTGAATCCTTTTCCTGGCAATATCCATAGTTTCAGGTTTCACCATACGCTTTTTCTGAACCAACACCTCCAGAATTTCAAGGTACATTGGTTGAATAACGAAGCTATTGTAATAATCAAAGGCAAAATGCTCACCATCGGCATACCAGCCATCACCCACATACCATTCCTCAATTTTCCTTATGGCTGAGTGGATGCGGTAGGCATCGTATTCCTCATCAATCGACATCAGAAAGGTTTCCACCATGGCCGAAAATAGTAGCCAGTTGGTATAGGGTGGGTCAATCCAGCGAAGTTTCTTAAACTCTTCAACATAACGTTTTTTGGTAACCTCATCCAGAGGCTCCCAAAGTTGTTTAGGAGCCCGCAAAAAACTGTTGGCAATATAGGCTGCATCCACCAGGGCCTGCCCTTCTTTATCCCATTGCAAATAATCGTTACTATTTGGATTTACCGCATGCGCATAACTCTTAAGTGCCATTTCGCGCAAAAGTTTTCTTTTTATACCCTCAGGCGAGTCATCGTCAGGCAAACTTAACCAGGGGGCCATACCGGCCATTAACCGACCAAAAGCCTCCATGTAAGCAACTTTTGTACGACGGCCATCCCAGGTCGGACTAAGCTCCAACGACATGTTTTTAACCAGCTCATCACGACTCATATTACTTAAAACGGGTTCGGCAATACGGTAAGCTAATTCTGTCCAGTAGGCGCGATCATCAGATAAATCAGCTTTTTTTTGTTTTTGAGCTCCAATTGTTGAGCAAACGATAAGTGATAAAACAACAATAAAACCAAGTATTTTCTTCATAAGTGCAGTAATTATTTCTGATCAATAAATCGAACCATTTCAGATGCAGCCATCAAAAAGGCTCCAACACCAAAGTCGGCTGTACTATTTACATCAATCATTTGTCCGGGTATTGCACGCTCACCAATAGGCTGCACGTAACCCACTTTGCCATTAGATTGCAGAGCAGTACTTACAAGGTAATCCCAACTCTTTTCAACGACAGGTAAAAACTCCGCCTCATCAAGAATGCCATTATTAATTCCCCAAAGCAATCCGTAGGTAAAGAACGCTGTTCCACTGGTTTCAGGGCCGGGAGCCTGTTCCGGATCAATCATGCTGCGGGTCCAGTATCCCTCTGCTTGTTGAGATTTAAGAACAGCATCAGCCATGCTCCGATATATGTAAACATACTCCTCACGATGAGGATCCTCCAAGGGCAAGTCGTTCAGAATCCTTGGTAAAGCTGCAAAAACCCATCCGTTACCCCTGGCCCAGAAATCCTTTAATCCTTTATTGGTCTTATGTTTAGGATATACATATTTGGCATCTCTGAAAAACAAGGCACTTTCATCATCATACATTAAATCGCGGGCAAACTGAAAATATTCGTACATCTTACTTAAGTACAATTCATTGCCTGTAACTTTATACAGCCGCGTCATTACCGGCATGGCCATGAACAAACCATCAGCCCACCACCAATAGTCATTATGGGGCGTCAACATCTGGTATCCCATTACCTCTTGGGCTCTGCTAATTTTGATTGAATCCGCGTCCAGAAGGAAAAGATCCACATATACCTGAAAGCAAATCTGCCAATCGCCAAACAACACAAATTCATCGGTTTCCCCATAATGATATTTCCAATCTTCGGGATACATAGATCGGGCACCCATCCAAAAATTCCCTTTAGCCCATTGCAATGAATAATTTTTATAGTCGGTAATTCCTGTAACACTAAAGGCCTCCATATTACCCACATGATAAGCCGACACATGCCAAAATGCATTGCCGTGTTTAGGATTCGCTGCTTGCCAATAGCCATTGACTTTTTGAATGATGTCTGTAACCTCCTCCTTCGTTATGTTTTTAACACTTTTATTTTTCTCCCACGCTGTTTTTTTTCCAATACAGGAAAACACAAACAATAAAGAGAAAAATAACAAAACACTGCTCACTCTCTTCATAAAACAGATTTAGTAGTTAAAATTTCGTTAGTTAAACCCAATCAGCACCAAAAGAAAAATGAAAAACAATCCAAAGGCATTCCCTAAACCTTTGACACTTATTGAGTAAATTGAAAAAAAGTCAAAAAACGTTAACCAACTTCAAAAACAACGGGTGTCAAGCCCGTGCTTAACTACAAAATTGATAAACAATACCGGAAACAACAGGCAATAATGGTTCAAATAAGGTAGATTTTTAATTCAAATAACGTATAAAAGCCTAATAAAAAAAACCCTGCCGAAAAACAACGGACAGGGTTTTAACATAAAGGCCAACGACTACCTTATTTATTTGTCAGTCACAATAGAGATCACATAACTGTAACTATACGCTTTATCTAATAACAGATAAGGTCTATGCGGCATTGCCCCCCAACTGTTATCGCCACCTAATCCCCTTTGACTCAAATCAACGTTAAGGTAAACCTGCTGACGGGGTGTTACATCGCTGGGATGCTGCTGTTTCTTGGTCAGCCCGGCATCCATATCTTCGGATGGGTTATGGGTAGCTTTAACGCTTAACGGCTGTAATCCTTCAATTTTGAGACCCAATCCATCATCATTGGTTAAAGTTAGCCAACGTACATCTGTTTTATTCCCATTCTCTTGAGGCCGGATATAATCATATGACTGTTCAGCAACAGTGCTGTTATAAATGCCAATAAAGCTGGAAGTTTTTCTATCAGAATAATTTTCCCAGGGGCCCCGTCCATAATATGTAAAATTTTGAAACTCTTTGCCTAACTGCATTTGCATTCCAAATCGGGGCATCTCGGGTAGATTCTGCGAACCCGCATTCCAGGCTACATTAACCTGAACATTTCCATTCGGCATAATTGTATAAACCAGTTTATAATCAGAAGAAACATCCATCAACAGATAATCCACAGTTATAATTACTGCATTTGATTGTTCTTTTACATCAAAATTCCGTACCTGTTTATTCTTACCGGCAGACCTCCAAATATTTGATTTTATTGGCATTCCATTACCAAAATCATTATCAATTGGAGCTCTCCAAAAATCAGGCTCAGGTCCGTTGTTCAAAAGATTCTTCCCTTTATAGGTGTATTGAACAATCTGACCATTCCATTTACCAATCACAACTTTAATATCGCCAACATTAATCTCAATCCTATTTTCTTTGTCGATAAACTGAATTTTCCCTTCTTTTGTTATTCCTGATTTAAAATAGTTATTACCTTCAAAATCAAACTGCTCCCGCGCTACTTCATGACCTGCAGGAATCATTTCAGTTTCCTGCTTTGTATAAGCATAAACATCCAGAAAATACTCTGCCCCCGAAGCAAGTTCCATTTTAGGTAAAACAATTTTCACATCTTTGGTTGTTCCGGCAGGTTGGTTAACCAAAAAGGTACCTTCAGATACCATCTGTCCGTTTTTCTTAAGTATCCACTTAAACAAATAATTTTTTAAGTCGGTGTGTAAAAATCGGTTTTCAACCGAAATAACCCCGTTTTTAAGATCCTTTGCACGAAAAATAATATCCTGATAAACCTTCTTCACTTCCATTAAACCGGGATGCGGATTCCGATCGGGTGTGACCAAACCATTGGCACAAAAGTTTTCATCGTGAGTATATTTATATCCACCAATATCTCCCCCATAAGCCCAGTATTTACGGCCTGAATCATCAATAGCACTCAATCCCTGATCAACCCAGTCCCAAATAAATCCACCCTGCATGTGCTTACTGTTAGCCATAATATCAAAATATTCCTGAAAATTACCAGAACTGTTACCCATGGCATGCGAGTATTCGCACATGATAAACGGACGCGTTACATCAGTTCGGGCAGCATACTTTTTCATATGTTCCATACCAGGATACATGGGGCAAACAATATCGGTATTTTCATTTTCACCAGCCTGTTCAAACTGAACCAATCGTGTATTGTCGCGTTGCTTAATCCATTTATACATATCATAAAAAACAGGCCCATTACCACATTCGTTACCTAAACTCCAAATAATTACCGATGGATGATTTTTATCACGCTCCACCAATCGCCTGGCCCTGTCCATATGTGCATCGGCCCATTGAGGCAGGTAAGCCGGGTGAATTTCTTTATTGAACCAGCCTTGGTTTTCTGCACCCATGGCGTGCGTTTCAATATTAGCCTCATCAACCAGAAACAAACCATATTCATCGCATAACTTATACCAAAGCGGGCTCTGCGGATAATGACTTAACCTTACCGCATTGATGTTATGCTGCTTCATTACCCTAATGTCTTTCAACATGGTTGCACGGTCAACTACGTGTCCATTATATGGATGATGTTCGTGAAGATTCACCCCACGAACCAAAATAGGTTTCCCATTAATCATAAGTTGCGCATCTTTAAGCTCAACCGTTCTGAATCCCAGCTTGCACGAGGTAGCTTCAATCAGTTTTCCATTACCATCTTTCAAAGACAATACAAGGGTGTAAAGATTTGGAGTTTCGTTACTCCATAATTTAGGATTGTTAATCTTTTGTGCCACAACTGCCTTCGCACTGTTTTTTCCTGAAAAAACTACTGGAACATCTTTTTTCACAACTTCCTTACCTGTTGCATCCAGTAATTTTACTTGAATGGAGTTTTTATCATTTGCCTCACTGAAGCGTTTCAGGTCAATTTCCACATCCAGTAATCCATTTTTATAAGCCTTATCAAGACCGGCTTTTGCAAAAAAATCCTGAATGCGCACCTGACTGGTTACGTAAAGAAAAACATCCCTGTCGAACCCCGATAAACGCCAGAAATCCTGATCTTCAAGATAAGAACCATCGCTCCACCGATAAGCTTCAATGGCAATACTGTTTAGTCCTTTCTTCACATAAGAAGTAATGTCAAATTCAGCTGGATTTTTTGTATCCTGACTATAACCAACCTTTTGACCGTTTACCCAAATATACATGGCAGCAGCACCACTCTCGAAATGAAGATAAACCCGTCGTCCGTCCCATGAAGCCGGCAACTCAAAAGTACGCTTATAGCTACCTACCGGGTTATCGCTGTGATCAATAAATGGCGGATTCTTGGGAAACGGATAGGTGATATTGGTGTAAATTGGAGTGCCATAACCCTGTAGCTCCCAGTTTCCAGGTACTTTTATATCATTCCATTTGCTAACATCAAAATTATCGGCATAAAAACCTTGAGGTTTATCGGCTGGCTTCATAACCCAGTTAAACTTCCAAACGCCGTTGAGAGAAAGACAATACTCAGATTGAGAGTAATCGTCTGCAATAGCCAGCTTTTCGCTTTGATAAGGGATAAAACTGGCCCTTGGAGCCTCCTTGTTGATACCGAAAACACCTGGATTCTCCCAGTCGGGAACCTGATCGCCGGCAAAAGCAATGACTCCTGAAATAAAAAACAGTAAAACAGAAAAAATTCGCATGACAATTGGAATTATTTGGTTAATAAAATATGAGAATTTAAGAAACTGAATGATAAATTTTTAATCACTATTTTCCGATAAAAATGTTTCGTCCCATACGAGACAAAAAATTAAATATTCAAACAAGATTCTACCAAACTTTAATCCCTAATGAATAATGGCGCATAGCATTATTCATAGGTAGAAAAAAAATATCAATAATTCTTCAATACTACCAAAAGTATGGGGTTAAACATACTAAAGGGTCGAAAAATCATTCAAAAGAGTTGAGAAATAAGTCCAAAAAAGAAATGACTCAACAACAAAACCTGTTATAAAGTGTTTTGTTTCTGATTAATACATCAAAAAACGCAACTTCTTATGATGACCATATAGTTAAGAGAATACAAAAAAAAGAATAATCCTTAAAAAGGATTTCCTAATATTGCAATGCATCCCTTTCAATGTGAAGACATTTTCCAAATTGGGTTTATGTACAAAAACTTACTCAAATATATTATTCTGATCTATTTTTGGTCAACCGGTGTTGTAGCATTACTGGCACAACAAATATCTGTCAGTCAACTTCCTATAATGGATCAGATGCCATCCAATTCGGTTCAAAGAGTTTTTCAGGACAAAGACGGTTTTCTCTGGTTTGGAACATTAGATGGCCTTTGCCGGTATGATGCATACAGAATTCATGTTTTCCGCTCGGATCTCAACCATACAAACCTGTTAACTAACAACGAAATAACCTGCATTACTGAAGACAAATCAGGAAATCTTTGGATAGGAACAATGGCTGGAATCAGCATTCTTAATAAAAAGACCTATCAAATCACTCGTTTTCACGATCAATTATTAAGCAATCAACAAATCAGGGCTATTATGGTAGCCAGCGACAGTACAATATGGGTTGGAGGCGAAAGATTGTTATACCGGTTTAATCCGGATTTATCCCTGAATAAAACATATCCCGAAGATAACCAGAACGATGGATTACCCATTAGTACAATAAACTCCATATATGAGGACTTATATGGAAATATATGGATTGCCTTGTGGCGATCGGGTTTATATAAATACCAAAAGGAGACAGATGCATTTATCCGCTTTCCTGAAATTGGGACTCAGAATAATCCATTCAGAATATATCAGGACGATCATAAACAATACTGGATATGCACATGGGGTGAAGGGATATATTTATTTAACCCCAACAACAATAAACAAAACATATACACAAAACTACCTGTTAGGCTCAGAGAACAAAAAAAAACCGAAGAAACTTTTTTTTCAATTGCTCAGGATGGAATTAGAGGTTACGTTTGGGTAATGTCGTTATCAGGATTATATGCTTTTGAATATACCAAAGATAATACCCTTATCGAAGTTGAAGTATCATCCCTGTTTAAACAAACCAATAATATTTTTAGTGAGGTAATAAGGGACAAAGACGGAAATTTGTGGATTGGGGCCTTCAGCGAAGGTCCCCTGACGGTAAATTTCAACAAACCAACAATCATCAATTACAATATTGAATCCATTAAGCAAAAAACAGGAATAGCTCCGAATATAACCGCCATTTTTGAAGACCGCGATGGTCTCATCTGGCTTCATCAGAACCGGTTGGGCCTCACCCTCTATAACCCAAAGACCAATCAAATCAAACTCTACTCCGAATATCCAGGTCTGAAAAATGCTTCTCGCATGAAAAACATCAGAGCCATCGCAAGTTTTACAGGTTCAGATGAAATTT
This sequence comes from uncultured Marinilabiliaceae bacterium, assembly GCA_964608615.1. Lineage (GTDB taxonomy): Bacteria > Bacteroidota > Bacteroidia > Bacteroidales > Marinilabiliaceae > CALEUX01. The sequence goes on from CAZSQG010000002.1 coordinate 33,661, forward strand.
GGCTTGGACTTCAGGAAGAGCCCATAATTAATGTAGTTCAAAAAATGGGTGATGATATCCGGGTAACCCGACAAATAAACCTTGAGACTATTGATACAGAAGCCGGAGGCATAAGAGTATTTTTCGAGGATGCCAAAAACAATTTATGGATTGCCACTTCAACAAGTCTTTTTATAAAACCATATGATAATGAGCAGATTACCAAAATAGGAAACAATATTGGGAATATCACAGCTGTTACTGAAGATACCAGGGGAACAATCTGGATAAGCACCGAAAGATCAGGATTATACAAAATTAGTCAAAACTACAATACTTCATTTAGCGAACTAGAGCTAATAAACATCAGTAAAGGAGATAAAGGACTAATAAGCAACAACATCCAGTCGATAGATGCCGATAAAAGCGGAAACGTATGGATCGGCACCAAGGAAGGAAACATCTTGGTTTATAATAATATTAACGACAACATAAAGGAGATGACCCAGAGTTGTGGAATGATAGGTGAAGCCATCCTCGACATTGTTACAGATAAAAACGATCATGTCTGGATCTCGACCAATAAAAGAATAACCGAATTCAACCCAAAAAACAACGCTTCAACCAACTACACTCCATCCGATGGAATGCAGGTTAATTCGTTTCTGATTCATTCATTCTACAAAAATCCGCAGTCGGATAAAATTTATTTTGGCGGAAACCTTGGATTTTGCAGCTTTATGCCAACTGAACGGCTAACCCAGCAACCTAAAGAATCACAGGTTTATATTACCGACATAAAAATTCACAACCACTCATTATTGCAGGGAAATGCCAATAAAAAATTTGATAACCAAAACTTATCGTTGGTAATAGAACCTGATGATCGAAATCTGGAAATATATTTTTCGTCACTCAACTACAACTATCCTTTAAAAATTAATTATGCATACAAGCTTGAGGGAGTGGATAAAGACTGGGTTTATATAAGAAATAACCGACAATTTGCAGTATATAGCCATCTAAAAAAAGGCACTTACAATTTCTATGTTAAAGCAACTGACGAAAACAGACAATGGAGTAACAAAATTACAAAGCTGAAAATAATCAGGACACCGGCCATTTATGAAACAGGATGGGCTTATTTACTGTATTCGATTGTTTTTTTGGCAATTCTGTACTTTCTGGCGCGCATTGCTACCAACCGCATTAAACTGCGCAATGAACTGAAAATTGCCCAAATGGAGAAAGATAAATCAGAAGAGATTACTCAAACCAAGCTTAAATATTTCACCAATATATCTCATGACCTGCTAACTCCATTAACCATCATTTCGTGCCTTATTGATGATATTGAGATCACTTCCAAAAAGAAAATTCCGCAATACGATACCATGCGTTCAAATGTGAACCGTTTAAAACGTTTGCTTCAACAAATACTGGATTTCAGGAAAGTGGAAAAGGGAAAAATGAGATTGCAGGTTTCAGGTGGCAATATCGTTTCCTTAATTCAGGAGATATGTTATCATGATTTTCGACCCATAATAGCTAAGAAAAATATTGATTTCAGCTTCATCTCAAAAACTAACGATATTCAAGCATGGTTTGATGCCGATAAAATAGACAAGGTGGTTTATAACCTGATGTCGAATGCAATAAAATATACGCCTCAAAACGGAAAAATAACCGTTGAACTGGTTAAAATCAGTAAGCATGAGCAAAAAAAACTTGCCATAAAAATAAGCGACACCGGTGTTGGCATTGCTCCTGAAAATATTAACAACATTTTCACTACCTTTTATTTTAACAAATCAAGAGAGGCTGGGGAAACAAACGGAATTGGACTTTCACTTTCAAAAGATCTGGTTGAATTGCATCACGGACAAATTATGATTGAAAGTAAACCCAATAACGGTACAACCATAATTGTTGAGATCCCAATTGATAAAACCAGCTATACAGAAATTGAAATAGCAAATATTTCACCAGTAATACTTCTTGATGATGCAAAATTAAGCAATAGAACCATTGATTATCAAGATAACGAAGAACCCTTAAGTAAAATTAAAACTGGGATAATAAATGTAAGTATTCTTGTGGTTGAAGATAACGAAGAACTCCTTGAACTAGTTAAAAGTATCTTGCAAAAACGTTATTATGTTTTTACAGCAACCAATGGATTAGATGCCATTAACTTGGTTAGAAATAACGATATAGATATTATTGTGAGTGATGTAATGATGCCCGCAATGGATGGAATTGAATTGTGTAGAACGCTGAAAAACGATCTTGAAACCAGCCACATTTCAATTATTCTGCTAACGGCTAAAAACAGCATTAACGACAGGGTAGAGTGTTACAATGCCGGAGCCGATGCATACATTTCCAAACCTTTTGAACTTAAGGTGCTGGAGGCCCGTATTAACAATTTTGTTACCCAAAAACAAAACAAACAAAAGGAATTCAAATCAAATGTTGATATAAATATTTCTGCACTGGAATATCCATCCATTGATGAGCAATTCCTTGAAAAAGCCATTCAAATCATTGAAAGTCATCTTTCCAAATCTGAATTCGACATCAACAATTTTGCAGAGCATCTGAACTTGTCAAAATCATCGCTTTACCGCAAGATAAAAACAATGACAGGCCTCTCGCCCATCGAATTTATCCGAAACATTAAGCTTAAACATGCCTGTATGATGCTAAAAGATAAATCCGTCTCCATTTCAGAAGTGGCTTATGCTGTTGGATTTTCAGATCCAAAATATTTTACATCGTGCTTTAAAACAGAATTTACCTTAACTCCCACCGAATATCAAAAGACCTTTGTTGTGACTGACAGTATTCAGAATTAACAATTAATAAAAAACCTCCGGCCCCAACAGAATATAGAGTCAATTAATTCTGTTTTATTTATCTTTGAAAAAAAAGACATGCAAAATCTTCGCTATATAGCTTTTGGACTTTTACTCCTTTTAGTTGGGTGCAACCAAAGGATGACCTACCAACTTGAGAACCACAATATGATGAAAATTGACTCCGCTGTTGGAGTCGACACGGCATTATTAAGTTTTATTAAACCCTATCACGATTCTATACAAGGAATCATGACCGATGTTATTGGGATAAACCCAAAGACACTCTTCGCCAAAAAACCCGAAAGCGAGTTGTCGAATTTTGTGGTCGATCTGGTTTTTGATGCTGGGAAAGAATATCTTAAAAAACAAAACATCCCGGAGGATGAGATTCTATGTGTAATAAATATCAGAGGACTCAGAGCTCCTTTACCACAAGGAGAATTAACTACCCGAAATATCTTCGAAATAATGCCTTTCGAAAACCAGATGGTAGGAGTAAAAATGGACGCTGAAAACCTTAAAACTCTTTTTGATCATATAGCTAAATCCAATGGAGATGGTATAGCAGGTGCTTCATTTACATTAATAGAAAATGAAGCCAAAAACATTCTGATTAATGGTAAACCCATTGATAATGAAAAAACATATTGGGTAATTACTTCTGATTACCTTGCATCTGGTGGTGATAGTTATACAGTTTTTATTAATTCGGCTACCCGCCTGAATTTTGATGAAAAAATCAGAGAATTGATAATTAAACACATCAGGAATCTGACAAAACAAAACCGAGAAATTATCCCCGATATGACACCCAGAATTTCAGTAGAAAAAAAGAACTAACTAATTGTCTCAGGTTTTATTATATATTGGCTTAATTACAATATTAGAATGCAAAACAGAAGAAACTTCATAAAAACAGCTCTCACAGGATCAGCTATTCTGACCATGCCATTTGGAGCAAATGCGTTTTTCGGTCAAAAACACTCACGACTGGTACTTCTCCACACCAACGATGTTCATAGTCAAATTGATCCATTTCCCAATGATAACGTACTTTTTCCGGGCATGGGAGGATTTGCACGGAGGGCCGCGCTTGTTGATAAAATAAGATCGGAAAATGAACATGTATTGCTACTCGACTCGGGCGACATTTTTCAGGGAACTCCGTATTTTAATTACTACCAAGGCTCTCTGGAGCTTAAACTCATGTCCAAAGGAAAATATGATGCAGCAACTCTTGGTAATCATGAATTCGACAACGGAATAGAAGGCCTTCACCGGCAACTACAGTATGCCAGCTTCCCGTTTATTAATAGCAATTACGATTTTACCGGTACTTTACTGGAAGGTAAAATAAAACCATGGAAAATTTTTAAGAAAGGGCCTGTTAGGGTTGGAATTATCGGTCTAGGTATTGACCCACAAGGCTTAATTGCAACGACAAATTACAAGGGCATAACATATAACGACCCCATTACAGTTGGAGATTCAATAGCTAAAATGCTGAAGGAAAAAGAAAAATGTCATATTGTAATAGCTCTTTCTCATCTTGGTCTTAAAATGGATTTTGGAAGGATTGACGACCTGCAGGTGGCGGCTAAGACCAGATATATCGACATAATATTAGGTGGTCATACCCATACATTTATGAACGAACCAATAATTGAAACCAATGCTGCCTCAAAACAGGTTCTTATTCTTCACTCGGGCCAAAACGGCGTTCGCTTGGGAAGAATTGATCTTATCTTTGAAAAAGAAAAAATCAAATCTTCCAGCACACAATACGAAGTAAAATAGCTTAATCTATTGGTAACTGACGCTTAAACATTTCATCAAGCGAAATAATTGTTTCAGTAGATGAAATTCCGGGAATAGCCTGTAGTTTATCGTGTAGAATGCGCTTCAGATGTTCATTGCTTTGAGCATAAATCTTGATAAACACAGCATATTGACCTGTTGTATAATGACACTCTACAACCTGAGGAATTTGATCAAGCATTTCACAAACCTTATCAAACAGGCTGGCCTTTTTTAAAAAAATACCGATAAAAGCACAAGTGTGATAACCTATCTTTCCCGGATTAATTACAAATTCCGAACCCTTAATTACACCAATATTCAATAACCGCTGAATGCGTTGATGAATGGCTGCCCCTGACACCTTACATTCACGAGCAACTTCCAAAAAAGGAATGCGGGCATTCTTGGTAATAAGAGAAAGGATTTTTTTATCCAGGCTATCAATCTGTAAATTGGATTCCATACTTTCAATGACAAATGTTAGAAATTGTAACTTTTTTCGCTTTTTTCAATAGCTTTATTCACGAATCTAAGACAAATCACATTAATAAACAAGAAATTGAATAATATTTTTGAATATTAATTTTTCAAAAATTTAATCAACTACCAAACCATAACATAAAAATAAAATAAACTGATAAATTAGCCTATACACTACAAAAAAAAAACACCAGATAGAAGCTAAAGGCACAATCAGTCAACAAAAGGTAAGATCTAAATGAAAGGAAAAATCCACTTACATAATTTCATTCGTGCCAAATCATTTAAAAAAAACACCAAATCTCAGGTTAACGATCATCTAAACTGGGCACGACTATTTAGTCGCAGCAAGTTTCTGAATATCAATACCCGAAGGCAATTGGAATACACTTAATCCAAACTCAGGAATTACTGCCAGTATGTGATCAAATATATCAGCCTGGATACCTTCATAATTTGCCCATCTCTGATCGGCACTAAAAACATAAACTTCAATAGGAATTCCTTTTTCAGTGGGTTGTAGGTGACGTACCAAAAAGGTCATGTTCATATTAATCTTTGGATGACTTGACAAGTAGTTTTCAAGGTATTTTCGAAATACACCCAAATTGGTCATCCTTCGCCCATTAACAAGAACCGACTCATCAACACCTTGCTGTGCATTATACTCGGCTATTTCTTTCTGCCGCTTTTCAATGTAATCCTTCAGATGATGAATTTTCTTAAACTTCTCAATCATTTCAGGTGTACAAAATGTAACACTCTGCATATCAATAGTAATGGAGCGTTTAATGCGCCTTCCTCCCGATTCTTCCATTCCTCTCCAGTTCATAAACGGACTCGAAACCAAAGCATAGGTTGGAATAGTTGTGATAGTTCTGTCCCAGTTTTGAACCTTAACGGTATTAAGAGTTACCTCAAGTACAATACCATCTGCATTATGTGTAGGCATCTCAATCCAATCACCTACTTTAAGCATTTTATTAGCCGACAACTGAATACCTGCCACAAATCCTAATATGGTATCTTTAAAAACCAAAAGTAAAACAGCCGCAATAGCTCCTAATCCGGTAAAAATTTTGGCAACCTGTACATCAAATAAAATTGATATCCCCCAGAGAATTCCAATTATAATAAAAATCAGATGAACAAGCTGCATATAGCCTTTAATAGGACGTTCGGCCGAAAAAGGTAACATGTTATATACATCTTCCAGAGCCATCAGAAATGCCTGAAAAGTCCAAAAAAGAATGATCACTATATAAATAACTGAAGCCTTCACAAGAAAACCGAAAAACAACGGATAAGGCTCGTAAAAACTATAATCGAAAAAGTAAACAACTAATGCCGGAGCTATGTGTGCAAGCCGGTGAAACACTCTTCGTGTCACAAAAAAATCATCCAGCGATAATTTTGATTTTCTTATCAAACGAATAATAAATGTGAGTAATAAATTTTTGAAAATAAAATAAAAAATAACACATAAAAGCAATAATATCAATGAGCGAATTGAAAAATCGATAAAAACAAAAGCCCAGTCGGGCATCTCTGCTCTCGTCAAATAAGTATATACCCAATCCCTTATTATTTCCGACAATTTTCCTATAATATTACGCATCTATTCAACTATTTTAAGGTTTTTACTATCTTGCAAAGATAGTTCAAAGCATTACAAATGGGAAAATCTGCCCTTATACTTTTGTTTTTCGCTCTCCAATCGTTCAATTTGTTGCAACTTAATAATTGTGACAAGGCTTCAAGACTTGAATTAAATCAAACATTAAGGGTTGATTTTATTCTGACAGGAGATAATTTGAAACAAAAAGCATCATTATTCCGCATCTCACACGACCAGGGCTGGAGTGGCAGCTCAAACCAGTTAATTTCTCCTTTCAATTATGGCGAATACCGTTATTTCCTAATTCATCACCAAAGTGGCGATACGCTTTATTTTAAAGGTTTTTCAACATTATTTGAAGAATGGAGAACAACTAATGATGCCAAACTTAAGTCAAGAGCATTTCAGCAAACCATTGTAATGCCCTATCCCAAACAAATGAGCCGATTGGTTGTTGAAAGCCGAAACCGTGATGGATCATTCTCATTGCTAATGGATGAAATAATAAACCCTGATGACATTGACATACAAAGCTCTGCCAAGTTGAATCAACATGTAAAAATTATTCATGGAGATGACAATCCTGCACAAAAGGCTGATTTGTTATTCATATCAGAAGGTTACAACTTTAACGAGTTAGATCAGTTTATATCCGACGCAAAAAAAGTAACCAAAGCTCTTTTTGCTGTTGAACCATATAAATCATTGAAAAAAAACTTTACTGTTAGAACCCTTTCAATAGCATCTCCTGAGTCGGGAGTAACCGACCCGCTTTCCGGAAATTATATTGACTCTTACTTTAAAAGTCGGTTTAACACGTTTGATACCGACAGGTATTTACAAACAATGGAAACCTGGAAGATATACGAATCAGCGGCACAAGCTCCATACGACCATATCATCATTCTGGTTAACAGCAAAAAATATGGGGGCGGTGGTATATACAATCATTTTTCAATATTAACTTCGGGACATAAACTTTCGGGAGACCTCCTTATTCACGAACTGGGCCATGGCTTAGCAGGTTTAGCTGATGAATATTTTGATACTGACGTTGCCTATAACGATTATATCAACCTTGAAATAGAACCCTGGCAACCTAACCTTACCACATTGGTTGATTTTAAGCTAAAATGGAAGGATCTTATAGAACCAACAACTCCGGTACCAACCCCCATACGTCCTGCATATAAAGATAAGACAGGAGTATTCGAAGGTGGCGGTTATGTTTCCAAAAAGGTTTACCGGCCGGCAGTTTTCTGCAAAATGCGAAACATGGATGCTGAAAACTTCTGTGAAGTTTGCAGTCTTTCCATCTCACAAATAACCAAATTCTATACACAATGAATAGTATGATTTACATAGCAAATGAAAACCGTTACAACAACATGATTTATCGTCGTTGCGGCAATAGTGGCCTTTTGCTTCCTGCACTCTCACTTGGCCTTTGGCACAATTTTGGATCGTTTGACAGCCTTGAAAACATGAGAGACATGCTGAAATTTGCGTTTGATAATGGAATAACCCATTTTGATTTGGCCAATAACTATGGACCAATTCCCGGATCGGCTGAAGAAAATTTTGGCCAAATGATGGGAAATGAATTCAAGCCCTATCGCGATGAGATGATAATATCAACCAAGGCCGGTTATTTGATGTGGCCGGGACCATACGGAGAGTGGGGATCAAAAAAAAACCTGGTGGCGAGCCTTAACCAGAGTCTTAAAAGAATGAGAGTCGATTATGTTGACATTTTCTACAGCCACCGCCCCGATCCCAATACACCATTGGAAGAAACCATGGGTGCCCTCGATCTTATTGTTCGTCAGGGAAAAGCTCTTTATGTGGGTATTTCCAACTATTCGGCCGAACAAACTCAAAAGGCTGAATCCATTTTGCGTGATTTGGGAACTCCCTGTATCATTCACCAGCCACGTTACAATATGCTCGACCGATGGGTGGAAAATGGCCTGATGGATGTTTTGGGTAAGCGTGGCATTGGTTGCATCACTTTTTCACCTCTGGCACAAGGATTACTTACCAACCGCTACCTTAAGGATATACCCGAAGATTCACGTATTGCCAAAGCCCATGGATTCCTTAAAAAGGAAACGTTAACGGAGCAACGTCATAAAGCGCTTTTACAACTTAACGAGATAGCCGTTAACAGAGGACAGTCGCTTGCCCAAATGGCTATTGCCTGGCTGTTAAAAGATACCAGGGTAACAACTGTTTTAGTTGGAGCCAGTTCTGTTAATCAAATTAGTGACAACCTTAAATCGTTGAATAATTTAATTTTTACCGATGAGGAATTGAAAATGATTGATAGCATTGCAATCCCTGTTAAACTGGGCTAAAAGAACAAACTCAACCACTATTGTCCAGCCTAAAGTTTTTTTGGAGCGTTAAAAGGCGCTCCAAAAAACTTATCTTTGCAGCCCAAAGCGGTAAAAAATGGCCAATATTCTTTCAATCGAAAATTTAACACATCATTATGGCGACATCCGGTTGTTCCATGAAATCTCCTTCGGGCTCGAAGAAGGAGAAAAAGCAGCTCTGATTGCCCGAAACGGAACAGGCAAAACAACCCTTCTCAATATTATTGCCCGAAACCTGCTGCCTGATTCGGGCTCAGTAACCATTCGCAACGGAATAAAGACTACTTATCTCACCCAGGATCCTGTTTTTGATCCCAGAATGAACGTTATTGAAACCCTCTTTTCATCCGAAAATGAAACGGTTAAACTGGTAAGGGAATACGAAAAAGCAATTGACCATAACGATCAGGCCACAATCAACCGTCTCATTGAAAAAATGGACCAGTTCAACGCCTGGGATTACGAAAGTAGAGTAAAACAGATTCTTTCACAGTTAAAAATCACCAATCTTGAACAACCGGTTTCTCAGCTTTCAGGTGGACAAATTAAACGAATAGCACTGGCTTCGGCCCTTATCTCAG
>CAZSQG010000002.1:43384-100089 GCA_964608615.1 uncultured Marinilabiliaceae bacterium
TCGACGAACCCACCAACCACCTCGATCTGGAAATGATTGACTGGCTCGAAGAATATCTTAGCCGCAACAGGGCAACACTGCTAATGGTAACACACGACCGTTTTTTTCTTGACAGAGTATGCAACACCATATATGAACTTGATAACGAAAGCCTTTATAATTACCAGGGAAACTACTCCTATTTTTTGGAAAAAAGAGAAGAACGTCAGTTTCAGAAAAATCAGGAAATAGAGAGAGCGCGAAATCTTTTGAGAAAAGAACAGGACTGGATGAACCGTATGCCTCAGGCTCGCGGAACAAAAGCCAAATATCGAATTGACGCTTTTCATGAACTAAAAGAAGTAGCTGGCCAACGAACTGAACAAAACGATTTAGTGCTCGACATAAAGGCCAACCGTTTGGGACAAAAAGTTGTGAACCTCGAAAACATCTCTAAGTCGTATGATGACAAAACACTTATAAAAAACTTCTCATATCGTTTTCTGAAAGGCGATAAAATAGGCATTGTAGGAAATAACGGTTCTGGAAAAAGTACTTTGCTCAACATTCTTACAGGTAAGCTGAAACCTGATTCAGGACATGTTGAAACAGGTGAAACAGTCACTTTTGGTTATTACCGTCAGGAAGGCATTCAGTTAGATGAATCAAAAAAAGTAATTGATGTAATTTCTGAAATTGCAGAAGTAATTGATTCCGGCAGTGGAAAAAGCATGAATGCGGCCCAGTTTCTCCGCTATTTCCTGTTTCCAAACGAAATGCACTATGTTTATGTGCAAAAACTCAGCGGTGGTGAAAAAAAACGGCTTTACCTGATGACCGTTTTAATGAAAAACCCCAACTTCCTTATTCTGGATGAACCCACCAACGATCTTGATATTCAAACCCTCAATGTACTGGAAGAATTCCTGACCTCTTTTCCGGGTTGTGTGTTGATTGTTTCGCACGACCGGTTCTTTCTCGACAAAGTAACTGATACGCTTTTTATTTTCACTGAAAATGGAAAAATAAAACACTTCCCCGGTAATTACTCCGATTATCACCAAAATAGAAAAGAAGAAATATTAAAACAAGCTCAGGCAACAGTTAAAGCTCCTACCGAAGCTAAAGTTAATACCAACTCCAACAAACCCAGAAAACTAAGCTTTAAGGAAAAACAGGAATTGCAACATCTGGAAGAAAAAATTGCAGAACTCGAAAATGAAAAGTCAGAACTCGAAAACAAACTGGCTTCCGGAACTCTCCAACCTGATGAATTGATGAAGGTATCAACGCGTCATGGACAACTATTAACCGAAATCGACCTTTATGAAACGCGTTGGATTGGACTTAGTGAATTGATCTGATTCAGGATAATTCTGATATTTAATTGTTTCATCTATAAAAATAAAAAATCTATTTGTGTTCAATTAAATCAATTTGTTAATGTTTTTGTATTTTTGTAAAAAATTCTAACCCTATAATGTTTCGCAACTTGTCTTTTTGTTGCATATCCTTAGCCTCATTCACCATTTTTGGCCAACAGGTGGTATTATTACCTTTAAGTAATATTGGGGGACATATTTTCATTAATTCTACTAGATTATTTGGTTGGATGAGTGTTCTTGTTCTTATTATCATCTTAATCTCCTCATCAATTGTTTTTTATCTAAAAAGAAGACTAGGCGAAAAAGACCGCATAATTATTAAAGAGCAGCAGATCCGAAAAGGGATCGAGAGAAAAATGGAGATATCCGAAAAGGAAAAGACCATGATACTAAATAGCATTAGCGATATGGTGCTTTATTTTTCTCCCGAAAACCGGGTTCTTTGGGCAAATAAACTTTTTTTTAACACATTTAAGAAAAGGCCTGAAGATATAAAGGGTAAATTATTTCATGAAGTTCTTGAACTGGTGGGAGACCCACAAAAAAATAAAGAATGGTTGAATAATCAAAAACTGCAAACCATTCACCATGAATATATTCTTGAAGATGAGCAAAAAATTTTCCGTGCTACCAGTAATCCTGTTTTTAACGATCAAAGACAATATGAAGGGTATGTAAAAACCATCACCGATATAACCCTTCAGAAACATATTGAATCACAACTTATTTTAGCAAAAGACCAGGCCGAGGAATCCGATAGATTAAAAAGCGCTTTTCTGGCAAATATGAGCCACGAAATACGTACTCCCATGAATGCCATAATCGGATTTACGGAGCTTCTGGAGATTGATGAGATAAGTCAGGAAGAACGTGCCGATTATTTACGAATCATCAAATCAAACGGACAGCAATTATTGATGTTGATCAGCGATATTTTGGTGTTCTCACAAATTGAAACAGGTCAGTTGCATATTAACCGGACAGAATTTAAGATAAAACCAATCATTGAAGAAATCTACCAACAATTCAAAGAAGACATAAACCGTCAGTACCAAAATAATGTTGAACTGATAATTAAAACCAACCTTACAGATCAACATGAAATATGCACCGATTCATTAAGATTGAAACAAATCCTTCATAACCTCATGACCAATGCCGTTAAATTCACTACGACAGGTTCAATAACCATTGGTTGTAAAGCACTTGAAGGTCAATATATTTTCTTTGTTAAAGATACAGGACCCGGCATTCCCCCCGAAAAAAAGAGACTTGTTTTCAAACGGTTTGAGCAGCTTGACCATCAAATCCATAAAAAATATGGCGGTACTGGTCTCGGACTCTCAATATGCCGTGAACTTGTTTACCTTATGGGTGGACGAATCTGGGTAAATTCAATAATTGATAAAGGGAGCACTTTTATTTTTAAGATACCTAAGTAAAGCAATTAGTATTAATCAAATACGAAAAGCTGAAAATAGATTAACAAATGCCTTAAAAAAATATAGCAGCAACAATTTGAGCTATTATCCACCCTCAGTGGTGAAATCAATACTAAAACAGCGGCATTTACAATTCTTAGTTTGCATATTATTCAAAAAGCAAACTCAAAAAGCTGACAAATATCAACTTTCGACCAATTAAACGAAAAACCCTTTCAAACTAATATCAAACATCGCGTTTTTTTTGTTTTTCTGAAACTAATATCAATTTTGTGTTATATTTTTAATATTGCATTGCTGATTTAAATTTTATCATTATTTTTGCTCTCATCAAATACAAATAAAAATGCGCAGTTATTCTTATTATTATTATTTCTTTTATTTCTTTTTTTGGTTTAGGGACCAAAGAGGGCTGGGTTTGTCATAACCCAAAAAGGACAATAAGAATAGGAATTAAAGATAAAATTCGAAGTCCCGCCCCAAGAAAGGCGGGGCTTTTTTTTTACCCGGGATCAAACAATTTCGGAATAATAATTCAAAATAAAGAATATGGATTCAGAAATCAAACATGTAGCCATTCAGGGTTGGCCGGGAGCTAACCACGATATTGCAGCCAGAGCATACTTCAATAGTAATCCGGTAAACATTGTACCTTGCCTAACCTTTAATGAATTGTTTGACAAAGTAGTTAAGAATCCCAATCTATTGGGCATTGTTGCCATTGAAAACACTCTTGTTGGAAGTCTTCTTTCCAACCACACTCTTTTAAAAGCTTCGGGTCTGGCAGTGCTGGGTGAACATAAACTTAGAATAAAGCATCAACTCATGGTATTACCTGGCCAGTCCATCAACGATATTAAAGAGGTACACTCCCACCCCATGGCACTGGCTCAATGTGAAGCTTTTTTCAAGAATTATCCCAACATCCGGTTAGTTGAAAGTGAAGATACTGCCTTGAGCGCAAAACGCATTCAGGACGAACAGTTAAAAGGAATTGCAGCAATAGCTTCATCATTGGCTGCAAAACTTTACAAACTCGAAATCATAGGGCACAACATAGAAACAAACAAACGGAACTTTACCAGATTTCTTATTGTTGGACAACCCAATAAGGCCGAGATGACTGCCATGTTGATGGAGAACCGAATAAATAAATCATCTTTGGTTTTCTCACTGAATCATGAGGAAGGAAGTCTTTCAAAGGTGCTTACCATTCTTGCTTTCTATAACATTAACCTCTCCAAAATACAATCGTTACCCGTTGTTGGGCACGAATGGCAATATCTGTTTTACATTGATGTTATTTTCAACGACTATCAACGCTACCTGCAATCTCTGGATGCCATCAGGCCATTATGTCAAAAGCTCAGAGTTTTGGGTGAGTATGAAGAAGCCCAAACCCTTTATGAAACAAATGGAGGTGGAGAGGCCAAAATAGCTGAAAGCAAAAAAAATAAATAAACTTAAAAATCATGATTGAACCTGCCCAACGCATAAGCCAGGTAGAGGAATATTACTTCTCGGTTAAGCTTAAGGAGATTGACCAAATGAGAAGTGAAGGGAAAAATGTCATTAACCTTGGTATTGGCAATCCTGATCAGCCACCGGCACCATCTGTTCTTGAAAGGCTTAATGCAGCCTCTAATAATCCTAAAAACCATGGATATCAAAGTTATATTGGCATTCCGGAATTAAGGAATGCTCTTGCAGCATGGTATAAGAAATATTTCAAAGTATCGCTTAATCCCCAAAACGAGATTCTGCCCTTGATGGGTTCTAAAGAGGGTGTTATGCACATTTCAATGGCCTTCCTGAATCCGGGCGATGAGGTATTACTGCCAAATCCAGGCTATCCAACCTATTCATCTGTTACTAAACTGGTTGGTGCCATACCCAAATATTACGATCTAAAGGAAGAAAACAATTGGCAACCTGATTTTTCATCCATCGAAAAACAAGACCTTTCGAAAGTAAAGATTATGTGGGTGTGCTACCCCAATATGCCAACAGGAGCCCAGGCTGATCCTATTGTCATGAAAGAACTTATTGCTTTTGGTAAAAGAAACAACATTTTGATTTGCAACGACAATCCATACAGCTTTATACTTAACCCACAGCAAAATAGTTTATTATCAATTGAAGGAGCCAAGGATATTGCCATTGAACTAAATTCAATGAGTAAATCGCACAACATGGCAGGATGGCGGATGGGTATGGCTGCATCCAACTCTGAGTTTATAAGTTATATCCTGAAGGTTAAAAGTAATATGGATTCAGGAATGTTCCGTCCATTGCAGGAAGCGGCGGCTGAAGCTCTTAGCCTTGATTCAGACTGGTATAAAAAGGTTAATGAAACCTATCTAAGCCGAAGAGCTTTGGTTTGGGAACTAATGGATATTCTTAATTGTTCATTTGACAAAAACCAGGTTGGAATGTTTATCTGGGGAAAAGTCCCCGATTCAGTCCCTAACGGACAAACTCTTTCCGACCTGATTTTGAAAAAGGTACATGTATTCCTTACCCCTGGTTTCATCTTTGGAAGCAATGGTGAAAAATATATACGCATTTCATTGTGTACACCAGCCGAAGTTTTAAAAGAAGCCATTGAGCGTATCAAATTAATTTAATTGTTAACAACCATTGAAGAAACTATAAAAGATTAGTGTTATGTCTAAATTAAACATTACCCCCATACAATTTCCAGGTCTCGAACTAAAACGACCTATTGTTATTTCCGGACCTTGCAGTGCCGAAACCGAAGAACAAACTCTGGCCACAGCAAAACTATTATCGGAAATGGGGATTAAGATTTTTCGTGCCGGAATATGGAAACCCCGCACACGCCCTGGTGCTTTTGAGGGAGTTGGAACTCTTGGCCTTCCATGGCTAAAAAAAGTTAAAGAAGAAACCGGAATGTTTGTGAGTGTGGAAGTTGCTACCGGACATCATGTTTATGAAGCTCTAAAGCACGGAATTGATATGGTTTGGGTAGGCGCGCGCACATCGGCTAATCCCTTTGCCGTGCAAGAGGTGGCCGACGCCCTTAAAGGTGCTGACATCCCCGTTTTGGTAAAAAACCCTGTTAACCCCGATCTGGAACTATGGATTGGAGCTCTCGAACGTATCAATAATGCTGGTATAACACAAATAGGGGCTATTCATAGGGGGTTTAGTACATACGGAAGCTCTGAATATCGTAATCATCCGCAATGGCAGATTCCCATTGAACTTCATCGTCGCATCCCTAATCTGCCTATTATTACTGACCCTAGTCATATTGCCGGAAACCGCGAGCTCTTGGCTTCTCTTTGTCAGGAAGCCATGGACCTTAACTTCGATGGATTTATTATTGAATCACATATTTGTCCTGATAAAGCCTGGAGTGATGCATCTCAGCAGATTACTCCTGCCCGTTTAAAAGAAATTCTTGACAATTTGGTGCTTCGCCACTCTAAAATTGGTGACACTCCGCGTAATACATTGGATGAACTACGCAAGCAAATTGACAACCTCGACAACCAATTGCTGGATATATTGAAGGAACGAATGAAAATATCTGAGGCTATTGGAAAATACAAATTTGAAAACAATATTACCATTCTTCAATCCAGAAGATATGATGAAATCATGAACGACCGTAATCAAAGAGCCATTAGCAGAGGACTGAATGCTGAATTTGCAACCAAAATATTTGAATCAATACACGAAGAATCCATCACTTGCCAAAGCAACGTGATGAACAAGGAATTGAAAAAGAAAGCTGAATAACATAAATTTCAACCCGGGCTGTATACTCCAGCCCGGGTTTAGCCAAAACAACAGGATTTAATATTACTATAATGAAAATTTGCATATTGGGGGCCGGTAAAATGGGTACTTGGTTAACTGATGCCCTTTGCCTGCAACATGAAGTTGCCATCTTTGATACCGACAAAGAAAAACTTCGGTATGTTTTCAATACCCAACGACTAATATCTTTTGACGAGATAAGGGAGTTTAATCCAGAGCTACTCATAAATGCAGTAACCCTTAATTACACCATTTCGGTTTTCGAAAAAGTGTTGCCTTATCTGTCCCAAACCTGTATTCTCTCTGATATCGCATCCGTAAAAACCGGATTCCCTGAATTCTACGAAAAATCAGGAAGACGTTTTGTATCCACGCACCCTATGTTTGGCCCAACCTTTGCCAATCTGAAAGACCTGAGTCAACACCACGCCATCATTATCACCGAATCAGACCATCTTGGCAAGGCTTTTTTTAAGGATTTCTTCGGTTCCCTTGGCTTAAACATTCACCAGTACTCCTTTGAAGAACACGATGAAACCATTGCCTATTCCTTATCAATCCCGTTCACATCTACTCTGGTTTTTGCCGCCTGCATGAAAAAACAAGATGCTCCCGGTACAACCTTTAGTAAGCACATGGATATTGCTAAGGGACTGCTTTCAGAAGATGATTATCTTCTTACCGAAATTCTGTTTAATCCTTACACCATTGGTCAGGTTGAACAAATAAGGAGGGAACTTAAGGATTTAATTGAACTTATTAGCAAGCACGACTCAGATGGTTTGAAGCAGTTTTTGGGGAAAGTAAGGGCAAATTTGGCATAAAGATATCAACAACTAATCTCCAGCACCCTCTTAGTTTTTGCCGTCACTTTAAACCGGTTGTCCATCCGTTTTCCTATAACCCAAATAATATCGTTATTGGAAATAAGGAGCCATACTCGTTCTTTGTCAATTAGCGAATACTTTTCGTTAACAAAAAAATCGCTGAGTTTTTTAAACTGATCCATACCAAGAGGCTGAAACTGGTCGCCATTTTTCCAACGACGTATCTCTAATGGGAAGTCAATTAAATCGGCATCGAAATGAGCAATATCGGGACAAGAAGAGAACTTAAAATCACTGGTACGATCAAAGACTCTTATGTTTAATTGAATGGGCTCATGAGTAATTGGCTCATTGGCCTGAATGTAAAAAACATCATTCGAACCAAATTCCTTTTTAACCAATATCAAGTTATAACGATCGCGAACCAACCTATGTGTTTCCGAAAAATACTGCCGGCCTGGTATACCATCCAACCCCTTTACTACCTCATCTATAACCGCCCCATTGAAACCATAAGGTCGTAAAACTTCAAATAACAAGCTTTTTCGTTGTGGGTGATCTTTTACCAGTGAAACAGGGATCAGAACATTCTCATCTTCACTGACCACCACCTGCTCTTTAAACCTATTAACCTCAATGGCAAAAACTTCAGAAACCTCCTTTAAAAGCTCCAAATTCGTTTGCATAGTTTGAAAAAATGCAGGGTTAATCTCAGTAAACAAAGGAATAATATCGTGCCTTATTTTATTTCTGATAATTTTTGTGTCCGCATTGGTAGAATCAGTTCGGAAGGCTAGTCCATTGGCATTACAATAGGATACTATTTCCGATGATTGGGCAAAAAGCAGAGGACGAATCAGAGCTCCCCTTTTTGATGAGATACCTGTCAATCCTTTTATACCTGTGCCTCTTACCAGATTTAGAAAAAAAGTTTCCAAATCATCGTTTCCATGATGTCCAGTAGCTATCCGGTTTAATCCTAACTGTTGAAGCAATTCATTGAACCAGTTATATCTAAGATCGCGGGCAGCCATCTCAATTGAGATCTTCTTCTCAGAAGCATATCCAATAGTGTCAAACTTTTTAATCCTGCACTCTACATTGTAGTCATTGCAAATCTGTCGTACATAAACCTCATCCTCATCCGATTCTGCTCCCCTCAAAGAGAAATTGCAATGCGCCACCACACAATGAAACCCATTATTAATCAACAAGTGCAGCAAGGCAACTGAATCAGCTCCTCCACTTACTGCAACCAAAATACGATCATCGGTATTCACCTCACAACAATGTGAAAGAGAATAAATAAAACGACTTTTAAATGCTTCTATCTCCTTATTGCTATTATCACTCATGGTTAATTATTGTTCAATATCCTCATTATAACACCGGCTTTAAGGAGGCATTCATTATATTCATCATCAGCATTAGCCTGAGAAGTTATGGCGCTACCCACCCAAAAAGATGCCTTGCCGGATTCCTTGTTGTAAAATAACGTACGAATAACTACATTAAAATCAAAGTCACGTTCAGGAGTGATATAACCAATGGCACCTGAGTAAAGCCCTCTTGTTCCTGATTCAAACTGATCAATCAATTCAAGCGCTTTTTGCTTTGGGGCTCCGGTCATCGACCCCATTGGAAAACTACATCGAATTGGTTCAGCCCACTTTATTCCTTTTTTCAACTCACACGATACTGTTGAAACCATTTGAAAAACTCCCGGGAAAGGATAAATGCCACAAATTTCATCAACCTCCACTGTACCAGGTTTTGCAACCCTTGACAAGTCATTGCGTACCAAATCAGTAATCATGATATTTTCAGACTGCTCTTTATCAGAATGTTGCAAAACATTTCTTTCCAAAACATAACCTGCATCAATGTTTCCACGTGCCGATGTTCCTTTCATGGGCATGCTGAGTACTTTATTGCCATTTTTTTTCAGATAACGTTCAGGCGAAGCACAAAGTACATAATGTTCATCATTTTTCAAAAATGCAGAGAATGGCATAGGCGATAAGTCCATCATTTTTGAGAAAAGAAACTGAGGAGTATTAAGAATCCCTTCAGCTAAAAACTCCATACAGTAATTTATTTCATAAATATTGCCGAGTAAAATATGCTTTTTTATTGATTCAACGGCTTTATGATAATCCGATTTATTTACTTTTTGTCTTACTTTAACACCAGTCGTTAACTCCTGATTATATGATATATGCACGGATCTTACTTTATCAATAATCTCTTTAGCAGAAGCTTCATCATCGTGGGTATCATCGTAACCCAGTGATGCAATATTTCCTTCATTTTTTATTAAATACCGAGGCCGAAAAAAAAACAAAGGTTGAAAATCAATGGTTGCCTTATTGCTATTTTGACGTAAACTAAAAAGCTCCGATTTTAGTTCATACGAAAAATAGCCCAGATACCAATCGTTGCAATTAACATATGATTCCAGCTCCTTAATGGAACAAGTAATAAAATCTAAGGCTCCAAAACCGGCCAGACATTTAAATCTGCTCCACTTCTGGTAGACTCCTGAAGCCTCACCATAATTGTCGGTTAACACCAATGCATGATCAAAATCATTGGCTAAACAGGTGAGTCTATGATTGAAATCACTTATATCATTTATAGGAAACTTGATCCATTTACGCATAAATACAAAGTTAACCCCAGATATTATTAAATCACTAAATTTTTATTCCAATTTATCAGAATATATCTAAGGAAGAGGCATTATCTGTTTCTAAGGCATAAAAAAAAGCGCCCTAACAGACGCTTTCCTTTGCAAAGAAGCAATCAGTTTTCTATTTATGGCTTAAAAAATCTGCTATTCCCTCCTGAGTAGCTTTAAGCCCGGTTTCGCCTTTATGCCAGTCGGCCGGGCAAACCTCTCCATTTTCTTCAAAAAACTGTAGGGCATCAATCATCCTTAAAGTTTCATCAACACTACGTCCTAAAGGCATATCGTTAACAACCTGATGACGTACAATACCTTCTTTGTCGATTAAAAACAACCCACGATAAGCAGCTGGTTGTCCTTTAAAGACTAACTGCCCTTCATCATTGTAGTCATGCTCGCCTGCCAAAACATCATAATTCTCTGAAATGGTCATGCTGCTGTCAGCAACCAATGGAAATTGAACTCCCTTAATTCCACCTTCCTTTTTGTCGGTTTGAAGCCATTTCCAATGCGAAAATTCAGAGTCGGTTGAGGCTCCAACAACTGCAACGTTCCTATTTTCAAATTCTTTGATTTTATCCTGAAATGCAATGATCTCTGTAGGGCATACAAATGTAAAATCGGCAGGATAAAAGAAAAATACTACATATTTTTTACCCAAATACTGATCCAACGAAAAATTCTCCACTATCTCATTGCCATTTACAACCGTATTGGCTGAAAACCAAGGCGCTTTTTTTCCTACAAGTACTGACATAATTCATTATTTAAGTTAATTATTGATTAATAATGATTTACAATATTCTAAACACATATAGATTAAAATCATTGGCACAAACTTATTGAATTAGTAACAATCATCAAAGTATTTAAGTATTTATTTACCTTTTTACTTCTTATAAGGTATAGATTAAATTTATATAATGAGGATCAATAAGAGATGTCGTTATTATCAGAAAAAAAACTAATAGAAAGATAAATTTGGCTCTATTCTGATTTGTGTGGGTAAATACAAACCAAAATTATTCAAAACCTTATTGGAATTTTTTGGTTGGTACCAACTCCACAATTTTAATAATCACATCAACAGCTTTAGCCATACTTTGAATCGGAATAAACTCAAACCGGCCATGGAAGTTATGGCCGCCTGAAAAAATGTTAGGAGTGGGCAAACCCATAAACGACAAGCGGGCACCATCAGTTCCTCCACGTATTGGCCGAACAATTGGTGTAACTCCAGCCTTTTCCATTGCGGTTTTGGCCAATTCAATAATATGCATAACCGGTTCAATTTTCTCCCGCATATTATAATACTGATCATGCATATCCAATTCAGCAGTTCCGGAACCGAATTCAGCATTCAATTTATTCACAAGGTGCTCCATCTCTCTTTTGCGATCGGCAAAACGATCATTACGGAAATCCCTAATAATAAACTGTAACTCGGTTTTCTCCACATCGCCATTAAACGATATCAAATGATAAAAGCCCTCATATCCCTCTGTATGTTCAGGTGTTTCATGCCGTGGTAACATTGTTATCAGTTGATTGGCAATCCTAATGGAATTTTTCATCTTATTTCGGGCATATCCCGGATGCACATTTCTACCGAAGATAACAACCCTGGCAACTGCAGCATTAAAATTTTCGTATTCCAGTTCACCAATTTCACCACCATCAATTGTATAGGCAAAATCGGCTCCAAATCCTTCTATATCAAACTGATCAGCCCCCTGCCCTATCTCCTCATCGGGCGTAAAACAGATTCGTATCTTCCCATGCTTTATCTCTGAATGTTGTATAAGAATTTCCATGGCTGTAACAATCTCAGCAATCCCGGCTTTATCATCGGCTCCAAGCAATGTTTTACCATTGGTGGTAATAATATCCTGCCCGATGTATTGTTTCAACTCGGGAAACTCTTCAGGTTTCAAAAAGATCGCCGACTCCTCGTCAAGAATTATATCTCCTCCATCGTAGTTTTTAATAATATGGGGATTTACATGTTTTCCAGTAAAATCAGGACTTGTATCAAAATGAGCTATAAAACCAACAACCTGTTCACAATCCGAAGTATTAGCTGGAAGAGTAGCAGAGAGATAACCATTTTCATCCACATTAACATCGGACAGACCAATACGTATTAATTCATCAGAGAGAAAACGTGCAAAAAACATTTGACCCGGTGTACTTGGAGTAAGGCCAGTATTGGAATCCGACTGCGTATCGAAAGATACATACTCTAAAAAACGCTCAACTAAAACTCCCATAATATAGATAGTTACCTTTGGTTATATTTTTCCTTGAGATAAAAAGTCAAAAGCCGGATTTTAATGATTAGCCTTTCCTCAATTACTAATAACTTCCCAAATTTCATTTATGTTTTTGAGCTGATACCTCGTACTAATAATTCTCACACTCCTACTGCTTAACATCATCGGAATTAAATCCAAACCCCAGTCGTTTTCCAGTGCGCATACGCGATTTCATTATTTCATCATTCATTTGAGCTAAGGAAACAATTTTCATGTTATCGTATGGCGGAACAAGCAAATCGAATTCCAGAGAATAAAGCATAGCTGTTTCGATAATACGCAACCAGGCTTCCCTACTGATAATAGACGACCCAAAGCCACTCACGCCCATGGAACGCTGCCGTTTACCCTCAACAAAAAAATGGCCTTCACCATTAATAAAAACACGTGCCACCAAATAGCCCAAATCATCCTGACGGTTATAAAGGAATGAGTCGGACAGAAAGTTATATATATTTATTACACCGCAATAAGCCCGGGCCACATTTTCCTTAATATAAGCCAACTCCCAGGCTTTATGTTCGCGATCGAACTGAAAAGCATTGGTATGCATATTAAAGGCCAAAACATCCCCGGCTACCTTTAGTTTAGCCACAAACTGACCCATATCAGCATATTCCAGATTCAAACGCTCATCGCTACCAACAAGTGAAGGATTAAATATTTCAGGCATCTGAGACAAAACATCTTTTAATTCGTCAAATGCAAATTTAGTAACATCAAAAACCTTTTGCTTAAGTAATGCTCTGGTTTTTAATTGCTGAAGTATCAAATCCTGAGGAGAATTTTTCATAAAAGCTTGTTTTCTAACAATACGAAAATAACCAAATTTTTAAAAACATTGCTGAATGTAAAAAACAAAACCTTCCGGAAACAAATCCGAAAGGCTTATTTTAATATCTATTATATTGATTGACTTAAAGCTACGAGTCACCTAATAAGCTCTGGCAAATAACACTCTACGCGATGAAGGTTTACCACTTACCATACATTTCCCCATTTCCTCAGGAGCATCCAATGGAATACAGCGAATAGTTGCCTTTGTTTCCTCTTTTATCCTTGCCTCAGTTTCATCAGTACCGTCCCAATGGCAAAGAAAAAAACCACCCTTGCTATCCAAAAGACGTTTAAACTCCTCATAATCATCTACCTTAGTAGTATTATCCTCCCTAAAATTAAGAGCTTTTGCAAATATATTCTGTTGAATATCATCCAGCAATTTTGCAATTTGTGACTCAATTCCTTCAATCGGGAGCACTGATTTCTCCAATGTATCGCGACGCGCCACTTCAACAGTTCCGTTTTGTAAATCACGAGGTCCCATAGCTAAACGAACAGGAACACCTTTTAATTCATATTCAGCAAACTTCCAGCCCGGCTTACGATTATCATCATCATCAAACTTAACCGATATCCCTAAGGCCTTAAGATTAACAACCAAGTTTTTAACCACTGCTGAAATCTGTTCCAGCTCTTCTATCTTTTTATAGATAGGAACAATTACAACCTGAATTGGAGCCAGCATAGGTGGCAAAACTAAACCGTTATCATCAGAATGCGACATAATGAGGGCTCCCATTAACCGGGTTGACACACCCCATGATGTAGCCCAAACATATTCAATTTTCCCTTCCCGGTTTGTAAATGTCACATCAAAAGCTTTAGCAAAATTCTGTCCCAGAAAGTGAGAAGTTCCTGATTGCAGTGCCTTCCCATCCTGCATTAAAGCTTCAATGGTCATGGTCTCTAAAGCACCTGCAAAACGTTCATTCGCAGTTTTATAACCCCTGACAACAGGCATAGCCATATATTTTTCAGCAAACTCAGCATAAACACCTAACATGGTTTCGGTTTCCTTAATTGCCTCCTGTTGAGTGGCATGAGCTGTGTGCCCTTCTTGCCAAAGGAATTCAGCTGTTCTTAAAAACAAACGAGTACGCATTTCCCATCGAACTACATTGGCCCATTGATTAATTAACAGAGGCAAATCGCGGTACGATTGAATCCAGTTTTTATAAGTACTCCAGATTATTGTTTCCGATGTTGGACGTACAATATATTCCTCTTCCAACTTTGCATCCGGATCAACAATTACTCCTTTCCCATCAGGACTGTTTTTAAGCCTGTAATGCGTTACCACTGCACATTCCTTGGCAAAACCATCCACATGAGCAGCTTCTTTGCTAAAAAACGACTTGGGTATAAAAAGTGGGAAATAGGCATTTACGTGTCCTGTTTCTTTAAACATATCGTCTAAAATACGTTGTATTTTTTCCCATATGGCATAACCATATGGCTTTATTACCATACAACCCCGAACGGCTGAGTTCTCTGCCAAATCAGCCTTCAACACAAGATCGTTGTACCATTGGGCATAATTCTCTGCCCTACTTGTTAATTCTTTTGCCATAACTTAAATATGCTTTTACCATTACCTCACAGTGCACAAAAATAAAAAAAATACCGTTACTCTTTACATCCTTAATGCTGACATTTACACTATTTTGTATATTTACAATTAATATTCTTTTACACTTTTTTTATTTATTTAAATTTTCGGGTTATTTAACCCATGATTTATTGATTTTTGGTATAAATTTTGCTCATGTTTTACTAAATTAATCAGGAGGATGAACGATGAGAGCAATTAACCTGACAATCGGATTGGTACTAGTAATATTGGTAAGCGCCTGTAGTTCAAGTCGCCTTGCCGGTCCCGGCATTTATTACGACGATATTTACTATGTACAAGGGGTAACCCGTGAAAACATGAATCAGGCTTTTTCACCGGTACCTGCAATAAGCAAAGATATTGAAAAAGCTGAAAACAATGATTTTGCTCAACAGCAAAGAGAATATCAAAATGCACTGAAGAGTGGAGAAAAGGATAACCGCGATTTTACCGCTATTCAGGAAGAGTATGCATCTCTTTTGGGTAACGAAAACACCCAGGAGCTTGATACTATGATTTATTATGACGATGAAACCGGTTATTGGGTGGATGGTTTTGATGGATCATCCATGGATCGTGATTACGCCGAACGTATGATGCGTTTCCATGGTACGTTTATCCGTATTCCATACTATTCCCCCCTATACAGCGAAGTAGTTTATTTTAATAATTACGACTGGAACGTTTATGTGGATGGTAACTATGCTTATGCCTTTCCAACATGGACCAACAGATGGTATAACTCATTCCATTATAATTCATGGGGATACCCGGGATGGTCAATGGGCATGTCGTGGGGGTATCCTTATAATAGTTACTGGGGAATGGGATATAATTATTATGATCCATTCTTTTATTCGTCGTATTACCCATATTGGCACAGACCTTACTATAATAATCCCTACTATTACGGAGGAGGGGGATATTATAGCGGAATCAGTTCAAAACCGTCAAATCGTACCGTCTATTCAGGTATGAGAACCGGATCGAGTTCTAATACCCGACCAATAGCAAATACAACAACAAATTCAAGGGAAATTCTGAAATCATCATCGGGTGAAAGATTAGATGTAACAAATAGTGGTACCCGTATTACACGCGATCAGCAAGGAAATACCACCTACCAAAGTAAAAACGGAACAGTATATACACGTTCATCACGAGGTGGTAGCACACAGGAAGTTCTTAAATCGGGCAGTACCGATGCAACTCAATCCAGTACTCCTACTAATACCAGGACTGTTCAAAGAAGTAACACCCGTAGAAGTTATACTCCAAGTTATTCAAAGCCTGAAGGTAACTCACGTCCAACTTATAACCGCGCATCCTATACCAGGGTGAGCAGTGGATCAAGACCTACGCAAACAACAGGAACGGTTCAAAGCACCAATACCGGTACCAGACAAGTACAAAGTACCCCAACAACTCCAAGGAGTAGTAACGTAACTTCTCCAAGGAGCAGTACCGTAACATCTCCAAGGAGCAGTACTGTAACATCTCCGCGCGGCAGTTCATCAAGTTCAACTGTAAGGCCTTCTGCTACCAGATCACGCTCAACTACTACCTATCAACAAGGAAGCAGTAGCTCAAGACCCAGCAGATCGTCATCAGGTTCTTATTCAACGCCATCAAGAAGTAGTAGTGGCTCTTCTACCAGATCGTCAGGTTCAAGCTCATCAGGAAGCAGATCCGTTTCATCTGGAAGTTCATCTTCGGGCAGCAGCTCAAGCTCAAGCTCAAGCTCAAGTAGTTCAGGAGGTACCACAATTCGTCAAAGCAGAAGATAATCGTTAATAATAAATAAGCAACCCCCATGAACAATAACTGATCATGGGGGTTACTAAAAACGAAAAATCAACGCTTACAGGCAGATAATCAGGTAATTTCAAGTACACTCTGTACTATAATGAAAAATCGTACTTGCATAATCTGCTATGGCCTAACCAAAAACCACACTGATATGAAACGTATATTAATAAGCCTTTTAATTGGTGCAACCACAATAGTTGCTCAGGCACAAAATGAAACAGATGCATTGTTGTTTTCATTTAACCGCCCAACCGGAACTGCCCGAAGCATTTCACTGGGTGGAGCAATGGGTGCTCTGGGTGCCGATTACAGCAGTATTGGCATAAACCCTGCCGGTTTAGCTGTTTACCGTAGCAGTGAATTTAGCTTTACCCCTTCGATTACATACACTCAATCAAAATCCAACTATTATGGGAATAAATCGGATGATGATAAGTTCTCTGTTCCTTTTCAACAGATAAGTTTTGTTGGTACCTATAAACCCATTCGCGAAACTTCGTCAGGGCTTATTAGCACCCATTTTTCTATTGGATATAATCGTACAAACAGTTTTGCACGTAATACTTATATTCAGGGAAGAGACGTTCAATCGTCACTTTTGGATGAATTTGTATATTATGCAAATGGAAATATACATGAACTGCTCAACAATTTTAACACCGGCATTGCCTATGATGTTGAATTATTGGATACCATACCAGGCATTCCGGACATCTACTTCCATGGATTTGAATATCTCAATCAAACTGGCGACAACAGTTATTCGATTGAATGGGGTCCTCGTTATGGTATTAACCAGGGAAAGGCTATCTCTGAAAAAGGCAACTCCGGTGAATATAGTGTTGCAGGTGGCGCAAATTTCAGCAATAAATTTTTTGTGGGAGGTTCATTAGGTATCACCACTCTTTATTACAATATGAAGTCGGAACATTATGAAGAAGCTGCTGATGGTGCATATGTAGACGCTTATTCTTCTTCACGTGATGCAATGGATTACAAATCGCTTGACAATTTTTCCTTTAGCAATAATTTCACCTCAAGCGGTGTTGGTGTAAATTTAAAGGTTGGAGTTATTTATAAACCTATAAACTCTATCCGTATTGGGGCTGCTGTGCATACTCCAAATTTCTATTCCATCGATCAGGAATATGAAACCGATGTAAAAGCCACATACATGAATGGCACTTCAATTTCGCCTAAAAGCGTACCTTTTGGCGAGTCTTCATATAGTTTTCGCACTCCATGGAAAACAATTGCGAGTCTGGCATATGTAATTGGTGATAAAGGTCTTATCAGTATCGATTATGAACGCACCGATTACAGTAAAATGAAATATAAAAGCAAAGATGGTAGCTTAGGAGAAATAAATAATATGAATGCTCTTAATGATATAATTTCTGACACCTACCGGGTTACAAATAATCTTCGTTTTGGTGCCGAATACAGGTTTTCTGAAGCACTATCGTTCAGAGGAGGCTATGCTACATTTCAAAATCCTTATAAAAAAGGATTCCTGAATTCCAAGGGGACTTATCAAACTTTTTCGGGTGGTCTGGGATACCGGATGAGCAATATGTATATCGATTTTGCCTATTTATTACGCAAGGAAGAAGATGGAATACATTCACTTTATTACTCACCTGATATAGCAAATGAAATTCAGGAGCCCGCATATATTAGCACCAACACCCACCAATTTGCCGTAACGTTGGGCTGGAGATTCTAGAAAAATTAAAGAAACATAAAAAAACTCATCGGTTGACTTCAAGTCTTCCAATGAGTTTTTTGTTTTCCATATTTGAGAGGTCTCTAATTGCTCTTTAAAAAACTTAACCTCAACACTTATTTAAATTGTATCTTTGCACTATAAATGATTGAATAGGAAATGAGTAAAAAAGCTCTCTTTATAATTAACCCCATTTCAGGTATTGGCCGGCAGAAATCGGTTGAGGAGATTATCCGTGCAGAGATGGATCATAAAAAATGGGATGTTGAGATTGTATTCACCACGCATAAAGAACACGGTTTTGAGCTCAGCTCACAGGCCGCGGGTCACCTTGATATGGTTGTTGCAGTTGGTGGAGATGGAACAGTTAATGAAATTGGACGAGGACTAATAGGTTCTTCTACAGCGCTGGGCATTATTCCTACCGGTTCGGGTAACGGACTTGCCAGACACCTTGAAATACCATTTAAAATAAACCGTGCTATTCAGGCTCTCAATGAAGCCATATTTAGATCCATTGATGTAATCAAAGTAAATGAATTTTACTCCTTTAATGTGGCAGGAATAGGTTTTGATGCATACATCAGTCATCGTTTTGCTAACCGAAAAAGACGAGGCCCTCTTGCTTACATGCAACTGATAACCAAAGAATTTACAACCTACAAATCGTTGTTATATAAAGTAACTATTGATGGGCAGTCGCAGGATTGGGATGCTTTTTTAATTAGCTTTGCCAATTCAACTCAATATGGTAACAATGTACACATTGCCCCTCAGGCTAGTATTGACGATGGATTAATTGACGTATGCTTTATCCGTGACTTCCCAAAAGTAACAGCTCCGGCACTATTAATAAGTCTTTTAGATCAAAGCATTGATAAAAACAAATACGATGTAATTGTTAAGGCCCGAAAAGTAAGCATACACCATCCCTCTAATATTTTGGGACACGTTGATGGAGAACCCGTAAAACTTGGCCAGGATGTTGAGGTTGAAATACTACCGCTTTCGTTAAAAGTTATTGTTCCTCCAATCCATTTAAAGCAAACACAGAATTTCTTTTCGCCTTTGATGGAGATGTTTCCAAGAATAATAATTAATTAAACACTATTGTCAGGTAAAAGCCGGAAAATAACTAAACAATCATTCCGGCTGCAACTGTTTCGTTGGTTCCCTCATCAATTAAAATAAGACTGCCTGTTGTGCGGTTTACACTGTATGAATCAAAAAACAGAGGTTTGGTGGTTCTGAGTGATACACGAACAATATCGTTCATTCCAACTTCCTGATTTCCGAATTCCTTTTCCAGATCACTAATATTCATTTTATACTGAACATCTTTTACCATACAACGAACTTCGGCTGTTGTATGCTTGAGTGCATATTTTCCTCCTATAACCAGTTTCTTATCATTAAACCAGCATAACATTACTTCCAGATTCTGATCAACACGTGGAGCTTGTCCGTTTCCAACTTTAACCAACATGTCACCCCTACTGATATCAATATCGTCTTCAAGTGAAATAGTAACCGACAGAGGGGCACATGCCTGCTCATATGAATCTCCAAAAAGATCGATGCTCTTAACCTTTGAGGTAAAACCAGAAGGTAGTACCGAAAGGGTATCACCTACATTAATAACCCCACTTGCTACACGTCCTGCATATCCACGGTAGTCGGGCCATTCGCGCGATTGCGGACGAACAACATACTGAACCGGAAAACGGAAATCATCGCGATTAATATCACTTCCAATATGTATATTTTCGAGAAGATACATTAATGTAGGACCCTGATACCAATTCATCTTTGTGCTTCGGTCCACCACATTATCGCCATCAAGGGCACTAATAGGTACGTAACGCACATCCTTAACAGATAGTTTGGATGCAATGGCTTCAAAATCATCCTTAATGGCATCAAACACCTCTTCCTGGTAGCTAACAAGATCCATTTTATTAACACATACAATGATGTGAGGAATGTGCAATAATGAAGCTATATAAGCGTGGCGACGCGTTTGTTCAAGAACTCCCAATCGTGCATCCACCAGAATAATGGCCACGTTGGCAGTACTGGCACCGGTAACCATATTACGAGTATATTGAATATGCCCTGGCGTATCTGCAATAATGAATTTACGTTTGGGAGTTGCAAAATAACGATAGGCCACATCAATAGTTATACCCTGCTCACGCTCGGCTCTAAGGCCATCGGTAAGCAACGCCAGGTTAACCTGCTCTCCGCCAGCGCGTATGCTGGCCTGCTCAATGGCTTCCATCTGGTCTTCAAAAATAGCTTTTGAATCATAAAGCAAACGACCAATTAATGTGCTTTTCCCATCATCTACGCTTCCCGCTGTGGTAAAGCGCAACAACTCCATATCGAGATATCCTGTATTTTTTCCGCTCATGCTTATCTTTTCATTCCGAATTAAAAATAACCTTCCTTCTTCCTGTCTTCCATGGCGGCATCCGAACGCTTATCGTCGGCTCTGCCACCACGCTCTGTAACACGCGAAGCTGCCACTTCCAAAATAATGTCTTCAAGCGTGTTGGCTGTTGACCGGGTAAGTCCGGTACAAGTAATATCGCCAATAGTTCTGCAACGAACATCAATCACAACAGGCTTTTCTTCATCACGTAATTTCATAAATGGCGCAGTAGCTAATATTGTACCGTCACGTTCGAACACCTCACGCTTATGGGTAAAATATAAGGAAGGTAATTCAATTTTCTCCATATAGATGTATTGCCACACATCCATTTCGGTCCAGTTGCTGATTGGGAAAACCCTGAAATGCTCTCCCATATTTTTTCGGCCATTAAAGAGGTTCCAAAGTTCAGGACGTTGGTTTTTAGGATCCCACTGACCAAACTCATCCCTATGCGAGAAGAATCGTTCCTTTGCCCGGGCTTTTTCTTCATCACGACGACCGCCACCCATTGCAGCATCAAATTTATACTCTTCAATGGTATCTAAAAGTGTAATGGTCTGCAATTTGTTACGACTGGCATTATAACCCGATTCTTCCTTTGCCCGGCCTTTATCGATTGAATCCTGAACTGATCCTACAATACAACGTGTGCCGGTTTTTTCCATTAACCGATCGCGGTACTCAAGTGTTTCGGGAAAATTATGGCCTGTGTCAATATGCAAGAGTGGAAATGGAACCTTAGCCGGCCAAAAAGCCTTTAACGCAAGGTGAAACATAATGATTGAATCTTTCCCACCAGAAAAAAGCATCACAGGTTTCTCAAACTGAGCAGCAACTTCACGAATCACAAAAATTGACTCAGCTTCCAGCTCCTTAAGGTGATTGATCTGATTTTTATCCATGAATTAAAACTTTTTCTTTTATCATAGTAAGGTAAAACCACGGTAAAATTAATATTTAAACCGGACTTAAGGTCACCTTGTAATCTACTAATTGCTTTTATTATCGTCTGGCAATAATCAGTGTAAGGCAAAATAAAAAAGCCATATCCGAAGAAACAGCTTTTTTGCCTTTTTGTTCATTTTATCAATTAATACAGATCTTGTACATCGTCAGAGTCAAAGCTCTTGTTGTATTGCTTCATAGCTCGTAAACTCATACCCATACTTGAAAACCCTCCATCGTGAAAAAGATTCTGCATGGTTACCTTGCGGGTAAAATCAGAAAACATAACCACACAATAATCGGCGCAATCATTGGCATCGGCATTACCAAGCGGAGACATACGGTTGGAGAAATCAATCAGACCATCAATCCCTTTTACACCACTACCTGCTGTTGTAATGGTTGGTGACTGACTAATAGTATTAACCCGCACCTTTTTTTCGCGTCCATAAATATAACCAAAGCTTCGTGCAATTGATTCCAGTAAGGCTTTAGCATCGGCCATATCGTTATAGCCGTATAGAGTACGTTGAGCTGCTACATACGAAAGTGCCACAATAGATCCACCTTCACTCATACCATCCATTTTAAATGCCGACTGTACAAGCTTGTGAAACGAAATAGCAGATATGTCAAGTGTTTTTTCAAGGTAGTTATAATCCAGATCGTGGTAAACGCGTTTTTTTCGCACGTTTAGCGACATCCCGATGGAATGAAGAATAAAATCGATTTTTCCGCCTAAAACCTCCATCGAAGTTTTAATCACATTTTCAAGATCAGCTACATTGGTGGCATCAGCCGGAATTACCGCTGCGCCGGTTTTTTCAGCCAGTTCAGTAACACTTCCCATACGACAAGCCACATGGGTGTTTGAGAGCGTAAATATAGCGCCTTCTTCATGTGCCCGTTCTGCAACTTTCCAAGCTATTGACATGTCGTTAAGCGCACCAAAAATAATCCCTCTTTTACCTTTCAATAAATTGTATCCCATATCAGAATTTTAATTTTTGAGGGTACAAATATAAGGCTTAATTGCGCACAATGAAAAAATAAACTTTTTTTTGTCTTTATTAAGTCTATTTAAGGATTAATAAAAAGCTAAAAAACAAAGGAAGAATCAGCTATTCATTAAGTCACGTGCATTAATAACAGCAGCCTCAGATAATTCAGCACCACTGAGCATTCCTGCGATTTCAATAATACGTTCTTCGTACGTCAGTTTTTTAATTTCTGAAACTGTTTGATGGCCGGCATCTGATTTATAAACTTTGTAATGATGTGAGCCTTTCCCTGCAATCTGTGGTAAATGGGTAATACTGATAACCTGAATATTCCGGCTTATTTGTTGCATGATACGACCCATTTTATCGGCAATTTCGCCCGAAACACCGGTATCAATTTCATCAAATATTATGGTGGGCAATCCTTTGGCTGATGATAACAAGGCTTTAATGCACAACATAACACGCGACAACTCACCACCCGATGCTACTTTAGGAATATCGGCAAGCGCGCCATTTTTATTGGCTGTGAACAGAAACTGAATCTCATCCGAGCCGTCTTCCCGAAATTTTTCAGCTTCGGTGCGCGAAACCTTAAACTGCGCATATGGCATTCCCAGTTCACGTAACTGAATTTCAATAGCCTCCTCAATTTGGAAAAAAACAGCCTGACGTTTATCCGAAAGCTGACCGGCCAGTTTCTTAACCTGTAACTCCTGATTGACAATGGTTTCATCCAATTGTAACAACTCCTCATCAAACGAGTCAAGTGTTTGCAATTTATTTTCAAAATCGGCACATAAATCAATCAAAGCTTCAACTGAACTGATTTGGTGTTTATGTTGAAGCGAGTATATCAGGTCGAGCCTATCCTGAACCCAGCGAATACGATTCGGATCAAACTCAATACCGGCTGTTTTTTCAGAAATCTCTCCGGCCACATCTTTCATTTCAATGTAAACCGAATCTATTCGTGCTAAAAGCTCTTCTCCACCAGGCAGATATTTACAAATCTTACGTATTTCATTTTGAATTTGATGTAAGCCATCTAAAACAGGAAATTCATTCTCAAAAAGTAATTGATTGGACAAAGCTAAAGCCGATTTAATTTCTTCCACATGAGTTAACTGTTCAAGTTCCTGCTCAAGCTCAATTTGTTCACCCAACTTCAACTCAGCCTGGCGTAATTGTTGAGACTGGAATTCCCAGTAATCTCTGTCGCCCTGCTGCTTTTCGTGCATTTCAACCAACCTTGACCGTTCCTTTTGAAGTTGTTTTAACGATAAAAACTCTATTTTATAACTTTCTTTCAGATGATTGTTTTTAGCCACAGTATCAACCACCATCAACTGATAAGAGTAATCGCCCAGCAGAAGATTTTGGTGTTGCGAATGGATATCAATAAGACGTTGAGTCAGCTCTTTCAGAAAGATAAGATTGGCAGGAGTATCGTTAACAAAAGCACGCGACTTGCCATTTGGCAGAACCTCGCGACGAATAACTGTTTCTTTATCAAAATCAATATCTTCCTCAGCAAAAAGGGCTTCCAAACCGTACCCCTCGATATTAAAATGAGCCTCCACAACACATTTTTGCTCCTTATCGCGCATGGTCAATGTATCATTACGTTGCCCAAGAATCAATCCCAAAGCCCCAAGCATAATGGATTTTCCGGCCCCTGTTTCGCCTGTGATAACAGATAAACCATCCTCAAAACCTATTTCGGCAGAGTCAATTAAGGCGTAGTTTGATATAATTAGTTGCTTAAGCATAGGAGCATTTCTTTATCAGGCAAAAATAAAAAAACGTTAAAGTCTTTCTGTTTCACTCTGTAGTTTCCTGTATTTCTCCGAATTTGCAGGATCAACTTCGGTAAGAATATTTACAACACGTCCTTTTTCCATTGATGGCGATTTGGAGAATAAATTAATAAGCTCTTCGGTTTTGGCATCAAAAAAGAGTACCAGTGCAAAGGAGTTAGGTCTTTGCCTATAAACACGCTGTAACAATTCAAGCGATGAAGCTATATTAGAACGCCCATCATCGGGTTTTGCTGCCATTAAATCAAGCCCTTTACGGTGATACTGATAGTAACAATTACGTAATGGCACATGATATTCGTTCAGCATGTTTTCAACCAGCCAGTATCTGTTTCGGGTACTCTCAAACGAACGCCAGCCCGCTTCCCGGGCATTTTGCATTACATTAACAATCTGTTCTGCCTTCTGAAAATATGGAGTACCTCCTCTTTGACTGAAACTATCATAATCGTATCCTAAAATAATATAGGCATAATATGCTAACATACCAACCAGGTTAGACTCAATATTTGCAGGATTATAGATTAATGGTTCAAATTCGACGTAACGAAAACTAAGGTTCTGATCGAGATAATTAATAATAGTTGTACTATAAGATGAGTTATAAACGGGACGTCGTGACTGAATCTGCATAGTGCCTTTAAATTCATCGGAGCCAATCATTTCACGAATATTTATCAGAATACTGCAATCAATACGTTCCTCGGCCTTATAATTATGATCAGTCCATTTCTGTCCGTTGATAAATTCCATAATTTCTTTTTGAAGAGTTTCAAACACTCCCCTATTGGTGCCCTGAACACTTGGAGCAACAACTTGAACGGTACAACGAAACTCCTGAGCATAAGACATAAAGGAGGTTATCACCAATAAAAAAAACAGTACAAATCTCATCTTAATAAATATTGGTTTGTTTTGAAAGCATAAACTAAATCACCATAAATTTTTCCAGGTAATCCACCACATCCGAAGCAGCTTCTTTCTTACTCTTTAACGGGAACTCAACCGTTTTATTTTCTTTATCAATAATGGTAATTCGGTTTGTGTCAACCATAAAACCAGAACCAGATGAAGCCAGCGAATTTAGCACAACAAAATCCAGGTTTTTAGCTTTCAGTTTTACAATTGCGTTGTTTTCTTCGTTTTCAGTTTCAAGAGCAAAACCCACTAAAATCTGACCCTTCTTTTTTATTTCGCCCATATTTTTTGCAATATCAGGATTAGCTTTTAGTTGAAGCGTAAAGTTTTGTCCTGTACGTTTAATTTTATGCCGGGCAGCTTCAACAGGCGAAAAATCACCCACTGCTGCTGCCATCACCGCACCATCGGCATGTGGAAATAACTCTCTGGACTTTTCGAACATCTCGCTGGCCGAAACAACATCTATTCGGTTAATATTTCTGTTTTCAACCTTCATCTGAACAGGACCAGCAATAAGATCCACTCTGGCTCCACGGGCGGCTAGCTCTTCAGCAATTGCAAAACCCATTTTTCCCGAAGAATAATTACCAATAAAACGAACCGGATCAATGGCCTCATGCGTGGGTCCGGCCGTTACCATTATGCGTTTACCTATCAGACTTTTTTTTTTCTCTGAAGACTGAAAAAATGAAATTATTTGATGCAAAATAGCTTCAGGCTCTTCCATTCGACCTTTCCCATGTAAACCACTTGCCAGAACACCAGTGCCTGGTTCAATCACTTTGCAGCCCCATCCTTCCAGAGCATTAATATTTTTTTGTGTTGCAGGATGTGCATACATATCAAGATCCATAGCCGGAGCAATAAAAACTGGACATTTGGCCGAAAGATAAGTGGTGAGCAATAAATTGTCGCAAATACCATTAGCCATTTTTGCCATTGTGTTGGCTGAAGCAGGTGCTATAACCATCACGTCGGCCCATAGCCCCAAATCAACATGACTGTGCCATGTACCGTCGCGATTTTCGAAAAAGGTACCAAGAACAGGACGACCCGATAATGCCGAAAGAGTAACAGGAGTAATAAACTCTTTCCCGGCTGGCGTTACAATTACTTGTACATCAGCACCCTCTTTCATCAGCAGGCGAAGTAAAAACGCGGCTTTATAAGCTGCAATGCTGCCCGTTATGCCAAGAATTATTTTTTTACCTTTTAACATATTGTTTATGTTTAGGTTATTTGGTTTTAAGCCAAAGTTACGCTTTCAAAGATAAAACCTATTCCCGATTCAAAAAATCTTTTTCCTGATCCAAATCAGGCTAACGCTTTATTATTAAAAGCCATTACGCTAAAAAAAAAGATAAAAGAAACCCTTAAGTCTCTTTTATCTTCTTAAAATCAGTTCAACCCGCGATTAAAAAATCGCTTACGATTATTCAGGTAAAATATCTTTTGCTGGATTACGGAAATATACATTTCCTTCGGCAAATTCACTGCTGGCTATTGAAACTGCTTTTGGAAGCCGTTCGTAAAACCTGGAAATTTCAATTTGCTCACGGTTTTCAAACACTTCTTCAAGATTATCGGTATAAGAAGCAAACTCCTGAAGTTTCTTATTCAGTTCCTCCTTTATTTCTACACTAATCTGATTAGCCCGCTTAGAAATTACTGTTACCGACTCGTAAATATTTCCGGTTGGTTCAGAAAGTTTTGTTGTATCCCAGGTTATGGTATTCAACGGAGCGTTTGATTTTTTGTAGTCCATACTATTGACAATATCAGGTTAAAATACTTATAATTAACAATTAATTCAACAAAGAGGAGCTTTCCTCAAATATTTTACTGGCTTTACTAAGATACTCACTTTCCGGGAATTCATTAATAAAAGAATAATATTCATCAACTGTTTCCCTCAAACGATCTTTCTTTTTCTCCTCAACACTATTTATAGCCTCAATGTATCTCGATTCCAGAATCAGGAACGATAACTCTTCCCTGTATTTAGTATCAGGGAACTCATCCAGACTGTTTCGGGCCGAGATAATTGCACTCTGATAGTTGTTTCCAAGATAGGTTCCCAAATTAAAATACAACCGAGCACTAAGATAGGATTTATAAACCAGTTTATCCCGTAATTCATCCATCAGCTTAGTAGCATCAGCTACTCTTGGACTTTGGGGATACAAACTAATAAAAAGCTGAAATCCATCGAGTGCACTATATGTTTCAGTTTGATCGAGCCTTGCATTTCTCGACATTTTGTAATTGCAATAGGCTGTCATAAATTGAGCTTCCTCAGCATTTTTACTGGTAGGATAATTTTGCACAAACATCTTAAAATAATGTTCGCCCATAATATAATCCCTCATTCCATAAAGGCAGTTAGCAAATGCTATATGCGCTTCTTCCGATTTTTCCGTTCCCCTATATATTCCTATCAGTTCTTTTAAGAGTGTTGCAGCACGCATATAATCTTCGGCCTGGTAGTATTCCATAGCTTTCTGATACTTCAAATCATAATCAGTGCTTTTTAAAAGTTTTTGATAATTACCACAAGAAGTTGACAGAACAACTAAAAGCAAGAAGAATATTTTCCTCATTATTAATACTTTACTTTGAATATTTCTTTAATAATCACTTTTTTAATCCGAAAATATTTTGCAAAGATACTGTTTTCCTGATAATCATATCACCAATCCAGCCTGGAATTTTCGTTAAACTATCTTTAACAGATTATACTAATCACATATTGGAAAGTTATATACTAACAAAACCAATGATTTAAACCTCTTAAAACTTCAATAATAACAACGAAACCCGAGTGCTTTTTATCAAAAATCAGGCCATAATTAGAAAATCAAAATTTATAGTGTGAAATAAAATTAAAGTTTAAGTTGGATTCTAAAAGTGTCAAAAAACATTACCTTTGCCCTTAAAATCACTTAAAAAAATACTATCGTGGATATTTTTAGTAAGATAAGCGAGAATATGGGCCCATTAGGCCAATATGGTAAAGAGGCTCACGGTTACTTTACATTCCCAAAACTTGAAGGGGAAATTAGTGCGAAAATGAAATTTCGCGGTAAAGAAGTATTAACATGGAGTTTGAACAACTACCTTGGATTGGCTAATCATCCTGAAGTTCGCAAAGCTGATGCCGATGCTGCCAAAGAATGGGGGCTGGCTTATCCAATGGGTGCCCGCATGATGTCGGGGCACACAAGTAAACACGAAGAATTGGAAGCCTCGCTTGCCGAGTTCGTTCATAAAGAAGATGCCTTTCTTCTGAACTATGGTTATCAAGGAATGGTCTCTATTATTGACACCCTGGCCAGCCGTAATGATGTAATTGTTTACGACTCAGAATCACACGCTTGTATCATCGACGGTTTACGATTACACATGGGCAAACGCTTTGTATTTGCACATAACGACATGGATAACCTGAAAAAACAGCTTGAACATGCTACTGCTTTGGCTAAAAAACAAGGTGGAGGAATAATGGTTGTTACTGAAGGAGTATTTGGAATGGCCGGCGACCTTGGCAAACTTGATAAAATAGTTGAACTTAAAAAAGATTATGAATTCCGTCTTTTAGTTGATGATGCACATGGATTTGGAACAATGGGTAAAACCGGTTCCGGAACCCCTGAACATTTTGGTGTTGAAGATGGTGTTGATGTTCACTTCAGTACTTTTGCCAAATCAATGGCAGGAATTGGAGCTTTTGTTGCCAGTACCGAAGAAGTAATCAATTACCTTCGTTATAACATGCGTTCACAAATTTACGCCAAATCGCTCCCTATGCCAATGGTTATTGGCGCAATGAAAAGACTGGAATTATTACAAAACCACCCCGAACTGAAAGACAATTTGTGGAAAATTGTTAAAGCACTTCAAAAAGGTTTCAAAGAAAAAGGTTTCAATCTTGGAAATACTGAAAGTCCTGTTACTCCTGTATTCCTTAATGGTACAGTTCCGGAAGCTACTGCTTTAACCATGGATTTACGTGAGAACTATAACATTTTTTGCTCAATTGTTGCATACCCGGTTATTCCAAAGGGGCAAATTATGCTGCGTATTATTCCTACCGCTGCGCATTCACTTGAAGATGTTGAATACACCATTAAAGCTTTTGCGGAAATTTCAGAAAAATTGAAGGCCGGCAAATATAAAAGTGATAGAATTGCAAGCTTATAAACTATAACATATTAGTTTAAGTTATAAAAGGCTGTTCCCATGGGACAGCCTTTTTTATTCATAATAAGTTGAGTCCCGACTCATAATAAAACATAATTTCGGAATAAACCACCCGGATAATTCTTATCGGCTAAAGAGGACCTGCCATATGTTCACGCGATTCCACTAAATATTAGTTCTAATAATTAATTATACTTGAGTCTGATAACTACCACTTTAACATTTTTTGACTATGTTTATAGTCATTTTTTCAATAAAACTATTGCGTGACTAAATATTTAGTTATAAGTTTGTATTGAAGGATTGACAAAAACTAATGTTATGCAACTTACAAAAGCAGAAGAACAGGTAATGCAAATATTGTGGCAGATGAACGAAGGCCTGGTTAAGGACATCCGTGAGCACTTTAGCGACCCAAAACCTGCCCGCAATACCGTATCAACAGTTATAAGAATTCTTGAGAAGAAAGGATATGTGACACATAAAACATTTGGAAACGTTCATGTGTACCATCCACTTGTAAAAAAGGAAGAATACTCGCGATCACAGCTATTCGGTTTGATGAAGAATTATTTCAACAACTCGTTTCCGGCTATGGCCTCCTTTTTTGCCAAAGAAAAAGATCTTTCGTTAAAGGAATTAGAAGAACTGCTTGAAGAAACCCGAAGTGAACTAGCCAGAAAAAAAAACGGTGTTAAGATTAAGAACAACGATCCTAAAATTAATTAATAGTTTAATGTTCAATGATTTAGGTCACATCTAAACATCAACCTTAAAAGTGAAAATTATGGAATCATTTGCTATTTACATATTCAAATCAGCAATCTGGCTTACCGTTTTTACAAGTATTTATTATTTATTACTTCGTAATGAACGGTTCTTTTTTCTCAACAGAGTCTACCTTGTAACAGGCTTACTGGTTTCTTTGCTTTTCCCTCTCATCACAATTCGCTATGAAGTAACCATCGCAAACATAACAGGAGCAGCGCAGTTTGAAATTCCAACAATAACAGGTGTTGAGCCTGTTGCCAACACATCGGTTAGCTGGCAAATGTTATTATTAATGCTGTTTATAACAGGCGTATTGTATTTTATTATTCGCTTAACAGTTCAATCCTTCAGGATTATCCGAATTATTCGTAAATATGATAATGAAACTCTGGGTAATATTAAGGTGATAAAGACCGATATTTTCCCTGCCTCATTTTCATTTTTCTCTTATGTTTTTGTCAGTCCTTCAACTCCCGAATCCGAAAAGAGAGAAATTGTAACGCATGAGATTGAACATATCCGTCAGCATCACTGGATAGACCTGATTTTGGCAGAACTGCTTTGCATTATTCAATGGTTTAACCCTATGGCATGGATTTACAGCCACTATATCAGGCAAAACCACGAATACCTTGCCGACCAAATGGCACTTCAAAAAACCGAAGACCCGGCCATTTATAAAGCCGTACTGCTGAATCAATTAATAGGAGGAGAAGCCATAAGGCTTGGACATCTGTTTAGTTATTCACTTAACAAAAAAAGATTCACTATGATGAAAAATACAACCATTCCCACAGTTAAAAAGCTTAAACCGCTTTTAATAATTCCTGCTATGGCAATAGTATTCTATGCTTTTGCTCAGCCGGAATACAAATATGAACAAGCATCCCAAACAACAGATTTTGCTAAGGAAAGTAACCCAATAGCTGTTATTAGTGAAGAGGGCGAAAAGGTAAAGGGGGTTGTTGTTCAGGAAAACGGGACTCCATTGCCAGGAACATCAATTATTGAAGTTGGCACCCACAAAGGAAGTGTTGCCGATACAAAAGGGCACTTTGAACTTACAGACATTGAGAAAAGCTCAGAACTAACTTTTTCTTATGTAGGTTTTAAAACAGTCAGGGTAACATCCAATACGGAAAAAGATATGCGCATTGTTATGGTTCCTGATACAATTGTTATTAATGATGGGATTCATGTTGTTGGTTATGGCTCAAATCAAGAAGGTGTAAAAGAAGCAGTAAAAAAGGCGGAACAGGATAAAAAAGTTGCTGTTAATATTAAATCAGGGAAAAACAACAATAATAAACCTCTTTTTATATTGGATGGGAAAGAGATCAGTGAGGAAGAATTGTCAAAAATTGCCCCTGAAAGCATCGAATCGATTAATGTACTAAAAGATGCCTCATCCATAGCAAAATATGGAGAAAAGGCTGCTGACGGTGTGGTTGAGATCTTTTTAAAAAAGAATGAAAACCAGAAAAACCAAACAACTAAAATTGAGCAAGACAAGCCTGTATTCTTTGTTGTAGAAGAAATGCCACAATTTCCCGGAGGTGAGGAGGCGTTAATGCAATATTTGGCCTCCAATATAAAATACCCTAAAATAGCCCATGAAAATGGAATACAGGGAAAGGTTTTCGTACAATTTATAATTGACGAAACAGGTAAAGTAACCGAACCCAAAATTCTCCGGGGTGTAGACCCTTCGCTGGACCAGGAAGCCTTACGTGTTATATCAGGTATGCCCGATTGGAAACCCGGTAAACAGAGAAACAGGAATGTAAAGGTTAATTACACTTTACCAATATATTTCAGCTTACAAAAAGAAGAGAAGAAAGAGCAATCCATTTCAATAAACTGATTTTGGGAATGCTTCTAAATTCAAACACGATTGATTAATAAAAAGAGGTTGACCATAAAAGCATTTTTTTGGCCAATCTCTTTTTTAATTAAATAGTCATAAAGAAAAACCCATACCCTATTATGGAACTACTAAAAAAAAATCTATGCTTCTGGGCCATTCTGCTACTCAGTCAACTTACCTCAGCCCAAATAGTTGACTCTGTTGATTTTTACATAAACAGTTACAACTACCCAAAAGCACTTGAGCTGTTGGACAAATCAAATAACACAGACCACCTGATAAAAAGAGCTGCCATTCTTAAAAACCTGAACCGGTATCAGGAAGCTATTGTTTGCTATGAGGAGCTCCTTGAGAATAACCAGGAAGACGTTGAAATAATAGTGGATCTTGCCGGCTGTTTCGAAGCAATAAACAATTTCAGAGAAGCACAAAAACAACTACTGCAAGCTCTTCAAATTCAACCAGAAAACATTTTAATAACCCAGAAGCTTGCCAATACTTATTTTCAAAGTGATGATTTTTACAGTGCCGTTGAATACTATCATAAAGCAGAGCTGGCCAACGATAATTATTTTATAGCAAAACAACTTGCCCGATGTTACGAAAAAATGGATTCCATTGATCAATCCATCACCTATTACACCAAAGCATTGGATATTAATCAGTCCGATTATTTATCAACTCTTCGACTTGCAAATATTTTCAGCAAACTACGTGAGACCTTTAATGGGATCAACCTTACAGAACGATATTTAAGAATTGATTCAACCAACACCAAAATAATGGCAAGTAATGCCTACTTTTATTTTTTAGACAAGAATTACCCCGAAGCAGTTTCCAGATTTGAGAAATGCCTGCAACTAAAGGATACATCCTTTTTTGTAACTAAAAATTTGGGATACAGCTATTTTAAAAACCAGGAATACGAAGAAGCCAAAACCTACCTCGAAAAAGCTTTTCTTCGCGATTCCACCAATGCAGAGCTTTGTTATCTAACCGGATTGGCTTGTGCTTACTCGGTCTTTAAAAAAGATGGAATCGAATACCTTAACAAAAGCATTGCATTGTTAACCCCTTCGCCCCAACTACTTTCAAGTATTTATAATGAACTAGGTAAGGCAAACACCGGTTATTATCAATACAATGAGGGTCTCAATTCTTATTTAAAAGCATATGAACTAAATCCAGCCGATACAATTTTGATCTTTACCATTGCCAGTCATTACGATAACTGGATAAAAGACAAAGAAAAAGCTCTTGAATATTATCAAAAATTCATGAAAACGCGCCCTCAGGGACACCAATCTCAACCAATTGACCCAAACCAAAAAGTAATGATTGTTTCCTATTACGATTATGTAGAAAAACGTATTGATGAAATAAAAAAAGAAGGCTTCTGGAATAAAGAATAATATGAGTTTATATTGCCAACAAAATGACAAAAAAAATGATTTTTACGAAGATGTATTAATTGAATTAAGATAACTCTAACATAACTGCTTAAAACATATTACTATAATTTAACCAGATTTAGTATATCGTACACAATAAAGCTGTTTTCAAATAGTTTTTGCT
Organism: uncultured Marinilabiliaceae bacterium; assembly: GCA_964608615.1. Taxonomy (GTDB): domain Bacteria; phylum Bacteroidota; class Bacteroidia; order Bacteroidales; family Marinilabiliaceae; genus CALEUX01. The sequence goes on from CAZSQG010000002.1 coordinate 77,335, forward strand.
TTATCTTTAGGTTAAAATCAAACAAAAATGAAAAAGAAGTTATTTTTAGGTATTGCTCTTTTATTTGCCATAATTCAGAGTAATATGGCTCAAATTCAAAAAGATATCATAAAAACCAGCCATGGAGATATGGAAATATGGTTTATTGGCCATGGCAGCCTTATGATTAGCTTTAACAGTAAAATAATTCATATTGATCCCTTTAGCAACATGGCCGATTACAGCACCTTGCCCAAGGCCGATCTTATCCTGATTACCCACGAACATGGTGACCATCTCGACAAAAAAGCCATCGACCTAATCCGAAAAAATGACACCCATTTTATTACAAACACAACAGCAGGAGACATTCTGAAAGAGGGACAGATAATGAGAAACAACGAGAAGCTAAATATTATGGACTTAACCATAGAATCGGTTCCTGCCTATAATATTGTTCACAAAAGAGACGAAAACAATCCGTTTCACCCAAAAAACGTGGGTAATGGCTATATTATAACCTTTAGTAATATTCGTGTTTATATTGCCGGTGATACAGAAAACATTCCCGAAATGGGCAAAATCAAAGACATTGATATTGCCTTCCTTCCAATGAATCTCCCCTACACCATGACACCCCAAATGGTTGCCGATGCAGCAAGAGTGTTTATGCCCAAAATACTCTATCCTTACCATTTTGGTGAAACTGACACCAATAAATTGGTGGAACTTTTAAAAGAAGAAAAAGGAATTGAGGTTAGAATAAGAAAAATGAATTAAAAATTTATTCCCAAAAAGGCATCCAGGATTTTATTCTTTTGTATGCCTTTTTGAGTTATAAAATCAGCGTAAAAACATATCTACATATTAATTTCTCTGTCACGAAAACCCAGTAGGTATAAGATAGCATCCAGGCCAATTTCGGAAATAGAATGCTTAGCCGATGCTTTCACTTTTGGCTTAGCATGAAAAGCAATGCCAAGCCCTGCAATCTTTAACATGGGAAGATCATTGGAACCATCGCCAACGGCAATAACCTGATCAAGGAATATATCTTCCTTAAAGGCAATAAGCTTAAGTAACTCGGCTTTTTTTTCACCATCCACAATTTCACCAATATGACGACCAGTAAGTTTACCCTCGATAATTTCAAGATCATTGGCAAATACATAATCCACTCCCAGCTTTGATTTCAAATGATTCCCAAAATAAGAAAACCCTCCTGAAAGGATAGCCGTACGATAACCAAATTTTTTAAGCGTACGGAATAATCTTTCAGTTCCCTCGGTAAGAGGAATTGATTCAGCAATCTCTTTCATCACCGATTCATCAAGGCCTTTTAATAATGCCACACGTTTAATAAAACTTTCCTTAAAATCCATATCACCCCGCATAGCTGCTTCGGTAATAGCACAGACCTCATCATAAACACCTGCTTTACGAGCCAGTTCATCAATAACCTCAACCTGTATCAGAGTTGAATCCATATCGAAACATATCAAGCGCCGGTTTCGCCTAAAAACACTGTCAACCTGAAAAGCAATGTCAACACCTGTGGATCCTGAAATTTCAATAAAACTCGTCTTAAGCGATTCAATATCCTTTGGGGTTCCACGTACTGAAAATTCAACCACTGACTTTGAATGAGTTTCCTTTTCATTCAGAGGTATACGTCCTGAAAGCCTGGAAATAACATCAATATTGAGTCCCTGATCGGAAATCACATTTGTTACAGCCGCCAATTGCCGGGCAGTAAGTTTTCGCGAAAGTAATGTAACAATAAACCGTTCCTTGCCTTGATTAATAACCCATTCATTATATTTTTTTTCAGGAATAGGCGTAAATTTTACATTCAAACCCACCTCGTAAGCCTTAAATAATAGATCCTTCAGTATGGGTGACGATTCAGCCGTTTCAGGCACCTCAAATAAAATCCCTAATCCCAGATCTTCATGGATAACAGCCTGACCGATATCCAAAATATTAACATTATATAAAGCTAATACGTCAGTCAGGATGGCTGTTAAGCCCGGTTTATCAACTCCTGAAATATTTAACAGAATAATCTCTCGTTGCTTACTCATCTTTTTACAACTCTTTTGATCTTTCAATAAACAATTATGTGAATATGAAGAACTACAAAGATAAAATATGGATAGTTACCAGATTCAAAATTTAACTAATATTATATAATTGATGATGCAATCATGTTTTTTCATGGCGAATTATTTCACAAAACCACTATGTTAAACACAATCGCAGATAGTACAATCTGCATAAATAAAGAAAAAAGAAAAAACATATAAGGTGCTTACAGGAATGAATTCATTCTTATATGCATCTTATATGCTTTTATATGCTTTACATAGCTACAATTAATGTAATCCCTGCTCAGCCAGCCAGCGCTCAGTATCCATTGCGGCCATACAACCCGATCCGGCAGCAGTAATAGCCTGACGATAAACAGGATCCTGAACATCGCCACAGGCAAAGACTCCCGGTAAAGTAGTCTTGGATGTTCCCGGAACAGTCTTTATATATCCAACGCTATCAGTATCAATGAAATTCTTAAAAATATCAGAATTAGGTTTATGTCCAATTGCCAGAAAAAAACCGTCAATTTTAATTTTAATCTCTTCTTCTTCAGTAGTTCCTTTCTTTTTCCAAAGAACAGCACCCTCAACAACTCCCTCACCAAATAAACCTTTGGTTTGATGCTCCCATAAAACCTCAATGTTTTTGGCAGCCAACACCCGCTCCTGCATCACTTTGGATGCACGTAATTCGTTACGTCGTACAATCATATAAACTTTATTGCAAAGGCCACTTAGGTAAAGAGCTTCTTCGCTTGCTGTATCTCCACCACCAACTACAGCAACATCTTTACCTCTATAGAAAAATCCATCGCAGGTAGCACATGCCGAAACACCGCTCCCGGCATATTTAGCTTCATCGGCTAATCCAAGATATTGGGCTGTGGCACCAGTGGCAATAATAACCGCCTGGGCTTCAATTATTTTTTTCTCGTCAACAGTAACCTTAAAAGGGAGTTTTGAGAAATCAGCTTTGGTAGCTAAACCAAACCGCACAGAAGTTCCAAATCGCTCAGCTTGATTTTTCAGATCCTCCATCATTTCAGTTCCGGTTATACCCTTTGGATATCCCGGAAAATTTTCAACTTCAGTAGTAGTAGTAAGCTGACCTCCGGGTTGGAGTCCTTCGTACATTACAGGAGAAAGATTGGCTCGGGCTGCATAAATAGCAGCAGTGTATCCGGCCGGACCTGAACCAATTATAAGAACTTTTACCTTTTCTACATCGGTAATCTCTTTTTCACTCTTAGAATCTCTTTCCAAATTCTCTATTTTTCCAAACAATGCCATAAATTTAAATATTTAGATGTTTCTATTTGTTATAGCGTTCTTATTCTGTAAAACACTTAATCAAATTTAGTACCGTTATGAATTTCCCCAATAATACGTCAACTTAAATGACAAAAAAGCAGTATAATTCAAAAACATCTGCCATAATCAATGAAGTTATTCATAACCGGGACCGACAAAAACCAAAGAATCAGTTGACAAAGAGATAGCACCAACTATTCCTAAACCTCCGGTAACATTGGAATGAATTTTAATTGGATCAACTATTGGCAGTTCATAGTTGTACTCAGCAACAACACGACTACGCAGATAATCAAAATAGTCATGCGATTGAGATAACAATAAAAATGTCAAACGTCGTTTTTGACCCGTTGCCGGCTTTTCAACATATGTAACTGGGATCCTAACATGTAAATGATATTCTAATCCATTAAACATTTGGTCAGAGAAGGTTCCTAAAAAATCAATACCTCCCATAAGACTTCCCTCCTGATCCCTGATATAAAAAACAGGATCGTCCTTAATAAAGTTCACCAATTGTGAAGAATATTTTTCACCTGTACCATTTTTATCCCAAACCTCCTCACTTAAAAGAAGTTGATAATAATCGTCTCCCAAAGCCGGGTCAATTATTGAGATATTACAATCAATATAATACCGCATTACGCCACTCTCATCGGCAGTAAGTCTGCGAGTGGTATCAATTTTTTCAATATTAACAGCATTTGGGACCAACACTGAACCCGTAACTAAATTTCCATCATCATCACCAGCCTCGATTTGAAAAACATCACCTTCATTAATTTTTATCAGCTCACGTTTCGCCCATAAATCACTAAACGGATAACTAAAATAATCAATCTTTTCTCCATTTTTAAAAACCCGGATATAACCATCATAAACCCTTTCTAAGTCATCAATAGAAGAATGACTAACACTACGACTCAAGTGCACAGAAAAGACCGAATCAGCGGTCAGAAACGAAAACAAGACCAAGTTTCCCCCTCCTTCTCCAAGTTTGAGATTAATATCCTTTTCACAACCAGCAAATAACAGAGATATAACGGAGAATATAGTCGCAGAAAGAAAATATTTAAATTTACAATTCTTCATAACTAAAATCGATAAGTGTACTTAATATAAGGAATTGGAAACGGAAATATGCTCAGCTGTTTAAGCTGACGAAGAGAAGTTCCCGGCTCAGAGCCGTTTGAAGAAGCAAAATACAGAAGAAAAGGGTTTTGCCTACCATACAAATTAATTACACCTAAACTCCAGATTCTCTCTCCTCTTCTCAACTCTTTTCTGAAGTTAAACCCTACATCAAGCCGATGAAATGCAGGCATCCTGAATCCATTAATTGAAACGGCATTTTCAGAATATCCCGAATTACCGTTTGATCCGATAAAAGGAAAATCAGGAGCATAGTACTTCTCTGATGGCAAGGTTATGGGCGTACCCGATCCATATTGCCACATTAGTCCTCCATCTAATTTCTCATTAAAACGGTAATTAACGCTTAATCCAACATCATGTCGACGGTCAAATCGGGCCGCAAAATCCTTTCCATCGTTCAATTCATCAAATTGATTAAATGTTTTAGCAATAGTATAACCCAACCACCCCGTTAAGGTACCGGTATTTTTCTTTACCAACAGTTCTGCTCCATATGAAGTACCACTGCCACTTGTTAGCTTATCCTCCCATTGTGTACTGTAATCGAAAAAACCGGTACTCTCGCGGTAGTGAAGAATATTTTCAAGCCATTTATAATAAAGATCCATGCTCACAGTGTAAGCAGCATTCGAACCAAAATTATAATCACTTCCCATGGATAGCTGAAGAGCTCTCATTGGAGGGATTTTATCAGTCACAGGTAACCACAAATCGGTTGGTAACGCAATATTCGATGAACTTACCATATGAATAAATTGCGACATCGATGAAAAAGAGGAACGAACTGACCATTCGGGGCTAATAGAATAGCGAGCTGAAACCCGTGGTTCAACAGACCAATATAATTTATCATCTCCAATAAAAAGAATTAATCTGCCGCCCACATTTAAAAGCCATTTTTCATTAAAGGTGAACTCATTTTCGTAATAGGCATGATTTTCCCAACCTTTCAACCTCAAATCACCAATGGTGGTATCAACAGTAGAAGTAGAATTTGATTCACGTTGAATAAAATCAATTCCGGGATTAAAGAGATGAAAAACAACTTTAGCTCCAAATTTTACCAAATTTCCATTGGATGGATAGTAATCAAAATCGGTTCGCAGACTAAAGTCCTGAATTCCACTCACATATTTTTGTTCAAAACTATTCCAAGCATTGTTTTCGTGATTGTTACGCTGAACACCAATAAAAAAACGATAGTTCGAATAATTAGCTGTTAAGTTTCCAAACAGTTTATTATTAAACAAATAATTCCATCTAATGGCAGAAACTAAATTCCCCCATCCGGCAGAGTTCTCGTCGTGAAGCTTAACATCTGAATCAGTTGTACCATCATTGGATACAACAACATAGTTATAAGAAGTATAATATTTGTCGCGTCCCAAATAGGTACTAAAATAAAGGCGACTACGGGGACTTAATGTGTGGTTGAACTTCCCGTTTAGATCAAAAAAATAATAATTTGTTGACTCTTCATCATCAACTTGTGCGATGGCAGCAATAGCATCAAGATAGGTTCGTCTGAATGACAGCGCAAAACCCGATTTTTCCTTTTTAACCGGACCATTAAGGCTTATTCCTGAAGACAGAACACCAACGTTAACAGAACCTTTAATTTTATCACGGTTACCTTCGACCATCCTAACATCAACAACAGATGACAAACGTCCACCATAACGTGCCGGAAACCCCCCTTTTAAAACAGACACATGCTTAACAGCCTCGGCATTAAAGACAGAGAAGAAACCCAGCAAATGGCCAATATTATAAACTGGGACATCATCCAATAAAATAAGGTTTTGATCAGGTCCCCCACCCCTAACATATAATCCCGAAAAACCTTCACTTCCACCTTGTACTCCAGGTAACATCTGGATATTTTTTATCAAATCAGCTTCTCCCAATAAAGCCGGGGTTCTACTTATTTCATCAATCGAAAGAGTAACAGCTCCCAATCGTGCAGCAGTTATTAATCCTGGATTGTGAAAGCCCAAAACAGCAATTTCCTTTAACTGGAGAGCCGAGAGTAATCTGAAATTTATTATAGTATCACTATTAAGATCAAAGACCTCCTCCTTAGATTGATATCCAACATAAGACGCCCGTAATCTCCACAGTCCACCAGGTAATGAAAGACTATAATAACCATAATTGTTACAAATTGTGCCCAATGTACTCCCGGGCTGATAAATCCCGGCTGAAGGAAGACTCTCTTCCGATTCCTGGTCAATAACAAAACCACTAACTACAAATAGTGTTTCACTTTTATCACGAGGTTTAACAATTATTCTTTTCCCACGGATTATATAATCGAAAGGACAGCCGAAAAAAACACGGTTAAGATGTTCAAGTAAAGTATGGGTTCCTTGTAAAAGCGTTACATTTTCATTATTACAAAGCCGTGAACTGTAACTAATAACCCAACCTGATTCCTTTTCGAGACGTCGTATTATTTCACTGGACGAACCGCTAGGATTGGAGATTTGAACAAGCGGTGTATTATCAACTTGAGCAAACAATGAAAACGAGGTTATTCCTAATAAAAGAATAACCCCGACTGATATTTTGAACTTATTTATTATAAAAAAAAACAGTGGGAGCATTAGTAAATAAATTTGCTCCCGCAAATTAATCAGAGATTGTCAAAGTTCCTTTATAAAGAGTGAATTTTTTTTGAAAATGTACTGACAATTCTTCTGTTACTTCGGATAGTGGTTGCCCCTGAAATCGGGTAGTTACATTAATATCACTACGCGAAACAATATTAACACTCTCAATTTCAGAAAAATGATTACTCAAAGCGAGTGCAACTTCATTTAGTGAAGAGTTATTAAACTCAAGCAATCCTGTTTTCCATGAAATAAAATTAGGATTGGTAATTAATCCTTTACCCAAAACCTTAACACCTGCAATAGCCCATTCTCCTTTGTTAACTTTGATCTTCCCCTTTGAATTGACCATATTTACAGCCCCATCAATAACATTTAACTCAATAATGCCATCAGTTCGGGTACCATTTAAGTTAAATGATGTTCCCAAAACCTTCACAGAAACAGGCCCCACTTCAACCTCAAATGGTCTGTTTTCGTCGTGTGTTATTTCAAAATAACCTTCACCATCTAAAGCTACATATCGGTCACTACCTAAAAATGCATTTTTAAACTTTAAGGATGAATTACGATTTAAGAAAACAGTACTCTCATCGGGCAAAATGATGGAATCAGTATCCAAACCTGTTTCAAATACAACCCAACGTCCATATCCCGGAACATTCCAATAAAACCATAAAGCAGTACTAACCGATAAAAACAACGTTAAAACAGCAGCAATCCTAACAAAAAATGATAGTGAAGATTTTTTTGTAGTGCTTAAAGACATCCTTTGACGAATAATATTCCAGTCCTGTTCAGAATCAAAATGCGGCATTGCTGAACTCTCCCATGCAAACCTCATCTCTCCAAACTCCTTCCGGAATGCATTATCGGTATTCATAAGCTGCTTTATGGCTGCAACTTCCTCATCCGAAGCATCACCGCAAAGATACCTGATTATTAGTTCTTCTCTCTTCTTTGGTTCCATACCTTTTTTTTCAACCTTCCATTAAAGACAACATAGTCACCTTTTAGCCTAATTAATGAAATTGAATGATACTAAAAAAAGAAGGTTCCTCAACTACAATACCTTCAGTGATTGGCTGCATTTCCGTATCTTCTACAGAAACAACTTCGTTTTGCTGAATTTCAGCCATACTTATCGCTTCACCGGTAACAGGTTCATCGGTAAAAAGCTCAGCCATTAATTGAAGCAAAAATTCCATAATAAATATTTTTTGTAGTTAATGCCCTTAATTTCTTCTCATCCTTCTTTATGACAACCCGCGAATAAATTGCACGTATTTCAATTTTATTTTTTTACCTATTTAGAATCAGTTTAAAGAAGATGTAAAAGTAAAATCAGATACAAAGAATGATCTAGCAAGCCGCTTTTTGCCAAATCTTCACGTATTCGCTTCAGAGCTTTGCTAATTTGCGTTTCCACTGTACGTTTAGATATTTCCAATTGATCGGCGATTTCCTGATTGGTGACACCATCATGACGGCTCAACCTGAAAATTTTCCGACATTGATCGGGTAAACCGGAAATCGCCTTTTCAATGCATTGCTCCAGTTCGGTATATTCCAATGTCTCAAAAGGTTGTTCTGCTTCGTTGCCGCTATCAAAAATACGCTGATGATGCTCGCGTTTCATTTTATTATGCTTCAGAACATTGAGACAACGGTTTCGAACAGTCTGAAAAAGATGCGAACTCAGACTGGTATGAATATTTATCTCTGATCTTTTTTCAAAAAGCATAACAAAAACATCCTGAACCACGCTGCGCGATAAGTCAGGATCGGTTAAAATACGGTTGGCAAACACCACCAAGGGTCTATAATATTTATCAAACAAGAGTTTAAAAACAGCTTCATCCCCGGCTTTCAGTCCAGCGAGCAAAAATCTGTCTTCATGCTTTAAGGAATTATCTAACATTCTTTATGAGGCAAATACGTAATAATCTGATTAATTTCAAAAGTACTGATAAAATCATTTTAATCAGTACCATATCTTACAAAAATAAGTGTTTTTTACTGACCTCTAGGTGGTATAGGTGTTTTTTAAGTATTCTTAAGATAGTTTGCTCAACAACATGTTAATAATGCAATTTATTATGGCTTATAGCACATTTATTGAAAACGTTTTGGGTTAATAGAAACATCAATAATTAACATTATAAGTATCACTCCCCAACCTATTTGTGAAAAACAAACTTAGCAAAATGTATTTTTTATGATTTTTTTCAGGTGGCTCAGTTGATTGGATTGACAAAAAAACTATCTTTGCACCGTCTTAATAAAAAAGGCTGAAAGCGGGATGTAGCTCAGCCAGGTAGAGTACACGTCTGGGGGGCGTGTGGTCGCGCGTTCGAGTCGCGCCATCCCGACCAATGAAACCCCGTCAAACTCAAAGTTTGGCGGGGTTTTTCATTTCTAATAGCCATTCCTTGTTTTGCTTTTTTGGGGCATTTTTGGTTAAGCACCATAGTGACTGGATCTTTGCCTGAGATTTTAAATTGCATGGGGAAATTTTTTATTTAGACTCAAATTGTTTACCCCAGCTGTTGATCTTATCAACGATGGCGTCTTCACTATCACCACCAGTAGAAGGAGTGTAATTACCTTTGGAAACCTCTTCATTAATGAAGTCCTGACGGAAAGAAGTGTATTCTTTTGATACCCTTTCGAATTCTTCATCAAGATTCTCAGCGTCGAGATTAATCCGGCCAGCAATTTATTGGTAGTGCTATTGAGGGCAAAGTATTTGAATGGTTATGATTTCACCGTTTGAAGAAGTGTAAGAAGGAAATATTTGTTAGAAAAAACTACTCTCTTTTAATAAAGAAGTATCCAATTGCAATATTGACTAAACTTTGCAAAGGAGTAAGATAATAACTCGAAGAATCTATTATTTTTACAAAAGGAGTTTCTATCAGTGGCTCTATAAGAATAACCAAGATCACGATAAACAAATAAAAAAATGAAAGCCAAAAAACAAGCAAATAATAGAATTTACCAATATTCTCTTTTTTGGGCAATAGGGAGCCGAACTGAGCAAAAAAAGCACTTAGAATAAGAGATAAAGTCGGAATAATAAATGACGCTACCCATTTCCAAACAGCTTTGACAGATTCATCGTCAAACTTCTCTCCAATAATAGTTTGGATAAAAACCAACAAAAAAATAATGGCTGAGAATACAAACCACAAAACGGATATTCTTTTTTGAGCTTTGAAAAAAGCTATTACGGAACGAGTTGAGCCCATATATTTGAATTTGGCTCTTCATCTGATTTAATCAAATTCTCTTTGGTGATTAAAAAGACAAAACATCTATAATATCCTGACTTTGCTCCAACTAAAAGCCTAAAATACTCCGCCAGAGAAAACCCTTCTCTAAAATTTGGGATGGTCGTTATTGACCAACGATAATCACCTAGCGAGAAGCCCGATGGATCAATCTGTTCCAATTGAGTAACAAGGGCAAACCCAGTAGGGATGTAAAAATAACTAACATTCTCATAACCACACTGAAACAAGGCATTAGTAAGTTTGTTATCAACATCAAGTAAATTAGCACAATCAGAGAAAATGTCCTTAGGCATCCTTCCTTCTGCTGAAGGAGTCGGAGGAGGCAGTTCAAACTCGGGGATGATTTCGCCTTGAGCCAGTTCTTTATTATAAGTGGTTGTATCTGGTTCTTTACATTGAGCCATTTCTTTTTCTAAAACAACATCTTCTAAAGTCTCCTCTTCCCTTTCTACTTCTTCACAAGCTTCTTGCTTTGGAGACGAAGAGGACCCACAGCCAAGAAAAACAATAGAAAGAAACCCCACAAACACAAATTTCCCAATCAACAACCTATTCATAATATTGTCGTTAAAATTCGAAAATTAAATTTAATGCATTAACTAAGCGTTGTCAATAAATATTAGATTCCATTCCCATTTTTAGTTTTTTATCGTAAATTTTATTGATTATTAAGCATCAAAATGTTTAATGACATAAACCATGGAAGAGAATAAAAAAAGCACAGACTTTGGCACATGGATACCCCAGCTATTCTATGATGTCATTGCTCGAATAATCCCGGGATTCTTTGTCCTGCTGATCCTGTTGATTAACATTGTTGATGCCGACCAATTCATAACCTATTTCCAGAAAATCCTTTTTGTGGATCAATCTTACCACCTTTCATCAAACCTTCTGATTCTTTTCGGGATCGGGATTTCTTATGTCTTCGCCATAGTCCTCCGAGCCATAAGCTGGACAGTTTTTCATCCCATTAACAAGAGAAAGGGAGCCAAGGTAGACAACGAGTACGGCACAATATCAACAGAAATACCTCTTTCGGAACTTGCATTGCTGAACAGTAATTTCAAAACCAATGAGGCCGCCCTTCGGTATGATTTCATCAAGCTGAATGATACAGTCAATGGCAACCGGATTACAAAACTTAAGGCCGAGGAGCAGATGTCTTCGATTCTGTTTGTTGGTTCAATTATCTCCTCCTTGAGCAATGGGGTTTTGATGATCTCAGATTATTCTCAATCCCGTTTAATCATGCTCCTTACAACACTGGTTATTGCTTTTTTCTGTTATATCGCAATGGTGCATTTCCATGAAAGGATGCAGATTACCATCTTCAATTGCTCTGAGTTCCTGGGCTTCCAGAAACACCTGAGCCATTTGATCGAACAAAACAAGTCAAGGCACCACAAGTCATGCTAAAGCCTTTTCATTCAACCACATGATAAAAGGATTTCATCTATGGAAGTGAAAATATTGGACCCTGAAAGGTCATAAAACCGAACCGAAATTTACAACTCCAGGAATTCAATAGAAAAAACACCTCACAATGCTAGTTTTTTGTACCTGCCATCAATTAGATAGAAAAAGAGTCAACGCCATCCACTATGGTGTAATACTAAATTTTGCATAACGATGATCTCAAAAACAATGTTTAACATATTCTTAAAACTCAGAGGAAGAAATATGTCTTCCACAAATTGGTTTTAAGTAATAACAAGAACTTATCGGGGTTCCAAAACTTTTGATCTTGTTTAATTTACAAAAAGAACCTACTACCAGTCTCCATTTTCATCAAGTTTATCTTTATAAGGATTATAGTTAAATTTCATTAATCGCTATTAATTGGTTGACAATATCAACTAATATTAATTAGATTTGCATCCTTATTAATACCGTTAAATGTCAAGACAAATAAAACCGTTAGGAATCACTTTTGGATCAATAAAGGGGGTTCTCGTTAAGCCCATCAAGTTAAGACTTAAGAATAGTGGGATTAACAATCCACTTGAACAACTCATTATTTTAAGAATAGTAAGGTATTGTTCTCATTCAATGGTTCAGCAAGATATTGCTGAATTACTTGGAAAGAACAAATCAGTAATATTTAGGATGGTTGATGCTTTGAAAAGAGAAGGCCTGATTCGTCGTATTTCTGACATCCACGACCGGCGCAGAAACATCCTCGAAGTTACAGAAGAGGGAAACAACCTCATCGATCGGTTCTATGAAATGGAATTAATAGTATCCGAAGAACTATTGAAAGGGGTGTCGGATGCAGATGCAGATACTTTTTTCAAAGTCATTGAACAAATCAAATATAATGCAGAGAGGTTCTAAAATTCGCCATGATTATTCATTAACAGTTCAAAAGCAAATAACAAATAAATCAATACTATAAACATTATGAATTTCTAAAAAGTAATTCTTGGTGGAATCGCATTACTAATGTGTATTTCATGCAAAGACAAGCAAGCCTCTATGGCTTCATCCGCGCCGGTAGAAGCCTACCCAATAACCACGCTCACCCAGCAGGATGTGGAGCTTCAATCGGTTTATCCCGCAGTAATAAAGGGCCAACAGGACATAGACATCAAACCCCGTGTAGAGGGTTATATAGAAGCTGTTTTGGTAGACGAAGGTTCGATTGTAAAAAAAGGACAACAGTTATTCAGGATAAACTCACCTGTATCGATACAGAACCTCGAAAACACTCAGGCTATCTTCAACACGGCAAAGCTTGATGTGGAACGCATGCGCCCTTTGGCCGAAAAAGGCATCATCAGTAAGGTACGCCTTAAAACATACGAAAACGCGTTGGCCTCATCGCTGGCTGCCCTTAACCAGGCGAAATCAGCTTCGGCGTGGACCAGTGTGACCAGCCCTATTGACGGCATGGTGGGTTCCATTACTTACCGCCTCGGAAGCTTAGTCACCAGCTCGAGCATACTGACCACCGTAGCTAATACCTCTAATGTGGTTGCCTACTTTTCGCTGAACGAGAAAGAACTGCTCGAATTTATACGCAACTGGGAAGGCAATACCCAAGCCGATAAAATCAAAAACATGCCTGCCGTAAAGCTTATCCTTGCCGATGGCAGCGAATACGAAGAGAGTGGCCGCATCGAAACCATCTCTGGCATGGTAGATGCCACCACGGGATCGATCAATTTCAGGGCAATATTTCCCAACAACCACGGGCTATTGCGTAGCGGCACCAGCGGAAAAGTGATTATTCCCAAAATGCTGAAGAACGTATTATTGATTCCGCAAAGAGCCACATTGAGCCAACAGGACAAACTGATGGTTTACAAAATCGAAGGCGACTCAGTGATGCAAAAAGTGATCACAGCAAAATCGACCCCAGATGGTAAAAGCTTTGCAGTGACAAGCGGATTGTCAACCGGCGATAAAATAGTGACCGATGGTGTGGCTACCCTCAGCAATGGTAAAAAAATCAAACTGTAATTATCTAAACCAAGTACAATGCTCAAAACATTTATAGAAAGACCGGTTCTTTCGACCGTTATTTCAATCCTCTTTGTCGTGTTGGGAGCCATTGGCATCTTTACATTGCCAATTGAGCAATATCCCAATATTGCACCCCCCACCGTCAAAGTATCCACTTCGTACAGTGGAGCCAATGCCGATGCGGTATTGAACAGTGTGATCGTTCCACTGGAGGAATCCATCAACGGTGTGGAAGGGATGACTTACATGACCTCTTCGGCATCAAATGGTGGAGGGGCAACAATCACCGTCTTTTTCAAACAGGGTACCGATCCCGATATTGCTACTGTAAACGTGCAAAACCGGGTGTCGCAAGCAACTGCTCTGTTGCCATCAGAAGTAACACAAGCAGGAGTAACTGTTCGCAAGCAGCAAAACAGTACTCTCTTGTTGATCTCCGTGTCATCAACCAATCCTGATTACGATGGGGAATTCCTTCAAAACTATGCCAACATCAACATCCTGCCTCAAATCAAGCGGGTTTCTGGCGTAGGAGATGCCATGGTGTACGGATCCAAGGACTATTCGATGCGTGTGTGGTTGAAACCCGATGTGATGACCACCTACAAGATCTCTCCAACCGAAGTGATATCAGCACTCAAAGATCAAAACATTGAGGCAGCTCCCGGTGAATTGGGAGCCAACAGCGACCAGTCGTTCCAGTACGCCTTGAAATACACGGGACGTTTAAAATCGTCAGAAGAGTTCGGGAACATCATCCTTCGATCCAACAATGGCCAGGTACTAAGACTTAAAGACGTGGCCAACGTCGAATTGGGATCATTAAGTTACAGCGTTTATTCCGAAAACAACGGCAATCCCGCCATTGTGATTGCAGTAAGTCAAACTGCCGGATCGAATGCCAAAGAAGTCATTGACCAAACAAAGATGGAGTTGGAGAAAGCCTCTCTATCTTTCCCCAAAGGGGTAGAATACAGTTACGAATCGGATGCCAGCGCCTTCCTTGATGCGTCCATTGCCAAAGTACTAAGCACCTTGCTAGAAGCCTTTCTTCTGGTATTTATCGTGGTGTTTATCTTTTTGCAAAACTTCAGGGCTACGCTTATCCCTGCCATTGCAGTTCCGGTTGCCATTATCGGCACCTTTTTCTTTCTGTCGTTGTTCGGGTTCTCCATTAACCTTCTTACCCTGTTTGCTCTGGTACTGGCCATTGGTATTGTGGTAGATGATGCCATTGTGGTGGTTGAAGCTGTGCATGCGCACATGGACGCAGGTGAAAAAGATCCCCGTAAGGCTACGATAATAGCCCTGGGCGAAATTGCTCCTGCCATTGTGTCGATCACCCTGGTTATGGCGGCTGTGTTTATCCCGGTGAGTTTCATTGGCGGAACCAGCGGTGTGTTTTTCAAGCAATTTGGCTTAACACTTGCCATCGCCATTTTCATCTCTGCCATCAACGCGTTAACGCTGAGTCCGGCACTTTGCGCAATATTCTTGAAATCGCACGACGAAGAGTTGAAAGAAAAAAGCATCTTTAAAAGATTCTACAAATATTTCAATATCGGATTTGACTCAATGACCACCAAATATGGATCGTCACTGAAATTCCTGGCCAAAAAGAGCCATCGCTGGATAACTGTTGCCATCATTGTTGTATTTACGGTTATTTTAGTTGGGTTGATGAAGGTGATCCCTGTTGGGTTTGTTCCAAACGAGGACAGTGGTATTGTGATGGGAATGGTTTCACTTCCTCCCGGCGCTTCGCTCGAAAGAACCGATAGCATTGTGAGAGAGACTATCGCTCAGGCCGAATCGATTCCGGGTGTAATCAGCGTCACAAGCATCATCGGGATTAGCTTTATCAGCGGCTCAGGAAGCCCTTACGCATCTATGATCATTAAGCTTAAACCATGGAACGAGCGTGAGATCACTTCCACAGATGTGGTGGCCATGATGAAAGAGAAAACACAACCTTTCACCAACGCCACATTTATGTTCTTCGGAACACCCACTCTACAAGGTTTTGGTATGAGTAGCGGCGTTGAAATGAAGATGCAGGATAAAACAGGAGGCGATGTTGATAAGTTTTATGGCGTGACCTCCGAGTTTATTGAGAAGCTTAAACAACGCGACGAGGTAATGATGGTCATGAACTCTTTTGACCCACGTTTCCCACAAAAACTGATTGAAGCCAATGTGGCCAAAATAAAAGATGCAGGCTTGACCCTCTCGGATGTAATGACTGCCATGCAAGCATATGTGGGCAGTATGTACATTTCGAATTTCA
The DNA here is from genome assembly GCA_964608615.1 of uncultured Marinilabiliaceae bacterium. Classification (GTDB taxonomy): domain Bacteria; phylum Bacteroidota; class Bacteroidia; order Bacteroidales; family Marinilabiliaceae; genus CALEUX01. The sequence goes on from CAZSQG010000002.1 coordinate 93,536, forward strand.
ATGCTTACGGAAAACAGTATCGCATAATGGTTCAGGCAGCACCCGAGTACCGTTCGAAGATAGAAGACCTAAGTGGGTTGTCGGTTAAAACGGCAAGCGGGCAAATGGCCCCCATCACCGAGTTCATCACCATTAAAGATGTTACCGGTCCGCAAACACTAACACGTTTCAACCTCTATTCGTCGATGGACATAACCATCATCCCCAACTATATGAAGGGGTACAACAATGGCAATGTGATTAGTATACTCGACGAAATAGAACTGCCAGAAGGCTACACCTACGACTTTGGTGGAATGACCCGAGAAGAGGTCAACAGCAGCAACCAGACAGCCGTCATCTTTGCCTTATGTATAGTGTTTGTGTTCCTGCTTCTGGCAGCACTGTATGAAAGCTACATCCTGCCCTTCGCCGTTATCTTGTCGCTGCCGGTAGGTCTGGCGGGTGTGTTCATCTTCATCTTTGGATCATTAATGAGTGGTAGTGGCATCATGAATAACATTTATGTACAAATATCGCTCATCATGCTTATCGGTCTGTTGGCCAAGAACGCCATTTTGATTGTTGAGTATGCCCTCCAACGACGAAAACAAGGAATGAGCATTGTTAATGCGGCCATCAATGGAGCCCTGGCACGTTTGCGCCCGATCCTGATGACATCGTTTGCGTTCATCTTTGGCCTATTGCCTCTGGCCCTTGCACACGGAGCTGGTGCCACAGGCAACAAGTCGATCGGAATCAGTGCCATTGGTGGGATGCTAATTGGTACCATCATTGGCATCTTGGTTATTCCAACGCTCTTTATCATTTTTCAAAGTTTACATGAGCGATTTAGCAAATATAAAATCGAGACCAGAGAAAACCATGTTACTAACGAAATTCTTTAAGTCTATGTTTAAGCCCACAATAAGCAGAAGTTTGATTCTATTGATAATTACCCTATCGGTAGGATTGGCTTCGTGCCACACCAATAAAAACTTCATCAGTCCTGATATTGACACAAATGGTCTGATCAGAGATGAAGATAATAATAAGATTGATACCACCACCCTGGCAGATATTCCATGGCAGGATTATTTTACCGATTCACAGCTAAAGGTTTTGATTACAGAAGGCCTTAATAATAACTTTAGCTTGCTGATAGCTTATAGCCGCATTAAACAGGCGGAGGCTAATCTGAGTATGGCAAGAGCGGCTCATCTCCCTACTGTTTCCGTTGCTGCCCAAACAAATAACTCCTTTCTCAGTTCTGGTGATGAGGGAACTAAAGTGTTGGGATATGATTACGCGGGCAATACAACAACTTTAGGTTTTGCTGCTTCGTGGGAAATAAATCTGTGGGGTAAGCTCAGGAGCCAGACTAAAGCTAAGTATGCAAGCTTCCTAAACAGTTATGAGTATCGCAATCTGATTCAAACAACCCTCATTGCCAATATTGCCAAAGGTTATTATAATTTACTGGCACTCGATGAACAGTTGCGAATTACCAAAGAAACGGTTGTTTTACTTCAGGCCAGCGCTGAAACCATGTTGGCGCTAAAAGAAGCAGGACTGCAAAATGGTGCTGCGGTTGAACAGAGCAATGCCCTGTTGTATGGCACTAAGCTCTCCATTCCGGTATTAGAGAGCCAAATACGTCAACAGGAAAATGCAATCAGTGTGCTTATTGGTCGTAAACCCGGCAATGTGAACCGCTCCAGCATCAACGACCAGTCGGTTCCTGATCGTCTTAATTGCGGTATCCCAATACAACTGGTTGCTAAACGACCTGATGTGAGACAGGCTGAATTATCATTTCGCTCGGCTTTTGAATTAACCAATGTAGCTCAGGCCAGTTTGTACCCAACTTTCACTATCAGTTCAGCATCCATCGGATTTGCAGCAGGTTCTTTATCTGAGTTTTTTAAACCCGCAAGTATTGTGGCCAATATTACTGCCGGCATCAGCCAGCCAATATTTTACAAAAAGCAATTAAGAGGCAACTTGAAAATTGCACAAGCTCAGCAGGAAGAAGCGCTCTTAAACTTTAAAAGCACCGTTTTTACTGCTGGTCAGGAGGTCTCAGATATACTGTTTGGATACCAGACCTCATTAAATAAAAATGACCTGAGAGAGAAACAAGTGATGTCAATAAATACCGCTGTTGATTTTACTCAGGAGCTTTTAAAAGCCGGTGAAGCCAATTACACAGAGGTGCTCACGGCTCAACAAAGTCTGCTGTCGGCTCAACTTAGTCAGGTTAATGATCGGCTCGAACAACTCACTTACAGTGTAAGTTTATACAAAGCACTTGGTGGTGGAACTAAATAAGTGACACAATAACGTTTTTCAATACAACAAAAAGAGGGTGTCTCAAATAAATGAGACACCCTCTTTTGATTGAATACTTCTTCCACATGTATATGAATATCATCATAGCCCTACTGAATGGTTACGAATAAAGATTACTCTAACCGTTTTACTATTTTGTCAAATCGACTATCCATGCAAACACTCAAATCAGTTGTCACAAATTGACCCTTGTAAAACAGACTAAAAATGGTTGCTGGAGTTGGTGCTGCCTGCGCCTCCTCCATGGTATCCAGCTTTATGAACTTAAGAGGCAATTGTCTCTTTTGAGCGGTTTCAGTCAATGAAGTGGTTACATGATACTCCGAAAAGGGACAGCGGTTTGAATAATATACAACTAAACCGGTTTTATCCTCAATTTCTCCACTTAAAACGGAATCCTTAAACTTTGGATCTTTAGCACTTGGATTGATCTTTTTCACAAGCAAGCTAAAGCCCGAAGATAGTTTCTCGCAAGTCTCAAAACCTTGTTTTAAGAGCCATTTGGTATCGCTCATAAAATGAAACTTGCTTGTCCCCACAACAGTAACCAACCCGTCTCTCCCCTGGGTTTCAGCATCTTTCATCGCCAGCCTCAATAATTCTTTGCCATACCCCTGCCCTTTGTATTGCCCCGATACCCAAAAGCAATTAAGCAACAAATAATTGGGTGCCTCAACCGGCACCCAGCCCTTCTCTGCAGGCCCATACTCTATAAACACTTTTGCCCGGGCGTCCAACCGACGAAAAACATAGCCATTGTCAAATTCCTTTTTCAGCCAGTCTTTCTTCAATTCGTAGCTATCTTTGCACTTCTTGTCAGAAATGGCACAACAGATATGCTCTTTATCAATATTTGACCGGTCGAGAGTGATAATTTCTTCCATAACTTTTATGAATATAAAGGTTAAAGAGAGAAACTGCCAGGAGACAGTTTCTCTCAGGCTCTTTTAAATTGGTTTCACCGGCACACAGATATCCACTATAAATTTTCCATCTTTTGGCTCCTCAGGATAAACTTCAAAACAAGGTTTATCATCGGGTTGATAACCGCTTGTTGGAAACCACTGACCGTAAACCCAATTCCAGGCTTCTTGAAAATCCTGTGCGGTGACCTCAAAACGAGCCACTACATATTTAGCCGACTCAATATCCATTTTCCCAACTTCACCATCCACCTTAGTGTCAGCAGGCACCGTAATGCAAACGCTCATTCGTAGTTTGTCCTCAATGGTCACATTAGGGTCATCATGATAAATTATCAATGATTTGAAATCCTCACCACCAACTAAACCTCGCGGTCCTGCCCAAGTGAACAACCTTGTCCAAATGCTCTCGAATAGTTTTTCATTCCCCTTGTAAGGGCCAATGTGCCTGATGTAAGCAACCGTCATCTTCGGAAGATCCTTGATCTCCACACTTTTGTTTAATTTCATATTTGTCCTCCATTTAATGGTTTTTAAATCAGGACAAATATATGGAGTGGCCTTCTCATCGCTTTGACGACCATTGCTGTGCTGTTGACTTAAATTGCTATTATTAAGATTCCGCGCCCGATATTGTGAAGCTGATATTTGAAAATACTTTTTAAAGTTTCGCGAAAATATAGAAACATCCGAAAACCCACATTTATAGGCTATTTCAGAGATTCTTTCATTTTTTTTCGTCCAGACAAGCATCGCAGCTTTTTCCAATCGGACCCGCAAAATAAACTGGAAAGGAGTTTCACCAACAATGGATTGAAAAATCCTGTTAAAATGAAACTTCGAAAAATTAGCCACAGTAGCCAGTTCTTCCAATGTCATTGGCTTTTCAAGATTCGATTCTATATAATCAAAAGTCTTGTTAATACGAGACTGATATTCAGAATACAGTTTTTTGATCTCACTCATTTTAATAAGATAGAGGTAGAGTTCTAGTTATTTATTAACATTAGCAATGCCGAACAAAAACCAAATACATTTTACTCCGAACTTCATCAGAGTAATTGGCAAATACTTTGTTGACTTTCGTTTCTGTCTTCAGCCTTAAACTTCCCATATCCTATTCTCTTATGGCTATAAGAAAATCAACTTCTGCATCCGAAGGGTTTTGAGCTTTTTCTCCATAAACCTCAAAATCTGTCGTATAAGCCCTGTCAATTGCTGCTTGCCAAATTTTTGCCCAATGGTTTATAACTAAACCCTTCAATAAATCTCCTTTTGCAGAAGTCTTAATGTAAGAGCCTCCTTCAAATGACTTACCGGTCATGCCCTCTGGAATTTCACTCAAATGTGACACCTGGCACCCGAGCATGGCCGTGTAAGGTTTTGTATAATCCCCCTCATAATCGGTGTACAGCGAGTAGATGGTAGCATCAACTTTGTTGGAAATTTTCTCAATAAGAGCTCCCCTTATAAATCGTTGCCACAGTTCTGCGATATCAGTTGCAGCCTGATTATTTTCATTGGTGGTTCGTATGCTGATTCCAATTACTTTAAAAGGTTCAATTTTCACTTTTTCCATAATTAATAAGTTTTGATTATTGGTAAAAGTAAAATGACCGAGTGACAAGGGTATGTCAGGGGTGTTCAAATATTTTTTCCTACATTCTTCAAAATACTGCTTCAGGGTGATTTTGTGAGGCTCAAAATTCTCTGAACAGAGCGTTAGCTGCTGAATACAATCCAAACGAAAAGCTCGAAAGTCATTTCTTTTTCTGCAAAAAGCAATCAAAACCCAATTGTCGTAGGTGGTGTACAAGGCAAAGGGTTCTATATCCCTTTGGGTTCTTTGCTTTTCGAGTGAAAGATAGTCGATCGTTACAACTTGAAAATTAGCGATACTCCCCTGTAATTGAATCAAATAATCACTCGTCTTTTCATTGTTCTTGTTGTTCCTGACCTGTATACGTTGAGCAATAAAATCTGATTTCTCCTTTTGACTGGAACGAAGAACTGATTTAATTTTAGTAATGGCACTCTGGTAATGATAGACCAAAGAATTGTCCTTATTTTTCAAAATCAGGTGCTCTGCCGTAATCAGGGCATTGGCCTCTTCTTCAGTAAACATTACAGGAGGCAATTTATAGCCCGGCATTAGGGAGTAACCTATTCCTTCTTCAGTAATAACAGGAATGCCGGATTGTTCCAGGGTTCTGATGTCCCTATAAACCGTCCGGATACTTACCTTATGTTTTTCAGAAATAGCCTTAGCTGTTATAATCCTCTTGGATTGTAACTCCGTTAAAATAGCCATCAATCGTACAAGTCTTGGCTTATCTTCCGCCATTGTAGTTTGTTTAGCATGTGGCTAACCATAGCCATAACAGTAGTATTTCTCAAAATATTCCCCAAGAGATAATAACTGCATATTTGCCCTAAATTTAAGCAAAAAATATTTCTTATTGTAGGACTAAAAAACTCAGGGCAACTGCACTTAAAACTGAAAAAACGACAGTCCCCAAATTAGTGCTAATTCACGAAATTGATTACTTCAATCTTCGATTTGAGGATAGAATAAATATTAAACTAAGTTCATTCACCTATGCGTGTTCAGAAGCTATTATAAGAAAAGTTGCCTGTTAAAGCTTATTCTTGATTTTAGTGCATACGAACTGATACAGCCTGATTTTTTTATAATTCATTGAGAATTCATTAAATTGCACCTCGAATTTTGATTTATATTATTGATAATAAAATCATTAATTTACCCCAAATGAAAAAGATTCTTTTAGTAATTATAATTGTATCGTCATTACAGAACATACATTCGCAAATGGCCCAACCAATATTTGATGCGTTTAATTATGGTGCCGTTGGCGATGGAAAAACAAATGATCAGGAATCTTTGCAGAAAGCAATTGATGCCTGTAAAGGAACAGGTGGTACTGTTTATATTCATAAGGGATCATTTCTGACCGGACAAATTTCACTTGGCGATAACATGACATTGTTTATTGATTCAACTGCCACTCTGCTAGGGATTCAATCTGATGATGAGAAAGCCTATCCACACCAACTTATTGAGACAACGCTTCCCAACCGCATGCTGGACGACTGCCAGCGTCGTTTGATTTTTGGCAATAAAGTTCATAATGTAACAATAACCGGTAACGGTACCATTAATGGACAGGGTTCTTATGCACCTTGGATGAATGTAAAGGAGCTGGGTACCGAAAAAGACCGGCCTTCAATTTTGGCATTTGTTGGTTCAACAAACATCACCGTTTCTGGCCTCACACTCCT
>CAZSQG010000003.1:0-3146 GCA_964608615.1 uncultured Marinilabiliaceae bacterium
GAAGAATCGAAAAAGTTCGAGAACAAGAAACTTGCCAAAAATCACGAAGAGAACAGCGTGTTCAAAGTCATCCAGTATGTCGAGAACAGGCTAAAGCCGGAGCAAGTCGTTGTGGCATTGCAGGGAAACTCTTTCTTCAACAAGCTTGGCGACATCAGAAACGAATTTGAACGTGAAGGATTTATTCAAAAAGTAGGTAGAAAAATTATTGTTAAGGAATATCAAACACTATTTGCAATTGCTGATTTATCGGATACCTTTTAATAATGCCTGTACTTTATGTCTATTTTAAAGACTTAACAACCATTAATTTATAAAAAGGAGACTGTTCTACGCCCATAGAACAGTCTCCAAACCCCATTTTTAAAACCAGGTGAATTTTGATAAAATGGAGGGTATTAATTATATGCGCTTTGTCCGTGTTCGTGAATGTCCAATCCATCGCGTTCTTCTTTTTCTGAAACACGAAGGCCAATAGTAGATTTTAATATTTTAAATATTATCCAGGCCATTCCGAACGCCCAGATACCCACGGCAAATACGCCTATTGCCTGAACACCCAAAAGTTTAGTCCCTCCGCCATAGAATAATCCGCCATCGGTTGCCAATAAACCCACCATCAGTGTACCCACGGCTCCATTGAGACCATGAACGCTTATAGCTCCAACAGGATCGTCAACCCGAAGTTTCTTATCTATTAGTTCAACACCGAATACAATCACAAATCCGGCAACTATTCCAATTATTGCAGCTCCTCCGGGCGAAACAATGTCACATCCGGCCGTTATGGCAACAAGACCTGCCAGGGCACCATTTAGCGTCATGCTTAAATCGGGCTTACCATAGCGTATCCAGGTAATAAACATTGTTACTGTTGCACCCATTGCAGCAGCCAGGTTGGTAGTTACAAAAATATGAGCTATGCTATTAGTGTTGTCACCTGAGGCACTTAGAGTGGAACCAGGGTTAAAACCAAACCATCCTACCCATAAGATAAACACTCCTAATGCACCTAAAACTAAATTGTGACCTGGAATTGCATTTGTTGTACCATTGTATTTGCCAATTCGTGGTCCCAGGATGGATGCTCCAGCCAATGCAGCCCAACCACCCACAGAATGTACAACGGTTGATCCGGCAAAATCGTGGAACCCTAATTCTGATAACCATCCACCTCCCCATACCCAGTGACCTGAAATTGGATAAACCACCAAGGTAATAAGAAATGAAAAGATAAGATATGTACTGAATTTTGTGCGTTCAGCCATGGCTCCCGAAACAATAGTTGCTGCAGTAGCGGCAAAAACAGTTTGAAAAATAAGTATAGCCATATCAGGCACATCATTGCCATAATCAGCAGTAAACATGAAGTTTAAGCTTCCAACAAATCCTCCTATTGAAGGCCCAAACATAATGCTAAATCCAACAAACCAAAATACTATTGAACCAATTGAAAAATCCATAAAGTTTTTCATTATAATATTCCCGGCGTTTTTGGCTCTGGTAAAACCAGCCTCAACCATGGCAAACCCGGCCTGCATAAAGAAGACCAAAACGGCTGCCAATAATATCCATACGGTGTCTAAAGCTCTTGCGTCCATAATTGTTTAGATTAGATTATTTTTTAATGTATAAAGTTTCGGGGCCCGATTCGCCAGTACGAATTCTTATGGTGTCTTCAATATCAGAGATGAAAATTCTGCCATCTCCAATTTCTCCCGTACGTGCTGCTTTGGTAATGGCCTCAACTGTTCTGGCCATATTCTGATCACGAACAACGATGGAAATAAGACGACGTTCTATGATACTTGTGTCGTAAATTGTTCCCCTGTACAGATGTCCTTCAACTGCAGTACCAACACCTCTAACATCCCAATAAGAGAAAAAGGTGATATCCTGTTCTGCAAGAGCTTTTCTTACCTCTTCATATTTGGTAAGTCTGATAATTGCTTCAATTTTTTTCATCTTTTTTTTTTAAATTTTTTATCGGTCAGATGGAACTAGCCAATAATAATCCCCCAGTGTGTCGAAGCATTCGGCATGGCTCGTTTCATGTGTCTAAAATTTGTTTTTTATTGGTCACATATAACTCGCCAGATAGTTCCCTAAAACTCGGGACAACCTGGTCCCGGCTGAAAGGCGGGAAGCTATTCCCCTGTGCTATTAAGGTTTACTCATGGCTCGTTTCATACATCAATATTTATGTTTTCTGATGAGTGAATTTTATAAGGAGATGCCAACAACCAAAAACATCTGCTCTGTATTAGGGTTAAGAATAACTGATCCGGAAAGATCCATAGAGAAGGTGTCGGTAATTTTTAATTCTTTTTTTGTCCCAACACCAATATTACATATTTGAAAATCACCGTTGGTGGTATGCCAGCCATCACCACCACCTAAAAAAGCGCTGAAAGGTCCGCTGCCATAGCCTAATTCGAAATACATGTCTTCACCTTCTGCTCCAGCACCATAACGAGAGTCATTTAATATATAGTTACCGCCTAAGGAAAATTTCCCAATTTCGTAACCAATATTGAACTCAAAGGCATGACTTGAAATTTCTTTATCCAACTCGAACCAGGATGAACCGGGGTAATAGTAATCGGTTAATCCAAAACTTAATCCATTTTCAAAGGCAAATGAAGCGTAAAGATCGGCTTCAGCATAGTAACCGTTACCATCGCTGCTTCCGGTGGCATAGGCTCCCCAGGCACCTATGGTAAATACTCCTTTTGTATACTCAATAGTTGGCTGAATACTTGGAGAGCTTCCATATTCAACTCCGCGCCATACATATCGGTTGAATAAATCAACACTTACATTTATTTCCTGGGCTTTTGCTCCTGCAAGAACCAATACCCCAAATGCAAAAAACATTAACTTTTTCATGATTAGGTAGTGTTAGATTAGACTTATATTAATTAAAAACACATAATAAATTATACCCCCCCCCTAATAATGTGGGTTGACAGTGCAATTATATAATAAAAAATTGGTATGCCATGCATATAATGGGGGTAAAGATTTAAAAAAGCATAAAAAATGAATGCCCCCCCCCTAAATGGTAGTATGTTGTTTTGCGAATAAATGTTTTTTTATTTAGGAGATAGAAAATAAAAAAGGGAGGACATGTGATTTTAACGCAA
>CAZSQG010000003.1:3156-59576 GCA_964608615.1 uncultured Marinilabiliaceae bacterium
ATTTTGTCATCAGAGAATTATAAAACTATAAATTATAAAAACTATGAAACGATTTTTGATTTTACCTCTTTTGTTAATAGGGTTGTTATTCAATGGATGTGTGAATGATAACGATGATTATGACCCCGAATATTTGGAACTTGGGGTAGTATATGGGAGCACAGTCTCAAATTTTTCAATTAAAACCGATTCAAAACTTACTCTCTATCCTGCTGAAGTATTACCTTCGAGCTACGGAATATCAGATGGTCAAAGAGTTATGGTTAGATACACAATAATTGAAGATGTTGAAAATTTATCTGATGAATATACTGTAAGCGTTAAGGCTATAGCAAAAATTGCAACCAAGCCAGTATTACATGTTGAAGATCGTAGGGATACACTTAAAAGCGATCCTGTTCAGATAATTAATGTGTGGATTGCTCAGAACTTTTTAAATGTGGAGTTTAATTATGGACTTAATGATGAAGACCATTATTTCTATATTGCCATGGATCCTGAAAATCAATTAGAAAGCGGAAGTCCAATAATTCTTGATTTTCATCATAATGCCAATAATGATGTAAGCTATACCACGGTTCGCGGGTTATTGAGTATTCCCATTGCAGAGCTTCAGGATATTAGTGCAACCAAAATTAATCTACGGTTCATATCAAACGATGGGCTTTCAACTGCTTACACAAAAGACCTGGAGTATTCATATGGCGTCGAGGAGGAGGAATAATAAGTCTGCAATAAGCTTTATATCAAGTTATACATAGCAACAGGGTAAGAGCTTAATAGTGCGCATGTGATTCTTTTAGTACTTCAACTTTGTGATCAAGAATAAAAAAACCGGATTGTTTAATCCGGTTTTTTTATTGCAATTATTTATAGATTAATTAATGCTATTTTTGTATTAATAGCATTTTGTAAGTTGACTTTTATGTATAATAATGAATCTCATCCATGGTATTTCTGTTTTTATCAACCTTATAAATGGTTGGTGTTTATTCCACTAATGTTGGTTTGCTCAATTGTTTGTGCCACTCTTGCTACAATTGTTTCATTAGTAATCTCGCCGCAGGCCGGCAGCTTTTTTGGAAGTCTTTGGGGTAAAATAGTATGCTGGTTTACACCGGTAATAGTTTATGTAAAAGGAAAAGAAAATATTAAGAAGGGAAAGTCGTATGTTATTGTAGCAAATCACCAAACCGTATGGGATATTTTTATTTTATATGGTTTTTTACCTATTGATTTTAAATGGGTTATGAAAAAGGAGTTGAGACAAGTGCCATGGATTGGATATGCAAGCGAAAAAGTAGGTCATATTTTTATTGATCGTTCATCACCCCGGGCGGCAATGAAATCACTTGATGAAGCAAAGCAAAAATTGGTTAATGGTACATCTGTTCTAATTTTTCCTGAAGGAACACGAAGTGGCCAAAAACAAATGAAACCATTAAAAAAAGGGGCATTCCGACTAGCTTTTGAACTGGGACTTGATATTTTACCGGTAACCATTGTTGATAGCTATAAAGTAAAGCGTCCAGGTTTTTTTAATATATTGCCAGCTAAAGCAGGTTTGGTTATTCATCCCATGATTGACACGTTACAATATGATAATAATATTGAAGATTTAATGGCTGACACTCAAAAAGTGCTTGAATCCATATTTGAATAGATACCGCATGGGGTATGATTTTTGCTTGAATGAAATAACGAATATTAAAGGCTCTAAATTCATTTGATAATTCTACAACTTTTATCAATGGTTTGTGTTTTTACTTAAAAACGTTGGCTTAGATTTCAATTAAGTCAAGTTTTCTCTTTTTATAGTATTGGTTTCATTTATTATGGAATAAATTTGAGGTTTATTAAGATTTGTAAAAAAAGAAAATATGAGGATGAAGCAAATTTTATGTCTGATTGTGGTGTTGGGATTATTTGGAAGTGCAAGTATATTAGCACAAAACAAATTAACGACAAAGAACAAAGCTGCCATAAAGCTATATAATGATGCCCGAAATAATTACGGGCTTGCAAATGTAAAAGTAGCTTCCGAAGCCTTGCTTCAAGCAATTGAGCGAGATGAGGAATTTATTGAAGCCCACCTTCTTCTGGGAGATATTTACCATAATCAAAAGGAATATGTGAAAGAAATGGAGATTCTAAAAAAAGCTGTGGCAATTGATTCTACTTTCTTTCCTTCTACCTATTTAAATATAGGAATAGCTGCTTTTAATGCAGGAATATATCCTGAGGCTATTGAATGGCTCGAACGTTTTAAATGGAGATATAGCGATCAACGCTCAGCAGACCGGGTAAATGGGTGGCTCGATAAAGCAAGGTTTGCAATGAAGGCTGTTGGGGATGCTTACGAGTTGGAGTTGATTTCTTCGGGAGATGGCCTCAATAGTGTATATGATGAATACTGGCCTAGTATAACTGCCGACGAACAAACAATGGTTTTTACTGTATTGGTACCTCGAAATCCCGAGCTTTTTCTTGAACGGGAACTGCCTAAGTCTTCCTTTTACTTTCAAGAAGATTTCTTTGTTTCTGATCGCGATACAAACGGCGTTTGGAAACAACGCACTTTACTTTTGGGTGGCATAAATACTCCAAGTAATGAAGGTGCGCAAACATTATCGGCCGATGGAAACTGGATGTTTTTTACCGCTTGTGGTCGTGAAGATTCAAGAGGTAGTTGTGATATATATTTTAGTTACAAAACTGCTTCTGGATGGAGTATCCCACAAAATGTTGGCGCTCCCGTTAATACTCCCTACTGGGAAAGTCAGCCATGCTTTGCTTCGGATGGTCAAACTTTACTGTTTGTGAGTAATCGCGAAGGAGGAATGGGAGGGAAGGATATATGGCAGGCAACTATTCAGGGAATTAAATCAGATGGAACGCCTTATTTTGGAAACCTATTAAACCTGGGTGTTAACATTAATACTTCTAAGGATGAGAACTCCCCATTTTTGCATCACGACAATAAAACATTATATTTTGCATCCGATGGATGGCCGGGTATGGGTGGCATGGACCTGTTCCTTAGCAGATTGCGCGAAGATGCAGAGTGGAGGGAGCCGGTTAATCTGGGCTATCCAATTAATTCAACCGGCGATGAGATAGGACTTGTTATCAACGCAAAGGGTAACCGGGCATATTTTTCCTCCGACGGACTTATTGAATCAAATAATGGAAAGGATATTTTTTACTTCAACCTTCCGGTTCCGTTACAACCATCTCCGGTGTTATATGTTAAAGGACGTGTCTTTGATGCTGAAACGGGAGAAACACTACCGGCAGATTTTCAATTACAGGATTTATCGTCGGGCCGACTGGTGGTTACTACTCACAGCAATCAGTTTTCGGGCGAGTTTTTGGTTTGTTTACCAATGGGTGGGCGATATGCCTTTAGAGCCGAACATCCTGGATATATGTTTTATTCCGGGCATTTTGATATTCAAAAGTCACACCCTTTGGATGCTCCTTATAAACTAGATATTGGTTTGCATCCTATTAAAAAAGGTGTAAAAGTAACACTTGAGAATATTTTTTACGAAGTTGATTCCTATGACCTTCAGGCACAATCAAAGATTGAACTGGATGCTTTGATCAGTTTTTTACTGGAAAATAAGGATGTTAAGATTCTCATAGGTGGACATACCGACAATGTTGGAACTGAGTCGTATAACCAGATTCTTTCTGAAAACAGGGCCAAATCGGTATATGAATTTCTGGTTTCACAAGGTGTTGATGCTAATCGACTTCAATATAAAGGATTTGGACTTAATCAGCCTGTTGCTTCCAACGACACGGAAGCTGGAAGAGCCAAAAACAGACGAACTGAAATAACTATTCTGTAAAAACTTGATTTATATTACGTTTTTAACGGTAGAAATACATTTTGTCTAAACCGAGAATAAATGCCAGATCCAGAGAAGTTGACCGGCACGCGCTAATCTTTTGAACCCCAGCGACTGACAAATGTCCCTGAAGGGTCAAACTTTTCGGCCTGTTTTTTTAGGTTAAACCGACGGTTAACACGGCTGTCAGTTCCTCGACCCGACTGATAAGCCCAATTGCCATAGTTGCAGTACACATCAAAATCCACCAATAGGTATTCAAACCAGGCTGCACCCCATTGCCAGTTTACTTTAAGCTCTTTGGATAAATAATAAGAAACCAGCATTCGCCCCCTGTTGCTCATGAAGCCAGTAGCTTTTAATTCGAGCATAAGGGCATTAATCAACGGCTGACCAGTTTTTCCCTCACGCCACATATTAAAGGCGTCATAATCGTTGAACATCGTTGGGTCAGATGTGCGTAAGCCTTTAAACCAAAACAGCTTTTCACCGTATCGCATCATTAAATACCGAAAATAATCGCGCCAAATGAGCTGTTCTTTCAAGGTCTTAATAGATTTTTGAGCAACCTTATCATTTTTTTCTGATTCACTTAATCGCTGCCATAGCGTTCTTACCGATAGCGACCCATTGGCTAACCACGGTGACAGATGAGAAGAAAAATTATCACCCTCCAATAGGTTTTTTGTTTCTGAATAACGCCATGGAGCTCCCGAGTATATATAGGATTCTAATTGTTCAAAAGCGGAAGTCTCGCCACCTTTAAAAAGTCCCGATCCACACCTAGGAACAGAAAACACTTCAGGAATATCCAATTTTGACAAATCGTGACGCAGTATCTTAGTAATTGCATGTGTTGTAAACAAATGATCACCCAAAGCTTCAACTTTATTCTTAAAAGCCGTGTAATAAAAGGGTGATTTATCCAACGTAAAAGGAACCTGATTTGGTGTAAATAACATACTTCCGGGTGTGAGATGTAATTGAACTTGTTCAGACAGACTCAACTGCTCGGACAACTCTTCAGAAGCATACTCTTCCTGAGCGCAAATGGCATGTGCTTTCAATTTGATAAATAGCTCTTTTAATATGGAAACCGGGTCTCCTTTGAAAATCAACAAGTGGTTATCAGCTTTTTGAATTTGTACAGACAAATCCAAAACGGTATCGTATAAGAAATTCAAACGGTGATTGGCTATTCGCGGAAAATTATGTTGTGGAAAATTCCCAAACCATTTATCATTAAAAACAAAAACCGGTATAATTGGAAGACCCATTGAAAGCGCCTTGTGCAATGAGGGGTTATCATGTAAACGCAAGTCGTTGCGAAACCAATATATAATAGGCTTATTTGTCATGTTTACTGTATCTATAGTAAACGTTAAACACAACAACCTTAAATAAGTTTAAGAAAATGATATGTTTCAAAAACGAGCGTAACAATCTATCCGGATTCGGGACAGAATTTGGTGCTATTGTGTAAACAATAATTATATCCGCAAGTGCCCGGAAAAATATCCTTATGTTTTATGATTTGCTACAAGGCTGGTTTTAATTCATTTATTCAGATACTTCGATAAAGTATCAATCAATATCTGTAGTCTTATGGGTTTTGCAAGATAATCATCACAACCTGCTTCAAGGCATTTTTCCCTTTCGCCCGACATTACATGGGCCGTTTGAGCTATAATTGGTACCTGCTGATTAATTTTTTTTATTTCCCTGGTTGAAGTATAACCATCCATTACCGGAAGCTGAAGATCCATTAACACCAAATCAATTTCATTGACCTTAAAAATATCAATTGCTTCCTGTCCGTCTTTAGCCCATAGGATTTTCGCTTTTGTTCGCCGTAATGCAGCATCAAAAAATATTTTGTTGGTATCAACATCTTCAACAACTAAAATAACTTTATCTTCCCAGTTTTGATTAAGGGCATTACTTAGATTTTCCGACATAGCAATAGGTTTGTTGGTTTATTATAACTCTTTTCAGGTTACCCCAAAATTAATATTTAATTCTTTATAAACCTTATATTAAAAATGAAATCATATTGTAGATTCAAATTTAACTTATTTATGTAAATACTCCTGACCGACGAAAAAACAAGGTTCTTCGCATAGCCTTGAATGGCAAATGTTTATGATAGTTTGTAGATGGAGGGTGGGTGGTGCATTTTTGTGGCAAACCACCCCTTAGACAAACCATAAATTACTAATTATAATTTTGAACGAGGTAAAAAATTTCAAAATCATATTTTTCCTAGCTTACTAATGATCTGTAAACAAGGTTGTAAATACAAGAATCCAAGATTAATATAAATAAGTTTATTCTGATTTTTTTGTTTCTTAATAATTAGCAATTAATCCTGACTTTTTAGGAATCCCAATTCATGGTGATTAATATTTGTAATACAAAAGTACTACATTTAGGCTTTAGTAATTAAGCTCTGAAAATACCTGCTTTTTCAGTTTCAAGGGTATTTCTGTAACATGATGATTTAAATATCATTAACGTTTTATAATGAAATAAAAGTTATATTAATTTTAGGCAAATTAAAAGTGAAGATAATAAGGATGAAAAAAATTGCAAATTCGAATCACTTTCTAGATAATTGTTCTATTCTACCTAATTGAAATTGCTGTCAAAAAGTACTGAAAAACAGTCTGAAAAAATGTTTTAAATAATGAATATTTGAATATATTGCTTTTAGTAAGTACTATATTCTTATAGTCATTATATAGTGTTAACTTTGGAGGAAATATGGTTTTAATAGTTAGAAAATATTTAGTAAGAGCCTTTATAGTCCTGATGTTATTTTTTTCAGGAATAACAAATGTTTTTTCCTCAAATGAATATGGTTTCTCTTCGCAAGCTATTTCCTGGGCCGATTCGGTATATAACACACTCACTCTTGAAGAACGCGTTTCCCAGCTGTTCATTGTTGATGCCAGAGATGAAAGTACCATTAACAAACTTAATAAAGCAATTTACCAACCTGCCTTTATTTTAGGATTGCCAAATATTTCAAACCGAAGATGGCCAAAATATATTTCCTCAATAAAACCTGTCTTAATACCTGATTTGCGTTCAGGATTCGAAACAGGTATACCCGGTCTTCCATTTCCCGATGAGAAAACTTTGGCTTTTATGGAAACTGAAAACCAGAATAACTTGTTACCACACCTATACAATTGGATGGAAAAAAATCGGTATAGAGCGCTTTTTGCTAGTGGAAACTATATTTATAATATTAGAAAATCTCAGAGTGTTGGTCATTCTATTGTTTTACCTAAACCCGTTTCTGAAGTAATTCATCCCAATGCTTATTTTCTTAATGTAATTGAGATGCCCGGGCCATTAGTTCGTTCAATTCCTTCGTTTGTTTTACTGGATTTTCCAAGTTTTCAGAGAACAAATATGATCTCTGCTCCTTTTTTTAGTCCAAATAAAATACAATATAAAGTTTCTGTTGAAGAGCTTCTTACTGAAGGTAATATTTTCATAACCACTAATTACGAAGTTGAATTTAACCGTGTTCTCTCAGCAATTAAGGAACGTTGGCTTTATTTGGAAAGTTTGGAAAAAACTTGTAAAAATATTTTAGCTTTTAAATTTGAGGCACAGAAACAGAATTTGAATATCCAAAATACTCTATCAGCCAAATCATTTGAAGTAGAGCTTCGCCATGGTTATGAAAGCGCCATTGGAGTTTTTCAGGCCAAAGAGAAGTCACCAATGCCATTTATTTATCTCAATTTAAATATTGGTTATTTATCCGATGGAAATGGATCTTTTGAAGAGTTTCGATCAATGGCTGGAAATTACATAGACATAGATAGTAACACAACCTCTATTGATCAGAAAGAATACAATATCATATTTTGGTTGGTTGGCTCATCTTTTTCCTTCAATATTCCGATTCAGGAAAGAATATCGGAAATTAAAAATCGTTTTCCCAGAGCTTCCTTAATAATGGTCAAAGCAGGAGATATAGCCGAGCTTCCCTTTTATCAGCTACCTTTAGGATTAGACGGTTTGATTGTTTCGCCAGCCAATTTACCAATTTCATGGTCGGCAATGGCTCAAGCGGCTTTTAATGGAATACTGGTTAACAAAAAGGGACTCAATCAAGCGGTTCCCGGGCCACTCAGTATTAACAGCCAATCATTTTTTTCTACTCGATTAAAATACGGAATACCTGAGGAAGTAGGATTAAAATCGGATACGCTTGCCCTTATCAATAAAATTGTGGAAGACGCTATTCGCAAATCGGCCTTCCCGGGAGCACAGGTTTTGGTGGCTAAAAGTGGAGTCGTGGTTTTTAACCAAAATTATGGATGGGTTGATTACGATAAATCACGTCCTGTTACAAGTGATATAATATACGATTTAGCCTCTGTTACTAAAATTATGGCAACATTACCTGTATTGATGCATCAATACGATAATGGAAGATGGCGGCTTTCCGATAAATTATCTGACTTTGTTCCGCAGGCAGGTTTTACAGATAAACATTCCATAACAATGCGTCAGTTATTGATGCATGAATCAGGTTTGCCTGCTTTTATTTCCTTTTATTCTGAAGCTATTGACACATCCAAACTTGAAGGAAAAATTTTCAGTTGGAATCGTTCTTCAACTCACCCTATACGCGTCGATAACCAGCTATATATGAATAAAACAGTTGTTTATCGCGATGATATTTTCAGGTCGCAATCTGATCTTGATTTTTCAGTACCTGTAGCCAAAAATTTATTTCTGAATATTTTTTATCGCGATTCAATGTTGATGAGGATATTGAGGGCTAAATCTAATTTGGTCCCAAAATATAGGTATAGCGACCTTAACTTTATATTACTTCAAAAGATTTCAGAAAATCTGGCACAGGAATCTATTGATAATATTGCATTCAATCAGTTTTATAGCCCAATTGGAGCAACATTATTGTGTTTTAATCCCTGGACAATAATTCCTTTGGAAAGGATTGCTCCAACAGAAAACGACCTTGCATTTCGACATCAGCTTATTCATGGGTTTGTTCACGACCCCACAGCAGCAATGATGGGAGGGGTTGCAGGACATGCCGGTTTATTTGGCAATGCAAATAATGTGTCCAAGCTTTTACAAATGTATCTCAACAAAGGTGTTTATGGTGGATACCGTTATCTTAATGAAGAAACGGTTGAGTTTTTTTCATCCAAACAGGATTCAATAAACCGAAGGGGACTTGGTTTTGATAAGCCAGATAACAATGGAAACGATTTAGGTTCATCATCCCAATTAGCATCACCGTTATCATATGGTCATACAGGTTTTACAGGTACCATGGTGTGGGTTGATCCGGAATATGATTTGGTGTATGTTTTTCTTAGCAACAGAGTACACCCATACCAATACAATAAAAAGCTAATGGAGCTTGGGGTAAGGACAAAGATTCAAAGCCTTATTTATCGATCTTTAGGCCATGATTTAACTGATTCGAAATAATATGAAAGGCTAATTATGGCTTTTATGTTATATTTCATTTGTGTTATTCCAGATAATATTCTTTTAGGTAAAAAAAATATTTTTGTATTACAAAATCAACGGTATCTATGATTGAAAAGTTTAACGAGAAAATTTCCATTGCAGGGAAATTTATTAACGAAGGATATCATGATGATCCTTATTTGAGATCTTTAATTACCAAACACGAAAGAATTCCAACAAGAATTTATAAGTCTTCAACCGAAGGCTCCAAGGCAGTGGCTCATGAAATAGCTGAAACAATTCGGATGAAAAATTCTGAAGGAAAGAAATGTGTTCTGGGATTAGCAGTTGGTTCTGCCCCAAGTGAGGTATATTCTGAACTTGTTAGAATGCATAAAGATAACGATTTAAGCTTTAGTAATGTTGTGGCTTTTGGTGTTATGGAATACTATCCGATAAACCCTGATGCATTGCAAAGTTTTAATCGAACAATCCATGAGAAATTTCTGAAACATATTAATATAGCCCCCGAAAACGTTCATTATCTCGATGGAAGCATTGATCAGAAAAATATTTATGAATTTTGTCGAGATGTAGAGAACAAAATTGATGAATTGGGAGGAATTGATTTTCAGATATTAGGAATTGGAACAACAGGTCATATTGGGTTAAATGAACCTGGTTCTACTCTTAATTCATATACCCGGCTTGTTTCTCTTGATGATATTACAAGGACAGAAATGGCATCAGACTTTTTTGTTAAGGAGAATGTTCCGCGTAAGGCTATTACTCTTGGAATTAAGACTATTCTTAAGTCAAAGAAAATTAGACTACTGGCTTGGGGTGAAGGGAAAGCCAGAATCCTTAAACGTTGTATTGAAGATGTTCAAAGTGAGGAAGTTCCTGCATCATTTCTTCAAGAGCATAGCAATGTCATGGTTATTCTCGATATTGCTGCCGGAGCCGACCTTACACGGATAAAAACTCCCTGGATAATAGATTCTATTATTTGGAACGATCGCATGACTCGAAAGGCAGTGGTTTGGTTATGCCAAAAGGTAAATAAACCCATTCTTAAACTCACCGACCGCGATTACAACGATAATGGTATGGGTGATTTGTTGACAGAGAAAGGATCGGCCTATGATGTTAATATTAAGGTTTTTAACGAATTGCAACATACAATAACAGGATGGCCTGGAGGTAAACCCAATGCTGATGATACATATCGTCCCGAACGTAAAGAACCATTTCCAAAAAGGATTATTGTTTTCAGTCCTCACCCCGACGATGATGTAATTTCAATGGGTGGAACCATGTTGCGCTTGGTTGACCATGGTCACGATGTTCATATTGCTTATCAGGTTTCAGGAAGCATTGCTGTAAGTGATTCTGATGTTGTGCGTTACCTTGATTTTGTCAGAGATTACAGTTCTTCAGTTGAAGGAGAAGATACAAGTACGCTTGAGGAAGAACATAATCGAATCAGAGAGTTTATTAAAAATAAGAAACATGACACAATTGACCTTCCTGAAGTTCAAACTATTAAAAGCTTGATAAGGGTGGGGGAAGCAAAAGCTGCCTGTCGTTATGCCAAAGTTAAAAACGAAAATGTTCATTTTCTGAGAATGCCGTTTTATGAAACTGGTGGTGTAGAAAAAAAACCAATTGGACCTGAAGATATAAAAATTGTTGCCGATTTAATTCGTGAGGTGAAACCACATCAGATATATGCTGCTGGAGATTTATCTGACCCACACGGAACCCACAGGGTATGTTTGGATGCAATTTTTGCTGCCATTGAACAATTTAAAACAGAATCGTGGTTTAAGGATTGTTGGGTTTGGTTATACCGTGGAGCTTGGCACGAATGGGAAATCCATCAGATTGAGATGGCGGTGGCTATTAGTCCAGATGAACTCTTACGTAAACGTAATGCTATTTTCAAACATCAATCCCAGAAAGATGGGGCTATGTTTTTGGGTGGCGATAATCGTGAATTCTGGCAACGTGCTGAAGAAAGAAACCGGGGTACTGCCCGCACTTACGATGAATTGGGAATGGCTGAATATGAAGCCTTTGAAGCCTTTGTGCGTTATGAATTTATGTAGTTACGAATTCCATAGTGAAATTATAAAGGCTTTTATGAAATATTATTCAGTTTCTTAAATGCCTGCCTTGTTGCTCGTTTGAACGGTTCTACTAGTTGGTTATCAATGAAAATGTTTTTTTTGGTCATATGCCAATTGCGTACATAAATTCATGGATAATGTGGAGAGAGTGACTGTTGAAAAATCCCTGCTCATGTTTAATTAAGATATTAACCATGAACAGGAATTATTCAATTAATCACTTCCTAAATAATAAAAGGTCTCAAAAGCCTTTATCATATATTCGTGATCCTTTACTCCTCCCAGTTCACGCACTGAATGCATTCCTAACATGGGGTTTCCTACATCTACACTTCTGATTTCCAACTGACTTGTAGAGATATTTCCAAGAGTTGAGCCACCAGCTAAATCAGACCTGTTAACAAATTTTTGATAAGGAACGCCGGCTTTCTGGCAAATAGTCTCAAATACAGCACCACTGTCACCATCGGTGGTGTATTTCTGGTTTGCATGTATTTTAATTACAGGTCCTCCATTAATAACGGGATGAAGAACCGGATCGTGCTTATCAATTTGGTTTGGATGAATACTGTGAGCCATATCAGCCGAAATCATAAACGATTGATATATAGTGCGGTAGTATGGTTCACCTGATTTACCTAAGTGAATAAGAATACGTTCAAACAAATTCCTAAAAACGGGAGATCCTGCACCTTGCTTGGTAACGCTTCCAACTTCTTCATTATCAAAAATGCATAACATCTGTGTTGATTTGGATACGGGTGCATTCAATATGGCTTTTAATCCGGCATGTGTCATGGCCAGATTATCAAGTTTTGGACTTGAAATAAATTCATTATGAGCACCCATAATGCAACCAGACTGGAACTCATTTAAAGTAAGGTCAAAGTCAATTATGTCATCCACATTAACACCTAATTCATCAGCTACAAGATGTTGAAAAAAATTTTCTTTTTTCTGTCCTTCCAGTGTCATTCCAATAAGCGGTAACATATCTTTTTGCTTATTTAGTTCAACTCCTTCATTTACCGAACGATTCATGTGAATAGCCAGACTGGGGATAATTAGAACCGGACGTTTGAAATCAACCAATCGGTTCTCAGGCCATAAAGGATTATTGCTTTTAAGGCTAACCCGACCGGCAATAGAGAGTGGTCGGTCTAACCAGCTCATTAAAATTGGGCCGCCATATACTTCAGTATTTAACTTGATAAAATGATTTTCCACTACTATTTCAGGGGAGGGCTTTATTTTAAATCCGGGGGAATCACTATGAGCACTGATTATTTTAAATCCTTCAGTTTCGGGCTCACCTGTGCCTATTATAAATGCAAATAGCGACGAATCATTACGGGTTGTATAATATCTGCCCCCCTTTTTTATTGTCCAGCAATCTCTTAGGTCCAGAAATTGGAATCCTGCCTGGTCCAGAGCAATTGATATATTCTCAACCACATGAAAAGGGGAGGGGCTCTCATAAATGAAATCCACCAATTCTTGAGCAAACTTTAAATCGTGATGCATTGTATATATGTTTAATATTACAAGATAAGAAAAAAAAGAATTTTCGGTTATACTGACTTATGAAATTCAAGCATAGTAAGGTTGTTTTTATCCTTTAGAAAAATGATGTCCGATTATGTTGTAATATCTTTTTTTTTTGTTCAAAATTTATTTAATTTGCATCCCAATATGCAAGGTAAAAAGCAATTTGGGTTTATGATTCCAAAAACTGGAAAACGAAAAAACAAAGGTATTTTATTTTTTTCATTGGAATGTTTTTCTATCAGAAGTTTGATTTTTAAGGAAAATATAAAGGACCTGGTCTTATAGATCAGGTTTTTTTTTGCTCCATTGAAACATTACGTTCTCAAAATGCCATGTTAGTATAATTGAAGTTTAAAGCTTAAGATACGGTTTATTAAAAGATTTAATATCCAACTCATGAAGAACAAAAGCTTAGTATCCATTAATGACTATTCAAAAGAAGAGATTCTTCACATTTTAGAACTGGCTTCAGAGTTTGAAGCCAATCCCAACCAACCTTTGCTAAAGGACAAGGTGGTTGCAAGTCTCTTTTTTGAGCCTTCAACACGTACTCGGTTGAGCTTTGAAACAGCGATGAACCGACTGGGAGCAAGGGTTGTAGGATTTTCTGATTCATCCTCTTCATCAACTACTAAAGGAGAAACTCTTAAGGACACCATAAAGATGGTTAGCAATTATGCCGATTTAATTGTAATGCGTCATCCTCTTGAAGGAAGTGCGCGCTATGCATCAGAACAATCGCGGGTACCGGTTATAAATGCGGGCGATGGAGCTAACCAACATCCAACCCAGACATTATTGGATCTTTATTCAATAAAGAAAACTCAGGGAACACTTGAAAATCTAACTATTATTATGGTTGGAGATCTTAAGTATGGCCGTACTGTTCACTCTCTTCTAATGGCAATGTCGCATTTTAATCCCACATTCTATTTTGTTGCTCCTAAGGAGCTTCGAATGCCCAGAGAATATATTCTCTTCCTTGAAAAGAAAGGCATTAAGCATTATGAGCAAACTGATATGAATAATATCGAAAAATCCGATATTCTTTATATGACAAGGGTACAGAAGGAACGTTTCTCTGATTCAATGGAATATGAAAGAGTGAAAAATGCCTATATTCTAAGAAATTATATGCTCGAAAATACTAAGCCCAATTTAAAAGTATTGCATCCACTGCCCAGGGTAAACGAAATTCATCCCGATGTGGATGCAAATCCTAAAGCTTATTATTTTCAGCAAGCCGAAAATGGCGTTTATACGCGTATGGGAATTATTGCAGCTATCATGGGCCTTCGTTAGTATTTAAACATTTTTATACTATATTATTATGTCTATCCAAAAACAATTGCAGGTTAGTGCCATTGAAAATGGCACCGTAATCGACCATATACCAGCCGATTCTCTTTTTAAGGTTATTACTATTCTTGGACTCGATAAAATACCAAACCAAATTACATTTGGAACCAATCTTGATAGTCGAAAACTTGGGAAAAAGGCTATTATTAAGGTGTCGGAAATGTTTTTTGAAGATGATGAGATTAATAAAATATCCTTAGTGGCTCCTGATGTAAAGCTCAATATAATAAAGCATTATGAAGTTGTTGAGAAAAGAGAAGTTAAAATTCCTGATGAAGTTATTGGTATTGTTAAGTGCTTTAATCCCAAATGCATCACTAATAATGAATATGTTATTACACGTTTTAAGGTTGAGAACAAAAAAGTATTGGCTTTGAAATGTCATTATTGTGAAAAAATTACTTCTAAGGATGAGTTAATAATGGTATAAATTGATTTGATATGTCAAAAATTGATTGGAAACCCGGAACTATGATCTACCCGTTACCAGCGGTTATGGTTTCGCTGGGAGCCTCACCTGAGGAGTTTAATATTATTACTATTGCCTGGACCGGAACTATTTGTTCTGAACCACCAATGTGTTATATATCGGTCCGACCGGGGCGGCATTCCTTTGATTTACTGGTTAAAAACCGCGAGTTTGTAATAAATCTTACCACAAAAGATCTTGCTTATGCAACCGATTGGTGTGGTGTGCGTTCGGGACGACAGTACCATAAATTTGAAGCCATGGGATTAACTCCGGGACCGGCTTCAGTGGTAAATGCTCCTATAATTGAAGAAGCACCTGTAAATATTGAGTGTAGAGTTAAGGAGATAATTCCTCTGGGCACACATCATATGTTTATTTCAGAGGTGCTTAATATAAAGGCCGATGAGCAGTATATTGATTCTGCAACAGGAGCCTTCTTACTTGAAAAAGCCAAGCCTATTTGTTTTTCACATGGGCAGTACTATGAACTTGGCAAACGAATAGGGAAATTCGGTTTCGCTGTTGAGAAAAAGAAAACAAAAAAGAAACGCGCTGCAAAAAAACGAGAGTAAAGAGTATTATTAATCAAACAGTGTATTCTGTTCGTTAACTTCTTTAATTTCTCCCAGGGTTACGTACCACAAATAACCCTTAATATTTTTATATCCCATCTGGTGTATTAAACGGATATATCCACGCATCTGATCAAGGTGCGTGGCTGATTTTTTGTCCCCAAATTTGTAATCTACCACTACAACTTTGTTTTCCCCAATCATTACACGATCAGGACGTTTTTGCTCTTTCCAAAGAATTCCTGCTTCTGTTTTTACTGCGAAAGTACCATCAAACCATGATTTCACCCTCTCGTCGGCTAACCAATCCAAGGCTTGCTTTTTTAACACCATATAATCATCCATGGTAATCCGGCCCTTAAAGCGCAAAGTCTTTAAAGCTGGTTCAACATCATCAATGCTAATAATGCGTTCGAAAAGCTGATGCATTACTGTTCCATAATTAACTTTACGAATCTGTTCATCCTCATGAAAATAATCAACACTCTCGAGGTGCATTTTTACCTTACCTCTAAACGATGAGGAGTTTAATTGATTAATCTCTAGATTATTCTGAGGGCGAATTTCTTTTTTTGTTTCCTTTTTATTTAGGTTTTTATTTGATTTAATATATCTTTTATACTCCAGCAGCTCCTGATTCCAGTATTCATCTTTTGAATGATCAGCCAAAAAAGTGTACAGTAAATCTGCAACTGTTTGAACACTTTTAATTTCCTGATTCTTAATGGTACCTATTACCGAAAGGTTTTCACGAGCCCGGGTAAATGCAACGTATGAAAGATTCAGGTTGTCAACATACTGTTGCAATGTTTCAAATAAATAATCACTCGAAAAATGTGAGTGTAATAAATCCTTTTTATACGAAACCGGTAATAAAGTGAGCTGATCAAAAGGTGCTTGTTCAGGCTTAATCCACAACAAGTTGTTTTTGTTTTTTGAGATTAAATCCCACGAGAAAAAGGGTATGATTACTGCTTTAAACTCAAGACCTTTTGATTTATGTATAGTCATCACCTTCATAGCATCCTGATTCTCTGGCACCGAAAGTGAAAATTTTTCGCTGCTTTTATCCCAATACTCTAAAAAGGCGTTTAAATCGGCTGTTTCGTCATTGATAAAACCCAGTAATAAGCTCATAAATGCTTGAATGTAAACGGCATGTTGGTCATGAAGTAATGTTGGTAGCATTCTTACCAAACTCTCGGCTAGCTCATACAATGGATTTTCCTGTAGCTTAATCAGTTTTGCCCGATAAATTTGCCATTCTTCTTCAGTGTCAGAATTAAAGGCTTCTGAAGAGTCATAAATTTCGGGATTGATCTGCAAATGACATTTATTCCATATTAACCTTACAAATGATTCGGTTATCTGATCACCTGGATTTTGAATAAACCGAAGTTGATTAATTATAAGCTTTATTGCTTCTGAAGCACTTAAAAGCAATGATTCGCTGCTAATTACAGCAATAGAACGTTTTTCGGGATGATATAAGCCAGATAGCAGAGCATTGGTTAGCAGTATCCCAACTTTATTTGTTCTAACTAATATACATATATCCGATAATTGATACTCCGCTTTTAAAAGCTCACAAACTCTTTCAACCACTTTTGTTATGACCTCTTCATCGGTCTCATTTTTATTTCCTTCAAAAAATTTGATGTAAACATTACCTCCAGTTTCTTTTTTATCCCCTGAAACTTGCTGAACAACATCAGTATAGGCGTTTGTAATTTTACTTTTTAATTCGGAAATACCTGTCTCATCCTGAATAGCCTCAGGTATCATCCCATTAAATACACTTTGAACGATTTCAGATGCTTTTGAAAAGAAATGGTTATTGAATTTTATCACTTCTTCCAAACTCCGCCAGTTAATATCAAGGTTTTTGGGTTCATAACCATATCCAATAAAATCTTTTTCAACCTGATAGGCCAGCAGGTTCCAATCAGAATTTCGCCAGCGATAAATAGCTTGCTTTACATCTCCAACCAGTAATGTGCTATTCTTTGATGCAAGGCTTTCATTAATTAATGGTTTAAAATTCTGATATTGAAGCGACGATGTATCCTGAAATTCGTCAATCATAAAATGCGAATAACGGGTGCCAGTTTTTTCATATATAAAGGGTGTTTCATTATTGTCGATAATTCTGCTTAAGAGGTGGTTGGTGCCCGATATCAGAAACAAATTCTTTTCCCGACAGAGCTCCGACATTTTAAGACTAACATCAGTAACAATTCCAAGAGCATTTAAATTTTCAAGAATAGCTGCTGCGGTAAAATAATCCTTCCCTTTATCTTTTAGCAGATTCTGAGCATCATTAAGTAATTGGTTTAATCCCCCTTCAAAAGCATCTCTTATGGCATTATTTTTTTCTGATGAATTATCTTTTCTAAACCACCTGTCAACATCATTAATTAATGCTTTATAGCTTTGCTCATTTATGAAAGTCTTCAAGCTATCCATTTTCAGAAATACTTTTACTGGTGAGGTGCTTTTTCTGAAAAAATCCTCTGAAATATTAAGTTCGTGTTTTGAAATTATATCAAGTGCTTCCTTACCAATTTTCTGAAGTCGTAGGTCTGTTTCGTTTACTATTGTCCGAAGAGTTTTTCTAAAGTCATATAATTGTTGTTTGCTTGCCAGCTCCTTCCATAAGGCAACTGCATTTTCCTGAAAAACTTCGGAGTAAATGGCTTCACTGATTTGCCGGATTTCTCTGGTGATGTTCCATCCCTTATCCTGTTCCATTTTGGTTTCAGCAAATTCAATTAACCATTTTTTTAAATCGGCTTGTCCCGGCTGATCCATTTCAAGAATAACACGATCAATAGCTTGAGTCATAATCTGGTTTGGCTGTAATTCAAGCCTGAAACCAATAGGTAATCCCATTTCCTTTGCAAACGACCGCACAATACTCTGGAAAAAGCTGTCGATGGTACTCACCGAAAATCTGGAGTAATCATGTAGTAAAAAGCGGAGAATCAAGGCAGCTCGCTCACGTATTTGGCTCTCAGTAAGTTTATGATGCTTCATAAGATCCTTTAAGTAATTAGGATCTTTTATCTTATCATTTGATAGTTCATAAAGATTTTCAAGAATACGGGTACGCATTTCGGCTGTTGCTTTATTAGTAAAGGTTACAGCTAAAATTTTATGATAATCGGAAGGATTGGAGAATAACAAATTGATATATTCTCCTGTTAGTGTATAAGTTTTTCCAGATCCGGCTGAGGCACGAAATATCTTTAAATGCGACATGTTAGTGGTTGTATGTCGCCTAAATTAAGAAAATAATGCATCTTATAATTAAAATTGCCTATTTTTTATAAATCTCCTGTTCTGTAACAAATCCTTCTGAAACCACTGTCATTTTAATATTGTTCCTGTGAACTACTTGTGATGGAAGAAGTATTGATGGAACTAAACGTTTGCCGTTATTAACGGTAACACCTATGTTAATAGATGGCTGTTTATTTGCAATTTGTATTGCTACTTCTGCAGAAGCTTTGGCCAGGGCTTCAATAGGTTTATATACTGTTATGGTTTGATATCCTGCAAGTATATTTCTTAAAGCCTGAACATCTGCATCCTGTCCGGCTACAAGCACCCTTTTTAAAAGGCCATATTCTTCCAACGCCTTAATAGCTCCGGAAGCAAGCGCATCATTACCAGCAATTATAGCATCCACCCCATTTGGGTTTTTTTGAAGGAATTCACTTATTATCCTATAACCTTCATCGTGAGTCCAGGCATTTGAAAACTCTTCAAGTGCAATTTCAATATCACCTCGCTCAACCAGAGGCTGAAGTACATTCATCCAACCCAGATGAAGCAGAAAGGCGTTGTAATCGGTTTTGGATCCACCCACAAGTGCAAACTTTCCTTTGGAAATAATCCTGCTTAGGTAGTCGGCCTGGATTTCTCCAATATTGATATTGTCGGTTGAAACGTAATAATCAACTGTACAGTTTTTTATCATTCTATCGTACGAAATAACCTGTACCTTTTTTTTATGAGCAATCTTAACAATATCTTTTGCTTTATCCAGATCAACGGGTATAACAACCAAAACATCTACACCTTTCTTTAAGAGTTTTCTGGCTTGTTCCAACTGTAAATCAGGATTACTTTCAGCTACTTCAACGTAAGCAACACCACCAAGCGAGTTAACCTCTTCAATGAATATAGCTTTATCTTTATTCCACCGTTCAATTTCCAGCGTATCCATCAGAAATCCTATTTTGGGTTTCTGATTGCATCCGGCAAGGATAACCAGAAGCAAAACAAATAACATAGCGGTTATATTTCTTTTCATGGCCTGCCTTTTAATTATTAATATTTTTATCAATTTACGAAATAATAACCCTGGTAACAATGCTTAATGGAAATAAATCATTGCCATTAAGCAGAATGGTAAAATGTTACGACTTCAATATCCTGATATTTGAAAATGAATTCAATATTAACTTTCAATAATAAATTGTTATTTTTGCATGCCTTATTATTCTAAAATTATGTAATTTCTTTTAAACAGATTACATTTTGGTTTTTCAGGGATGCTGTTTTAAAATGTGGTATTATGATTTGTAATTTCCGTACGGCACATTAACTTTACAATTCACTTTTTTTATTATGGAGGTGCTATAAAGTTCCTGTTGCTGTTGACCGGAATGTATTTATTATTAAATTTTTTAAATCTGAATCTTTATCATGATGGATGATTTTAAATATATAGTAATATTGGCCGATGGTATGGCCGATGAACCCATTGATGAGTTTAATGGAAAAACACCTGTAATGGAAGCAAGTACTCCGGTGTTGGATGAAATTTGCTCTTTATCAGTAACAGGATTGGCAAGCACCATTCCGGAAGGTTTTCATCCGGGAAGTGAAATTGCCAATATGAATATTTTGGGCTATCATCCAAAGGATTTTTTTCAGGGCAGGGGAGTCCTGGAGGCTTCTTCGCTTGGAATAAAACCCGATGCAGACGATTTGGTGATGCGTTGTAATTTAGTTTCTCTTGAGGATGATATTCTTATAAACCATTCAGCTGGTCACATTTCAACTGATGAAGCAACTCAAATAATTGATTCGCTAAACGAAAGTTTAGGTAATGATATAATCCGTTTTTATCCAGGAACAAGCTATCGGCACATCCTTATTATTAAGGGAGGAAATGCTGATGTAACCTGCATCCCACCTCATGATCATCCAAATAAGCCTGCCAGGCCGTTATTCCCCCAAAGCTCTACGCCTAAAGGAGAAGCTACAGCAGAACTATTGAGAAGTTTGATGATTAAATCCATAGAGTTGTTGAAAAATCATCCCGTTAATCTCAATAGAGCTAGTATTGGGAAGAAAAAAGCCGACTGTATTTGGCCATGGTCCCCTGGATTTATGCCAGAATTTCCGTCATTCCGTGAGAGATGGGGAATAAAATCAGGTGCTGTAATCTCGGCAGTTGATTTGATACATGGTATTGGGTTGATGGCTGGGCTGGAGTCGGTTGTTGTTGAAGGTGCTACCGGATTATTCGACACTAATTATGAGGGGAAAGCTCAGGCTGCTATAGATGCCTTAAAAAAGCACTCATTTGTATTTTTGCACGTGGAAGCAATGGATGAAGCAGGACACGAGGGCGATTTTATGTTGAAAAAAAGAGTTATTGAAGACTTTGATCGCCGGTTGCTTAAACCAATTTGGGAAGGACTTAAAAAGATGGGTCAACCATTTTCGATATTGCTTTTACCCGATCATCCAACACCTTGTAAGTTACGTACTCACACTTCAGATCCTGTACCATTTATGCTTTATAAACCAGGGTTGGCTCCTGATGAAGTTTTAGTTTTTAACGAAAAGAGTGTTAAAAATGGAAGATTTGGTTTGATAAACGGATCTGATGTTTTAGGTTTGCTTTTTAATAAATAACCTTTTCATCATTTCAATTAACTTCCCTACAACCTTTATAATTTGTATTATGGATTATTTAAGCCTTAACTCAAAAAAAAATAAATATTCTCTTAAAGAGGTTCTATTTAGGGGCCTTGCTCCGGATGGTTCGTTATTTATGCCCGAACAAATACCGCTTTTACCATCGTCATTTATTGAAAGTTTTCATACTATGGAATTGGCAGAGATTGCCTTCCATATATTAAAGCCATATGTTTCGGAAGATATTATTGATGATGTTTTAAAGAAAATTGTTACTGAAACTTTTTCTTTTGAGATTCCTCTTCGCAAAATAGAGGAGGGAGCATGGGGTCTTGAGTTATATCATGGTCCAACTCAGGCTTTTAAAGATGTTGGCGCACGGTTTTTATCGCGGCTTTTAGGATATTTCAACCAGGGAAACAGCCAAAAATTAACGGTACTCACTGCAACTTCGGGCGATACAGGAGGTGCTGTGGCTAATGGTTTTCATAATATTCCTGGTATCGAAGTGGTTATTTTGTATCCTTATAAAAAAGTTAGTCCTTACCAGGAACATCAAATGACTAGCCCGGGTGGGAATATTCACTCCATTGCAGTTAATGGTAGTTTTGATGATTGTCAGCGATTGGTTAAGTCTGCATTTAATAATGATGCTCTTCGCAAAAAAATGTTTATGACATCGGCAAATTCCATTAATATTGGCCGGTTGTTACCACAAATGGTTTATTATTTTCAGGCAATAGCACAGTTACGTCTTCAAGGAATTTTTGACGCTCCCGTGATGGTAGTTCCCAGTGGAAATTTCGGGAATATAACAGCAGCAATGATGGCCAATAAAATGGGCCTTCCTGTAAAGCGATTTATTGCCGCCACAAATGCTAATGATGTGGTGCCAAGGTTTTTAATTTCTGGAGAATATCGGCCTGAATCTACTATTCCAACCATAGCAAATGCTATGGATGTGGGTGATCCAAGTAATTTTTGCCGTTTATATAATTTATACGCCAATGATCTGAATGCTTTGAAACAAATACTGAGTTCATTTTCAGTTACTGACAAAGATATTAGAAGCACTATTGTTTCGGTCTTTGAAAAAAATAAATATGTAATGGATCCTCATACGGCTTCTGCCTACTATGTTTTAAAACATCACACTCTAACCAATGAAAATGCTGTTTTTGTTTCAACTGCCCATCCGTATAAATTCAATGAAATAATGGACGAACTTCTGCCCAATGGATTGGAGGATGCTGGCTATAATATTGATTATCAACCATCCGGTTCTGAGCCCGGATTGGTAATGGATCCATCTATTGAAGAATTTATCAGATATCTCGATAAATTGGCATGATCATTGAAAGATGTTAAGGAGTATTAAAAATGCATTTGGTTATTCTAAAAAAATGTTATTTTTACGCATTGAAATTTGTAACACCATTAATAATTAAAGATGAATTGTATGAAAATTTTAACATTGGCGGGTTTCTTGATGTTTGCTGTTGTTGGCAATAGCTTTGCTCAGGACGAGAAGAGTTATATTGAGCTTAAGAACGAGGGAAATGAAGCCCTGAGGAGTAAAGATTTTAAAACGGCGCTTGATTTATTTGAATCAGCTATGGCAGTATGGCCCGCAGAAGAGGAAATGGATGCTATAATGGTTTATAATGCTGCAACTTGTGCCCGTAGAGAAAAGAATAATGATAAATCCATGGTATTATATGCTAAATCGAAGGAATTAAATTATAAGCCTGATCTTTCTGCTTTTTACATGGCATCAACGCTTAAGGATATGGATCGTGAAGAAGAAATGGAAATATTGCTTAAAAAATCGCTTGAGGAATATAAGACTAGTAACGTGGTTGGTCATATGAAGAAAATGCTGGTTTCGTATTATCTTAAGAAGGGAGCAGAGCCTTATAATGATGCTTCACAAATACTTGCATCAGCTGCCAACGCTGATCCTTCGCAGTATGCTGAGATATCTGCTAAAGCTAACGAGTCTTTTGAATTAGCAAAACCGTGGTTTGAAAAAGCACTTGAACTTGATGCAGCTAACGAAAATGCACTGGCTGCTCTAAAAACTATTAATGAGAAGCTGGCTGGAAAATAATTTTACAGTTACTATTACAATATAATCCCGCAGGTATTAATCCTTGCGGGATTTTTTTTCTGTCAAGAGAAATATGGCATGCTTCAATTAATGATTTGTGTCATATCACAATTTAGGATATTCATTGAAATATCTTTTACATAAAAAAAGGCCCCTGGGGACCTTTTTTTATTTGTGTTATTCTTCAAATTAGTTCTTCGACTCTTTGGTTTTCGGTTCCTTTTTAGCAGGAGCTTGTTTAAAACTAACTATTTTTGTGATGATTTTTTCAGTTTCCTTGTCGATATCAACTTCAATAATATCTCCTTCGGTCACCGAGGCCTGTATGATTACTTCAGCCATTTCATCTTCCAAATATTTCTGTATGGCTCTTTTTAAAGGACGTGCGCCATATTGAACATCATATCCTTTTGATGCAATAAAATCTTTGGCTTCGTTAGATAGATTCAGTTTGTAGCCCAGACTTTCAACACGAGAATACAGACCAGCCAATTCAATATCGATAATTTTGTGAATATCTGATTTGTCGAGATTATTAAAAATAACCACATCATCAATACGATTTAAAAATTCAGGAGCAAAGGCTTTTTTCAGAGCTTTTTCAATTACACTTCGTGCAAAATCATTATCACTTTTTGCACTTGTGGGTAAAAAGCCTACGCCTCGACCAAAATCTTTCAGCTCACGTGTTCCTATATTGGAAGTCATTATAATAATTGTATTCTTAAAATCCACCCTACGTCCTAAACTATCGGTCAAACGACCTTCGTCTAATACCTGAAGCATCAGGTTAAAAACATCAGGGTGAGCTTTTTCAATTTCATCCAACAATACAACCGAATAGGGGCGACGACGTACTTTTTCTGTTAATTGACCACCTTCTTCATATCCAATGTATCCCGGAGGAGCTCCAACCAATCTCGACACACTGAATTTTTCCATGTATTCACTCATGTCAATACGAATAAGAGCATCGGCAGTATCAAATAAATACTGAGCAAGTATCTTGGCCAGATGTGTTTTACCAACTCCGGTAGGTCCCATAAAAATAAAGGATCCAATTGGTCGGTTAGGATCTTTCAATCCTGCACGGTTACGCTGAATAGCCTTAACAATCTTTTTAATAGCATCTTCCTGACCAACAACTTTTCCCTTGAGCTGGTCGGCCATTTTAAGCAATCTAAATCCTTCAGCCTGAGCAACGCGTTGAACTGGTATACCAGTCATCATAGCAACAACTTCGGCTACTTTTTCGGCATCAACCGTTTCGCGATGTTGTTGAAGCTCGTCTTCCCACTGGTTTTTAGATTTTTCAAGTTCGTCAATTAGGGTTTTCTCCCTGTCGCGAAAACTGGCTGCCAATTCAAAATTTTGTGCTTTAACAGCCTTGATCTTATTTTCCTTTGTCTCTTCAATTTTCTTTTCAAGTTCCAAAATGGTTTCCGGAACAACAATATTCGAAATATGCACCCGCGAACCTGATTCATCCAATGCATCAATGGCTTTATCAGGTAAATGACGATCGCTAATATAACGTTCAGTTAGTTTAACGCAGGCATCAATGGCTTCTGGAGTATAAATCACATTATGATGATCCTCATATTTGCTTTTGATATTGTTTAGAATCTCAACAGTTTCATCAACAGATGTAGGTTCAACCATAACTTTCTGGAAACGGCGTTCCAATGCTCCATCTTTTTCAATATGCTGGCGATATTCATCCAGCGTTGTGGCTCCAATACATTGAATTTCACCCCTGGCCAGCGCAGGCTTAAGCATATTAGCTGCATCAAGGGAGCCTGTGGCTCCACCCGCACCAACAATAGTGTGAATTTCATCAATAAATAATATGATACCTGGATTTTTCGACAGTTCGTTAAGAATAGCTTTCATACGCTCTTCAAACTGTCCCCTGTATTTGGTGCCTGCTACAATAGAAGCGAGATCAAGCGTTATTACACGTTTGTCAAATAATACCCTCGACACTTTTTTTTCTATGATACGCAGAGCTAAACCCTCAGCAATGGCTGATTTACCAACGCCTGGTTCTCCAATAAGTATTGGATTATTCTTTTTTCGCCTGCTAAGGATCTGAGCCAATCGTTCTATTTCACGCTCACGACCAACAATAGGATCCAAACGGCCTTCTTCAGCTGCTTTGGTTATATCAATACCAAAATTATCCAGAACTGGTGTTTCACTGGTGGTTTTGCCGGCAGCTTGTTTTGGCCCTTCATGACCTGAACTCCCAAATGGACTATCCTGATCATCATCTTCGGGCATTTCCGATTTTGCAACCGGAGTTTGTCGTGTGAGGATCTGTTTTAGCTGCTCATATTTAACGTTGTATTCTTCCATAATTATCGAAATTGGTCCATGTGTATCTCTTAATAGTGCTAATAAAAGATGAATAGTGGTTACTTTTTCACTTTTAAAAGCTCTTGCTTCAAGATGAACAAGCTTTAATATCTGCTCTGTTGATTTTAAAAGAGGTAAATGGGGAATATTGTTCAAAGGTTGATTGCTTTTTAACTTCTCTTCAATGGATTCACGTACTTGAAAAGGATCAACTTTTAAACGTTCGAGCAAACGTAACGCTTTCCCTTCAGGTTGACGTAACAACCCCAACATCAGGTGCTCAGGAGCAATAAACTGATTCCCTAACCGAAGCGCCTCTTCGCGGCTGAATGTTAAAACATCCCTTACACGGGACGAAAAATTTAAATCCATATTATTATTATTCTACTTCTAATTATTTTTCAGACGCCTAAAATGGTCTTTTTAAAACAATTTCACAAACAATTATGCATCAAAAATAGTACAATTTAAATTATTATAACATATTTGAACCTGTTAATAAAATCAAAGGTTCTGGATTTTAAAGTTACGTAAGAAATGATTAATTTAGAGCGTTCAAAAGAAAGGGTCATTTGAAGGCCTTTTTTTTTGATCCAGACTCATCTAAAGATACTTTAAATGATTGAAGGAGAAAAAATTATTAAAATTGACATTGAGGAGGAGATGAAGTCAGCCTACATTGATTATTCAATGTCGGTTATCGTTTCCCGCGCTTTGCCGGATATTCGTGATGGTTTAAAACCTGTTCACCGTAGGGTACTGTTTGGTATGAATGACCTTGGCGTAAATGCCGGCAAGTCTTATAAAAAATCGGCCCGTATTGTGGGTGAGGTTTTAGGTAAATATCACCCGCATGGTGATTCATCTGTCTATTATGCTATGGTGCGTATGGCACAGTATTGGTCAATGCGATATCCACTGGTTGACGGTCAGGGTAACTTTGGTTCGGTCGACGGTGATAGCCCTGCAGCTATGCGTTATACTGAAGCCAGGCTTGCTCGCATAGCCGAGGAAGTATTGATTGATATCGATAAGGATACTGTTGATTTCCAACCTAACTTCGATGATTCATTAAAAGAACCGACTGTTTTGCCAACCAGAATTCCACTTTTATTGGTTAATGGTACATCAGGTATTGCTGTTGGAATGGCTACTAATATGCCCCCTCATAATTTGTCGGATACAGTAGATGCAACTATTGCCTATATAGATAATCCGGAAATAGATATTGATGGTTTGGTGCATATAATTAAAGCGCCCGATTTTCCAACGGGAGGTATAATATACGGATACCAGGGAGTAAAAGAATCATATGCAACGGGGCGCGGACGTGTTATTGTTCGTGCTAAAACTGAGATTGAAACCGACTCACACGGCAGGGAAAAAATTATTATTTCTGAAATACCGTACCTTGTTAATAAGGCCGAATTGATTATGAAAATCGCCGACCTTGTTAATGAAAAGAAAATCGACGGTATTTCGAATGTAAATGATGAATCGGACCGTGATGGAATGCGCATTGTTATTGATTTAAAAAGAGATACTATTGCAAATGTGGTTCTTAATCATCTTTATAAGAATACAGCACTTCAATCTTCTTTTGGTGTTAATAATATTGCATTGGTTAAGGGCCGACCTCAGTTATTAAACTTAAAAGAGCTGATCTCTTGTTTTGTCGATCACCGGCATGATGTTGTTACACGACGTACTCGTTATGAACTCGATCAGGCTGAGAAAAGAGGTCACATTCTGGAAGGGCTAATAATTGCAAGTGATAATATTGATGAAGTTATCAGCATAATAAAAGCAGCTCAAACACCTGATGAAGCACGTGAAAACCTTATTAAAAGGTTTGGCCTCTCTGAGATTCAATCTCGTGCAATAGTTGATATGCGTTTACGTCAGTTAACCGGGCTGGAACAGGATAAACTGCGTAGCGAGTATGACGCCTTAATGAAAGAAATCCATCGCTTACGTGATATTCTTGAAAATTTGCACCTGCGAATGGAAATCATTAAACAGGAATTGCTGGATGTTAAAAGTAAATATAAAGATTCAAGACGTACTCAGATTGTTTACGCATCGGAGGAGTTTAATCCTGAAGATTTTTATGCTGATGACGAAATGATTATTACCATTTCGCGCCTGGGTTATATAAAACGAACTCCACTTATTGAATTTAAAACTCAAAATAGGGGTGGAGTAGGATCAAAAGGATCTTCCACCAGAGATGAGGACTTTATTGAACATATTTATCCGGCATCGATGCATCATACTATGCTCTTTTTTACTAAGAAGGGTCGATGCTTTTGGCTTAAGGTTTATGAAATTCCTGAAGGTGCTAAAAATACTAAAGGTCGCGCTATACAAAATCTTCTGAATATTGAGCCCGATGATACGGTAAAAGCTTTTATTAGGGTAAAACAGCTCACAACTGATATTGATTTTATTAATTCGCATTATATTATAATGGGTACTCGCAAAGGTGTGATTAAGAAATCGCTTCTGGCCGATTATTCACGACCGCGTCAAAATGGTGTAAATGCTATAACTATTCGCGAAGATGACGAGTTAATACAGGCACGATTAACCAATGGCCGAAATGAAATTTTGATGGCAACCAGATTAGGACGGGCTATTAGATTTAACGAATCAACAGTTCGTTCTGTGGGTCGTACAGGCCAGGGTGTCAAGGGTATAACTCTTGGT
The DNA here is from genome assembly GCA_964608615.1 of uncultured Marinilabiliaceae bacterium. Classification (GTDB taxonomy): domain Bacteria; phylum Bacteroidota; class Bacteroidia; order Bacteroidales; family Marinilabiliaceae; genus CALEUX01. The sequence goes on from CAZSQG010000003.1 coordinate 31,683, forward strand.
TCAGCCAAGGATGAAGTTGTTGGCATGGTTTGTGTCAAGAACATGACTGAAGATATATTGGTTGTATCTGAAAAAGGCTATGGAAAACGTTCCAAAGTAGAGGATTACCGTATTACAAATCGTGGAGGTAAAGGTGTAAAAACCATGAAGATAACTGCAAAAACGGGTGATCTGATAACCATTAAAAGTGTAACTGATGAAAACGACTTGATGATTATTAATAAATCAGGTATTACTATTAGGCTTTCGGTTGCTAATGTAAGGACTACTGGAAGGGCTACTCAAGGAGTCAGATTCATTAATCTTGATAAAAAACAGGATGAAATTGCCGCTGTTGCAAAGGTTTTGGCTGAAACACATGATGATGAAGACGAGCTGTTAATCGATTCTGTTGAAGAAGTTGATGAGTCGCTTGAGCAAGATGAGTCGGGAGATATTTAGCTGATTTGATTAATAACAGTGTTTTTTTATATACTAATTATTGTATTTTTGATTAAGACAAAAAATAATTTTCAAAAACTGAAAACAATGAAAAAATTACTATTGGTATGTATTGCAATCTTTGCAGTCTCATCCGTATTTGGTCAACGTGGAAAGGTTACTGCTGCTGCAGCATTCATTGATAATGGTGATTTAAGTGCTGCAAAACAACGTATTGATGAAGCGTTACTTGACCCGGTATCAAAAGAGTGGCCTAAAACATATATTGTAGGTGCTCGTTTGGCTGCTGAGGAATATAAGAAAAATAAGGATAAAGAAGAAATTCTTAAAGCAGGTGATTATTATTTAAAAGCAATTGAACTAGATCAAAAAGGCGATGCTAAGGGTAAAGGTATTGGCAAATTTGCCAATGAGATTAAGATGAACATAAGCTTGTTTGTACCTAATCTTCAAAATGCAGGTATCGAGGCTTTTAATGCTGAGGATTTTAGTTTTTCGATGAAGGTATTCGAACGTGTTGCTGCGCTTAACGGATCTTCTATTTTCCAAGTTGCTGGTAAACCCGCTGTTGTTGATTCTGTGTTTATTTATTATACTGCCTTGTCGGGCTTGAGGAGTAGTAACTGGGCCAAAGCTGAGGAGTATTTTAATAAAAGCATTGAATTAAAGTATGGTCAAGGGGATCCTGTTTTATTATTACATGAGGTTTATACATCATCAGGCGATTCATCTAAAATTTGTCAAAACCTGAAAACAGGTATAGAGCTTTTTCCTCAGGATGATAGAATTATGATGCAGTTAATTAATTATTATTTAAGTACTAAACAAAACGAGGAGGCACTTGAATATCTTAATTCTGCGATAGAAAAAGATTCACAAAATTATAGCTATTACTTTGTACGTGGGTTCTTATTTGAAAATAACAAGGATTTTGAAAAAGCTGAAACCGAGTATTTAAAGGCTATTGAGATTAAACCTGATTATTATGAGCCATTGATTAGTCTTGGGGTTATATATTTCAACCGCGGTGCTGAACAAACCAGAATAGCTCAGGATATTACTGATTTCAAAAAATATGAGGCTGCTATGGCAGAATCCTTAAAACATTTTGAACAATCTCTTCCTTATGTAGAACGTGCTGATTCAGCGAAACCAAATGAAGAACATGTTTTAGAGACTTTGAAAAGTTTGTATTATCGTCTTGAGATGATGGATAAATACAATGAGATTAATGAGAGAATTGAAAGTTTGAAAAAAGAATAATTAGAAATGAAGACCGGAGAAATTCTCCGGTTTTCTAAAACGTATTCAATTTATCATAATAGCAATTATAAGACAAGGGCGGAATTGCTTAATATTGTATTGATATAATCATACAGTACCATGATGTAGTCGCATATGGTATGCATTTTTCATCCTTCTATAGCTTTTCAGAACTTTGGCCTGTCAATAATAACGAAACAAAAACTGACAGTAGAATTTAGAAGTTTCTAGTTTTTATCCTTATGAGATCTATGCTACTTTTGCTGTAGTAAACCAAGCTGTTCACAAAGACCAATAAAACTAATAAAAACTTAAATAAAGAAATACGAAATAAAGAAACTAATAGAAGATTTGAGTTTTATCCAACAATACCGATTGAGTTTCTAAGTATGTATTTTATAACAATAACCTATAATGCAACCCATATTTAGTATTGTTAAGATACACCTGAAGTTGATTTAAAATACAACCACATTTCTCTTAGAAGTTGTTTCCTTAATTGATGCTAGTTCAAAAAGGTCACGTTGAGGCCAATTAGTGGTTTTAGCAATGCATTGATCCATTGCCGAATGCATATCGTTAGCAAAAGCAGGCCCTTTCCAATTTGAGCTATTTAGCAATATAACATAGGCTACGCCATCCATTCTTCTAACCATAAGTGTGGAAGTTCCAGATAAAGTACCTGTTCTATACCAAAAATTACTAGCCACTCCTCTCCATCCAAGCGGATCAAAACCTGGACCCACAGGATTTGTCATAATAGTAATGCTTTCTTCATTCAATATATCAGGTTGAGTTGGTAAGCCGTCAATTGCTAGCATAAATTTCAGTAAATCAGTAGCTGAAGCAATCCATCCACCTGCTGCTCCCAATGTATGAATGTCATTACCACCATACGAACTTTTAACTTTTTGCCCACTCCCTGAATAATCTTCTACAAGATTTCTATCATCAGGCTCATAATATTTCACTTCAAGCTCATGACGCTCCTCTGGATAACTACCACCTAAACGCATATCAAAAATACCTAAAGGATACAGCACCATAGCTTTAATAAAGGATTCGTAATCCAAACCTGTAACTTTTTCTATAACTTTCCCAAGAATAACGTAGCCCAGGTTAGAATATGAAGACCTGCTCCCGGGGGTAAAATGAAGTCTTTTCTCAAGCATGAAACTAATGATATCCTCATCAGAAACAGGTAATTTCTTGCCTTTAGCCTGCGAAATTACCTGAGGCATAAACATGGGATCACCCCAGCGATTTGTCCAACCGCCCGAATGGTTTAAAAGATGAACTACTTCAATATTTTCAACTCTGCTGTCGAGGTAATTGCAAAAAGGATCATCAGGAAGTATTCCGTTTGGGCCAAAGACCTTTTGATTAAGGTTAAGTTGTCCACTCTCAACAAGTTTCATAACTCCAACAGCCGTTATTAGTTTTGAAATACTTGCTACTCTAAATAAATGATAGGGCTCTGTATTCACTTTATTTTCTTTATCAGCAAATCCATATCCCTTGGCAAAAACCATTTTACCTTCTTTGGCAATAGCAACAGAGGCTCCTGCCATGTTACTCTTATTAAGAAAACGATTAATGCTATTATCAATAAAAGAAAAACTAATATCTTCCGAAAAGAATCCTGAAATACGTAAAGATTCAGCCACTGGAATGGGCGGAGTAAACTCGTTACCAAATGTTTCGATGGATGGACCCATTTGGTATTTTGCTGTCATACCTATTGTAAGGCCGAAAGCTGTTAATAAAATTTTGTGCTTAATGGTCATTCTTGCCTTTTGTTATTCAGCTACAAAAATACGTTATTCTATGCAAAAATGTTTAAAAAATAAACGAGATGTTTGTTAAAACAGCAGGTTCTTTGTTTTCACCGTTGCTTAGTAGATCTTATACTGTAACTGTTTGTATTTGTTTCAGTTATTGGATAGTTTTTATTTTTGATGTTAAGCTCGTACCTGATTTTTCTATAAAAAACACATAAGCCTTTTATGAATTATCATTTAAGGTTAATAATATCTTTACGTCTTATAACCATCAATGTCAGTCGCATGCCAATTATAAGCCACACGGGCAATAGAGACATTGGAATATATTGTTGAAACAAATAAAAGAAAAGCATTGTAACTAATATTCCTGCAAGCAGCATGAAATAAACGGGTAATAAAGATTTAATGGCTCTTTTGCCCCCAAAAACAATAATCAGATGCAATGGATTGGCCCATAAAATATGCCAGTTTGGTCCGGTTACTGTATGTTCGGTGAAAAACCAAAGAAAAGTAATTAGAAGCCCAATTACACTGGTTGTTGAAAATAAAAGCACATCTAACCATCTTGTACTTTTACGTTTTTTTATCCCAATCCAGGTTATAAAAAAAACAACGACAGCTCCAAACCAAAACCATAAGGATGGTTTAATTGGATCAGGTGATTCTTGTTCCTTAAATTCAATCAAAGCCTTGGTAGATGCAACAACCCCACTTCCATCAGTTATTCTGGTTGAATTACGGAATTGCATCATCAGATAATCGGGTAAAAACTGAATGGATTCTCCATCAACATAATCATCGGTGGGCTCACCAAGAATCAAATCCAATCCCAGCTTAGTCCAAGGTTTTTTTATTAAATACCTTCCAATGGCTTGGCGGTAACTCATTTTTCCTTCAGGTTCTTTTGGAAAGGAATTAAAACGAACTCCTCCCAACACATTATTAACAGCCATATCGCGTATGCGCGTGGCACAGTTATCAAAGAAAAAGTGGTAATGATAATAACGATTCTCGGGCTGGGCATTAACCATAAGCGCCTTAAACAGCTCGTTCTTTTCTGTTTCGTTGATTTTCAGTACTTGTTCCCAAACTGAACGCTTGTCACTAATATACTCGTACAAAAAACTGTTATAAGTAGTACCGGCCACCATATAGTTTAACTGCCCACGAAGAAATTTCAGATAGAAATTGTGAGTATTAAAATCGAATATCCCGTAATTAAAAACATAGTCAATATTATTTGCCGGATCATTGATCCTAATGGCACTGTGACCAAAAATACTATACAACTCATCACCTGGTGCACATGTGAGAATGGATACTTTTGCATTGCTTGAAAGCTGAGCTCTTACAGAGCTAAAACTATTTAACAATATTAAGAGCAGTACGATCGCATATTTGGTTGTCGATTTACCTTGTAGAAATAATAAAATGGAGTTTTTGTATAAAGACTTAGCTTTTGCGCAAGGGTAAAGGGTTTTAATGTTAATCATAGGTGATTTTTTTTGCTAATATAAGCAAAATTGAAAAAAGACAATGATTACAATGCTATAGGATTAGACTATATAGCTTTTTTTTCACTACCCTAAAAACTAATAATGGTTGAACATTGAAGAATCGCCTTGTATTTACATATGTAAACCACCATTGAGTTAGACTAAAATCAATTACGGATACATCTGTGTACTTGATCTTAGTTGTAAATAAAGGAATTAAGTGTACACGTGTAAACAGGTTTGCGTTTCCCTTTCCATAATGATTTTCTTTATTTGAAAAGGTTTTATTTGTACTTTTTTTAAACCATATTGTTTTATTAATCAATGTGTGCATACAATTATAGATTGTTCCAGGCAGTTGATTAGTCTTTACAAGTAAACTAATTATAAACTGGTGCATATTGTGAATTAATAAATCATGATTTACCATCCACTGATGATAGTAATAAAGGTAAATAACTACACTTGCTTGTGGGCGAAGCATCATCAATGATGTTGTATTCCATTGTCTCGATTGGTCTGAATATATGGGATCATCAAAGAAATCCATTATCCAGGAACTTAAGACCTCTTCTATTATGCGGATTTTATTTTGTATAGAACAAAATGATGGTTTACTAATAATGAAATTCATAACTTTATTATTTACTTAATTATTGTTCGTTATTAAGCAAAGACACTAAAATATTAATTTATCGATAAACAAATATAATGGGTTATAATATTGTTGTATAGTTTATTAAGTTAATAGTATGTTTTCTTAAGTAAATTGAATTGCTTAATACAAACTTAATTTGTGCTTATCTGTTTGCTTAATTAGTATCTTAATTCTATTTTTATACTTAATTATCCAGGTATTTACCATGACTCACAATTCATCTAGCATACATCAAAACACCAGAGACCAGCTTCTGAAAATTTGGCCCGAAATGTTTCCCGGTATCGACCGGGTGGTGATGCTATTTGTTACCTCTGATAATGAAGCTGGTGGTGCCGAAATAGCTCTTTCAGGAAATAAATATGGCATTAAAGAACTTGCGACTGAAGGTATTGAAGATCGTTTGTTAAAGATGCGTAATGAGCAGGCTGGCTATTCATGGTTGCATAAAGATCAGTTGCCTTTTGAACAAAAAACATTCGATAATAACCAACCAGAACTGTTTTCCGAACAATACCACATTGTTTTAATGCTGCGTTTTAAGTCGGATATTGATGGTTCTATGGATGCTTATTATCTGTTTTTTAGGGAAGATCAAAGTAATTTCGGCATAAGTCGATTACAGGGCTCTTTGGATACTACACGAAAGGCTTTGGTGGGTTCATTGGTTTTTCGGTTTGCAGGTATGTTTTATCAATCAATAAGTAGTTGGCAGAATATATTAAGCGAGTTTACAAATGTAACCAAACAGTTGCTGGGCGTAAAGTTAGAAAACAGTCAGAAAAATGATTTTAGAGTTTGGGTTTCTCAATGGTCGGATGATTATTTGGAAACTTTATCCAACAATCAAAATGTACAGCTAAAATTATCTGAAGATGCTTTAACCCGTTTATATGAGACAGGTGATTATAAAACTGCCTCAGAAGCTTTACGAAAGGCGGCTGATTTTGCTTTAATGCTAAATACTGGCAGCAAACTTGAAGTGGTAATAATTGAGGAGAATTATTTGCTGATTGCTCCCTTAAATAGTCAAAATAGTACTGGCGTTGATCAGACCTCTTTACCGGGAAGGTTAACAAAAACAATGTTGTTTTTGGATAAACTGGAAAAAGCAGCACGTAAACTTATGGAACAAGGAGAAGATCTTACAAGCAGTGGCGTTGGCCAAAGAATGGATCGCCCCATTACTGCTCCTGCAATAACCGATGCTCTTCGTAAAAACAGGCGTAGAGTCTTAACTTTGTTGGAGCAGCATCCCGATCAGTGGCCTTTGATTCGTCAACAGTTCCGGCCCTTGATTAATATTATTGAAAAAAAAGAAGAATTGCGTAATATTAGTTAATAAGCCATCAAAGGTTGATATTGTGAATCCCAATCTTGCGCTTAAAGCATTGCTCCAGTTAGTTCTTTTACCGATGAGAATCCATTATTTTCCATATATTCTTTAATACCCTGAATTACCTTAATCGTAATTTGAGGATCTACAAAATTAGCGGTTCCAATTTGTATAGCCGTTGCACCTGCAAGCATAAATTCAATAGCATCTTGGGGCGAACTAATACCACCCATACCCACAACAGGAATGTTTACAGCGCCAGCAACCTGCCACACCATACGCAATGCAACTGGTTTAACACACGGCCCGGATAATCCGCCGGTTATGGTTGAAAGCAATGGTCGTCGTGTTTTTACATCAATGGCCATGCCCAAAAGGGTATTGATCAACGAAACCGAATCGGCTCCTGCTCCTTCTACTCCTTTGGCAATCTCTACAATATTGGTTACATTAGGTGAAAGCTTAACCATCAGATGTTTTTTATACACCTTACGCACAGCAGCAGTTACAGCAATAGCCGACGGACAGCTGGTCCCGAATGCCATTCCGCCTTCCTTCACGTTTGGGCAAGAGATATTAAGTTCAATGCCGGGAATACATTCCAATTCGTTAATCTTTGCAGCTGTTTCAACATACTCTTCTATGGTTGATCCCGAAACATTAACAAATATGGCTGTATTATAATGTTTAATACGGGGATATATCTCCTGAATTAAACCATCTACTCCTTTATTTTGTAAGCCAACGGCATTTAGCATACCCATGGGGGTTTCGGCCATACGGGGGTATAAATTACCTTGTCGTGGATGAAGAGTGGTTCCTTTAACAACCATTCCCCCCAGGGCGTTTAAATCTATAAAATCGACATATTCTTCGCCGTAACCAAATGTTCCGGATGCCGTCATTACCGGGTTTTTCAACTCCAGGTTACCCAGCTTTACTGATAAATCTACCATTGTAAGTATTTTGAATCAAAAACAGGACCATCCACACAGGTACATTTATGTCCATCCTGTGTGGGCGTTACGCAACACAAACAAACTCCAAATCCACAAGCCATACGGTTTTCAAGAGATACCTGACAAGGAATGGAACGGTTATTGGCATATTTGGCAATAACCTTCATCATGGCATCAGGCCCACAGGTATAAATCCATTCAAAATCGGGAGTTTCAGTCCGCATTACCGGGTGATGAATCACAAATCCTTTCTGACCTTCTGAACCATCTTCGGTAGTTATCATCACTTCGCCCAATTCACGATAAGCATCGAGCTGCACTAAGGATTCAGACGTACGCGCACCTATTAAAAATCGTGGCTTAATGCCATTTGTAACCAAATATCGTCCCAAAAACAATAGCGGAGCAACACCACACCCTCCTCCAATAAGAAGCACTTTGTCGGTTTTTGGTAAATCATAACCCTTGCCTAAAGGATAAACCATATTAACAAAACTTCCTATCGGCAAATTACAAAGCTTACGTGTGCCTTCACCAACTTCCTGAATAAGGAGTTTTATCTGTTTTTTTTGATAATTAACATCGTGAATAGATAAAGGACGTCGAAGATAGGTATGTGGAGCGTTATCAACTCGCACTTCAACAAACTGACCCGGGGTCATTTCAGGTAATTCCTGTTTGTTTTCAAGGGTTAATACAACAAAATCAGCAGTGTGTCGCACATTATCAACTACCTTAAAATCACTTATGTATTTCATAGAGAATTACGATGTTTACATATGTAACAATGATTATTGCTTCAAAGATAATGCTTTTCTAAGGAATTCAATTTATTGAAAAGATTATTAATCATAGCTACAAGGCAAAATAAACCTCCATTCTATAATACTACTCTGGTTTATACTCTTTAAATGTGTTATTGGTATAAAAGATAACAATGCGTTCAACTGTAGTATTTATACTTGTTTTAGGTATTGCTAATTCTTCTGTATTGCTGTTTTCAATTTTGGATGAACTTCCTTTTTGTATCGGATCTTTGTCATTTTCCATCGGTGTTACTGGTTGAATTGTGCCATATGGTGGTACATCTTCATCCTTAAGAACTGAAAACAGATCTGTAGCGTTCTCTGCTCTGTTTTTTTTATCTTCTTTGGGCACTTCGTTATCTCGCGATGCTGTATCCCGATACATATTGCCTTGAGCTGAAATCAACCAGTCGCTACTAATTGTTGGGAAGGCTATCAGAATCTTTTGGATAAACTCCAGACTGGGATTATTCCTGCCCGATAATATATGGCTGACACTGGATCGTTGTACCCCAACAATTTCGGCAAACCGTGCCGGGGTTATATTTTGTTTTTCAATCAATTGCTGAAGGCGGACTTTCATGATATTTATAAGATTAACATCTGTAACTCCCTGTTTGTGATTAGGTAATATATTATCTGCATGCTAGATTTATGTTTACAAATATACAATCAATATTTACAATGTGCAAATACATTTTCTTCATCCTTTTTATACATATGTAACCAACCAGATAGAGTGTGCTAATTGTTACTATGAATTAAAAATCATGAAGATTCTTTTATTTAGGTGAGTTTCATATAAGCCTGATATAGTGCATGTATAATTAAAGGTGCTAATTTTGATTTACATAAATAATGGTGATATACGACCTATTTCTTAGCCAAATATTAATTTATTGTTTTACTATATGGTTAATATTCAATATTATAGCTATTGTAAAACGTGTACTAAAGTTATTGTATCAATAAAAGTTATATATAACTGGTTATTAATACTATAAAGATACTAAAACGCATTGTTTTTACTGGTTTTGTATATTTATACGCTAAAGTGGGTTGTAGTATTAATCTAATGATATAAGTATATAGTGTAACTGACTGGATATATGTATTATAATGCCTATAGATTATGATTTGCATAGAGTGTTTTTTGTCGTGAACTGGCAGTAGTACGGGTTTACATATGTGAATTTTGTGTTTGTTTTATAAAGTAACCTTACTCCTACTCTATGAAGGTTTGTTTTGGGTGTGTATTTTTGAAGAATTGTGACAATTTCTGATCTTGGTTTCATAATGTTTCTGATTGGCTTTAATACTTATGGAAATGTAATTGGGTGATTTGTTTATAATGTAGAGGGATACAGCGTATTAGAGTCTTGTTGTGATAACTGAATCTATGAAAATGTTTGTTGTCCTTCCTATCCCTTCAATGGTTGGTTGTAATATTGGATTCTAATTGCTTATATTATGTTAACCTTTGTTTTATGTAGATATGGTAAAGTGAAATATGTTTTTTTCTGAAATTATGGGTTTTAATTTGTTGCCTCCTGAATTTATTAGTTGGTTTATACTTTTTCAATAATAAAAAAGCGTCTAAATCCCTAATTTAGACGCTTTTTATGTTTTTCGATTGACCTTATCTGGTTAAACTAAGACACACTCCCATAAGGTGGATGGCTATGCTTACTAAGCTACTGCGACATAATGTTTTGTAATATAAAGTTATTATATAAATAAAGCTCTTTTAAGCATTCGTTGGCTTTTCGAAAGACTGAATTATTTGATAGCAAACTCCTTTTTCAATACTTCCACCCAATTTTCAATCCGCTCGTTTGATAAAGCAGCCTGATTTTCAATATCCAAAGCCAAACCAGCAAACTCAGCGCCTCTCTGAGCCCTTGAATATTCAAATGAATAACCTTTTACTGATGTAAAACCAACCACATCTCCGCGCCTTTCTTCAATAAATTCGGCCATTATTCCAATACCATCCACAAAGTTTTCTGGATAATTCTTTTGGTCGCCACCTCCAAAAAGAGCGAATTTTTTTCCTTTAAAAGAAAGCTCTTCAATAGTCGGTAAAAACTCGTCCCAGTAATTGGGTAACTCACCATCGAACCAGGTGGGAACTGCAAAAATATAGTTGTCATACTTATTAAAATCATTCAGGGTGGCCACATCTACATCTACTTCTTCACAATTTTCAGTCCCAAAATGTTTAATCATTTTCTTAACCTGTTGATGGGTTTTAACGGATCTGAAACTGTAGAATATTCCAATTTTCTTCATATTGCTGAGTTATTTTTCTTAATGGATGTTACTGTTTAATACTTTAAAAGCTCCCTGACTGCAGCAATCACTTTTTCTGTGTTTGGCAAAATTGCTGCCTCCAAAATACGGTTAAAACCAACAGGCGTAAAGGCAGAACCCACACGTTTTACCGGAGCATCAAGCCACTCAAAGGCTTCATCTGAAATTATTGCGGCTACCTCTCCTCCAAATCCGCCAAATACCTTATCTTCATGCACTACCAAAGCCTTTGATGTTTTTTTTATGGATGCGAATACGGTTTCTCTATCTAGTGGCAACAGACTTCGCAGGTCGATAACTTCAATATCGGCTAGCCCTTCGGATGCTAATTGTTCAGCTGCCTCTAAGCATAAATGAGTGGTATTGCCGTATGTAATAATGGTTAAATCAGAGCCACTTCTCCTAATTCTAGCTTTACCAAAAGGGACTTCAAAATCGTCAGGGACCACGGTTGCAGCCTTGGGTGAATTATATAGTGCCTTTGGTTCCATAAAAACGGTAAGGCCTTCTGAACGAATGGATGTGCGAAGCAATCCTGCCGCATCATCGGCAAACGATGGATAAACTATCCTTACTCCGGGAAATGTGGTTAGCGCCCCTTCAATATTCTGGGAATGATATAATCCTCCACCGATATAGCCACCCGAGGCCAACCTTACTGTAATGTTGGGCGAAAATTGTCCTTTAGTGCGCCAGTATTCATGTGTAGTTTCAACAAACTGCTCCATTGCGGGCCAGAAGTAATCAGCAAATTCGGCTCCCTCAACCACCACACGAATTTTTTTGTTGTAACGCGACATACCATTGGCTGTTCCCATAATATAATCTTCAGCAATTGGGGCGTTAAACACACGATTCTTACCAAATTCCTGTTGTAATCCCTTCGAGACATTAAAAATCCCTCCTTTTTCCTTGTTTGCGATGTCTTGTCCCCATAAGAAAGTGTCAGGATTAATTCGAAATTCTGCCCTTAGTGTATCATTCAGAGCCTGAATAAACTTAATTTTTTCTCCAGTCTGGTTATGTGTGCCATCCGGATATTTCAATGCCGGATAAGGTTCTGCTATTACAAAATCATGTATTGACTCCGGAGTTGGGTGTGGAGCTGCTAAACCCTTTTTGTGTGCCTGCTTCACTTCAGCTGCAACTCTATCTTCAATATCTTTAAGTTCTTCTTCAGTTGCACGTTTATAACGCACCAATAAACGACGAAATTTCGCCAATGGGTCATATTCACGCACATAACTCAGTTCATTTTCATCACGGTAGAGCTCATGACGGTCGCTGTTTGAGTGTGAGCCTATACGTACACAGTTGGCATGCACCAATACCGGTTTCTGCTCTTTTTTAGCCCATTCAACCGCTTCGGTCATTGCGTTCATTGAGTCAAATACATCTTTCCCGTTGCAGTAGATGATGCGAAGATTCTTGAAACCTTCAAAGTTTTTTGCCACCTTACGGTTGGCTGTCTGATCAACTTTTGGAACCGAAATACCATAACCATTATCCTGAAAGACAAAAACCACGGGTAATTGCTCGTTGGAGGCTCCGTTGATGGCTTCATAAACATATCCTTCCGACACCGAACTTTCGCCCTGTGAGCTTATCACCACCACGTCTTTTTCGTTATAAGCCTTAACAGCCCGGCCCAAACCTGCTGCATGAAGTGTGTGATTGCCTGTGCAGCTGCTTACATTATGAATGTTCCAGGCTGGTTTTGCAAAATGATTCGACATGTGACGACCGCCTCCTGCCACATCGGCATCTTTTGATATGCCATTGTAAATAATCTCCTCGGCTGTTAATCCTGCCGAGATGCAGGTCTGAAGGTCGCGGTAATAGGGAAACAGATGGTCTTTGTTTTTCCTGAAAACTTGTCCGATGGCCAATTGAATGCCATCATGACCAGCAGCAGGTGCATGGTACGACCAGCCAATGGCCTGTTTTAAGTAATTAGGAGCACGCTCATCAAGGGTGCGACCTAAAAACAATAAATAATACCATTTCAGAAGAGTTTCCTGATCTGTTTTATTTATACTATAAATGGTTGGTACGTTGCTTTTCATGTGTCTAAAATTTGTTTTCAATGGTCACATAGCCTCCCGTCATTGAGCCGGGAAGCTATTCCCCTGCGTGAGGAAGTTTACTCATGGCTCGTTTCATGTTTAGCATTTTTCTTTTATCACAACTTCTTTAATTTAGGAGTATTGGGTTTCCAAATAGTTACCCCATAGTTCAAATGGTGATCCTTATAGTTTGATATTACACCTCTTGATTAAGATCCCACTCTTCAAGATAATCGGCCACTTTTCGAAGGAAGAAACCACCCAAAGCTCCATCCACAACCCGGTGGTCGTATGATAGCGAAAGATACATCTTGTGTCGGATGGCAATGACATCACCAGTTGGCGTTTCAATCACAGCCGGTTTCTTCTCAATCGACCCGGTTGCCAATATGGCTACCTGTGGTTGGTTAATGATGGGTGTTCCTATAATGTTACGGAAGGATCCAAAATTGGTAATTGTAAACGTTCCCCCCTGAATATCATCGGGCGAGAGCTTATTATTGCGGGCCAGTTCGGCCAAACGGTTTATGTCACTTGCCAGTCCCACAAGATTTTTCTGATCGGCTTGTTTTACCACGGGTACAATAAGGTTTCCAGATGGCAACGCGACTGCTATACCAATGTTTACATTTTTACGCAAAATGATTGAGTCGCCGTTAACAGAAGCGTTAATTCCCGGAAAATCGCGCAGTGCACGCGCCACTGCCTGCGTGAAAACCGGCATGTAAGTGAGTTTTTCTCCGTTTTTCTTCTGAAAGACATCCTTGTTTCGATCGCGCCATATTACCAGGTTGGTTACATCGGCTTCAACAATTGATGTAACATGTGGTGAAACCTGTTTCGACATCACCATATGATCGGCAATTATTTTACGCAGACGGTCCATCTCTACAACTGTATCCCCTTCTCCGGTTTTAACTTCAGGAGCTTTTACTGCTTGCCTGACCGGTTCGGCAGATTTTGGTTGAGAAGGAGGTGTGGCGACTGCTTGTTTAGTTGTTGTGCCACCTAAGCGCAATTCAAGATAAGTCAGAACATCTTCTTTTGTTACTCGACCATCTTTTCCTTTTCCTTTAATTGAATCCAATTCATGCAACGAAACACCCTCTTTTTTGGCTATGTTTTTTACCAGAGGGGAATAAAACTTTTCACTTTGTTTGAAATTGGTCACCTCTTCAACAAGATCCTCCTGGGGTTTGTTGGATGATTCAGTTTTTTCTGGTTGAACAGCTTTGGTCACTTCGGATGTTACTGTACCTTGCAAGGCAATTACAGCAATAGCAACGCCTACCGGCACCACCGAATTCATTGCAAATTTGATTTCTTGCACAACACCTGCCACAGGCGAAGGGATTTCAGAATCCACTTTATCCGTAGCAATCTCCAAAAGCACCTGGTCTTCTTCTACGGTGTCACCTTCTTTAACAAACCATTTTGTTATTGTTGCTTCTTCAACACTCTCTCCCATCTTGGGCATTAGGATTTCAAATGTAGACATACGATTTATATTTATTTAATCTAAATATATGTGTAATTGTATTTTTACAACAATTTATAAATAATATCAATACTCTTTAGTTTCCTTATTAACATGCATGTTAAAGAATTGTTTGATAAACTGATTGTTTTTTTTACAAAAGGGAATATGTCTGATACGAATAATCCAATCATTTCAATAATAGCTAAAATCTTCAGATATCCTCTCTGAGTGATAAAGCTGTTTGCACAATATATGAGTAGAAAAAGGAATCACCCCATGATTTATTCATCCCAGACCGACGCAAGATTACTATAATGATTTTAGCAGTTTTATTCAATTTAACCAACGACTAATGATATCAAATAAAAAAGCCCTGGATGAAATTCATCCAGGGCTAAAAAAATACTTTCTTCAATTTATAAACTATCGCCAAAATCCTGTTTAAATTTGGCGACTAATTTTTCGGGCCAATTACTGGTTGGGGCCAATCTTCCCATAAAGAAACGCAATACTTTGGGTTCTTCAACAAACTTTAATCCTCCTATAAGTTCACGATTCTGGTATAGCCAGTTAAGTCGGTCAATTAAAAATTTTGTTTGTGATAATGTAAACACGCGGCGTGGAAAAGCCAAACGAAGGAGCTCCATATCAGAAATAAGGTCTTCGCCATTTTCAAGACGTACACTTGAAATAGTTCCCCGTTCCATACCACGCACACCCGATACAATAAATAGAGCTGCAGCCAATGCTCCCGCCGGATATTCTTTTTGCGGAACATTGGGTAGAAAAGCCATCGCATCAACGTGACAACCCAACGCTCCTGCCGGAGTAATAACCGGAATACCAAGCTTTGAAAGCTCCTTAACAGTAAATTCAATAAATCCAGGTGACTGACAAATCACTGTATCATCAGTTGTTTCATATAACCCTACAGCCATGGCTTCAATTTCACGAACCGACATACCACCGTATGTTAGAAAACCTTCATAAAGAGGGATCAATTCGCGCATCTTAAGAAATAAATCCTTATTATTGGTACAAATACCTCCACCTCGGGTAGAGCTAACTTTACGGCTTGAGAAATAAACAATTTCACAAAGTCCGCACATGGTTCGTAATATTTCTTTAATGCTTGTATTGGCAAACTCTGGTTCGCGTTGTTTAACAAACCATGCATTTTCACCAATTAAACTTGCATCCAATACCATCATAATACCATTTTCATCGGCCACTTTACGAACATCGCGCATGTTTTGAATCGAAAACGGTTGTCCTCCAATCAGGTTAGTTGATGCTTCCAAACGAATAAATGGAATTTTATCCTTACCGTATTTGGTAATTAAGTCTTTTAGCTTCTGAATATCCAAATTCCCTTTAAATGGATAATCACTTGTTATTTTAAGAGCTTCATTTGTATAAATCTCAAAAATCTCACCACCATTAAGCTCCATATGGGCTTTTGTTGTGGTAAAGTGATAATTCATTGGTATTTTGTGACCAGGACGAATAAATGTTTGCGAAATGATATTTTCGGCTGCACGTCCTTGATGCACTGGAAGTATGAGCTCTTTGCCAAACACCTCTTTTATTGCCACTTCCATGCGTGAAAAACTTTGCGAACCGGCATAGGCATCATCTGCCTGATGCATCGATGCAACCTGATTGTCGCTCATAGCGTTGGTACCACTATCAGTTAACATATCTAAAAATACATCGGTGGTATTAAGCAGGAAAGTGTTGAATCCTCCTTTTTGAATAGCATTAAGACGTTCATCAACAGGTTTAAGGTGAAGTTTTTGCACCACTCTCACTTTGTGAAGTTCTACAGGAATTTCTTCACCACTGAAAAACCTTATTTTCGTGGAATTACTCTGATTCATAACAATTGTTAGGATTATAGTGATAAATACTAATTGGAAAGGCCGAAAATAGTTAAAATTTGTTTGTATAGGTAATCATTTACTAATTATTTGCCTTTATTTAGATAATTTTATAATGATTCTTAATTATTCTGGGTTCAATCTGTAATCTGGGCTTATAATTAAATGATAATCTGTTTGCAGAAAATGGATTTTTATTGTTTTTTTGCATTTTAAAATCAGTCGTTTATGCGAAATGTGTTAGGTTATTTACTCTCACCCATATATTATCTTTTATTTGGGTTATTTCTTGGTATTTTTCATATTATACAGTTATTGGCCTGGCATCTTGGCGGATATGAAACACATAAAAAAAGTGTTGGAGCTTTAAACTTCTTTCTGGTAAACATTATGTATGTTATGGGAGCCAGTGTTAAATTCTCTGGTATTGAAAACGTACCTCACCATCGTCCTTTGATTGTTGTATCTAATCATCAAAGTTTTTTCGATATTCAGGCACTGGTGCATGCATTTGATCACTGGCATCCAAAATTTGTATCAAAAATTGAACTATCTCGAAATATTCCAAGTATTTCGTATAACCTAAAACGGAGTGGTTCGGCTCTTATTGACCGAAAAAATGGCAGTCAGGCAATACGCGAAATTATTCGTCTTGGAAAACTTATTGAAGCCAATAATTATGCGGCCTGTATATTTCCTGAAGGCACACGTAGTAGAAATGGCCAGGTACGTACTTTTCAGGAAGCAGGTATCAAAACATTACTAAAAACTGCTCCATCAGCTTTAATTGTTCCTTTTGTTATAAATGGCCATTCAAAATTAATGAGAAAAGGTTATTTTCCTTTGCAGTTTGGAGTTAAACTGAGCTATACAGCCCTTGATCCTATTGAGCCACGTGGACGAACTACTGAAGACATTATTGCTGAATGTGAACGATTAATTAAACAGTCGTTAGGACAATAAAAAGGGCGTTTATCTTTTTCAGATAATCCACCCTTCTTATTATCAATTAAATCCCTCGACAAAAAACTTATAAACAGAATAATCAGGCTGACTGATATGGTTAATCTCCTATCCTATCAGAATTTACATATCTACTAATTGCTTATCTGCTAATTACCTATCTTCTATTACGGTTACGCTAATTTATTCTCCAGATTAATGCGGATGGCTGCCATAAATGCTTCTGTTGTTAAGTAATGCTCTTCTTTAAGATCTTTGCCATATATGGCTAAGGCTAAATCTTTGGTCATTTGACCATTTTCAACGGTTTCAATACAAACGGTTTCCAGCTTATGGCAAAAATCAATAAGCATTTGATTACCATCTGCTTTGCCTCTAAACTCTAGTCCTCTGGTCCATGCATAAATCGAAGCAATGGGATTAGTTGATGTTGGCTTTCCCTTTTGGTGCATCCGGTAGTGACGAGTAACGGTTCCGTGTGCTGCCTCTGCTTCAATGGTTTTACCATCGGGTGTAACCAAAACTGAAGTCATAAGACCAAGAGAGCCAAATCCCTGGGCTAAAGTATCCGATTGCACATCGCCATCATAGTTCTTACAGGCCCAAACAAACTCACCACTCCATTTAAGGGCAGCTGCTACCATATCATCAATCAAACGATGTTCATATGTAATCCCTATGGCTTCAAACTGCTTTTTGTAGTGTTTTTCATAAATATCCTGGAAGATATCTTTAAAACGTCCGTCGTATTTTTTCAGAATAGTATTTTTGGTTGACAGATAGAGCGGCCATTTTTTACTGATGGCTTGATTAAAACAACTATGTGCAAAACCGGTAATACTTTCATCTGTATTGTACATAGCCAGGGCAACGCCGTCGCCTTCAAAATCATACACATCGAACGATTGCACATTATTGCCATCTTCAGGAGTAAAAGTAATGGTGAGCTTGCCCCTGCCTTTCACCACAAAATCAGTTGCTTTATATTGGTCGCCAAAAGCATGACGGCCAATGCAAATTGGATGTTCCCAACCAGGGACCAAACGAGGAATGTTTTTTATTAGAATAGGTTCACGAAAAACTGTGCCGTCCAAGATGTTCCGAATGGTGCCGTTAGGCGATTTCCACATTTTTTTAAGACCAAACTCCTCAACTCTTTTCTCATCGGGTGTAATGGTTGCGCACTTAATGCCCACATTATACTTATTAATTGCATGCGCTGCATCAACAGTAACCTGATCGTTGGTTGCATCTCTGTTTTCCATGCTCAAATCAAAGTATTTTATATCCAGGTCGAGGTGTGGAAGTATTAACTCTTCTTTAATCATCTTCCAGATAATACGTGTCATTTCATCGCCATCCAATTCAACAACGGGATTTTGCACTTTTATTTTACTCATGATATTTTGGTTTATCTTGATAAATTTAAATTTGTTAAGATGATAACTGTTTTATTATAAGGATATTGACTTCGATAAATGGATTTGTTGGCATAAAATACTATTTGTATCGTATTATATATTAGATCCACTACCCCATTTAGACGATAATATTATGTACTCTAATTTGAGCTACATACAAATTATTCCAAATCCAGATTAAAATGTTGTTTTAACTTAGCCAGTGCCGGATATTGCTCCATCATAACACGTAATTTATCGCTTGCCGTAAAAACCTCAGTCTGTTCTTGCAGGTCTTCTTTTATAATGATGGTGTGTAACTCCAGATTGTGATTTTTTAGTTTGTTTTTAAGAACGGTAAAAAAGGTATTCTTTTCTTTCATCAGTTCATTTTCCTGCATTTGGTTATGCAGTTCCAGTTTTACTTTTGTACCATTCTCAAGTGTTGGGATTTTGTTATTTAAAATACTAAAGAGTCTGGGATTTTCCTTTTCAATGGTCTGGGAGTATTCCTTCCAGGCAAGTTGCAGGGCTTGTTCGGTAACGACCTGATTGTATTCAGCTATCGGTTCATTTACCTTCGATACCGATTGGTTATTTTCAGAGCTGCTTTTTTCACTTGTTCCTCCACTCATTAAATCCTTTAACGATAATGATGAAATGGATTGTTTTGGCGCACTTTTATTATTCGAAATAACAGTTGATGAAGTTGATAAAACAGGCTTAACAGCTATAATATCGTCAGTATTTTCTAACGATTCAAGCGCTTTTTTTTTTCAGTCAGGATACGAGCCAGACTTAAAAGCGAAAATTCAACATGTAATCGTTTATTGCGTGCCATTTTATAGTTCAAATCGCAATTGGTTGTAATCCGCAGTGCTTCATACAAAAAATCGGCCTCACACAATTTAGCCTGCTCCATATAGCGTTGTTTGATTGAAGCTCCCACTTCAAGTAACATAACCGTTTGGACATCGCGACACATGAGCAAATCACGAAAATGACTGCTAAGACCATTGATGAAATGGCTACCATCAAATCCATGATTTAATATTTCGTTATATATAACCAGCGAGGATGTAGCATCTTCTTTTAAAAAGGCATCTACAAGCTTAAAATAATAGTCGTAATCAAGAACATTTAAATTATCAATAACCTGCTGGTAGGTAATGTTTTTTCCTGAAAAAGCTACAATCTGGTCAAAAATGGAAAGAGCATCACGCATGGCTCCATCTGCCTTTTGGGCAATAACATTTAAAGCTTCTTCTTCAACTGTAACCTCTTCCCGGCCGGCAACATATTTAAGATACTCAACCGCAACATCAACAGTAATACGGTTAAAATCAAATGTTTGACAACGCGATAATATAGTTGGTAAAATTTTATGTTTTTCGGTGGTGGCCAGGATAAAAATGGCGTGGTGTGGTGGCTCCTCAAGAGTCTTTAAAAAAGCATTAAATGCCGATTGCGACAACATGTGAACCTCGTCGATGATATACACGCTGTATTTGCCCATTTGGGGCGGTACGCGCACTTTATCAATCAGTAACCTGATATCGTCGACTGAATTATTGCTGGCCGCATCCAGTTCATGAATATTAAAAGAGCGGTTGTCGTTGAACGATTTACAGGAGTCACACTGATCACAAGCTTCTATTTCGGGTGATAAGTTCTGGCAATTGATTGTTTTAGCAAAAATTCGCGCACAGGTAGTTTTTCCAACTCCACGGGGTCCACAAAACAAATAGGCATGCGCCAATTGTTTGTTTTTGATGGCATTTTTAAGGGTAACCGTAATATTGCCCTGTCCTTCAACACTATCGAATGTAGTAGGTCTGTATTTTCGGGCCGAAACGATGTATTCCATATAAAAACCGCGTTTAAATTTGCAGGCTTACAAAGATAAAAAAATTGATGGCTGCCACAAATACAGATTTGAAAAAAGGTGTGGCCGGGTTTGGAATTATATCATTTTATTGCGCACCAAGGTGACTTATTTTTTCAACCTTAGTAATATTCAACTATATTTTTTCTTATTCCTTGCCTCCGGTAGGTTACCAATTTATTCATCACTCTTTTATTGTTTTGAGTGGTCTCCCATTTCCCTTTGTCCCTAATCTTTAACTCTTTACATTATAGGCCCATGCTCCTCCTCCATAAAAACCAAGCGACCAAAATTTGTTGCCCGGCTGTTAATGATTCTAAGGAGATTGAGTAATTCCATATGTACCTTGCTCGATTCAAGCGATTTGGAATTGGGCGAAAACAACCGTTTATAGTGCTGCCGCTCCATATCGAAAGCCATAAACGCATATTTGCGATATTTTTGCTTCATTTTAAGTGCTTCACGCGGATCCCAGTTGTACATTAATATCAGAGCCCTTTCAAGTTGCTTTAAGCAACGTAAATGGTATTCTTCAAGTTCTTTACGCCCCTCTGACGAAAACTGTATATTACCAACTAACCATTTTTCAGCCTGACGTGAAATATTTACCGATACAATATCTGCAATCTGTTCCAACTCATTAACAACGTGCATCATTCTATAAATTTCTTCCGACCATTGCTCCACAGGATGAGTTTCATTTAGCTTAACCATGAATTTATTAATCTCTTCGCGGTAAAAATCTGTTTTTTCTTCCCAGTTGTTTATTTGTTCAAGGGCTTGTTCATCGCGCTCGAAAAATGGACGCATCGAAACTTTTACCATGCTGTAAACCACCTCTCCCATATCCTGAACTTCTTTTAGGAGAAATGGCAATGATAAATCGGGAGAACTAAGAAGTTCTTTATTAAGATAATGCAACGAATGCTTTGTTCTTGTTTTAGGCTTGGGTACAAGTTTAATAGCTATGTTCCCGACTATGGAGGTAAAAGGCAATAACATCAAGGCCATCATCACATTAAAGAGCGTATGGGCATTGGCTAATAAACGTGGTAATGCCGACGATGTTCCCGAAATATAAATAGTTAAATCGCGCCAGGGACCGATAAACCAGATAAAAACAAAAGCTCCTAAAACCCGGAACAAGGCGTTTGCCACAGCCAGTTTACGACCTGGATAGGTTGCAGTAGTTGCAGCAAGTAAACCAGTTATTGTAGTGCCGATATTTGTACCAAGAATGAGTGGTAAGGATGCCTCAAACGATAATAATCCACTATTGCAAAGGATTATCAAAATACCTATAAATGCGGCACTGCTTTGAATAAGGGCTGTAAAAACCAATCCAACCAATAATCCGGCAACAGGATTTTCAAGATGAATTAATATATTGATAAAGGTTTCATTATCCCGCAGAGGGGCAAGTCCGTCGGCCATCATTTTCATCCCAAAAAACAGGATTCCAAAACCAAGAACAATCTGCCCGCTTTTACTCCATTTACCCGGAGTAAAGGACTTCATAAAAAAACCAATGCCAACAAACAACAGGGCAAATTTGCCAATATTAAAAGATATTAACTGGGCTGTAATGGTGGTTCCAATACCGGTACCCAGTAAAACTGGCAGTGTTTGCTGAAAAGTAATAATTGACGCATCCACAAAACCAATTAACACAACCGATGCCGCGCTGCTGCTCTGGAAAAGAAGTGTTAACAAAACTCCAAATCCTATTGCTCCGGTTTTATTTTTTAAGAATGTATCAAGTATATGGCGTAATTTCCTGCCGGCCAAACTTTTCATGCCACTGCTTAGCAAATCCATACCAAGCAGGAACAAAGCAAGGCCTCCAAAAACTGTTATAAAGGTGATGAATGGTTCCATGTGTTTAATCGGTTATCGAAGGCTTATAAAGAGTATAGCTTATTTTATTCATTCAAAATTGCACAAACTTATTGACGCCTCCAACTTAGGATAAAATTTCTTTTGGCACAATTTTTATTGGTATTTACGTTATATTACAAGCTCAATAGCAATAATTTAATATCGGCAAAGATGAAAAATAAGATACTGGTTGTTATTATAATAGGACTGATTACGGTGTTAAATAGCTGTACATCATTACGCACAACTGAGCAAAATCCTCAACCCAATCTTCTTTCGGGGCAATGGAAAATGACAAAATGGAAAGATTTGGTTGACATAAAAGCAGGTTTTCCGGTAGGTGTTCCTGTTTTTTTGATCGATGCTGAAAAAGGCACTATAAGCAGTTTAAATGGCTGTAACCAGTTAAACGGAAAACTGCGCCATACAAGCCAGACGGCCACAGTGCAGTTTTATGCCATTACCTCTACCCGTATATTTTGCAATACTGTACCCGAACTAGAACTTATCAATGCCTTATCACGGATAAATAAATATGAGGTAACGGATAGTTCTCTATTTTTAATGGTGGATAAAGAAGTAGCCATGGAATTTGAAAGGACTTTGGGCGATTGAAAAGAAACCTTTTCTCATCAATCATTCACCTCTCCAATCAAATCATAATCCTCAGCACCGGTAATAGCCACATCGTAAAAATCACCAATGGTTAAAGGTGTTGGCGAAGAAACCAATACTTCCAGGTCAACTTCAGGACTGTCAAATTCACTGCGGCCAACGAAGTAATCACCCTCACAGCGGTCAATAATGACTTTTATAATGTTGCCAATTTTCTTCTCATTTATTTCGCGGCTGATGCTGTTTTGAAGTTCCATTATGGTATTATAACGTTCCTGCTTAATCTCATCCGGAACATCATCCTTGTATGTTTTCCAGGCATAGGTATCTTCTTCATGCGAATAAGTGAATACCCCCAGTCGCTCAAAACGTGATTCCTTTACAAATTCAAGCAATTCTTCAAAATCGGCTTCGGTTTCGCCTGGATGGCCTGTAATAAGGGTGGTGCGTATATGAATACCTGATACTTTTTCCCTTATCTGTTTAACAAGTTCAATGGTTTCAGCTTTTGTTACATTACGGCGCATAGCTTTTAGCATTGGATCGGAAATATGTTGCAAAGCCATATCCAGATATCTGCAAACCTTCGGATTTTCAGCCATAACATCAAGCACATCCATGGGAAATCCTGCAGGGTAAGCATAGTGAAGCCGTATCCATTCAATGCCATTAATTTCCGACAAGGCTGTTATAAGTGGCACCAGTGACTCCTTTTTATAAATATCAATACCGTAATACGATAAATCCTGGGCTATTACCTGAAGCTCTTTCACCCCTTTTTTCGCCAGTCGCTGAGCTTCATCAACCAGACTCTCAATAGTGCGCGATTTATGTTTTCCGGTAATTATTGGTATGGCACAATACGAACAGATGCGATTACACCCTTCAGAGATTTTAAGGTAGGCATAATGTTGTGGGGTAGTAAGACTGCGCTCATTTTGTAAATCAGCCCGATATTCCAAGCCCAGATCTTTTATAAGCTCCTTCCAGTTGAACTTCCCATAAAAATGGTCCACTTCCGGAATTTCATCGCTAAGCTGGTCAAAATATCGCTCCGAAAGGCAACCCATTACATATAACTTCTTGATTTTGCCCTTTTTTCGGGCATTAGCAAATCTTAAAATAGTTTCAATTGATTCTTCTTTGGCATCACCTATAAACCCACATGTGTTAATCACCACAATTTCACCTTGGGGATTTGGAGAATCGTGCTCAACTGAAAAACCCCCTGCCTGAAACTGCTTAATGAGCAGCTCCGAATCCACCAGATTTTTAGAACATCCCAAAGTAACAACATCAACCTGCTTCTTTATCATACTATAATATGTTGATTATATATTATATACAATCTATTATTTCAATAAACAATTTAAAACAAAAACTACCTTTTTTATATTACTTATCAGTTTCCAAACAATGATTCCACAAAGGCCTCACGGTTAAATGGTTGTAAATCATCTATTCCTTCACCAATACCAATGTATTTCACGGGCACCTTAAACTGATCGGAGACTCCTATTACCACTCCACCTTTAGCTGTTCCATCCAGTTTTGTAATGGCCAGGGCATTTACTTCCGTGGCCAGGGTAAATTGCTTAGCCTGTTCAAAGGCATTCTGACCGGTTGAACCATCGAGAATAAGTAGAATTTCGTGAGGTGCATCAGGAACAACTTTTTGCATCACATTCTTTATTTTTGAAAGCTCATTCATCAGGTTTATCTTATTATGCAGCCTTCCTGCAGTATCAATAATGACCACATCAATATTTTGCGATTTAGCCGAATTTAATGCATCAAAAGCTACAGATGCGGGATCAGATCCCATTTTTTGCTTTACTAATGGCACACCCACGCGTTGTGCCCATATTTCGAGCTGGTCAATGGCGGCAGCACGAAAGGTATCACCTGCTCCCAACAGAACAGTTTTACCGGCACTCTTAAACTTATGAGCCAATTTACCAATTGTGGTGGTTTTACCAACTCCATTAACTCCCACAACCATTATAACATAAGGTTTTTTATTGGCCGGCAGGTCAAAGTCTTCTATTTCTTCGGTGTTGTTTTCGGCAAGTAAACCAATAATCTCTTCTTTAAGGATTTTATCCAATTCACTTGCATCAATAAACTTATCACGTGACACACGGTTCTCGATGCGTTCAATTATTTTCAAGGTAGTATCAACACCAACATCTGAACTAATAAGAACTTCTTCCAAATTATCAAGTACTTCTTCATCTACTTTTGAATGACCAACAACAACACGCGTGAGTTTCTTTAACACACTCTCCTTTGTTTTTGCTAATCCTTTATCGAGCTTTTCCTTTTTAACCCGGCTAAAACTGTCGAATAGTCCCATATTTTTTATTCTTATATTTATCCATATATCAGGTAGATAAGCAAATTGCTTATTTGGTTATTTCTATGCTGATATATAGTTTTCTTATTATACTCGAAATGATCTTTAGGCTCCGAATTATTCGAACGCAAAATCGTGATAAAGATAATGATAATTGCCAAACAAGACGGGATACACCATAGATGACTTCGCCATGTAAAAACAAAACAAAAAAGCCCTCATTAACAGAGAGCTTTTTTTATTATCGCCTTAATAAAAATTTATTTCTTATCAAAGAATTCTTTGGTCAATTCATTAACAACCATCTCAGAACGGAAACTGTAAGCTCCGGTTTTGGGCGATTTAACCATTTTAATTACACGGGTGTGACCTTTACCCGAACCTTTTTGTAATGTTGCTACTACTTTCTTAGCCATGACTTACAATTTACTTAATTTCACGATGTACCGTCATACGTTTAAGTATGGGATTGTACTTTTTTAATTCCAACCTATCAGGAGTGTTTTTCCGATTTTTCATGGTAATATACCGTGAAGTACCAGGTTGTCCACTCTCTTTATGCTCGGTGCATTCCATAATTACCTGAATGCGGTTTCCTTTTCCTTTTTTTGCCATTTTTTAGTCCTCCTGATTAAAAATTAGAAATAAAACCTTTTTCCTTAGCCGATTTAAGAGCTGCATGGATTCCTACTTTATTAATCAGGCGAAGGCCCGAAGCAGATACCTTTAGTCTAACCCAACGATCATCTTCTGGTAAATAGAATTTCTTATGGAAAAGGTTAGGATTGAACCTCCTCTTGGTTCTTCTTTTAGAGTGGGATACATTGTTCCCAACCATAAAACTCTTTCCTGTTATTTCACAAACTTTTGACATTGCTCAACCGTTTTTTTTCTTTATGTTTTTCAAACAGAGCGCAAAATACGGGATTTTCTTTCAAAAAAACAAATTGTTGATTCTTTTATTTCTTTGTTTTTTGTTTTTTTATGGATTAATTATGAATATCAGCCGTTATAATCTCATTATCACACTTAAACTAAAGATTAAATTACATGACATAAATAATTGTATATGTATTATATATGTTATGATTATTCATAAATAGCATCTTATATTTTCAACTACGGAATTCTTATCACTCAATCTCCATTATCATAAAATATTTTTCTTCAATGCACTATTTATTTTCCTTTTGGTACTACATCTCCCCTTTTTCAATCAACTGCTTCATCATAATTATGCCTGTTTCTGCCGTCCTGATAATGGTGTGTTCCCGGTTATTGCCAAATAAAAACTTATGGCTAATAACTTTTCCATTACCAGCCCAGGCTATCCAAACAGTACCAACAGGCTTTTCATCACTACCTCCAGTTGGACCGGCAACACCAGATGTTGCAATGGCGTAATGGGTATTTAACACCTTACAGGCCCCCAAAGCCATCTGTTCAACCACTTGAGAACTTACGGCTCCATAGTTTTCAATGTCTTCAGGTGAAACACCCAATATCTCTGCTTTTATCTCATTGGCATATGCAACAATACCTCCCTTAAAACATTGCGATGCTCCGGGAACAGAAGTTATAAGATGCGATATATAGCCGCCCGAACAGCTTTCAGCGCAAGCAAGAGTTGCATTTTTGTTTAATAATAGCTTTAATAAGTACTCTTCAGGCTTTTGATCATCAAACTCATAGATGTTTTCACCAACAATAGGATAAAGGGCCTTAACCGCCTTCCCAATGGTTTGTTCAATAATATTTGCATCCCGTCCTTTACCCGATAAACGTAACCTGATTTTTCCAGGCGATGGTAAATAGGCTACTTTAATAAATGGCGGTATACTATCTTCCCAATCACTCAACATCTCGGCTAAAACAGCTTCGGGGATATTTAAAATATAAACGGTTTTATGGATCACAACACCACTAACAAATTTCTCTTTCAGCCGGGGAATGATTTCCTGCTCCATGGCACGCTTCATTTCAGATGGCACACCTGGCATGGAAACAACCACCGCCTCCTTATGGTTGAACCACATAACAGGAGCTGTTCCAATGATATTGCGGATTACAATGCAGCTTTCGGGCACCAGGGCCTGATCACGGTTTAGCTGGTTAATACTGATCGCGCCACGTCTCTTTAAAAAGTTCTCTATATCTGAAAACACTTCCTGATTGAAAACCAGTTTTGTATCAAAAAACTTGCATAACGTATTTTTGGTTATATCATCACGTGTTGGACCTAAACCACCTGTAATAAGGACAATAGACGACCGTTCGGTGGCTTCTTTCAATACACTTAAGATCTCTTCCTCCTG
>CAZSQG010000003.1:59586-90972 GCA_964608615.1 uncultured Marinilabiliaceae bacterium
CTAACTGATGTGATCCGGCTAATTGAAAAACCAAATTTATTAAGTTGTTGACCCATCCAGGCCGAATTGGTATCCACAACCTGTCCTATCAGGAGTTCGTCGCCTATAGTGATGATTTCTACTTGCATTTTAACATACTATATTTAAAAGTTACTTTACGTTGATAATTATAAGAGTCAAGTAATAAGGAGTATAAAGAAATAAACAAAATAATAAATGATTTCTTTAATATGAATATACTTAACTGTACCTATAAATGCAGATGGCTATCGGGTTTACACCTGTTTTGTTTTTTGTCGTGGAAGGACTGCTATGTTCAGCTCAAGGTATCGCCTTGGGATAAACAATAGCATCAAACAGGACGGGCTGAAAACCCAACTTAAATTAAGCTGTCCTTATCAGGGTGGAAAAACATACATTGATCATTCAACACAAGGCAACGTGTTTGCTTTGCCATTGGGCTTAAATAATTTGGCCTTATACAGCCCGTTTATTTGTCTTTCTTTTATGCCTTTTCATCCAAGGCTTCCAATCTCTTCAACAATGGCGGATGTGAATAATTAAAAAACACAAACAAAGGATGTGGCGTTGGATTACTCAACGATGAAGCCGAAAGCTTCTTTAATGCCGATTGTAAGGCCCTGGCATTTGCATGACGCGCAGCAAATGCATCGGCCTGAAATTCCTGATGGCGCGATAAAATAATCATTCCCAATCCAAGAAATGCACTGATTGGTGAATATAACAGACCAAATCCAAGCAATCCAATGTGAAACGAGGGATGTTCCACACCAAGGGCTTGAGATATGGCAGGCTGATTCACAAACCAGCCCAATAAAAATAGGGTAATGCCTGCCTGCAGAACGCCCAATATGGATCCTATAATGATGTGTTTAAGCCTGAAATGACCTATTTCATGGGCCAAAACTGCCACTATTTCATCTGTTCTTAATTCGTTAATCAGGGTATCATATAAAACAATCCTTTTGTTTTTACCAAAACCGCTAAAAAAGGCATTGGCCTTTGTAGAACGTTTTGAGCCATTCATTACAAATACATTGTCGAGTGAAAAACCTGCTTTACGACTCATTTCTTCAATAGCTGTTCGCAATTCCCCTTTCTCCAGTGGCTCGAGTTTATTAAAAAGCGGTAAAATAAGTGTTGTGTAAAATTTGCTGAAAAAGAGCATAAAAAATGACAGAACAGTCCAGGCATACAACCAGAAATAGCTCCCGGCCCAATGATAAAACCAGACAATTAAAAACAATAACAAACCACCAATAACAGCTCCCAAAAGCAATGATTTTATCAGGTCACCAATAAAGGTTCCTACAGTTGTTTTATTAAAACCAAAGTGCTCTTCAATAACAAAAGTATCATATATTGAAAATGGCAGCGATATCAACATGGATGCCAAACCAATTATTCCGAAAAACAACAATGGTTGCCATAATTCATTTGCAATTATTTGGCCAACTAAACCATCTAAAAAAGCAAATCCCTGAAACCATAAAACGGCTAAAATAACCAACAATGAAAATGTTGAAGATATTAAACCAAAACGATAATTAGCAATACGATATCTCTTCTGCTTCTGGAATTTATCATCGGGATAAACATCGCTTAAGCTTTTGGGTACAACATCACTCCAACTTTTGCGGTTCAGTTCTCCCAGGATAAACTCCCAAATGGCTTCTAATATAATTATGGCCAGAATAACAAAGAAAAGTATAGTCATTTTTTAAAATTGAAATAACAAAAATAGAAACAGAGAATTTATGTAAACATAAAGTCTCTGCATCTGCTAATAATATGAAACGAGTCATGGTTAAAATTTACACAACGCATGTATATGATTATACAGGAGGGTTTCATATGACCTGACAAGAAAATTATAAACTCAAGGATAATTTAAGCCCAAACAGCCCAAATTCATTTCTTTTTTGCACTCACAACCTTTTTTTCCTGAACAAGAGGATTGGTAATTGCCCTGTAAATCAAATATACCCCAAAAATCACAAAGGGAATACTTAGTATCTGTCCCATATTGAGGTTCATTCCTTCTTCAAAGGACTCCTGGTTTTCTTTTACAAATTCAATAAAGAAACGGGTGGCAAAAATACCAATCAGGAAAACACCAAAAAGAAGACCCTGTTTTTCACGGGCATTTGTACGCCAATACATGTACATCATTATTACAAAAGTAATAAGATAACATAATGCTTCGTATATCTGGGTTGGATGACGTGGCAGTTCAGGATTTTCAATGCCTGAAGCCCTAAGAAACCTAAAACCCCAGGGAAGGTCGGTGATACGTCCCACAATTTCGGAATTCATAAGGTTACCTAAACGAATAAAAACACCGGCTAAGGCTACAGCTACTAATAGTCTATCCATGGTCCAGAACATGGATTTTTTAGTAACGTTTTTTGAATAAAGCCAGATGGCCACAATTATTCCAATAGCACCACCATGACTGGCAAGTCCGCCGTGCCATATTTTCAGAATTTCTTCAGGGTTTTGCGAATAATAGTCCCATCCATAAAAAATCACGTGCCCCAATCGTGCTCCTACTACCGTAGCAACCACTACATAAATAAATAGACTGTCCATCCATTTTTCGGGAGCGTTTTCGCGCTTAAACATCTTTTCAACTATGTAATACCCCAATAAAAACGAAATGGCAAAAAACAGTCCGTAATATCTAATCGACAATGGTCCTAAAGAAAAGATTTCAGGGCTTATTGTCCATGTAATGAAATTAAATAGTGTCATAAGGTTATTTTCTAATATGACGATTTAGTTATTTGATTATCAGTTTAAGCATCTTTGCCGTGACATTGTTTGTATTTTTTTCCACTGCCACATGGACAAGGATCGTTACGTCCAACTTTCTTCTCAACACGTACCGGTTGGGTTACCACTGGCTCACGACGATCGCTGCTCCCCTCACGATTAGGATTTAAACCTGCCATGGGGTCATCTTTGGTGATTCGCAGTTTGCTCAAATCGGTTCTTCTACGTGATTCTGCTTCCCTTACCTGACTTGCATCCCTGATTGGTATATGGGCTTTGGCCAGAGAAGAAACTACTACTTTGTTGTTTTTGTCGATCATGCCTTTAAACAGATCGAAAGACTCAAACTTATAAATCAATAATGGATCCTTTTGTTCATATGATGCATTTTGAACCGCCTGTTTTAAATCATCAAGTTCGCGCAGGTGTTCTTTCCAAGCATCATCAATGGTAATAAGCATAATGGCTTTTTCAAACGAGCGGGCTAGCTCCTTTCCTTTTGTTTCGTAGGCCTTTTTTAGGTTAGCAGTAATCTGGAAAAGCCGCTGACCATCTGAAATGGGTACCACAATATTTTCATAAACAGCCGATTTATTTTCATAAACATCCTTTATTACAGGATAGGCTTGTTTGGCCATGGATTCAATTTTTCGCTGGTAGTCGCCCCAAACCTTATCATACATTTGTTCAACCATCTCTTCGGGCTTACCTTTCTGAAATTCCTCTTCGTTAAAAGGAACTTCACTTGAGAATACGCGAATCATTTCAAGTTTGAAATTCTCCAAATCGCCCAATTGCTGGTTTTCAATTAAGAGCGATTCAACTGAATCGTACATCATATTGGAGATGTCAACCTGAATTCTTTCTCCAAACAAGGCATGTCGGCGTTTGGTATAAATTACTTCACGCTGAGAGTTCATAACATCATCATATTCGAGCAAACGTTTACGTATTCCGAAGTTATTTTCTTCGACCTTCTTTTGAGCACGTTCAATGGAATTAGTAATCATACGGTGCTGAATCATCTCTCCTTCAGCAACACCCATACGATCCATATATTTCACAAGACGATCAGAGCCAAATAAGCGCATCAAATCATCCTCGAGAGATACAAAGAACAGCGTAGAACCCGGATCGCCCTGACGCCCTGAACGACCACGCAACTGCCGGTCAACCCGTCGCGATTCGTGACGCTCTGTACCAACAATGGCCAAACCACCTGCGTTTCTAACCTCAGGTGTAAGCTTAATGTCAGTACCACGACCGGCCATGTTGGTAGCAATAGTTACAACGCCTTTGTTACCAGCTTCGGCAACTATCTCCGCCTCACGCTGGTGTAATTTTGCATTAAGGACGTTGTGCTTAATCCCACGTATTTTAAGCATTCGGCTTAGGAGCTCAGACACTTCAACCGAAGTGGTACCTACCAGAACAGGTCGCCCTTTTTCGACCAACATAACAATCTCATCAATAACCGCATTGTATTTTTCACGCTTGGTTTTGTAAACCTTATCATCCATATCTTTTCGGATAATGGGTTTATTGGTGGGGATTACCACTACATCTAATTTATAGATGTCCCATAATTCTCCTGCTTCGGTCTCGGCAGTACCTGTCATCCCGGCCAGTTTGCTGTACATTCTGAAATAGTTCTGAAGGGTGATGGTAGCATATGTTTGTGTAGCTGCCTCAACCCTTACTCTTTCTTTTGCTTCAATGGCCTGATGTAAACCATCTGAATACCGTCGGCCTTCCATAATACGACCTGTTTGCTCATCCACAATCTTCACCTTGTTGTCGATAACCACGTATTCAACATCCTTTTCGAACATCACGTAGGCTTTTAGCAACTGGCTGATTGTATGTACGCGTTCAGATTTTATCGAATAATTCTGAAGCAATTCGTCTTTTTTCTGAACTTTTTGCTCATCTGAAAGATCTGATCCTTCAAGTTTTGCAATTTCAGAGCCAATGTCGGGTAAAACAAAGAATTGCTTATCATCAGATGTATCTGTAATTAAATCAAGTCCCTGATCGGTCATCTCAACCGAGTTGGTTTTCTCATCAATCACAAAAAAGAGAGGATCGGTTACAACAAACATGTTTTTGTTGTTTTCCTGCATGTAGAAGTTCTCTGTCTTAATCATTCGTGCCTTTATTCCCTGCTCACTTAAGTATTTAATAAGGGCTTTGTTTTTAGGCATTCCTTTAAAGGCACGCAGTAGTAATAATGCTCCCTCTTCTTGTTCTTTCTGATCTTCTGATTTCAATTTTTGTTTTGAGTCAGACAGATAGCGGTTTACAATGTTTCGTTGTGCTTCAACAAGTTTTTCAACCTTAGGTCGTAATTCCAAAAACAATTGGTCGTCACCCTTTGGTATGGGGCCCGAAATTATAAGAGGTGTACGGGCATCATCAATTAAAACTGAGTCAACCTCGTCAACAATGGCATAATTGTGACTTCGCTGAACCAGATCTTCAGGAGAAACCGCCATGTTATCACGAAGGTAATCAAAACCAAATTCATTGTTAGTACCAAAGGTTATGTCAGCCTGGTAGGCTTTACGACGGGCAGCCGAGTTAGGTTGATGTTTGTCGATACAATCAACGCTCAAGCCGTGAAACATATAGAGGGGTCCCATCCACTCAGAGTCACGTTTTGCGAGATAATCATTAACGGTTACAATATGCACTCCAAGCCCGGTTAAGGCATTAAGGAAAACAGGCAATGTAGCTACCAGCGTTTTACCCTCACCAGTTGCCATTTCAGCAATTTTACCCTGATGCAGTACCACTCCACCAATAAGCTGAGTGTCGTAATGCACCATTTCCCATTTAATAGAGTTTCCTCCTGCTTGCCAGGTATTTTTATAGATGGCATTGTTACCTTTTATTTCCACAAAATCGAAAGATGTTGCAAGATCCCTGTCAAAATCATTAGCCGTTACTTCAATGGTATCGTTTTCTGTTAACCGACGGGCAGTGTCTTTAATTATCGAAAATGCTTGAGGAATTGCCTCATTCAAGGCAATTTCCATTTTAGAAATGATCTCCTTTTCTAATTTATCTATTTCAGAATAGATTTTTTCCCGCTCATCTATGTCGGGATTATCATTCTCTACTCTCTCTTTTAATTCATTAATGGTATTTCTTTCGGTCTCAATCGACGATTGAATTTGCTTCTTTAAATCAGCTGATCTGCGCCGTAAATCATCGTTACTAAGGTTCTTTATTTCAGGATATGCAATTTTTATCTTATCGGCTATTGGGATAAGAACTTTTAAATCCCGTTGAGATTTGTTGCCGAAAAATTTTGAAAGAATGTTATCTATGGCTGCCATGTTTAATTATGTTTTGATTGAAAACAGTGATAATTCAGAAATTAATTCCTGAATTAAAAATTTGTAATAAAGATAGATACAAAAAACACTTAAACTAAAGAATCAATATGAAAGGGCCCAGCCCTTGAAGGAGTAGAGTTTTGAATTAACTTCTCTAAAAATTCTGTGATATGACCCAATAATTGGGATTGCTGATGATCAATGAGTTTAATTGCAAATGAATTGTCGCAATTCAATGCAAATCCATCATAAAAAAAACTATCCCCGTCTTCCAGTTTAGGAAGGGTTGAAAACTTCTTATTTCTAAAAAAAGAGGTGATGCAAATTCTAATTTCACCAGATGATTCAAGCCAGGTTCTTAAAAAACTACGATCAAATAATTGCAGTCCCGAGAGTTGATTATTCTCAGAAATAAAAACACTTGCGAATAAAGGACTGTTGGAAAATAAAAAGTATGAACCCTTTTGAGAAAGAAAAACGTTATTATTCAATGATGAAGGCAGCTCACTCTTACCTGTTTGTAACAGATGCGCTTTAACGATTTCATGGGCAGCAACTACACTTGTTTTTAACGGTTTATTTTCTTTATAAACTGTTAAAACAACTGTAAGCGATAAACCCAGAATGGTCAAATATCCTATTTCGGATCTGTTCTTCATCAGCTAATTTTTCGAATGTAAAGATGACAAAAGATTTTGAATTCGTACTTATATATGTTTGTTAAAATTGGATTGGAGCCGTGATAAACGTTTTCACTATTTTCAAAAACAGATATCACTTAGTTTATTTTTCATTCTTAACAAAGTTAAATAGGATCTCAATAATTTTCATTCCTCACACCAATAATGCTTTATCGTATTACTCAGTTATCGGTATAGTATTCAAGCAAATGCCCCAACCAAAACGTTTCATGAAATTAAATTCCGATATTTGAAAAAAAAAGGATGGCGTATCCCTTGCCTGAGAAATCAGCCATGACCACTTTGGTTTGGACCACGCCATCCTTACTTAATTAGAAACAAGAATGATGGATTGTGGTTCAACCACAACTAAAAAAACTCCTTAATAAGAATATATTCAAGGCTTCTCTTCAGGTAATTGTAGCCAATATGGATCATCTTCCCCGGGTTCTTCGGGTTCTTCGGTTTCGTCCCAAAGTGTTTCGGGCCTTTGCGGCCCTTCATTTCTATAAATAAAGGAGGCAACAATCCCCGCCAATGCGCCCCAATAATGCCCTTCCCACGAATAGCCGATAAACTTATGCATTGGAAATAAACCCCAAACCAGCCCTCCATAAAGAAATATAACCAGTAACGAAATAGCCAGTAATGGGATATGACGACGGTTTATACCGCTGACAAATAAAAATGCCGCTATACCATAAATCAATCCGCTGGCTCCCACATGCCATGCATCACGGGCTACTAACCAAAGCCATATACCTGATAGCAGGTAAATTGTAAAAAACACTCTATATCCAATGGGTCGGTAGAAATAAAAGAGGCCAACGGATAATACAAAAAAAGATGGGGCATTGTTAAAGAAATGTATCCAATCGGCATGTTTGAAAGGCATAGTTAAAATCCCGGGAATACCTTCAATACTTAATGGCTTAATGCCCAACCAATACCAATTACCCAGTTCAAGTGATTCTATAAGACGGACTGAAAACATCACAAACAATAGAAAAAATGGAAACACAACACTGTGAAATATCCTTCTTTTTTCTGTCCACTGATGTTTTTCTGAAAGTTGGTTCATTAAACTGATTATTATGTTTAAGTCAGAAGAATAACTTTACTCTGCAGAAATCTTATTCAAAAGTGCCACAAAGGTCATGATATCCTCACGGGTTGTATCAAAAGATGTCATCCATCGCACTTCCGATTTGGATTCGTCCCAAATATAAAAGAAAAACTCTTGTTGCAAGCGTGATATCCATTCCTTTGGAATAATGGCAAAAACGCCATTTGATTCAACTTTTTGAGTAATTACAACACCAGGAACTTTTATTGCTTCATTAGCTAAAATAAGGGCCATTTCATTGGCTTGCTGAGCATACTTTCGCCAGAGTTCATTTGTAAGAAAAGCTGAAAACTGAGCAGCAATAAACCGCATTTTAGAATGCAATTGGGCCGTTTGTTTACGAATAAAGGGGGTTTGTGTCGATAATTGGCGGTTAAAAAACACAACTGCCTCACCAAACATCAATCCGTTTTTGGTTCCTCCAAACGAAAGTACATCTATCCCAACATTGCAAGTGGTTTCGGGAAGCGAACAGTTTAATACCGCGGCGGCATTTGAAATTCGTGCACCATCCATGTGTATCAATAAACCTTTATTATGCACAAAATTGCACAGCTCCCTAAGTTCATCAAGCGAATAAACAGTTCCCATTTCGGTGCTTTGAGTAATGGATACAACTCTGGGTTGCGCATGATGCTCAACACCAAATCCATGCAAATGTTTTTCAATTAGCCGGGGCGTAAGTTTACCATTGGGTGTTTCAACGCTAAGAAGCTTACATCCGGTATGTTTTTCAGGTGCGCCACACTCATCCACATTTATATGGGCCGTTTGGGCACAAATAACAGCATTAAATGATTGTGTCATAGCCTGCAATGCAACAACATTAGCACCGGTTCCGTTATAAACAAAGAATAAATCTAATGGTACACCAAACACCGATTTAAATTGTTCTGTCACCTCTTCGGTAAATTTATCATCACCATAACCAATTGTATGGCCATTGTTTACATCTCTTATAGCATTTAAAACTTCAGGTAACACACCGGCATTATTATCGCTGGCAAAACCTCTTGTGTGAGTCATTTCTCGTTATTATATTTTACTTTTTAATAAAATTCGTTCAATCGCCACCTGTAAGCTTAATAAAGGTTTCACGCGAAATACCACGAAAATAGTCAGGAGCTTCGTTTATAAAATAAAAGACACCTCCCCAATTGTGTTTTACCTTAAGCAAAACTTTGAGGTAGTTATTATTATTAAGCACTACCCTGGTTACTTTACGCCCCGGAACAGTAAACTCTTCCCTGGTTATTCCGGGAGGATATTCTTCAAGTAATGGTGGAAAATCAGGTGCGTAAAGTGTTTTAGGTCGTGTTGATAATTTACTTAGAATAGGGATCTCTGTACTATTTCCCGATGTTTTAGATTGTTTGTTTGCATTTTCAGTAATATTGCGCTCCAAAGGCTTTTTGGATTGATTATTTGATGTTGATTTGTTTATTTTATCTTTTGCTGATATTATTTTGCCTTCTTTAGTCTTCTGAACAGGAGCGGTATATTTGACTTTCAGAGAATAGTCCCTATCGAAATCAAAATCATTTATTACCGAATCGAATCTTATAAAGCCAACTGGATTTTCAAAAAAAGCGGTGTCAACATTAGGCATTACTGGGGATAATTCAACAAGCAGCATGTATGGTTCTATGCTTTTTTTTATAACATTAACAGGTATTTCAGTTGAAAAACGGATGGATTTGGCTATGTATCCTTTTTTACTGAAATTAAACAGATAATTCTGACTCCATTGCAGTTTACTTGTGAATTCTCCTTTATTGTTAACTGAGAGTGCTGAAATTTCATTGCCAAATAGCAGTTGAGCCTCAACTCCATTAATGCTGCCCTCGGTTACAGTCACTTTACCAAAAACAATATATTCAGACTGAGCTGTTGTCTTAACTGAACACAATGCTATTCCGGAGTAAAAAAAAATTCCGAACAAAACTACTCTATAGGCATTGACCAATACCCGCATAAAAACGTTTAATTTTTACTAAGATAATAATTAAGCGTGAAATACAAGTATTGGGGTATTTGAATGGAATAACATTTTTTTACCGATACTAGGATTTACTAACCGTGCTATTATATTTCTCCGTCGTGTGGTCATGCTGATGATATCAATTTTCTTTCGTTGAATAAAATCTTCAAGACCAACCCAAAAATCCTCATTTTCAATTAAATCACACTCAACTCCCGAGCCTGGAAATTTTTTCTCAACATAACTTTTCAAGCTTTTAAGTTTCAAACGATCCCACTTGCTTTCTTCATTGGGTCCAACATGAACAAAATAAATTTTAACATTCAGAGCCCTAACCAATTTCTCCAATTTATCAAGTGCAATAAAATCAGCGTCATCAAAATTACTGGCATATAACACATGCTTAATTTTCTCAATACCTTTGTACAAATAATCCTCAGGCACAGCAAGAACTGGAAACCTGGCCATTTCTATCACTTCGGCTGTAACACTTCCTATCAAATCAGCTGCTTTTCTGTCTTTTCCTCTGGTACCCATGATTATTACCAAAGGCTGGTATTCATTACTATAACGAATAATCTCTTCCTCAGCGACTCCTCGAAGCAACTTATGCCTGACAATAATATTTTCACCTCCGGCTTTAATTCTTTTCTGTTTAAATTTCTCAAGGAATTTTTTCAAATCCTCTTCTGCCTGAGTTTCCATGTCTACAATCATTTCGTCCAGACTGGCATCGTAAACATAAGCCTCTGAAAAAGGCAAAGTATTGATAACAGGATTAAAGTAAATGTGTAAAATCATTATTTCAGCTTGAAGACGAATAGCCCAGTCGAGAGCCATTTCGCTGGCTTTATCCGAATAATCGCTAAAATCAATTGGTAAAAGTATTTTAGGTTTGGCAGGACGTCCAGCTTTCTTTTCAGCAAGTTGTTCCATAGTCGAAATTTCAATCTTCTCAATAATCTTCATGGCCTTAGGCAAATCCGTTTCTTTAATTTGGATTTTAACACCTGTGGTCACAGCGCCCTGAATTTGATTGACGTTTTGCAAAAAACAATTAATTCCTTCGGCAGCCAGAAGGTTTTGAAGTACCTGAGCATGCTGAAAAGTGTGTGTAGCTAAAGTCACAATTTTTTCTTCCATGACGCTTGATTTATTGATGGTTTTATATTGATATTTAAAATACAAAAAAACATCTTCAAAAACAACACCGATACTAAATAGAATCAATCCTCGAAACTGATAACACGCCCTTTATCCCCTTGATCTTTTTTATTAATGAGGTTAATATCTGATTGTTATTAACAAACACCGTAACAGTTCCTTCAAATAATCCTTCATTGCTGTCAACTGAAATAGAACGAACTTTCAAATGCAACTCCTTCGAAATAATTTGCGAAATATTGCTTACAATACCAATATCGTCTTCTCCAATTACCTTTATAGCAGTTAAATAATTTCCACCGGCCTCGCCAGTCCAGCGAGCCTTTACAATACGATAACTATATTTTGTTCGCATTTCCAATGCATTGGGGCAGTTTTCGCGATGTACCCTAATGCCTCCTGAAACTGATACAAAACCAAAAATTTCGTCGCCAAATATGGGGTTACAACACTTAGCCAATGTATAATCAACATTTGTTAAGTTACGGTCAATTTCTAAAACATTATCCCCAAAATGATCATCTTCGGTAGGTACAGAAACAAAATTTTCAGCACTGCGGATAATTTGTTGTTCCTGGACTTCTTTTTCGGAGTCTTTTTTATTTAGTTGTTGAATACATTCTTTAATGGCAACAAAATCGAGTTTTTCAATGGCTATATCGCGAAAAAAATCATGAACCGATTTATACTTGAAATATTTAACCAATTGTCCGGTTAACTGATCATTAAGTTCTAATTTCCAATTTTTTAATCGTCGGATTAATGTTTCGCGGCCAATTTCTGATTCCTTATATTGTATTTCCCTTAAGGCCTGTTTTAATTTGGTTTTAGCCCTTGAGGTAACTACAATGTTTAACCAATCCTGCTTGGGTTCCTGGTTTGATGAAGTTAATATCTCAACCTGATCTCCATTCCTAAGAACATGCCGAATGGGAACGTTTTTCTGATTAACGCGCGCTCCAACACATTTTTTACCAACTTCTGAGTGAATATCAAATGCAAAATCCAATATGGTTGACCCCTTTGGAAGCCTTTTCAGCTCTCCTTTGGGAGTAAAAATAAATACTTCCTTATCGTATAGGTTAAGCTTAAAGTCATCAATAAAGTCAACAGCATTAACCTCTGGATTATCAAGTATTTCACGAATATTAGACAACCACGAATCCATTCCCTGATCACTCTTAACTCCTTTGTATTTCCAGTGTGCAGCAAGTCCACGTTCAGCCACATCATCCATACGTTTACTTCGGATTTGTACTTCAACCCATTTACCGTTAGGTCCCAATACTGTGGAATGTAACGATTCGTAACCATTGGTTTTAGGAATAGATAACCAATCACGCATTCTGCTTGGATTGGGCTGGTATTTATCGGCAACAATTGAGTAAACTTTCCAGCAGTCAGCTTTTTCGTTTTTAGGTTCACTATCAATTATTACCCTAATGGCAAAAAGGTCATAAACCTGTTCAAACTCAACCCCCTGTTTCTTCATCTTGTTATAGATGGAATGGATGGTTTTGGTGCGTCCTTTAATATCAAAGTTCAAATTTTGCTCTTCAAGCTCCTTTTTAAGAGGTTCAATAAACTCATAAATGTATTTATCGCGAACTCTTTTGGTTTCATTTAGTTTACGTGCTATAAATTTATACATATCACGATTGGAAAATTTCATCACCAAATCTTCCATTTCCGATTTAATCGAATACAAACCCAAACGGTGGGCCATTGGCGCGTATAAATACGAAACTTCCGATGATATTTTTACCTGATTCTCGTTATCATATTTCTCGAGAGTACGCATGGTAAATAAACGGTCGGCAATTATTATCAGAATAACCCTAACATCTTGGGCAAAGGTTAAGAGCAGTTTTCTGAAGTTTTCTGATTGTATGGAAGTATTTCGTTGGTATAAATCAACCACTTTAACAAGGCCATCCATGATATTGGCAACTTGTGGGCCAAATATTTTATTTATCTCATCAATAGACGTGCTTGAGATCCTCACTGTATCGTATAATAAAGCACAAATAAGAGCGGTGCGCCCCAATCCTATTTCTTCAACAGTTATGCGACTAACCTCAAGTGAATGAATAACCGACAATATACCATTGGCGCGTCGGTTTAAACCTATATTAGTCATAGACAACTGAATGGCTTTTCTGATTTGTTTGATATCATCCCATTTCAGCAATGCCCCACTTGCCCTCAACAACCGTCGGTAGGCATCCAGTATTTGTCTGTTTTCTTCAGGTGATATTATTTTATCATTCTCGTTCATAAGTCTTTAAGTAATCCAGGAGTATACTAAGTTGAATTATTCTTTTGTTCTTCTGATAATTATGTTATCAATTTGCCTTATTCAATTATACCATTCTGTTTATCGATATCAAAAATAAAAAAACAAGGATGAGCCTCACATTTTGCTTCCAACCCGGAAGTTTCAAAACTCATTATATGTAGTGTAAAGATACATTTAAATTAAAAACGAAGAAAAATCGCAGTGTTTATGCCATTTATTTTCTATTTATTCCTTTAAACACATAATTAACCATATATAATACAAATATTTACAGTTTAAATTATGAAAACTGAACCCTACTTAAATTTTGATTTTTTTAATAAAACAAATGATTTTCATAGAATCAATATTAGGTTATCTTGCACAAATTATGATTGTATAAATACAAAATCTTTAAATTGACTTTTTAAGCAATTTTCTATATATTTAAGTAGGTATACTAAACAATTTAAAAATATTCGTCATGAAAAACACAGGTTCTTTTATTGGAGGTTTACTTGCAGGTGCTGCTATAGGTGTTGTTTTTGCACTTTTATATGCACCACAAAAAGGAGAAGATACCCGTAAGGAAATTAAAGAAAAAATTCATGAGCTTGAAAATGAGTTAGTTCAGATGCATGACAAACTCAAAGAAAAAGGAGGTGAACTTAAAGAAGACGTCAAACGTAAGATTCAGGATATTGAAGCACGAATTGAGCATTTGATGCAGGAATACAAGAAATCTCATGAAGCTAGAATGGCTGCCAAACAATAGCACTGGTATTCCCAACCTCAAAAAAACCAGAAATTTTTACATTTATGTCGAAAAAATTACTGAGTTTCTGCCTTATGGTAGAGAAGGGTAAGCATTTATATTAATTGCACCATTATTTGTTAGAAAGAAATAACTATGGTAGAATTTTAAATATGTGAAGTATAACGTATTTCTTTTTAACCATATAAAACCCTATAAAAGAAAATTACAATATGATTAAGGATGAAATGAGGGAGAATTTATCCGAAATGAAGGACGAATTCAAAGAGTATGTTGAAAATCGCATAAACCTTACGAAATTGCATGTGGTAGAGAACCTATCAAAAGTTAGTGCGGGTATTGCCGTAAAACTGGGAGTTCTCTACCTTTTATTTTTTGCCATAATGTTTATTTCGCTGGCATTGGCTTTTTTTTTGGGTGCTGTACTTGCCTCTAACGGATTAGGATTTACTGCTGTTGCTCTGCTATACGTACTTTTAGCCTTGATTTTTTACGCCTTGCGCCGAAAATTGGTGGAAAAGCCTATTATAAAAAACTATATTAACTTGTTTTTTCCTAATTTCGAGAACCATGAAGACAAGAAATAATCCCTTTTCGCATATTGATTCCTTTAAGGCTCTTGAGACCGAAAAAATGCATATTTATTATAAGGTTAAACTCTCACAACAAAAAATAGATATTCGCATGATGGAGCTGAGTGCATTACTAAATCCAGTGCGGTTCCTTCCTATTCTTTTCTCCGAAATGGCCCGCCCTCTTCTTAGCAACTTAAAACATTGGGTTAAAGGACTATTTCATGGACATAAACAAAAACAAGAATCATCCGATTAATATTATAAATAACCAAAGTAGTATAGAGCTGCATGTAATTATGAATTCTGCAAAAACGATTCGTGTTGATAATGTTTCAATTATTCATGATTGATTGTCATTTTGGACTTAGTAAGAAATCTCAAAATAAAATTGTTTCCCGGTCTGTAACGATTTTTTTTGATTATCCAATTGGAATTAATCAAGCCTAACATAATTTGGGTTTAAAAATTGTATTTTTGTATAATAAACCCATTTGTTATTTACATGGATAATTCTATCACCAGACAAAAAATCCTGAAGCTTAGGGAAGAGTTGCATTATCATAATCACAGATATTATATTCTGAATAATCCGGAAATCTCCGATTTTGAGTATGATAAAAAATTGGAGGAATTAATTAAACTGGAGCAGGAAAATCCAGATTTTTTTGATCCCAATAGTCCTTCAGTACGTGTAGGAAGCGATTTAAATCAGGAATTCAGTCAGGTAGAACATGTTTTTCCCATGCTCTCGCTAGGGAACACTTATTCTGAGAGCGAGCTTCAAGATTTTTGCAAACGCGTTGAGAAATTAATTGATCAACCAGTAACGTATGTTTGTGAACTTAAGTTTGATGGTACGGCCATTTCATTAACCTATAAAAACGGTAAGCTGTTAAAGGGAGTTACACGCGGAGATGGCATCATGGGAGATGATGTAACTCAGAATATCAAAACTATAAAAAGCATACCACTGCAATTAACCGGTGATTATCCGGAACAATTTGAGATGCGTGGCGAAATATTCATGCCGCGCAAAGGATTTGAGAAAATTAACCGCGAACGTATTGAAGCTGGTGAAGATCCCTTTGCTAATCCGCGTAATGCTGCCGCTGGTTCTTTAAAGCTTCAAAACAGCTCACTTGTGGCAAAACGGCCTCTGGATAGTTTTTTATATTACATTCTTGGTGATAATTTACCAACTAATAGTCATTATCAAAACCTTATTAAAGCTCATTCGTGGGGTTTAAAGATTGCTCCGGAATTAAAGTTATGTAATACATTCGAAGAAATATGGGCATACGTAAATGAATGGGACGAGAAACGCAAAAA
This sequence comes from uncultured Marinilabiliaceae bacterium, assembly GCA_964608615.1. Classification (GTDB taxonomy): domain Bacteria; phylum Bacteroidota; class Bacteroidia; order Bacteroidales; family Marinilabiliaceae; genus CALEUX01. The sequence continues at coordinate 75,632 of CAZSQG010000003.1, forward strand.
TCTTCCATATGATACTGATGGAGTGGTTGTAAAAGTCGATAATCTGGAAATGCGCGAAGAGCTTGGTTTTACAGCCAAATCCCCACGATGGGCTATTGCTTATAAGTTTAAAGCCGAGGAAGCCTATACCCGTCTTCTATCGGTTGATTTCCAGGTTGGACGCACCGGAGCCGTTACGCCGGTAGCAAATCTTAATCCTGTATTATTGGCAGGCACAACTGTAAAGCGCGCTTCTTTACATAATGCTGACATCATTACATTACTTGATTTGCATTACAATGACTTGGTTGCCGTTGAAAAAGGCGGAGAAATTATTCCTAAAATCACCGGTGTTAAGTTATCAGCTCGCGATGCAAACAGCCAAGCTGTTGCTTTTATCAAATCATGTCCCGAATGTGGCTCAGCTTTACAACGCATCGAAGGCGAAGCAGCCCATTATTGCCCTAACACTACCGGTTGTCCTCCCCAAATTAAGGGACGAATTGAACATTTTATTAGTCGAAAGGCCATGAATATTGACGGATTGGGAAGTGAAACAGTGAATCTGCTTTATGAAAATGGACTTATTGGGAATGTTTCGGATTTATACCGACTCACTGAAAACCAGATTGCTCCACTCGAAAGATTGGGAGAAAAATCTGCAAAAAATATTATCAAAAGTATATCTGAATCAAAAAAAGTACCTTTCACCAGGGTTTTATTTGCGTTAGGTATTAGATTTGTAGGCGAAACTGTGGCAAAAAAGTTAGCTTTAAGTATGGGTTCTATTGAAAAGTTATCTCATGCAACTTTTGACGAATTGCTTGCCGTGGACGAAATAGGAGAAAAAATTGCATCAAGCATTTTAAATTTCTTTGCAAATATTGAGAATATTAAACTCATTGACGATTTAAAAGCTTTTGGACTTATATTTGAGCTGAAATCAGAGATACCACAACTTGTTTCTCAAAAGCTACAAGGCATTGCAATTGTTGTTAGTGGAGTCTTTTCCCGTTCGCGCGATGAGATTAAATCTTTGGTTGAATTACATGGAGGTAAAAACGTTTCAGCCATTTCAGCTAAAACCAATTATATTTTGGCAGGCCAAAAAATGGGGCCTGCAAAACTTGAACAGGCTCAAAAACTTGGTATCCCAATAATTGCAGAGGAAGATTTTTTTAGGATGATAGAAAGTTAATTACACCGTTTTTTTTGAAATTAACAACCACTCATATCAAAACAGAAGTTTGTAACTGACAACCATGGAAATAAAATTTATTAAAGACTTACAGATAAAAGTTGGGTTGAAATTAATGAAGAATAAAGCCCGGCAATTACAGCGAAAAGTCAAAGCCGTTAACCTTAATAAAGCCGAATCGGTGGGAATTATTTTTGAGGTTAATAGCGATAATGATTTAAAGCATGTTAAAGAATTGGTTAACAGTCTATCTCTTTCTGTTACAAAGATCGGGGTTGTTGGGTATTTAAAAGGTAAGAAAAAAGATTATTCATACATTGGTGATAAAAACTACTCCTTTGTGTCAGACGAAGATTTCAACTTTTTAATGCAACCGGCTTCGGAAAGCATCAGTCATTTTTTATCGTGGAAACCCGATATTCTTTTAGTTTTGAGCCAAAACTATTATTTCCCAGTTCATTTTATTGCCTGCCTATCGCAAGCCGGTTTAAAAGCCGGGCAATCGGGTAATTACGATGATTGTCTTGATTTGATGCTGGAAATGCATGGAAAACCTCTTCCAGATCTGACAAAAGAGATTGTACATTATTTGTGTGAATTGCAAACAACTTAAAGGTAAATTAAACAAAAGCATTAATTTTCAACACTTTTATTTAATATTGATTGGCATGAATTTTGTAATTTGCTAGCTTTAGAGCACAATAAAAATCAATAAGGCCTTTAATTATTTTACGATTATTAATTGTCTACGATTTTTTTTTGCTTATAAAACAAATGAGGTAAATAAATTTACAATATTTAAAGAGTATTATTATTTCCATAGAAGTTTTAACCAAGTGATTGAGGATCAAAACAAATAAATTGTAAACAGATGAAACGAGCCATGAGTACACTATACTCACAAAGAGGGTGAATGACTATTTGGCGAGTTCCATGTGACCATTGAAACATTAAACTATAAACACATGAAACACTTAACCTATCTTTTAGTAATTGCTGCTGGTATCATGTTTAATGGCTGTGCCGCACACAAAGTACAAAGAGTTGATACCGAGGAAACTATCGACTTAAGTGGTCGTTGGAACGATTCTGATTCGCGTATGACAGCTGAAGCCATGGTGGAACAGATATTGGATGCTGCCTGGATTGGTGACTATTCCAAAAATAACAATGGTGAAAAACCTACCGTAATAGTTGGCCTTGTTTATAATAAATCGCACGAGCATATAAGTGCCGAAACATTTATCAAAGAGGTGGAAAAAGCCTTTATTAACAGTGGTCGTGTACGTTTGGTACAAGCTGGAGATAAAAGAGAAGAGCTTCGCCGTGAAAGAGCTGCCCAGCAGGAATTTGCATCGGTTGAAACAGCTAAAGCATGGGGCAAGGAGCTTGGTGCTGATTTTATGTTGAATGGAGATATTAGTTCCATAGTGGACACGTATAAAAAAGAAAAAGTAAACTATTATCAGGTTGACCTTGAGTTAACCAGTTTGGAGACCAGTGAAGTAGTTTGGATTGGCGACAAAAAAATTCGAAAGTATATTACAAACTAAGTGTATTAACAAACCTAAACTAAATAGCTTCATTGATATAGTTTAGGTTTGTTTTATCTTTTATTACTTAAAATGACTCTTTTCTTTTATCACTCTTCTTTTTCGTTAAAAGCAGCACTTCGTTTGTGGATTGTTGTTTTATTGCTGTTTACAGCCAGTTGTGCAACCTATTACCAGCGAACTGAAGGAATCCAGACACAAATTGCCCAGGGACAATTTGAGCAAGCCAATAAGCAGCTGGGAAACGAAAAAAAATGGTCTGAAAATAACCACCGTGTGCTCTATTTTATGAACCGTGGCATGGTGCTTTTTATGATGGGCCTGCATGAAGAGAGCAATAAATATTTTGATCAGGCCGATTATTATGTGGAAGATTATCGAAAACAATTTGGGAGTGAGGCTCTGGCTATTATATCAAATCCTATGGTTAAACCCTATAAGCCCGAGGATTTTGAAACCATTTTGATAAATTATTATAAAGCACTAAATTTTATTGCTTTAAAGAATTATGAGGGAGCTTTGGTTGAATGTCGTCGTATTAATATCCGTTTACAGGAAATAAACGACCAATACAAAAATAGCAAGAATAAATATGCCCGCGATGCCTTTGCTCACAACTTGATGGGCATTATTTACCAGGCTGCCGGCGATTACAACAATGCCTTTATTGCCTACCGCAACGCTCTTGATGTTTATGAAAACGAATATACCAATCTCTTCAACATTGGTGTTCCAAATCAATTAAAGCTTGATTTAATGAATTCAGCCCGTAAAATAGGCTTTATGAGCGAATTGCAATTCTATGAAGATAAGTTTGGAATGGTAGCTCCTGATGATACTTCTGGTACCGGCGATTTGGTATATATATGGATGAATGGTATGGGGCCTGTGAAATCAGAATGGAGCCTGGGTTTTACTAATATGGGTGTTACAAATGGAGTTGTGGCCTTTGGTAATGATGAATTGGGTACTACTTTTCCCATTAACTTGAGCGGTCGCTCTCAAAATGAACAATCTGCCTTTAAAGATCTATCGGTAGTCAGGGTTTCATTTCCACGTTATCTGGAGCGAAAACCTGTATATCAACAGGCTACTTTAAAGACTCCTTTGGGAGATTACCCCCTTGAATTGGCTCAGGATATTAACGCTATTGCATTTCAATGCTTAAAAGACCGCATGTTACGTGAAATCGGCAATAGCATTATCCGACTAGCAGCAAAACAAGCTATGGAAAATGCAGCCCGTAATGAGGATAAAAATTTGGGAACTCTGGTGAGTATTGTTAATGCCTTCACGGAAAAAGCCGATACACGAAATTGGCAGTCCCTGCCCTATTCCATCTCCTATGCCAGAGTTTCTCTTCCACAAGGGGAGCACCAGGTTAGCCTGCAACAGGATGGTATTGGAGGCTCATCTACCGAAGATTTTACCATCAATATTGACAATGGCCAAACAACATTTAAGGCCTTTCATCAGCTACAAAGTGGTAGGCCGTTTTAAAGCTTATCGGGTAAATAAATAATCAACATGCAATCCTTCAACATTCTCTAAACGCGTAGCCAATAATTGACTTTTCGACGAGCGAATTGAAAGCTGCATGGAGCAACTGATATCAAATTGTTGGGAATTAATTTGTGGCTCTTCTTCTTTTATAATCTTCATTACATCGTTCATCACAGCATACGAAAAGGTTACATCAAAATATTCGTTTACGGTGCGCTCAACAATGGAGGCATTGGCAAGAGCATCGGCCGAGGCCGATTTATAGGCATTTATTAATCCGCTGGTTCCTAGCTTGGTACCACCAAAATAACGTACTACAACAATTAGAATATTGGTAACACTATTTGAACGTATTTGCCCATGTATAGGCTTTCCGGCCGTACCTGAAGGCTCTCCATCATCGTTGGTGCGATAATGGTTCTGATCCAACCCAAGCTGCCAGGCATAACAATGGTGACGGGCATCATAGTATTTTTGACGTAAATCCTGAATATGTTTTTTGATGACATCCTCATCCATTACCGGAAAAGCAAAAGCCAAAAATTTACTGCCTTTTTCTTTATAAGATCCATCTGAAGGATTTAAAATCGTTTTGTAAACATCGGGCTGTTCCATTGAATTACTAATTTCAAGCCCAAATTTACCAAAATAGATTATTAATCAAACCGCCATGCCGTTAATACCTGCTATTGCCCAAAGATTGTTATATATTTTTAATGTTTCTCCAAAAATATCATCACTTGAACTTGGTCTGTAAAAGTAATTCGATGATAAAAATCACTAAATATCAGTCAGCCAAAATAATGTATGCGAATTTTGGGTTTGTTTAAGCATTAAAACGGTAGCGGAAGACTATCAACAAAAAACATGGTTCATTAATAACTCTACCAATCATGAATCGTAAGTATTAATGATCTGCTGAAAGCCGGAATTTTCTTGAAAACAGGTTCGTTCAACCTGTAGGGAAGAAATTAATCCTTCGTAAAACCTAATAATCTTCTTGTATTGTGCTATATTTGTAAGTTTAAATAGTACCCAAAATGGGTGTTATTATAAACTGTTGGCCATTAAGGCTGAAATAATGCAAAACATCTAAAAAATTGAATTTCACGATTAAAATTATAAATGGAGCAATTAATTGTAGTATTTACCGAACGTCGAGACATTGGTCTGGTGGCCATTCCTTACCTGGCAACTATTAACGAAGAACAACCAATAACGCTTCATGAACACGCGACCCTTCTGCACTTGCAAGATGAAGGCAAACGTTTTACCGAAGATGAAAAAGCCATAATTGAACTGCTCAATAAAATTAGCGACCATTATCTATTTAAAAAATACGCCCGCGAAGGAACGCTTAAATCTTTCTTTGATAAAATCAGCGCTGATCCCAGGCTTGATTCAATGATTAAACCACATATTGAAGAAAAAATATATAAATCGGTACGTTTATTAGCAAAAAATGCCATTCCTTCTTATTATAAAAGTGGCACATTTAGTAATCTGTATCAAAGCGATTTGCTTAGTATTTTCACAACACCTGCTGTACCTCTGTGTTATTTCGATTTAAAGGAAGATGAATTGCTCTATTCGCTTAAGATAAAGCAAAATATGGGAGATACACTTCCAGAAAAAGAATTTTCACTTCTGGGCCGAAATGTGGATGTTTTATGTAATGAACCGGCTATCTTCAAACTTAACAACCAGCTTTTCTATTTCGAGAATATCGACAGCAAAAAGTTTAAACCTTTCCTGGAAAAACAGGTTATTTCTATTCCGTCGCGTCAGGTTCCAAAATACATGGAAGGGTTTGTTGCTAACTGTGTTAGGCATTATCAGGTTGAAGTTACCGGATTTGAAATTGTTGATGCCAGTAAATCACCATCGGCTCTGCTGAAAATTCTTAAAGATTTAAATCAACAAGCTGCCCTTGCATTACATTTCAAATATCAGAATCGGGTTTTTTTGGCTGATCGTAAGTCTGCAATTTTTGTTGACCTTGAAAAAGACGGAGACCATTACCGCTTTCAAAAAATTCAACGCAATTTTGAATTTGAACAGAATACTATTACCCAACTTCAGAAAATGGGACTTGAAAAAGTTGGTGATGCCCTGTTCCGTCCGGTTGCAGGTATAAACAAGGTGACCGATGGCAATAAATTACCATCAATAATGGCATGGTTAAACCATAATCTGACCAAAATTGAAAACTTCCATATTTCTGTTATCCCTGAATACGAGTCGTCAAAACTTTTTTTAGGAAAATATTCAGTTAATATTGATTCTGCAATCGATAACGACTGGTTTGAAATTCATACCAACATTCAGATAGGGGAATTTTCTATTCCGTTTATCCGTTTCAGAAAGCACCTGATAGGTGGACAACATGATTATTTGCTTCCAAACGGAGAAATTTTTGTAATCCCTGACGAATGGTTTACACGCTTTAGCGAACTGCTCAATTATGGGAAAATTGATGGGGACAATATCCGGCTTCCTAAGAGTCATTTTCAAATAATGGAACAGGTAAAGCATGGTTTCTCAGCTGTTAGTGAAGAAGACAAAAAAATCAGTTTCCCGAAAGTCGATTTACCTACCGGATTAATAGCCAAATTACGGCCCTATCAAAAAGAAGGTTATACCTGGCTCAACTTTCTGCTACAAAATAAATTTGGAGGTATTCTGGCCGATGATATGGGGCTCGGTAAAACCCTTCAGACTATTGCTTTATTACTACGTATTTACCAGCCAAAAAAGGAAGTACCTGTAATAAATGAAGGTCAAACTGATGTGACCAAAAAAACCGGTATAATTGACAAACCTAATATTAAGTCATTTAACGAAAGTGGTTTACCGGCAACACTAATCTGTATGCCCACCACCCTGCTCCATAACTGGCAGGATGAAATTAGGAAATTTGCTCCTGATCTTAAGCATTATGTATATGCAGGCAATAATCGCCTTAAGTCCAAGGAGATTGGCAAAATTTTCAATCATTATCATATAGTACTCACTTCGTATGGTATTTTACGAAACGATGTTGAACTACTTAAGAACTATCGTTTTAATTATTTCATTTTAGATGAAAGTCAGTATATTAAGAATCCAACATCTAAAACTTATGAAGCAGTAAAAGCAATAAATACTGACCATCGTTTGGTTATTACCGGTACTCCAATTGAAAACTCCCTTATTGACCTTTGGTCACAGATGGATTTAGTAAATAAAGGTCTGTTGGGCTCTCTCCCATTTTTTAAGCGCCATTTCGTTAATCCCATAACACGTAATCAGGACGAAGGTAAAGAGTTAAAACTCCAAAAACTGATTCAGCCTTTTATGTTGCGCCGTACAAAAGAAAAAGTAGCTGACGATCTTCCTCCAATTATGGAACAGATTCTCTATTGCGACATGACACCAGAACAGGAAATTTACTATGAAAAAGAAAAATCAGGTATTAGAAATAGTATTTACCAGGTTTTTGAATCCAAAACGTCTGAACAATCAGCCATCATTGCCCTTCAGGCTCTAACACGGTTACGTCAAATTGCCAACCATCCGGTTTTGGTTGATGACACATATACCGGTTCATCAGGTAAATTTGAGCAGATTTTAGAGAATCTCGAAAGTGTGGTGGCCGAAAATCATAATGTATTGATATTCTCTTCATTTGTTAAGGATCTGGAACTGATTGAAAAGGAGCTTAAAAATCGTGGTCTGCAATATGAAAAGCTTACCGGAGCGACTCAAAAGCGGGAAATGGTTATTAAGTCGTTTTCTCAAACCAGTGATTGCCGCATATTCTTAATCTCTCTTAAAGCCGGTGGAGTGGGCTTAAATCTTACTAAAGCTGATTATGTGTTTATGCTTAATCCATGGTGGAATCCTGCTGCTGAATCCCAGGCAATAAATAGGGCTCATCGTATTGGTCAAACCAAAAACGTGTTTGTTTATCGCTTTTTATCGTCGGGAAGTATTGAAGAGAAAATTGCCAAACTACAGGAAAAGAAAGCTCATCTGGCTGATACATTTATTAGTAGTAACAATCCCTTAAAAGATTTGTCGAAACAGGAAATTATTGAGTTATTTAATTAAACATCACTATTAATGGGAGTTATTACAATGCTTCTTTTTGCAATCGGCTTGAGTTTTGATACGTTTGCCGTTTCAGTGACAACGGGTTATGCTTCTGATAAAATCCGGTTTTTTCAGGCAACTAAAATCGCCGTTGTTTTGGCTCTTTTTCAAGGATTAATGCCCCTTCTTGGCTGGCTCACCGGGATTACCATTAAAGATTTAATTGCCGAGTGCGACCACTGGATTGCTTTTGCACTTTTAGCAGCCATTGGAATAAAAATGATTCACGAAAGCCTTAAAAAAGAGGAAGAACGAAAGGATTTCAATCCGTTTAATGCGGTAATGCTTATAGGTATTGCAATTGCTACCAGTATTGATGCCTTTGTTGTAGGTGTGAGTTTTGCTCTTTATGATTTAAACATCTTATTAGCAGTTCTTATTATTTTTATTACTACTTATATTTTTGCCATGTTAGGTATGCTCGTTGGCAAAAAAGCCGGTAAATGGTTTGGTGTTAAATTTGAAATTATTGGTGGAATTATCTTAATTGGATTGGGTATTAAAATTTTATTAGAACATCTGCTTCTATGATATTCAGATTATTACTATTTATATCACTGTTTATTTTTCGGTCACGAGTGTATTTAAATATTTAACCGGGTAAAGTTATCAGTAAATAATATGGTTTTTTTGGATAAATAATTACAATTATTGATCGATTTTCACGATATTTGCACTGTTCAAAATCGGTCTGTAGCTCAGGTGGTAGAGCAGCTGACTCTTAATCAGCGGGTCCAGGGTTCGAATCCCTGCAGACCGACCAAAGAGAAATCATTTCGATCATTAAAACTCCAGTGATAGGTTCTATTAATTTGGTTTATATTTAGTTTTCAAGATTATTTTTCTAAAACAAGTTGGAAATTTGCATCCCACGTTAATTTTCCACTTACTTCATTGCCTGATGCATCTTTAAAGCCTTTTATTTTAGTGGTTTTTCCCTTTATTATAAGATCGGTAGCCTGTTTTTCGGTTATTATTTTCCCCATAAATTCAAAAGGAATAACAACCCTGCAACCTTGATGATACCTTTCACAGCCCCAGGCCGAGCGACCTTTTATAATCAAACCCTCTTTACATTTCGGACACTTCCATTCAGGTTGCTCCTCTTTTTCAAGACGTAACTGGTAATTATCATCAAGAAACAATATGCCATCCACTTTTTGCCCGTCAAGTTCAAACCCTTTAATCACACCGGTTTTGCCTTTTCTAAATAACATATCTGCCTGACTATCTGTAAGTAGTTTACCTAAGTAAATAAACGGGACAAGAGTCTGACACCCTTCACCATATCGCGAACAACCCCATGCCTTTTTTCCTTTAAGCATAACACCTTGTCCGCAACGTGGGCAGGTAGACGGAGCACTGGAATTATTCTTTTTTATAACAGATGTTTCTACGTTGGCTTCATCAGCGACCATATCAATTTTTCGACTATTATGGTCGTGTTTAACTGTATGCACAATATCAGAAACCATTTGCTTCATCTCCGACATAAAAGCGGCTACATCGTATTTATTTCGTTCAATTTCGCGGAGTTTCTTCTCCCAAATACCTGTAAGTTCTGCCGATTTTAATAATCCTGTGTGAATGGTATCTATTAATTGCATACCCGTAATTGTGGGTACAAGATTCTTCTTGTTTTTTACAATATATTTGCGTTTAAACAGTGTTTCGATAATGGCAGCACGGGTTGATGGCCTTCCAATACCATTTTCCTTCATGGCTTCACGCAATTCTTCATCTTCCACCTGTTTTCCGGCAGTTTCCATAGCTCTAAGTAAAGTGGCTTCGGTATGAGGTTTTGGAGGCTGTGTTTCTTTTTCCTGTAAATCGGGGGCATGCTCACCACGCTCACCTTTTATAAACTCGGGAAGAATATTGTCATCACTCTTACTTGGTGTGGCAGTTTTAAATACCACTCTCCACCCTTCTTCAATTATTTGTTTTCCGGTGGTTTTAAATTTAACAGTTTCCACCTTTCCTTCAACTGTGGTTGTATTAATTATACTATCGGGATAAAAAGCTGCAATAAAACGCCGTGATACCAGGTCGAATACCAACTTTTCATCACGGCTCAGGTTGCCCAATGCAGGATTTTGACCGGTAGGGATAATAGCGTGGTGATCGGTGACTTTGGTATCGTCGAATACTTTTTTGGATTTTGGGATTTTCTTTTCCAGAATAGGCTTAACCAATGTTTCATAAGGTATAAGTCCTTTCATAATGGCCGGTATCTTCGGATAAAGATCGTTGCTTAAAAAAGTGGTGTCAACACGCGGATAAGTGGTTAGTTTTTTTTCGTAAAGCAACTGAATGGTTTTAAGCGTTTCATCGGCCGAAAGACCAAATTTACGGTTGCACTCAACCTGGAGTGTGGTCAAATCAAAAAGTCGCGGTGGTGCTTCACTCCCTTTTTTACGTCCAAAGTCGGTAATTTCAAACTCTTTACCCTGGATAAATTCAATAGCTTTATAAGCTTCTTCCTTTATGAAAAATTTACCTTCTGTGGCCGAAAAAGCAACCTCTTTATAAATGGTTTTCAGCTCCCAATAGGATTGTGGAATAAATTGATCAATTTCCTTTTGCCGCTCCACAATAAGCGCCAATGTTGGTGTTTGTACCCTGCCAATGGAAAGAACCTGGCCGGGTCGACTATATTTCAGTGTGTAAAGTCGTGTAGCATTGATACCTAAAAGCCAGTCACCAATAGATCTTGAACTGCCGGCGGCATATAATAAATCAAAATCACTTCCATCGTAAAGTTTCTCAAAGCCTTCGCGTATGGCTTCTTCGGTAAGCGATGAAATCCAAAGACGTTTTACAGGGCAGGTACATCCGGCTTTTTGTAAAACCCAACGTTGAATAACCTCCCCTTCCTGGCCGGCATCTCCACAATTAATAACCAATTCAGCCGACTTAACTAATTGTTCAATGGTTTTGAATTGCTTAATAACACCTTGGTTATCAAGTAATTTAATTCCAAAGGGGCTGGGGATAATGGGTAGAGAAGACAATGACCATTTCTTCCACTCAGGCATATAGTCGTGGGGTTCTTTTAAAGAACAAAGATGACCGAAAGTCCAGGTAACCTGGTAGTTATTACCCTCAAAATAACCATCCCTTCGGGTTGTGGCCCCCAATACATGGGCAATCTCTTTGGCTACGCTTGGTTTCTCTGCTATACAAACTTTCATGAATGGCTAAACTTTTTCAGGATAGAACCACGAAGATAGCTTTTTTTGAAAAAACTTTGCGATTTATGCAGAGGGTTCGTCACAATAATGAGTACATAAAAATTTGGGGCTCTCCCCTATTTTGCTTTAGCTTAACAAACGCATTAATAAAACAGTAAATCATTAAACAAAGTGTTGATGGGAATAAGCCAATAAAGTGATATTTATCCCGTCGCTATTGAGGAATTTTTTTTGTACCGATTGAGGTATTACCTTTGACTGGTTGTTGAAATGAAAAGCTTATAAAATGACAGAGGATCAATCAACAAGAATCAACAAATATTTAAGTGAAACAGGCTATTGTTCGCGAAGAGCTGCCGATAAGCTTATTGCTGAAGGTAAAGTGACTATTAACGGACAGATTCCTGAAATGGGAACTAAAATTGGTCCCAAGGATGAAATCAGGGTAAATGGAAAATTAATTTCAAAGCCAAAAGAGAGCCCTGTTTACCTGGCTTTCAATAAACCGGTTGGCATTGTATGTACCACCGATCTTAAAGCCGAAAAGAATAACATTATTGATTATATTAACTACCCCAAACGTATTTTCCCAATTGGTAGGTTGGATAAAGCCAGTGAGGGCCTTATATTTTTAACCAATGATGGCGATATTGTTAACAAAATTTTACGGGCAGGAAACAATCACGAAAAAGAGTATCTGGTAACTGTAAACAAACCCATTGATCTGGATTTTATAAAAAGGATGAGTAATGGTATTCCCATATTAAATACCGTTACACAAAAATGCTATGTAGAGCAGATTGGGAATTCCAGTTTTAAAATAATCTTAACGCAAGGCTTGAACCGGCAAATCCGAAGGATGTGCGATTATTTATCCTTCCAGGTTGTTAAATTAAAGAGGATAAGAATAATGAATATCTCTCTTGACATACCTGTTGGTAAATGGAGACTTCTAACTAAAAAAGAAATGGATGAAATAAACAGGCTGGTGGCAGACTCATCAAAAACTTTTGAGGACATAAATACAGAGCAATAGAAAGAAAGGAGTGCATAAGACAAGGAGATTGGAAGATCTACATTATCACGCTATTTCTTTTAAATCTTTTTTTCTATTTAGAGCCTGTCAATAAACTAAGTGTTTGAAATATTAAGTTCAAGGTTTGCGCAACCCGAAAAATGGAGTTTTCTTGCTGACACTATTTCAATTCCTGAGTGTTTATCTATCCATCATTTTGTCTATTTTTCCCAGATGAATTTTTTCCTACCTTCCATATCCGCCAATATTCCACGATTATATATTATTAAGGTGGCCAAATGGTTTATGCTGACCATGCCCATTCTGATGTTGTTTTACCTTGATTTCGGCTTAACCAATAAGCAGGCCTTCCAGCTTAAAGCAGTCTATTCGATTGCTATTGTGATTTTTGAAATTCCTTCAGGTTATATTGCGGATGTACTTGGGCGACGAACGACCCTGATTCTGGGAGCTTTTTTGGGAACCATGGGTTTTGCTTTTTATATAATTGGAAATGGGTTCTTCTGGTTTATGATTGCTGAAATAACCCTGGGCATTGGACAAAGCTTTATATCAGGCGCCGATTCGGCCCTTTTGTACGACTCATTAAAGTACAACCAGTTGGAAAATAAATACCTCCGATATGAAGGAATTAATACTTCAATTGGCAATTTTTCGGAAGCATTTGGCGCTATTTTAGGAGGCGCATTGGCCGAAATATCTTTGCGCACGCCCTTCTACTGGCAAACAGGTATCGCTTTTCTGGCCATTCCTGCTGCATTAACACTAGTAGAACCACCATCTGTATCAATACGGCAAAAACCAGGTATGTCAGATATTGTACGCATTATTAAATATTCGCTTATTACAAACAGACATCTGCGATGGAATCTTGTTTATTCATCTTTAATTGGTGCTACAACTCTTACCATGGCTTGGGTATATCAGTTACAATTACACGCTATGGGATATAATGAGTTTAAAATCGGTGCCACAGCTACAGCTCTTAACCTATTGCTGGGATTTGTGACTTTATGGTCCTACCGTGTTGAAAATTACATGAAACCAAAAACTATTATCCGGATTACCACTTTAATAATAACAGGAGGCTTTGTTGCTGCAGGTTTATCTAATACCCCGCTGATGTTCTTAATTATACTTATAGGATTCTATTCTGCCCGTGGAATAGCAACACCAGTACTTAAAGATTATATTAACCGGCTTACAACATCCGATATCAGGGCAACTGTTCTGTCGATACGCAGTTTAATAATCAGAGCTTTTTTTGCCATCATTGCACCATTTTTCGGATGGATGGCTGATGTTTTGTCCCTTTCACAGGCACTTATAATTATTGGACTGGTTATGATGGTAATAGCAGGTTCTATAATTCATTTGTTTGTTCAATCTGTAGAAAAAAAGCCTTTATAATAGCTAAGATACAAATCTTTCTCATGATGTTAACACTGTAACTCCAGTCTCGTCAATCGAAAAACACAATCCATCATATCCTAATTCAATGCCCTCAGGAAGTCTTTTATTTACTTCGTCATGAAGGCCCATCTGATGACTGATATGTGTAATATAGGCTTGTTGGGGCTTCCATTTTTGGATTAACTCGATGGCTTGCTCCAGGTTAAAGTGAGAAATATGGGGTTTAATACGTAGGCCATCGATAACAATCACTTTTGAGCCAATTATTTTATCAAACTCTGTTTCCGGAACATAATTTGAGTCGGTGATATAGGTAAAATCTCCTATTCTGAAACCCAATATCGGCAATCGGTGATGCATAACGCGAATTGGAATTATAGGAATATCTCCAATATAAAAAGGATTTTCATCAATATCATGCAATACTATTTCCGGTAAGCCCGGATATTTGGATTCTGAAAAGGCATAAGCAAACTCCTGCCTCAAACTTTCAAGCACATCGGGTTCTCCATAAACATTGGCAGGTGAGCTATTTATCCAGTTAAAAGCCCTGACATCATCCAGCCCGGCCGTATGATCCTTATGGGCATGTGTAATTAGTATCCCATCCAGATAAAGCGTATTACTGCGGAGCATCTGATACCTGAAATCGGGTCCTGTATCAATTATTATATTTTTACCTTCGGTTTCAATTAATACAGAAGAACGCAATCGTTTATCTTTTGTATTTGAAGACAGACATACCGGACATTTACAGGCAATCATTGGTACACCAAGCGAAGTTCCGGTTCCAAGTAAGGTTATTTTGCAAGTCACTTTGTTTATTTTCATCTGTTTATAATTTGATTTTTATAAGCCAGATAGCCGGCCCCGATTTATCGGGGGAACTCGCCAAATAATCTTCCCTCTCTGTGAGTATGACTTTACTCATGGCTCGTTTCAACTTATGAAAGTTTTGTAAAAATAGTAAATACTGCGTAGTGAGACTATATAGCAGCTAAAAAAATAGAACAAAAACAAAGAGTGAAAGACAAAAGACTTAATCCTGAGCAAATTCCGCGAAAAATAACCGAGAAGATATTATGTTTAACTTCGTTCAAACCCTTAAACTATAAACCTTATACCTTATCCCGAAGTAAATAAATATCAGGTATCGGGATTCGCTTCGTTAAAACTATAAACCCTAAACTATAAACCCTATTCCCTATCCCGAAGTAAATAAATATCTGGCATCGGGATTCACTTCGTTCAAACCTAAACTATAAACCCTAAACTATAAACCTTATACCCTATCCCGAAGTAAATAAATATCAGGTATCGGGATTCGCTTC
>CAZSQG010000003.1:91072-96026 GCA_964608615.1 uncultured Marinilabiliaceae bacterium
TAAACCTTATACCCTATCCCGAAGTAAATAAATATCAGGTATCGGGATTCGCTTCGTTAAAACTATAAACCCTAAACTATAAACCCTAAACTCTAAACTCTAAACCTTATACCCTTTTACTATTTTCTCTTATTCAAAATCCTTAACCCGGGCCTTTACCACCTCAAAACGGTTAATCTTTTTATTATCCGAATCAAAATGCATGGGTACAAAATAATCGTTATAACCATAGGCTATCCCATTTTCACATTTCTCAACCAGAATGCGTTGTTGGGTATTGTCAAACAAAGCACGATAATCAGATGTTAGTTTATGAGACAGATTATGTAATTGTTTACTGCGTTCGGTCTTTATCTTATCCGGAATATGATCGGGCATGCCCTGTGCCTTCGTACCTTGCCGTACCGAATATTTAAAGATGTGCATATGGCCAAAGCCAACTTTTTGGGCTAAAGCCATGGTTTCGCCAAATTCTTCATCTGTTTCACCTGGAAAACCAACAATAATATCTGTTGTGAAATTAAACAGGGGATCTTTGGTCCGTACTTTTTCTACAATATTCAAAAAATCACTCACTGTGTAAAAACGCCGCATTTGTAACAGAATGCGCTCCGAACCACTTTGAAGACACAAATGCAAGTGTGGTGCCAACTTTGGATGCCCTATGAGACTAAAAAAATGATCGTCGAACTTATCAGGTTCAATAGATGAGATGCGTACCCGAAAATCGCCTTCCTGATTAAGAATTTTCTCGAGCAATCCCGAAAAACCCACACCATCATTGTCGTACCGACTGATATTAACGCCCGTTAAGACAATCTCTTTGGCACCTTTCTCAATAACTTCGCGAATATTAGTCAGAACCTTATCAACAGGCCGACTAATTGCTTGGCCACGAACAAACGGGATGATGCAATATGAACAAAAATTATCACACCCATCCTGAATCTTAATAAGGCTGCGGGTGTGGAACATTTCAGTAAACGACTGATAACTGAATAAATCTAAATCCTTATGCGATAATTCTGCAATATCAGTCTTTAATAATGCATCTATTCTATGAAAAATGCCACTCTTACCATTGTTATCTATTATTGTAGCTTCAGGAAATTTATTTTGAAGCTGGTCTTTATGGCTTTCAACCATACAGCCGGTAATCACCATATGTGCATTAGGATTGATACGTCTGGCATGACTGATAACATAACGTGATTTCTGGTTGCTTTGGTTGGTTACAGTGCAAGTATTTACCACCACCACATCGGCCCCCTCCTCCAGAGTTGATACCTCATAACCATTATCCAAAAACTGTGCGGCCAATGCATCAGTCTCATACTGATTTAAACGACAACCTAATGTTTTAAATGCTATTTTCATTAAAAGTGTTTGTCCATGAATTACGCGAATAAAATCTCGTAAATCTTATTATTATTTAATCATTCTTTTTAAGAGCTTCTTTCGTTCCGCTCCCATTGGTGTATTTCAAACCTGCAAATTTAATCAATTAAATCGTACTTTCTGAACTCAAAATAAATCCTAGTTGAGTTTATACCTTCTAATGGTTAATTTATCTATTCATCTTGTAGTAGTATTGCGGATAAGGCAAATGACAAACAAATTAACAAATCTAAAGATGCGATTAGAGCAAAATATATTGATATAAACGATGCGTTTAAGTGAAAATTCAATTTGTTTACCCTTCTTGCCTAACAATGCTTAAATCCGGTAAATTGTTTTGCGCCACAACAGATAAATTCTATTTGTAAACATTCTCGATTAAAAGAAACTATATCAGTGGCCAAGGTTTTATTGTCATAAAAAAACACACTTTAGAAACCAAATACAATACAGATATTAAAAGGATTAACCCAAATGCGACTAACTTATATTACAGATTATATGTTATTTAAGTAATTAATCAACAAACTAATGATACAGACATTTAGTAATTTAAAAGTTACCACGCAATTCATGTTAATAAGGAATTGCCATAGATAAATTATTAAAATTAGCGTAAAACCAATACCTATTTCCCGTACATTTGTGCATTATTTTGAAAAATACTTACTTATGCTGTTTTCTTCTTTAGGTTTATCCGAAGCTTTATTAAAAAACCTTAACAATCTGAATTATACCGAAACCTACCCAATACAGGAGGAGGCGATACCGGCCATAATTCAAAAAAAAGATGTACTGGGAATCGCCAAAACTGGTGCAGGAAAAACGGCTAGTTATGTATTGCCCCTGTTGATGAACCAACAAGAAATAAAGGATCCCAAAAGCCGTCATATTAATGTATTGGTTTTGGTACCAACCCGCGAACTGGCCATTCAAGTATTGGAGGTTTTTAAGCTCTTTAGTCAGGGTATTTCGGAGCCCATAAAAACACAGGCAGTGTATGGAGGTGTTGCCATTAATCCTCAAATGAAAGGCTTGCTGGGTGTGAAAATTTTAGTGGCTACTCCCGGACGCTTATTGGAGTTGCTCGATGCTAATGCAGTTCATATATCTGACATTAAAACCCTGGTGCTTGATGAAGCCGATAAGATGCTTAATATGGGTTTCAAGGACGAGATGGATCGCATATTTGCTCAACTGCCCAAGAAACGTCAAAACCTATTGTTTTCGGCTACCCTAAGCGAGGATATCCAAAATATTAAACAGCTTTTATTGCACGATCCTCTGATAATTAATATCGATGAGAAGAAAGATTCCATTGATCTTATCAAACAGGTGGCCTATTTTGTGGCTGATGAGAAGAAAGGACCATTGCTTAGATATATTATTCAAAGCAAGAAGATGAATCAGGTTTTGATATTTACTTCGTCCATTCAAAAGGCCGATCAGGTGGCTAACAAACTTCGGAATAACGGAATTGAGGCGCGTCCTATTCATAGTAAAAAAAGTCAGGGAGCCAGAACTGATTTACTCACAAAATTCAAATACGGAAAACTACGCGTATTGGTAGCTACGGATTTGCTGGCTCGTGGTATTGATATCGAGTTTTTACCCTATGTGATCAATTACGAGCTCCCTCGTTCACCTAAAGACTTCATTCACCGAATTGGGCGTACGGGTCGTGCTGAATCGCCTGGTGAGGCAATTTCGTTGATTACACCCGATGAAGAGCACCATTTTAAGATCATTCAAAAGAAAATGGGAAAATGGGTGACCCGAATAGATGGAAATGAGATTTTAAATAACAATGAACAATAATTAAGGTTATTCAGTCAGGTTGCAATTAATTTTACAATATCCCTCTGCTCACGCCTTGTTACCTTTGCAAAGTGTGAACTACTTATCTTTCTATAAACCACACCACCTAGAGACACAGTGTAACCACCGAGTACCGTAAAAGTGCTAAAAACTGCTAGAGAGCAACCATAGAGCGCCAAAAGAGCGGTATAGAATTTTAATAAATTAGAGTTCAAGTTTGGATGTATTTCACTCTTCCCCATTATTCATAACTCATCACAATAATATATACTTACCTTTGCGGAATGTTAAAAACCACGAAAAATAAGCAGGAAAATACCTTAAGCGAGCTTGCTAGTTCGGTTCTCAATAAATTTGAAATAACAGCACTGAGCCCCATGCAGGAGGAGGCGAGTATATCCATTAAGTCGAAATCGGATGTAGTATTACTTTCGCCCACAGGAACGGGGAAAACTCTGGCCTTTCTGTTACCTTTGATTGAGTCGCTTGATGCTAACTGTCAGGAGATACAAATTCTTATATTGGTTCCGTCGCGCGAATTGGCCCTGCAAATTGAGCAGGTAACCCGTAAAATGGGATCAGGTTATAAGGTAAATGCTGTATATGGCGGTAGAGCTGGCACAATGGATAAGATTGATCTAAAGCATCGACCTGCAATTCTTATTGGCACACCCGGACGAATAGCCGATAGATTAAGAAGGGATAACTTTTCTTTGGAACATATTAAAACTCTGGTGCTTGATGAATTTGATAAATCGCTGGAAGTTGGCTTTGAGAAAGAAATGATTGAGATTGTTGATGCACTCCCTAATGTTCAAAAGAGAATACTTACATCAGCCACCAGCGATGCCAAAATACCAACTTTTGTGGGTTTACAAAACCCTGATTTTATCGACTACCTCAAGGAGGGTGTTTCGCAGCTTACCATAAAAACCATCCTTTCGCCCGATAAAGACAAACTGGAATCCTTGGTTAAAACCCTTGCTTTTATTGGTCACCAGCCGGGAATTGTTTTCTGTAGTTTTAAAGACTCCCTCGAGCGAGTTAGCAATCATCTTACAGAGCATAACATTGAACATGGGTGCTTTCATGGGGGCATGGAACAAATCGACAGGGAACGGGTACTCATTAAATTCCGGAATGGCACTCATAAACTCCTTGTTGCTACTGATTTGGCAGCACGTGGCCTTGATATACCCGAAATAAAATTTATTCTGCATTATCATTTGCCACTGCGCAATAAAGAATTCACCCATCGCAACGGACGAACGGCGCGTATGAACCGTGATGGGATAGCTTATATTTTGCATTGGGAAGGAGATAATCTCCCCTCTTTTATTAAGGATATTAAGCCGGAGAGTATCGCTGTGAGCGAGCTGCAAAAATCCAATCTGCCTTGTCCCATTCAATGGAAAACTGTTTACATTACTGGAGGCCGACGCGATAAAATTTCAAAAGGAGATATAGCGGGTTTATTCTTGAAACAGGGCAAACTGCATCAAAAACAATTAGGAGCTATTGAACTCTGTCAAGATTGGGCTTATGTGGGTGTACATGCCGAAATAGCTGAACAGCTTATCGAAAGGACCAACAATAGCAAACTTAAAAAAAAGAAGGTGAGGATTAGTCTTATTTAGTTACATTATAATCAGTTACCGCAGTCTTAATAACAGTGCGCAAAAACACAGATGGTATGACACTCTGAGCGCAACGAAGACAATGAATCCATTCTTAACAC
>CAZSQG010000004.1:0-1214 GCA_964608615.1 uncultured Marinilabiliaceae bacterium
ACCCTTGGTAATAAAGGCTGAAACGGGATCAGATTTATGGTTGCGTTATAAACCTTTACCGACCTCAGTATCTAGCCGGTATGTTCAAGCCATTCGGTCGTGTTATTTTTCCGGTAAAGATGCTACTATAGAGGCTGCCAAAGAGGAATTACTGATGGCTTTTTCGGGTTTAACAGGTACTCTTTTGTCTGAAGTAACCCGACCTGCTGAAGGAACGCTTTTGGTAGGCACTCATGAGGATCCAATTATTAACAAATTGGGTATTATCCATGAGCTTAAATTATGTGGCGAGGAGGGATTTGTTATTCGTTCAGTAAAGCTTAAAGGCAAAAATATAACGGTTATTGCTGCTAATACTCAGGCTGGGGCCTTGTATGGCACCTTCACTTTTATCAGAATGATGCAAAGCGGTCAAAGCCTTGCTAATCTCAATATTATTGAACAACCAAAATATAAGCTTCGTTTGCTAAATCATTGGGATAATCCTGACGGAACCGTGGAGCGGGGTTATGCCGGTCATTCTATTTTCTGGAACAGATCCATTGATGCTTCTGTGCTTGAAAAGCAAATTAAGGATTATGCCCGGGCAAATGCTTCCATTGGTATAAATGGTGTTGTTATCAATAATGTTAATGCTAAACCGGAGATACTTACAAAAGAATATATTAAGCAATTTGCCCGGATAGCCGATGTTCTAAGGCCTTTTAATATAAAGATCTATATGTCGGTTAATTTTGCTTCTCCTGTTGTGATAGGAGGTCTGGAAAATGCTGACCCGCTTAATGCCGAGGTTCCAAAATGGTGGGAGAATAAAGTGGATGAGATTTATCAGTTGATACCTGATTTTGGGGGATTTCTGGTAAAGGCCAACTCCGAGGGGCAACCCGGACCGATGGATTATGGACGTACGCATCAGGATGGCGCCAATATGCTGGCCCGGGCTTTAAAGCCTTATAATGGTGTGGTTATGTGGCGCGCATTTGTGTATGCCCCCGAAGGCGATGATAGGGCTCTTCAGGCTTACGATGAGTTTGTGCCTTTCGATGGGGCGTTTGATGATAATGTTATTGTACAGGTGAAAAATGGACCGGTTGATTTCCAGCCACGTGAGCCTTTTAGTCCTATGTTTGGTGCCATGCAGAAAACGCCTGTAATGTTGGAATTTCAAATTACGCAGGAATATCTTGGCTTTTCGAATCATCTGGCCTTTTTGG
>CAZSQG010000004.1:1224-2731 GCA_964608615.1 uncultured Marinilabiliaceae bacterium
CAACCATGTGGAAGGAAGTGTTAGATGCTGATACCTGGGCCAGAGGAGCTGGTTCAACAGTTGCTAAAACTACTGATGGCTCTTTGTTCCCTAATAAGATGACTGCTATTGCCGGCGTGGCCAATATTGGACGAGACGAAAATTGGACCGGTCATCATTTTGCGCAGGCAAACTGGTATGCTTTTGGTCGTTTGGCATGGGATCACTCACTTAAAAGTGAAGCTATTGCAGATGAATGGATAAGAATGACCTTTTCGCTTGATTCTTCTTTTATTGTTTCAGTTACCGATATAATGATGCGTTCACGTGAAGCAGTGGTTAACTATATGACTCCTATGGGATTACACCACCTTATGGGTTGGAGTCATCACCATGGTCCGGAACCATGGACGGAGATTGCTGACGCGCGGCCCGATTGGCTGCCTGGCTACTACCATAAAGCCAGTACTTTTGGTATTGGCTTTAACCGTTCATCCAGTGGAAGCAATGCTGTTAATCAATATTTTTCGCCGGTAAAGGAGCTTTACAATGATCCTCGTACCTGTCCTGAAAATTTATTGCTTTGGTTTCACCATTTACCTTGGAATTATCGCATGTACAATGGAATAACCCTTTGGGAAGCGCTCGTTTATAAATATTATTCAGGAGTGGAAGAGGCTCGTTTTTTTCAAAGTAAATGGGATGGGCTACAAGGGTTAATTGATGAAGAAAGGTTTTTAGAAGTACAGAAAAAACTTAAGATTCAAACAAGTGAAGCTATCTGGTGGCGTGATGCCTGTGTTTTGTATTTCCAAACCTTTTCGGGTTTGCCAATTCCATCTGAACTGGAGCGCCCCATACATGATTTGGATGAGTTGAAAAAAATAAAATTTGATATGACTCATCATAATTAGCTTATTGAATGGAAAACATTTTATTTTTTTTGAATCCGAAAAAAATAAGCCGTAGGGAAAGAAAGAAACCATAAAAAGTCAGGTGTGAATCTGTGTTAACCATCTTATTTCTTTTGCGATACAGGAAATCTAAGGTGTGTTTGCTGCAAAAGTTTTTATTGGTGTAAATTTCTGTTTTATGCCCTGTGGATTGTAATTTCAGTCCTGTTTTTCTTCAACTCGTCGGTCTTATTCAACAGCCAATCTCCTTTTAGTTTTATGGTGCGTTTTCATGGGTCATCTTTGTGATGATCATTTTGTAAACATTTAGCCATGAAACGATCTATGAGTAAAGTTGTCCTCCAACAGGAAAATGATTACTGGCAGGTTCCATGTAGTTATAGAAAGAAGTATTCCTGGCACATTAAACTTTTTTTTTCTGCTACGGCAGTTTTCTTTTTTAGCTGTGGTTGGCTGATTTCGCAAAACACCGTTTCGGGAAGTGTAAAAGACGTATCGGGTTATCCCCTAACGGGTGCAAATGTATTTATTAAAGGTTTTTACGATGGCGATGGAACCGGAGTGGATGGATCGTTTAGCTTCGAGACGGCTCAAAGCGGTATCGTGGTGCTTAT
>CAZSQG010000004.1:2741-5473 GCA_964608615.1 uncultured Marinilabiliaceae bacterium
GTGCTTATGGTTTCTTTTCTGGGGTATGAGCCTCAGGAGAAAAAGGTCGATCTGATCGGGATACCTGTTGAGGTTAACTTTATTTTGAAACCATCTGTTGGGCAACTTGGTGATGTTATCATTACCGCAGGAATGTTTGAAGCAGGTGACGATAAGAAAAGCATCACGCTCAATCCGCTCGATATTGTTACGACCCCCAGTGCCGAGGGCGATATTTACGGAGCGCTGATGGCCCTGCCGGGAACTTCAGTGGTGGGCGAGGATGGCCGTTTGTTTGTTCGGGGAGGTGATGGCTACGAGTCGAAGACTTTTATTGATGGGTTACTGTGCAAAAAACCTTATTCTTCAAGCCTGCCCGATCTGCCTTCGCGCGGCAGGTTTTCTCCCTTCCTTTTTAGCGGAACGACCTTTAGTACCGGCGGCTATTCGGCCGAATATGGCCAGGCTCTGTCGTCGGCCCTGATCCTTACTACCAACTCATTCCCCGATCAAACCCAAACCGAGCTTTCACTTTTGACTGTTGGGCAGGGAATTACTCAGACTTTTTGCAATGAGAAACGTGCTTTTTCGGCAGGGATCAACTACCTCAATCTCGGGCCTTATTATCAGGTGGTGTCGCAGGAGCATGGGTTTAATACCCCGCCACGGGAGATTAGTCTGCAGGTGAGCGCCCGGCAACGGTTGAAAAATGAAGGGATGTTAAAGGTTTTCAGTACCTTTTCCCGATCTCAGTTTGGCTTGGATTATCCCAATACGCTCAATCCGGGTAGCCTGGCACGACTGTTTATCGACAACCGCAACAGCTATACCAATATTAACCTGGCCGGTGGAATATCCCATGGGTGGTTTGTGAAAGGTGGACTGGCTGTTGCTTTCGATGATAATCGTCTCGATCTTCAATACTTTAAAGTTAATGAAACCAACCAGAACCTTCATTTCAAGACCACCGCAAAAAAACAGGTACGTTCAAACCTGAAAGTGATTACCGGCATCGAGGAAACATTTAACCGTTTTAAGCAAGATTACTCTGAAACAGAATCGGGATTTAAGCATATTAGTCAGTTTCATGATTTTGGAACGGCCGTTTTTGCCGAGTCAGAATGGCTACCATTCGACAGGTTGGCCGCGCGTATTGGTTTTAGGGGCGAACACAGCTCTTTGCTCGAACAAATTAAGCCGGCTCTGCGGTTTTCAGCAGCCTGGAAGCTCAATGCCTATAGTCAGCTTTCGTTTGCATATGGCCATTTTTATCAAACTCCTGAGGAAGATTTGCTGCGGTTTACCCATAACCTTGACTTTGAACGGGCCGATCATTCCATTTTAAACTGGCAATGGGAACGGGATGATCGGGTGGTGCGAATTGAAACCTATTATAAAAAATACCATGATTTGGTAACATTTAATAGTCAGGAGTTTTGGGATCCCAATACCTATAAAAATAGTGGCAGTGGTTTTTCAAAAGGACTTGATGTTTTTTACCGGGATCAACGAACCATACGGTCCCTTGATTTCTGGATCTCCTATTCTTTATTGGATTCGAAGCGTCTGTACCGCGATTATCCGCAGCAGGCAACGCCAACTTTTGCACCTAAACATTCTTTGTCGTGGGTGGGTAAGTATTGGTTTAACTCTATTACCACGCAGGTAGGTTTATCGGCTACGGTGACCAGTGGCCGGCCTTATCACAACCCAAACAAGCCGGGTTTTATGACCGGTATCACGCCTCATTACAGTAATGTGAGCATCAATTGTAGTCATTTGAGGGACATACTGGGTAAACCGGCTATCATTTATGCATCGGTCAGCAACCTTTTGGGCCGCTCCAATATCTTTGGTTACCGGTATGCATCCGAACCCGATAACAACAACGTTTATCCCGGTTATCCGGTTATTCCCGAATCGAAAAGGTTTTATCTGATTGGAGTATTTCTCACACTCTGAAGCCCATAATAAGATGTAGTCAGGTGATTTCGATTTAAAAATTTAATTACCATAAACTTCATTAATTTCTAATTTTAAACAACAATGATTATGAAAACAGTGCTTATTCTTTCGTTTTTAGTTTATTTTTGGGGAAATGTGCAAGCCATAAACCCCGAATTTGAAACAGTGGTTCTTGAAACTGTTGATCAGTTGTATCGCGATCAAACTATCGAGACCGGGCAATCGTGTGTTGGCAAGCTGGAGCGTATTGTTGCGGCTCATCCCAAGCGGTGGGAGGGTTATTATTATTTGGCATATGCCCGTATTACCCTTAGCTTCCGGGTGTCCAACGGTGATCAGAAGGACGCTATCCTGGATCAGGCTGAAGCAGATATTAAGCAATCGATGGCTCTGGGTGGCGATGCTTCGGAACTACAAACCTTGCAAGCCTATGTATACCAGGGCCGGATTGCGGTTAATGGTTTGCGGGGGATGAAGTATTCAGGAATGGCCTCCGAAGCCCTTGAAAAGGCTCTCCGTCTGAATCCCGATAATGGCAGGGCTCATTTTTTATTGGGAATGAATGTTTACCATACACCATCCATGTTTGGAGGAGGTGCAAAAAATGCCTTGCCACATTTTGAGAAAGCTATGACATGTTTCACTAATAATTCAGAGGAGCCAACCATTGCTCCCCATTGGGGCAAAGAAATAACCCTTAATATGATCGAAAAAAGTGAACAAGGTGAGTAATGCAGATATTCCATTTCTAACCATTTTTAGCCATTTTTTCAATGACGCCAATTGTC
>CAZSQG010000004.1:5484-95860 GCA_964608615.1 uncultured Marinilabiliaceae bacterium
GATTAAAGGTTTCTTAATCGGGACATCAAGAGATGTCCTGATTATTATGCTGATCGGATTAACCATCAGTCTGGTTTTTAGCTGGGGAAGCATACTGAAAACGGCGGATGTTTTTATCCGGGCCGCCCTGTATTCACTGATTATCGGATTGTCGTTATGGAAGGCCAACGAGCTTTTTTCGGCTGCTCTGGGAAAGTATTATCCCTGGCATAAGCGGCCCGGGCTGACATTATTGCTGGATGTGATTGGAACCATTCTGATTTCTGCGGTTATTATTTTTCTGGTAAATCACTATTTTTATTTCCTTATCTCGAATTATAATCTGAAAGAACGGCCGCAGTTATTTTTTCTGATTGGAATCATTCAGCTTTTTATCTCTCTGGTTATTAGCAGTGTTTTTTATATTGCTAAGTTTTTCAAAGAGTGGCGGGCTCTTCTGGTCAATGAAGAGCATTTAAAACGTGAAGCGTTAACCTCGCAATACGAATCGTTAAAGAGCTATGTGAATCCCCATTTTCTGTTCAACAGCCTGAGTGTGCTCGATTCCCTTATTGACCACAACCCTGATAAAGCCAAGGATTTTATTGGACGGTTTTCAGATGTTTACCGGTATGTGCTGCAGCAAAAAGATCGCGATATGGTGCCTTTACCCGAGGAACTTGCATTTGCCCAATCGTATGTTTATTTAAACAAAATACGGCAAGGCGCCGCTTTACAAGTCGAAATGGATGTTCAGGATCAGAGTGGGTTTGTGGTTCCTGTTTCCTTGCAGATCCTGCTCGAAAATGCCTTTAAACACAATGAAGCCTCGGTGGAGAATCCCCTTAAGGTTACTGTCACAAGGATTGAGGACGAACTGGTTGTGGTTAATACTTACCAACCCCGTAAAGTGGTGATTGATAACCAGGGCATAGGACTAAAAACCATCTGCCGGAGATATGAACAGCTCACTAACCAGAACGTTAAAGTGGTTAACGCAGAGGGCTTTTTTAAAGTTTGCCTGCCCATTATTAACGATATTGAAGATGTTTAGGTCACAGAATTAGGGATGAATGCACCAGAATCCAGAGTCTGGTATTTATGGATTAATTAGTTCTAATTTATGTAGATTCGCGAATCTCTGCGAAGCAGAAAAAGTTTCCAGGTTATGTAGATTCGCAATTTATTGCAAATTTCTGTGAAGCAGGGAAAGAGTTTAATGTTTATTGTATAAAAAGGTTAAACCAAATCATATATCATTCTATGTCCTTAAAAATACTGATCGTTGAAGATGAGCCCTTTTCAGCACAGAAGCTGGTTAAAATGCTTTTAAAGCTGGTGCCTGATGGGCAAATACTGGCGATTCTTGATTCTGTGAAGGCTGCTGTTGACTGGATTTCGCACAACCCTAAACCCGACTTAGCCTTTTTCGATATTCAACTGGCCGATGGTATCAGTTTTGAAATATTTGAACAGATAAAGGTACCCTTTCCGGTGGTCTTTACTACGGCATTTAATGAGTATGCGTTGAAGGCTTTTAAAGTTAACAGCATAGATTATTTGCTGAAACCCCTGAAAGAGCAGGAGCTGGCAATTGCCATTGAGAAATTTCGTAACGGATACTATTCACGGCCGGCGTCGTTGGAGGTTGAGTCCATTGCTGCCACATTGAATCAACTGACCAATACCCATAAAAGTAGATTTTTAGTTAAAGTGGGGGAGCATCTGAAAATGATCCTTACAAGCGATATCGTATTGTTTTATTCACTCGACAAGGCCGTTTTTGTTAAAACACAATCAGGAGCCGATTATGCGCTGGATTTTACTCTGGAACAGATTTGTGGACTGGTTGACCCGGCGGCTTTTTTTCGTGTGAGTCGCAGTCATATTGTAGCTCTGTCAGGTATTTCAGATGTTGTGGCTTATTCAGGAAGTCGATATAAAGTAAAACTGGGGGTTAAAACAGATGCCGACATTATTGTTGCCCGCGAAAAAGTACAGGCCTTTAAATTGTGGCTCGAAGGGTAATCTATAACCATCCCTGGGTATCGAAAAGCCAGGTAAGCAAAAAGGCGCTCGTAAAGGCAATTATGGGTGCAATCAGCCAGATAATGAAAAAGCGGTTAACCTCTGTTTTTCGGAAGATGTTTTTGGCTCCAAGTTTTGCCACCCCAATTCCTAAAATGGCTCCAACATTTAGTTGAACCAGCGAGGTTGGTACTCCCTTTATTACTGAGGCCATTAACAATAAACTGGCCGTAACAAATGCAATAATAATGGCTTCTATTTTTCCAAATAGGATAATTTCTTTGCCAGTGTTTTGCATGATTTTCTGACCAAAAAATGAACTGCCAATACCAAAGTTGGGCGCAACTATCAATGTTGAAATAATCATTATCAGTAAAAAATTCTGATCAGTTGGATTAATTCCAAGTTCGTTGATAGTCATAGATGCAATGGGGCCAGCAGCATTGGCAACATTGTTGGCCCCAATACTGAATGCAACATAAAGGGACATGGCAATTACCAATACTTTTAAAATTGGATGATTATGAGTTTTTGACGACATCAGGTACCCTCTACGCCGGATAGGATTATAGATATATTTTCCAATTAAAAAGCAAACAGCAAAAGAAACCAGCGGTAAAACAAACCATGTGGGAATAATATCGATAAAAAGTTTACTGGTATTGAGCTTGTTAAAATATAGAGCAGGTGCTGTAACAGCCAGTATGGTTGATTGGCTGGTTGACTGAGGAATTCCCATTAGGTTTGCAAAAAGGAGCGAAAGGCTTATTGAAAAGAGAATAATTGAAACCAAGGTGTATCCCATCATTTCTGTTGGTAATAAATCTTTTCCAATGGTTAAGGAGGTGCTTTTACCTGCCACAATAGCTCCTATAAATACCATTACCCCGAATAATCCGGGAATGAGATTCTTTTTTATAATGTTTGCTCCATAGGCAACAGAAAATGAAGGACCAACACCACTTCCCCCCATATTAATAGCCAGAAACATTGCTATAACATAGGGAATTAGCAGATGATTAAAAATGGGTGATGGCGCCATATATCTCTTTACTCAGGTTTATTTGGGTAAATTTAACCAAAAGGAAGGTAAAGTATGTACCGTTGAGGTTAAATTGGGTATTTATGCTTAGCTATATGAGCGATTGCTAGATAATATGAAAATTAACAAAATCAGATTGTTAAGTAGAGAGTAGGATGAAATAAAAGTTAACACTCCTTGTTTCATCCTTTATTATTAATTTTTAAAGAGATTTACTATCAATTAACCGCTAACGCTTAATCATCTGGGTTTAAATTAAAATAGCTGGGTGGTTTATAAGTAGATGGAAATAAAAGTATTGTGCCACGGTCCATGTATCGATACATTATCTAATAAGGCAACAAAAAAGTTATTGAATAATTGAATTAATAAGCCAAACAATTGTCATTTCAGCCTCCTGCTTTTTTTGCTTTATATCCTTTGTCAGTGAGATAAATCAGTATCTTCTCCCTAAAATCACCTTGGATAAGGATTTCTCCATCTTTTGAACTCCCACCGCTACCACAGATGTTTTTGAGTTTCTTTTCCAGTTCTTTTAGGTCCTCTGGGGTTCCTTTAAATTCAGTAATAAGGGTTACTGTTTTTCCTTTTCTTTGTTTTGAATCCAACCATATTTTTAGGTTTTGTTTTTCAGGAGGAAGGGTTTCATTAGCTTCCTGATCGTTGCTTTCATACTCAAATTGGGGGTTAGTACTGAATATGATGCCTCCTTGATTGTTTCTTTGTTTTTTAGCCATGACAGATTCTTTTTACAAAAATAAGGCATTTAGTTTTACCTCTAAGTAATTATTAAGATTTCATGTGTCTATAATTTGTTTTTCAATGGTCAGATAGCCTCCCGTCTGAAAGGCGGGAGCCTATTACCCTGTGCGAGTATGACTTTACTCATGGCTCGATTCAGCTTGTGAATGGTTATTATTTAAATACGATGTAAATAATAATTATTTAATAATGAGCATTCGTTTATAATCATTATTCACTATTTTTGCCCGAATTAATGAATATTGTCATTGATTTTGCGGTTTTTTTATTAAATCGTCGGAGTGATTTTATTGAGATTTGTTGTTCATGTTTGGAACATAGCTGTTTAGGTGAATATTGTAGTTTTTAAGAAAATTCAGAAGTTTCAATATTTCTCTAATAGGCTTCTCTTTGTTTTTATAATGTGAATAAATAATTTAGGCAGTTGCGATTATTGTTATTTTATAATTATATATAACAAGTGTAAGTTTGCTTTTTATAATTGGGAAACGTTATAACCTGTGGTTTTACGTTAAAGTGAATTACCTCATTAACTTCACCATAATTATATTATTGCATTGTTTATAATTTTTTCAAATGAATGTTCTATGTGGCTGATGTAATAAATATCAATGTGTGAAATTAGTTCCAACGCTTTAGGATGAGTTGCATGTGGTAATAAAAACAAAATATAACATGATTAAACCAATGTGTTTAGAATTATTTAGTTACTAGCTGAAGTTCAAACATGTGAGTTTTATTCAATCAATAAAAGAAAAATTATTTTCGAATGAATAAAGTTGTAAGTAAGAGTTTTTTCTCTGAGAATGTGGTATGCATCGAAATTGAAGCCCCCCGCATCGCAAAAGCCAGAAAGGCTGGTCATTTTGTTATGGTAAGGATTGGTGATAAAGGAGAGCGTATTCCCTTAACTATTTCAGCCTCGAATGTTCAAAAAGGTACCATTACACTGGTGGTACAAAAGGTTGGAGTTACATCGCGAAAATTAGCAGAACTTGAACCTGGAGATATTATTTCTGATTTGGTTGGTCCTTTAGGCCAGGCTACACATATAACTAAGGTTGGAACAATTCTGGCTTGTGGTGGTGGTGTTGGTGTTGCGCCATTGTTGCCCATTGTTGAGGCAATGAAAAAGGCTGGTAATAGGGTTGTTACAATTCTTGCTGCCCGAAATAAAGATCTTATAATCCTTGAGGAACAAATTAGAGCCTTTTCTGATGAGGTGATAATTATGACCGATGATGGCTCTTACGGCACAAAAGGTCTTGTTACTGATGGAATTGAGATGGTTGTGGCCCGCGAAAAAGTTGATGAGGCGGTTATAATTGGTCCGGCTATTATGATGAAATTTGCATCGTTAACCACGAAAAAGCATAATATTCCTTCCATTGTAAGTTTAAATACCATTATGGTTGACGGAACAGGTATGTGTGGAGCTTGTCGCGTGACAGTTGGAGGTAAAACACGTTTTGTTTGTGTTGACGGACCTGAATTTGATGCACATCAGGTTGATTTTGATGAGATGTTGCTTCGTTTGGGAGGATACAAGGAACTGGAAAAACATGCAGAAGAAGAATACAATTGCGCTTCTAAAAATAAGTAAAATATGGCAACTGATATAGAAAAGCTAAAACTTGAACGTAGTGCTGAGTGGCGCGAAGAAATACGAAAATCTAAGAAAAACAAGGAAAGGACTGATATACCGAGAGTTCATATGCCCGAAGCTCCGGCTTTGGAACGTAACCATTCTTATGTGGAGGTAAATTCAGGTCTTTCGGTTGAGCAAGCTGTTATGGAGGCTAATCGATGTCTCGATTGTCCTGAACCAACATGTATTACCGGTTGTCCTGTTGAAATCAATATTCCAAAGTTTATAAAAAACATTGAGCGAGGTGAATTTCTTGAAGCTGCAAAGGTTTTAAAAGAAACCAGTACCCTGCCTGCTGTTTGTGGAAGGGTTTGCCCACAGGAAAAACAATGTGAATCAAAATGCTTTTATCAGCTAAAACTTAAAAAGGATCCGGTAGCTATTGGTTATCTTGAACGATTTGTTGCTGATTATGAACAACAGAGTGGCCAGATTTCGATTCCGGAAGTGGCTCCTGCCAACGGGAAAAAAGTTGCCGTAATTGGTTCAGGGCCTGCAGGGCTTGCTTTTGCTGGCGAAATGGCTAAGTTTGGATATGAGGTGGTCGTTTTTGAAGCGCTTCATGAAATAGGAGGAGTATTAAAATATGGTATTCCTGAGTTTCGTCTTCCAAATAGAGTTGTGGATGTTGAAATTACCGGCCTACAAAAAATGGGCGTTTCATTTGAAAGCAATTTTATTGTTGGGAAAACGGCTACTATAGAGGATTTGCGTGAAGAAGGATTTAAAGGTTTCTTTGTTGGAAGTGGTGCCGGATTACCTCGTTTTATGAATATTCCCGGCGAAAACCTGGTTGGGATTCTTAGTTCCAACGAGTATCTGACAAGAGTTAATCTGATGGGTGCTTCACAGAAAGATACTGATACACCTGTTGCATGTGGTAAACGTGTTGCAGTTATTGGTGGAGGCAACACGGCCATGGATTCAGTTCGTACTGCTCTGCGTCTTGGCGCTGATAAGGCTATGATTGTTTACCGTCGTTCGCTTGAAGAAATGCCTGCGCGAGTTGAAGAGGTTAAACATGCCATGGAAGAAGGTGTGGAGTTTCTTACTCTTTGCAATCCTGTTGAATATATTGGAGATGAATCGGGACGAGTTAAACAGATGCGCGTTCAGAAAATGGTTTTGGGCGAGGCTGATAGCAGTGGACGCCGTTCTCCTGTTCCATTGGAAGGATCTGAATATTTAATTGATGTTGATTCGGTAATAGTGAGTGTGGGCGTATCACCTAATCCGCTGATTCCCCAATCGCTGCCTAATCTTAAGGTGAGCCGGTGGGGAACACTCGAAGTTAACCCCGATACCTTGCAAACCTCAATTCCCGATCTGTTTGCTGGTGGAGATATAGTAAGGGGAGGGGCAACCGTAATTCTTGCGATGGGCGATGGCCGTAAAGCAGCTAATTCCATGCACGATTATTTAAGTAACAATAACGCTTAAATCCTTTTTAAAATGGCTAATTTATCTACAAAATATCTAGGTCTTCAACTTAAGAATCCTTTAATTGTTGGGAGTTGTGGCTTAACCGGCAATGCTGAATCCATTATAAAACTGGCCAACAACGGTGCCGGGGCTGTGGTTTTGAAATCTATTTTTGAGGAAGAGATCCAGTTGGAATTTAAGGATACTCTAAAAAAGGAATTGGGATATCAGGATAATAATTTGGAGTTTCTTGATTATTACGATTATCAGCTGAAAAATGATGTGCTTAAAGGTACTGCTGAACTAATAAAGCAGGTTAAGGAATCAACAGATATTCCGGTAATAGCCAGTATTAACTGTCGGTCGGTGGGCGAATGGTACTCATATGCCCTGAAGTTGCAGGATGCTGGTGCTGATGCCCTGGAGCTGAATATCTTTAAAATGCCGTTCGGCACTGATGAAGATGCAGAAGCCATTAATGCAGTTTATCTTCGCATTGTTGAAAAAGTCAAGGCTCGGGTTTCCATCCCAATATCAGTTAAACTCTCGCCTTATTTTACCAATATTGGAAATATCTCTCAACGATTGGAGAAAGGTGGGGTTGATGGACTTGTTTTCTTCAACCGTTTTTATAATCCAGATATTGATATTGAAAATATTCGTCTTATTTCGGGTGCGGTTTATTCAACCCCTGTTGATTATGTTCTTCCACTGAGGTGGATCTCCATTTTGTCTCAGAAATTAAGTTGCGATTTGGTTGCTTCCACTGGCGTGCATACACCGGAAACCCTAATAAAGATGCTTTTGGCTGGAGCTTCAAGTGTTCAGGTAGTTTCAGCTATGTATAAAAATGGTACGGGCTATATTAAAGATATGCTCTATGGTCTGGAAAAGTGGATGGATAAAAAGGGTTTGGAAACCATTTCCGATATTCATCAATTAGGTCAAAAGGCCATGCCTTCAAATCCTGAGTTGTTCGAGAGAGTTCAGTTTATGAGGTATTTTGGGGAACATGAAATTTAGCTAATCGATATATACTTATTATAACGGGGTGAATATTTACTTAGTGTGAAATTCACCCCGAAGCTTTTAGCAGGTTTCGTTTTGTAAAGTAATAATTGTAATAGATAGTTAATACTTAATCGCTACAAATTAGGCTGATAATTCTTGATTTTTATGATGCTATATTGGTAATTATGTGGTTGTAAGAGGTTTAATTGCTTCTCGGGTATTCTTTCAATGTGTTGGCTGTTAATATGATAAAAACTTTGAAGAACTATTGAACTAAGAACTTTTATTTTTCGATAAAAATAACTATTTTTGCCGCGCAAATTAATTCAAACATTTTAATTAATAGTGTATGTTAAATCAGTATGAAACCGTTTTCATTTTAACTCCCGTTTTATCTGATGTTCAGATGAAGGAAGCGGTAGAAAAGTTCCGGGGCTTGATCCTGGAAAATGGAGGTGAGATTGTCCATGAGGAGAATTGGGGCCTTCGTAAGCTGGCTTATCCAATCCAGAAGAAGTCAACAGGGTTTTACAGTCTGCTTGAGTTCAAAGCCGATCCAACTTTTATTGAAAAGCTGGAATTAAATTATCGTCGTGATGAGCGTGTTATCCGTTTTTTAACTTTTAAACTGGACAAATATGCAATTCAGTACAGCGAAAAAAGAAGAAGTGGTAACAAAAAAGAAGTAAAGGAGAAATAAGCCATGGCACAGAATCAAAGTGAAATTAGATATCTTACTCCTCCATCGGTTGAGATAAAAAAGAAAAAGTATTGCCGCTTTAAGAAGAACAAAATCAAATATGTGGATTATAAAGATCCTGAATTTTTGAAAAAGTTCCTCAATGAGCAAGGTAAAATTCTTCCTCGTCGTTTAACCGGTACCTCTTTGAAGTATCAGCGGAAAGTTGCCCAGGCAATAAAAAGAGCTCGTCATTTGGCTTTCTTGCCTTATGTAACCGATTTGATGAAATAATTTAAGGAGGAACTGACCATGATTGAAGTAATATTAAAAGAAGACGTGGCTAATTTTGGCCATAAAAACGATATTATTAAGGTAAAGCCCGGATACGGTAGAAATTATCTTATTCCACAGGGTTTTGCTATTCTTGCAACTGAATCTGCCCGAAAAGTTAATGCTGAGAATCAAAGGCAAAGAGCTCATAAGGAGGAAAAAATCCGCTTGGAAGCTGTTGCTATTGCTGCAAAACTTGAAGGTAAGAAAATTACTATTGGTGCTAAAACCAGTACTACAGGTAAGATTTTCGGTTCTGTTAATAATATCCAGATTGCTGAGGTTCTTGAAAAACAAGGATTCAGCATTGAACGCAAAAATATCACTATTAAAGATGATCAGGTTAAGGAAGTTGGTACTTATACCGCTACCATCAAACTGCATCGTGATGTTAAGGTATCCATTGAATTTGAAGTGGTTCCTGAATAGTATTTTTTAAATAAACATACTTTACGTTTTTCAAACAAACAGCATTACGCCCCGTTTTACGGGGCGTTTTTGTTATATTACAGCAATAGTTTCAATCTCAATAAGAGCGCCTAAGGGTAATGCTTTAACTGCAAAGGCAGCCCTTGCTGGTGGATTTTCGGTATAATAAGTTGAATAAACCTCGTTCATAGCTTTAAAGTCAGCCATGTCGGCCAGTAAACAGGTCGATTTTACCACATCTGAGTATGAATAACCCGCTTCTTTTAATATGGCTCCAATATTCTCCATTACTTGTTTGGTTTGCGCTGTAATATCGTCTTCAACAATCTTTCCTGTTGCAGGATTAATGGGTACCTGTCCCGAAATGTAAAGCGTTCCATTGACTTCAACAGCCTGACTGTATGGGCCAATAGCGGCAGGGGCCTTGGTGGTTTGGATGATTCTTTTCATTACATTGTCTTTGGATGTAAATCTTGAGATAAATAAGATTTAATAAGTTGGATTACTTAACTTTCTTGGTTCAATATGATATCAGGGGGGTCAAACAAATATTATGACTGATTTATTGATTTCACCCACTATAATTCATTTAGGACCACTTTCATTCTATTATGCAATTTACGTAAAGTTACACATTGAAATGTAAACGTATAGTTGACAGGTAATAATTGGATGTTGTTTCTGTTAAGCAATATGCCTAAGTACACTCTTTACCGCTCTTTCGCACCTGTGTCTCATTGTTTGGCTCACTTGGCGGAGTGCTTTTTAGTAGGGTAAGCATTACCTCTTTACGAGGAAAACGAAGGGTGAGTGCCTTAACATTATTATACTAATTGTATCCTTAACCAAACGATCTCAAGTAATAACCATAAAGTGTGGGCTTGTTATGGTTTGACAAACAAAATATACAGAACACCAATTTGGTTTAAACACTAATACCAATTGGGATTATCTCTTGCATTAGTCCGTTTTTCATATTTCAAATCACGAAGCAAGCTGCTATTAACGGCAATTGAGAAGAAGTACGATTTATATGTTCCAAATGGGACCATATTGAAACTCATACTCCAGCAGTGTAAATTACGCGCAATTCTTAGGTTGGTATGTGATATTTCTTTCCGGTCAAAGTTGTATCCGCTCGACATGTTAATATCCCATTTTGGTGTTAAAGAAATTCTTCCCGACATATTAATATCAGCAGAGAATTTATACGGATAGGCCATTTTTTCTATATTGAATTGGCTACCCTGGGTGATACGCATGCTGTAATTGATTGAAATGCTCCATGGCATATCAAATTTTACATATCCTACATCTCCTTCTTCAATGGTTAGGGGTGGTTGTGAAGAGCCAGCATCACTATTTGGTCCTCCGTGGCCTGTATTTTCAGGTGAGCCTCCTGTTTGTTCCTGAGTTTCGCTCCCTTCTTTTTTCTTCTTAAACGTGTCCGATCCAAAATTAAAGCCAAAGCTTAGGTTGGCACTTTCCATTCGTGCAATCCTGTGATTTTCAGTCCACTCAAACTTATTCTTCCTTACTATTCTATTTGTTGTGGCATTTTTTGCCATTGGGAGAGTATCCAAAACATAAGGATCAAAGGTTGCTCCAAAACTAATACTGGTTCCGAATATTTTTGTGCGTCCACTCATGGATATTTTTGACCATTTCATTGAGTCGGCCAGGAAATTGTATGAAGTACTAAAGTTAAGCGATTCCAAAATGCTTATTTTTTTATATCCAGTAGTGTCCTTATCGCTTTTAACTTTCATTTCAAGAGTGTTCCCAAGACTTATTCCAAGTGATCCCGACTCTCCTTTACCCGGAATGCCAAATATGGCTCCGTCATAGTATGAGTATTCGTGTTTTACAATTTCATCTACCTTAGCATCATAATATTCAAACCAGTCGTAGTAACCATATTTGGGATCTCCAAAATCGGGACGATAGGAAAAACTGACTGATGGGGTCATGACATGACGTATGGCCTCAATTTTATCTCCAAACAAAGCACGACTAGGCTTAAAAAAAGTATAAAGCTTGGTTGATGTGCTAGCGCCTAAACTATAATCATAAACTCTGTTAAAACCAGCAGTGGTGTCTTTATCAACAACTTTACTTAAATCAGAATCATATTCTTTGGAAATTGATTTGAAATACCACCTCTCAGTATAGTTAAAACTTGGTGTTAGGGTAAAATATTTAAGTAATTTCATGTTCATGGAAACAGGGATGGAATGTTTAACTCCGTTTTTCCAATCTTTGGCTAAGCTGGCATCTAATAATTCACTTTCTTTTGAGTGAATGTAATTACGTGTATTACCAGTATAACTAAAGCTTATCTTTTCATACCAGGTTTCGTTTGATCCTACTTTGTTCTTGCTCTTGAATGGAAAAAGCCTGTTTACAGTAAATGTTAAATCTGGAACAGTTAAGTCAATGGTGGTGTCACGGCTATTTTGCGAATGCTGCAATGATCCGCTTAAAGAAAATGGTTTATCTGGAAAGCGTCGTGAGTAATTAACACTTGAACGTTTTGTGTTTGTTGCAAGAACCACAGGATTAATTATACTTCCCACGTTATTTTTGTCATACGAGCTGGTTGAGTAATTTACACTTGCCGAAAAAGTTGAATATGCATTTGCTTTGGAATCCTGGCTGTGTGACCAGGAAAGGGAGAAATCATTAGTTTTACTGTAGTCAGGTAAATCTTTTTCGCTGTATATGTTGGTGATTTTTTGGGCCGAGAAGTTACCACTGAACTTATACAGAACTTTGTATTTTGAGGATGCCCGTATACCCCAGGAACTATTGGCATATATATCTCCGGTTAAAGCAAAATCAAAATAGTCATTAGCTGCCCAGTAATAACCACCGTCACGCAAGAAAAAGCCACGAGAACTCTCTTCTCCATATGAAGGCATTAGAAAACCGGAGCTGTATGATTTTGTGGTGGGTACAAATGCAAACGGAATAATTAACGGATAAAACTTAACATCTTCAATTACAAGATAAGCAGGTCCGGTTATGATTTTTTTTCCCGGAATAACCTTTGCTTTAGTCATGTTTATATAAAAATGGGGATGGTCGTGTTGATCACAGGTTGTGTAACGGCCATCTTTTAAGAAGTATGTGTTATCTGAATTCTTTTTTGCAAGCTCGCTTACAACAAAACCTTCGCCCTGTGTAGTAACCACATGTTCAATTATTGCTTTCTCGGTTTTAAAATTGTAACGCATTTTACGCATGGTATATTCACCACTTTTATCCTTAAAAACCGGAAGCCCTGTTTCAACGCCAAGTGAATCGAGAGTGCCTGTGGCGTAGGCAATGCTGCTGTCTAAATCAAGCTCAATATGATAGGCTGTTAATAAAACATCTTTATAACTAACTGATGCATCGCCATAAAGATAAACCTTGTTTTGTTTAAAAGGTATGGAATCCTTGGCACTGTATTTAATTTCCGAATCAATTAATGGCGTCTTCTCCTTTTTCTTATTCTGCGCTACTGCAATAGAATCAGAGCTTGAGCCTAGAATCTGTTTTTCCGAAACAAGCTCTTGCGAGGTGGTCAAAGTTGTATCACCAAGAACCATTACCCGATCATTCACCTGAGCGGAAAGTGTTAGTGAAGTAAATAAAAATAACGCGGACAAAGACCACGTGACGGAGCTTACAAGATATTTTGGGCTGATATGTTGTTTTGTAATCAAGGCGCTGTTTCTTATTTGTCGTGCCACAAAAATAAACTAAAAAATGGTCAATAGGCATTTCTCAGGTAATAAACTTAATGCGAATTCTGGCATACAGAAAGATATTTACTATTTTTGGCAGAGTTTATGTAAAACCACAATTATTCTGTATTAAAAAAAATGGTAGGATTATCCGGACAAATAAAAAAAATGGTGCAGTGTTAATTTTATGATACCATTTATTTTGCGAAAATAATCGAGTAATTACCATAATTTGTTTTAATTATTGAAGTTCCATGATAAGAAAATCAAATATTACCAGATTGTATAAAAATAGGATTGTTTTATTAATGGTTGTGTTCTGTTTTATATTTGCTTTTTCCGTTGAGGGTCAATCCGATAAATCCTCAGGATTCAAAACCATAGTAATTGATGCCGGTCATGGTGGTAAAGACCCCGGTGCTATCGGAAAATTAGTTAAAGAAAAAGATGTAGTATTACCCATTGCTTTAAAAGTTGGAGAATACCTTACAAATGAAATGCCAGGGGTGAATGTTGTTTACACAAGATCAACAGATGTTTTTATTCCTTTAGATGAAAGGGCCGAAATTGCCAGTCGTGTTAAAGCCGATCTTTTTGTTTCTATTCACGCAAACTCAATAAGTAATCCTAAGATATACGGTGCTGAAACATTTGTTTTGGGTTTGCACCGTTCACAGGAGAATTTGGAGGTTGCTAAAAAGGAAAACTCTGTAATTGTTATGGAAGATGATTATACCACAAAATATGAGGGATTTGACCCCAATTCTATGGAGTCATATATTATTTTCGAACTGATTCAAAATGTTTACCTTGATCAAAGTATTGAAGTTGCATCCATTGTTCAGGACCAGTTCGAGAAAAGAGCCGGGAGACATAACAGAGGAGTAAAGCAAGCCGGATTTTTAGTGTTACGTAAGACGGCGATGCCTGGTATTCTTATTGAGGTTGGATTTCTTAGTAACCATTCTGAAGAAAAGTTTCTGAAATCGGAAGAAGGAAAGGATTATTTGGCTTCAGCGATTTTTAGAGCCATCAGGGATTATAAAAACCGGTTTGAGGCACGAAGTGCCCTGATAAAATCCGTTAATAATCAAGATGTTGTTGAGATAGCGAAAAATCAGGATTCAGTTCTGACATCCGTTGAATTAGATCAAAATCAATCTGATTCAAAGACTCATCAGGTAGAGTTTCGGATACAGGTGGCTTCCTCAGGGCAACAAATCAAAGATAAATCTGGCCCTTATTCTCTTTTTAATGATGTATGGATGTTTCAGGAAGGAAATTTATTTAAATATACCACAGGATTGGCTTATTCTTATAAAGAGATATTAGCAATTTTGAAAGATGTTCGTAAAAAAGTTCCTGACTGTTTTATCATTGCATTTAAAGATGGGCAAAAAATTCCGGTATCATCAGTTAGATGATTCTAATTTTCACAGTAATAACAAAATATGCATCGTTCTATATTTTATCTATCTTTGAGAACAATATAATATACTTGCGGATTATAGAATATTATGGTGGATTGCAGAACATATAAGACTTGTGCTAATATGTTTAAATTGAATAATAACCTGGTTTTAGTAATTCAAAATAGGTGTAATTTATAATTATTATCTTCATGGAGATTAGAAGAGAAGTTAAAATAGGGTTTCTTGTTCTTATATCATTGGTCCTTTTAATTTGGGGATTAAACTTTCTAAAGGGAAGCAATTTCTTTCTAAAAGGAGATGCCTATTATGGTGTATATAACAGAGTTGATGGATTAACTGTGGGAAGTCCCATTAATTATAAAGGATTTAAAATTGGAACTGTTCGCGAAATAAAATTCCATCCATCGCGAACTGATTTGTTTTTGATATCCTTTACAGTTAACAAACCTATTATGCTAACTGAAAAATCGGTAGCTCAAATTTATAGCCTTGATTTAATGGGCACAAAAGGAGTTCAGATAGTTGATGGAACCGGTGGAAAATTATTATATCCCGGAGATACGCTGCAAACATCTGTTATGAGCGATCTGGTTGATCAAGTTAGTATGGAAGTGCTGCCTTTAAAGGAGAAAACAGAAAGATTAATTGTAAAACTCGATTCAGTTTTAACTGATATTGGTAGTGTTTTTTCAGAAGAAAACAAAAAAGGGTTGGAGTATAGTATTAATAACTTAAACTTAGCGCTGCGAAACCTGGCCTCGATTTCTGGAAAGGTTAATTACTCACTCGAACCCGATGGCGATCTTGGAAAAAGTTTCAGCAACCTCGAAGGTTTTACCAATTCCCTTCAGATGCAAAGAGCTAATCTTGATATTATAACTACAAATCTTGCCGGATTCTCTTCTCAGTTAAACCAAACCAACCTCTCAGGTATAATGGCTTCGGCCGATTCATCTCTTCAGGCTTTAAGCATTTTGCTTGGTAAAGTATCAAATGGAGAGGGTTCTCTGGGCATGTTGCTTGAGGATCAAAGCCTGTATCTTAACATGCAGGATGCTTCTGCTAATCTTGATCGTTTGCTGGCTGATATTCGTCATAATCCCGAACGTTACTTAAGCTTTTCTGCTGTTAATCTTGGACGCCAGATTTATGTCAATACCGACGAGACTTTGGCCCAGGAAAAAGGTGTTGTATTTAAAGTTAAAGTAGCCCAATCAACTTCGCCATTAGATATACGCAATAACTTGGTTTTAGATGAAGAACGTGTATTTGAAGATTTTGATGGAAAAAATTATATCTATACCGTTGGAGAAACCAGCTCCTATTCAGAAATATTAAAACTAAAGGACAGGCTAATACCACTTTTCCCATCTGCTACAATTATATCATTGAAGGATGGAAAGCCTATTCGCATAAAAACTGCTCTTCGAAAAATAAACTTCAAAAATTGATTGTTGTGTTAAATTAGTGATTTGGATTTTTTTGACGAATGTAATTTTTTTTTTATTTGTTAAGAACCAACGATCTTTTAAACAATGAATTGCCCCATTCGACTGAAAGTAAACGACCATTGGTAGTAATTTGATAATGAGTATTTTAACATGCTTTAACTTAAGGCTTTGAAAATAAGTGATCTAATACATTTTGATTCTATCAAGCGTTTTTGCATTTTTTTTTCATTTTTTTTTTCACAAAATTTGTCTTGAAACGATTTAAGAAACGAATTACATAATAAAGGAAGGTAAAGAAAAATGAAACTGGATCATGAAAAAGTATGGGGCAATTGTTTAAAGGTATTCAAGACCTCTATTGATTCAACATCTTTTCAAACTTGGTTTGAGCCCATTGTTCCACTTAAGTTGGAGAATGGTGTTTTAACCATTCAGGTGCCCAGTTTGTTTTTCTACGAGATCATTGAAGAACAGTATATTGATTTGGTTAGTCAAAGTCTTCGTAAATTTATTGGTTCAACCGCTAAGTTGGAATACAGTGTGGTGATGGATAAGGGTCAGGCTTCCAATCCAGGTCCTTATACTGTAAATTTCCCAACCGGAAATAAGTCTGATTTAAGAAATAGGGCTGTTTCTCCTTCACGAAATGATAACCAACTATCGATTAAAAATCCTTTTGTAATACCTGGTATTAAAAAACTGGATGTTGATCCGCAATTGAATCCAGAATATACATTCGAGAATTTTGTTGAAGGTGATTGCAATCGTTTAGCAAGGGCTGCAAGTCAGGCTGTAGCAAAAAAACCAGGAAAAACAGCCTTTAATCCGCTGTTTATTTATGGTAATTCAGGTTTGGGAAAAACTCATCTTGCCCAGGCTATTGGTGTAGAAGTTAAACGTAATTATGCTGAAAAAACAGTATTATACGTAACTGCAAATAAATTTCAGACTCAATATACCGAATCGGTAAGGTGCAATACACAGAATGATTTCCTTAATTTTTACCAGATGATTGATGTCCTGATTGTCGATGATATTCAGGAATTTGCAGGTAAAACAGGTACCCAAAATACTTTCTTTCATATTTTTAATCATTTACAGCAAACAGGCAAACAGCTAATTCTTACTTCTGATCAGGCTCCGGCCGATTTGCAGGGAATGGAGGAACGTTTGTTGTCGCGGTTTAAATGGGGTTTGCCGGCCGATCTGAAAGCACCTGACTTTAATACCAGAGTTGATATTCTTAAGCATAAGATCTATAAAGATGGAATGAGTGTTTCTGCCGAAGTGGTTCATTATATCGCTTCTCATATAAATCACAATGTGCGGGAACTTGAGGGTGCCTTAATTATGTTACTGGCCATGTCAACTCTTAACAGGGTTGATATATCTCTGGATACTGCCCGCAATGTTGTTGATAAATTGGTGCGGAAGTCACAGCGGGAGGTTTCCGTAGATTTTATTCAGAAAACAGTGTGTAATTATTATGGTTTGGAGATGGAGTCGCTGCAGTCTAAAACTCGTAAGCGTGAGATTGTTCAGGCAAGGCAGATAGCAATGTATTTTTCTAAAAGTATGACCAACTCGTCGTTGTCGGTTATCGGTTCAAAAATTGGTAAGAAGGATCATGCAACTGTATTGCATGCATGCAAAACTATCTCAAATCTGATGGAAACCGATAGGGAATTCAAAAATCAAATAAGGGAAATTGAGGCACAATTGAAAACTTGATTTTTTATATTGAAAAAATATTGTTCTTTAAATTTGAAAGTCAAGACTTGACTGTTTGATTAATAAAACATTATGTTTCAGGTTTAAATTCTAATTGAACCTTTACTCCCAAACGCAATTTTTAACATTAATAATCGTTTTCAATCCGGAAACGATTATTTTTTTTATGATAGTTATCTGTTAACCCTCTTTAATGTAT
The DNA here is from genome assembly GCA_964608615.1 of uncultured Marinilabiliaceae bacterium. GTDB lineage: Bacteria > Bacteroidota > Bacteroidia > Bacteroidales > Marinilabiliaceae > CALEUX01. Next base: position 23,363 of record CAZSQG010000004.1, read on the forward strand.
ATATAAACAATAGGTTCAACATCGCTTGAACATCGCTTGTTTTCAGAACTGAGATGTTTTAATTAGTTTATAAATCAGTGCTATACTGATAAAAATTGTATCTTTGTTCCCTTGTTTGTACTCAAAAGAATTAGTAATTAGCAGAATTTTAAATTGTCATTGAATCTGTTACTTAATAAAGATATTAAACTGAGAATTATATGTTTGCTTTGCGTTATCTACTATTAGTTGTTGTTTTATTCTTAGGGAATTTAACTATTCTTATTTCCCAGGATACATCCAAACAGGTTGCTCCTGCTCAAAAGATACTTCTTGGAGGCAAGGAGTACTTTCTTCATGTTGTTCAACATGGTGAAGGATTGTATCGCATTGGTGTTAATTATGGAGTGTCTCAGCAGGAAATTATGGACGCTAATCATGATATTACTGTTGACTTGAAAGTGGGACAGATTATCCGCGTTCCCATAATAAAGGGACGAAACAGTAATTCGCAGGAATTATCCCGGTCGCGTACATACATGTATCATACTGTTGAAAAGGGGCAGACTGCTTATTCTATTTCCAAACAGTATAATATACCAATTGAATCGATTTATGAAAATAATATTGGAACACAAGAGGGACTTGTAGAAGGAGCAATTTTAAGAATTCCGGTTTTAACCTCCGATAAAAATGTTGTATCTTCTGTAAATGAACCCGATTCCTTTATTTATCACACTGTTGAACCTAAGGAAACATTGTATGGTATTGCACGTGAGTATAATACAACAATAAATGTTATTATTGAGGCAAATCCCGCTTTACGCGATGGAAAGCTTCCAATTGGAAGCAAGGTGCGGATCCCAAAGAATGTGGTTGAAGCCGTGAATATAGTTAAAGTGTCACCTGATGGAACACAGCGCTTTATTGATGGTGATAAATTTTTATATCACAGCATTCAAACTGGTCAAACATTTTATTCGATAAGTCGTCAGTATCAGGTTGATGTTGAGAAGATTAAGGCGGCCAACCCTGGTGTGTCGCAGGATGATTTGAAAGTTGGAAATATGTTAAGAGTACCCAGGCCTTCCGTTTCTTCCACTTTGCAGCAACCGCAGGTTAGTGATGCCCGATTGTATACAAGTCATAAAGTAACGCGTAAGGAAACAATATATGGCATATCGCGAAAGTACAATATTGATATGGAGACCATTAAGGGGGTTAATCCGGAAATTGATTTCAACAAGCTTAAAAAAGGTGTAATTCTTCGAATTCCAACTGATGAATGGTTTGCCTCGCGGACGGCATCAGTGCTTTCCCAAGTAGTGGTTCCCGACTCTGTTAATGAAGAACAGTTGCCTGTTTATGAATATGGAGATTGTTCAGGAAATTCGGTATTAGGACATAATGTTCCAATAAAGGTTGCTCTCTTATTCCCATTTGGAGCAAATGAGGCCAGTCGTTTTTCCAATATTGCTGATAGTTCTGGGGTTATGCATAGCTTACCAACATCGGCTAGTCGTGGAAAAGTATTCTTTGAATTTTACAGTGGTATGCTTCTTGCCTTGGATACATTAAAAAAAGAAGGTGTGAATGTGGAATTATCAGTTTTTGATATTTCGCATGATTCATTGGCTCTTAAAAAGGTACTGGAGAATAAGTCTTTGGTTGATGCTGATCTTATAATAGGTCCAGCTCTTGCTCAAGAGTTACCTTTGCTATCTGAATTTAGTCTTAAGCACCAAATACCATTGGTTTATCCAATGTCAAATACTAATCCTGAATTAACACGCAATCCATATCTTTTTCATATTAACACACCTGATAGCTTGTATTTTAATCAGATGGCTAATGAAATTGTTCATCAGGCGGCTGGGTCTACACTTATTGTTATTTTACCCCCCGAGTCGGAAACAAGTGCCTCTTTATTTGTAAATCATCTTAGGTTGCAGGCTAATCAAAAAAATGGCAAAACTATAAATTATATTGAATACCGGTCAAAAGGTAATGATTTGGGCGCTTTACAGAATATAATTAATAAAGAAGGTCCTAATTTTATTGTAGTTCCATCGGTTGATGAGGCTTCAGTCTCGAAGATTATTCCCATTCTTGCAGGGGTAAAGGAAATAAGCAAAGCCAACATAACTCTTTTTGGGATGTCGGATTGGTTGAGGTTTCAAACCATTGATCCAGAGCAGATTCATCAATTAAATGGTTCTATTTTTTCTCCATTTGGGATTGATTATAAACAAAAACAAACCACGCAATTTATTAAGAAATATCGTAGTTGGTTTCATACCGAGCCACATGCCATTTCTCCTTACTTTCAAAATTCGGGGATTTCATCCAATTATTCGCGCTATGGTATATGGGGGTATGATGTTTCAATGTATTTTATATCTGCTATTTACCGTTTTGGATCTGATTTTGATCTCTGCTTGAATAATTTTCAACATGATGAGATTCAGTTTAATTTTGATTTTAAACGGATATCCAATTGGGGTGGTTTTTATAATCATGGGTTATTTTTTATTAAGTTTCACTCCGATTTTACAACAGAACGAATACCTGTTGTTATTCGTTGATAATGAATCGGATTTCATAGACAAACCATGGGACTAAAAGTTTTATTTGTGTAGCAGGGTTTTTATGAGAGTAAGATTAAATAAAATTAAGTTTTGGAGAAGGGTTTTGTATTGTAAATGTTTTATGTTTAATGGTATCTATTAATCAATTAACAGTTGACTTTGGTGGTTTTCGTCTTTTCGAGGGAATCTCTTTTTTAATAAATCCACGTGACCGGATCGGCTTAGTTGGTAAAAACGGAGCCGGTAAATCCACATTGCTTAAAATTATTTCAGGTCAAATGGCGGCGTCGTCAGGTGGCTATGCCTAAAGAATTGACAGTGGGTTATTTGCCGCAGCACATGATTTATTCCGATATCCAGACGGTGCGTCAGGAAGCTGAACAGGCTTTCTCGAGCTTGAAAAAACTTGAAGCCGATATTCATAATCTATCTTTGCAAATCAACAACCGGTCCGATTATGATTCTAGCGAATATATGAAGCTGATTGACACCCTTACTGAAAAATCTGATATCTTTTCTGTACTGGGAGGGCAAAATTATCAGTCGCAGATTGAATTGACATTAAAGGGCTTAGGGTTTAAGAGGTCTGATTTTGACCGATTAACTTCCGAATTTAGTGGCGGATGGCGTATGCGGATTGAGCTTGCAAAAATCCTTTTAAAAAAACCAGGCATTTTTCTTCTGGATGAACCAACTAACCACCTTGATATTGAATCCATACAGTGGCTCGAGGATTATTTAAGAAGTTATCCTGGTGCAATTGTCCTAATCTCTCACGATAAAGCATTTCTTGATAATATTACGAATCGCACAGTTGAAATTTCACTGGGGAAAACATACGATTATAAGGTTGCTTATTCTCAGTTTGTGATTTTACGTCAGGAACGACATGAACAGCAATTGGCTGCATTTCGTAACCAACAAAAAAAGATTGAAGGTACCGAAGAGTTTATTGAACGTTTCAGATATAAAGCAACCAAATCGGTTCAGGTTCAATCGCGAATAAAACAGCTTGAAAAAATTGACAGGATTGAAGTAGATGAATTTGATCAGAGCGCGCTGCGAATTAAGTTTCCACAAGCTCCCCATTCAGGAGCTGTAACTGTTAAAGGAACTCATATCTCAAAGTCGTATGAGAGTTTGCAGGTACTCGATGATATTAGTTTTAGTATCTCGCGTGGTGAAAAAATTGCCTTTGTGGGGAAAAATGGAGAAGGAAAAACTACGCTTGCCCGCATAATAATGAATGAGCTTGATCATAAAGGAGTTATTGAGCTGGGTTATCAGGTTAAAATTGGCTATTTCGCGCAAAATCAGGCCGATAAGCTGAGAAACGAGGTGACAGTTCTGGATACTGTTGATAGCGTTGCAGTTGGTGATGTACGTACAAAAATAAGGGATCTGCTTGGCGCATTTTTGTTTAGTGGTGAGACTGTAGAAAAAAAAGTATCTGTTTTATCAGGAGGCGAACGAACTCGTTTAGCGCTGGTACTTTTATTACTTGAACCAGTGAATTTTTTGATTTTGGATGAGCCCACCAACCACCTTGACATGCGGTCAAAAGAGATTCTAAAAAAAGCGCTTATCGATTTTGAGGGTACAGTATTATTAGTATCACACGACCGGGAATTTCTCGATGGTTTGGTTAATCGCGTTGTTGAATTTGAGAATAAGAAAATCAAGGAGCATTTGGGTGGAATTTATGAGTTCTTAAAAAAGAAAAAACTTGACAACCTCAAAGAACTCGAAATAATTAATCGTCCTTTGAGCGAAGGTATCGCGAAGACTTCTGAGAATAAAGGACGAATTTCATTTGAGGAACGAAAGGAAATTAATAAACAAATAAAAAAAGTTACGCTTGATATTGAATTAGCCGAAAAGGAGATAGGAATACTCGAAAACAGGCTTCTGGAGCTTGATAATATTCTTCAAAATCCTTCGCAGGAAACAATGGCTGATTCCATTTATAATGAGTATGAAATGATTCAGAATAACCTTAAAGCAAAAATGGAATCATGGGAAATCCTACATCATAAACTTCAAGAGGTTGAATCTCAACGAAATTTATTGGATTTGGATTAAAGATGTTCTTATCTTGTATTTAATCTGCTCAAAAAAGTATATTGGCTAATACTTCCAATTTGATGGAAGTTCTGTATGATATCCAATTTGGAAATGTATTCTTAGAAATAATAATTATGTCAAAAAATAACGTAGTGTTTGGAATCCGTTCTATTCTTGAAGCAATTCAGAGTGGAAAAAGCATAGAGAAGGTGCTTATGAAGCCAGGCCTTCAGGGGTCTCTTTATAATGAGCTCTTTCAGGAAATTAAAAAACTGGATATTCCTGTACAAAGGGTACCGCTTGAAAGAATCAATTATTTTGCTACCGGTAATCATCAGGGTGTTGTTGCTATAATATCACCTGTTGACTATCAGGATTTAGAACTTTTGGTTCAGGAGGCCATTAATGCCGGTCGTCAACCTTTGATTCTGGTATTGGATGGTGTAACCGATGTGCGAAATTTCGGCGCTATTGCTCGTACTGCTGAATGTGCCGGAGTGGATGCTATTGTAATACCCGAAAAGGGTAGTGCTCCAATTAATGGTGATGCCATTAAAACCTCAGCCGGAGCATTGTATCGCATACCGGTTTGTCGGGTTTCTAAACTCTGGTATTCAATGAAATTTCTTAAGGAAGCGGGATTCTTTATTGTTGGGGCTTCTGAAAAAGGTGATGTTGATTACCGTAATGCTGATTTTAAAGGAAGTATGGCCATTGTTATGGGAGCAGAAGATAAAGGAATCTCAGCCCAGATATTAAAAATGTGCGACACCAAAGTATTTATTCCACTTAAAGGTGAAATTGGATCGCTAAATGTTTCTGTAGCAGCAGGAATTTTAATCTTTGAAGCATTAAAAGGAAGGTAGTACGTTGTGTTTATTTATCTGATAATATTGAATTGGCTCGATTTCATTGGGTTTTATTTAAATTTTGTATACCTTGTTGTGTTTTTTGAAAAAAATATTTTGATGATTAATATTCATTAAACTTGTCTTCATGAACCACAAAGAACGTGTTTTAACTGCTCTCAATCATGAGCAACCTGACAGAATTCCGATTTTTTACTGGGGAGTTCCTGAGTTTACTTCAAAAATGATGAATCATTTGGGGTTTTCGGAAATGGATAAAATGCTGGAATTTTTAGATGTTGATTTCAGATGGGTTGAACCGGCATACATTGGTCCGGATTTAATTCAAAAAGGCGGTGAAGTAAAAACGGATATCTGGGGGGTTGAATATAAACTAGCGGGCAGGGGTGATCTTAAATATTGGGATATAATGACATGTCCCTTGCAGAATATCACTGACCCTGCTGTATTGGCTGATTATCCATGGCCAACTATTGATTTGTTTGATTTCTCTGTTTTGGATCAGCAGGTTGAGAAATATCGCGATTATGCTATTATGACTGCGCCTGGTTTCTCTTCTCCAGGTCTGTTTCGTATTATTCAAAGGTTGATTGGAAGAGATAATTTTTTGGAGGTGATGATGTATCATCCCAAATTTTTCAAAGGTTTGGTTGAAAAGGTTTCTGCTTTTTACCTATCGTTTATTGAAGCTTTTTTTGCAGTTACAGGTAATCGCGTGGATTTTATTCGTATTGCTGATGATTTTGGTGCTCAAAGTGGCTTAATTATTAGCCCGGAAACCTGGAGTGAAGTAATAAGGCCTGTCTTTGATAGTTATTATGAGATACCCAAAAAATTGGGGGTGAAGTTTTATATGCATAGTTGTGGTGGTGTTAGGAAATTATTACCTGAATTTATATCTATTGGTGCTCATGTTTTGGATCCTATTCAAACACGTGCAGCCGGGATGTCGCCCGAAGGATTGAAAAAAGATTTTGGCTCACTGATAACATTCTGTGGCGCTTTGGATGAGGAGTTACTTCTTAGAAAATCTACTCCGGCAAGAGTTAAAGATGGAGTGAAAGAATTACTTGATATGATGGCTCCGGGAGGTGGTTTTATTTTGGGGCCCTCTCATAAACTAAAGGTTGAAACACCTGTGGAAAATGTATTAGCCATGTACGAGGCTGCACGCGATTGGAAATATTAGGATAGTGTATTTTTTGTAACTCAGATATAATTAAGGGTGAATGGTGTTTTGTACACTATTCTCCCTTTTTACCTTATTATAGTGGAGGTAATTCCAGTACTTGAGCAATCTTTTGCATGCCATTTATGGTTTCTTCAATAAGAATTTGTAATTCTATATTCAACATTTCTGCTCCTTTTTGAATTATTTCGCGGTTAACACCTGCTGCAAATCGTTTGTCCTTCCATTTTTTCATCACCGATTTTACTGTGATTAGCGAAATATCCTTATCGGGTCTTACCAAAACAGAAGTTGTAACAAGGCCTGTAAGTTCATCAGTAGCATAAAGCACTTTCTCCATCTGATGAATAGGTTCAGTTTTAGTGCATATTCCCCAGCCATGACTTTCTATGGCTCTTATGTATTCATCAGGCCAGTTTAGTTCTTTTAGAATTTGTGTGCTTTTTTTGCAATGTAGCTCAGGATATTGTTCATAGTCCAAATCGTGAAGTAAACCAATAATACCCCACTTAACAGGATCTTCTCCAAACAAGGTGGCGAAATGTTGCATAACGGCTTCCACAGCTAGTGCATGTTTGGTTAAGCTCTCACTTTTGTTATATTTTTTAAATAGTTCAAGCGCTTGTTCTCTGGTGGGAGTAATCATATAATCAAATTGTTTTATTAAGATTTATATGGTTATTAATTAACTCGTTAATTAATAAAGAAACCTTTGTTGTTAATTTTTCAGGAACCTTAAAAGTAATGTCGGCTACTTTCTTAACTGGTAGCACACGGGGAGAGGTTCCAGTTATAAAGCAGGCTTCATATTGTTGGAGGTTGGTAATACTTACAGCTTCCAGATTAAGTTTTATATTACTCTCCTTGATTACCTGTATTACCTTTTGACGCATAATACCTTCTAATACCATTTGGCTGGGAGCTGTGAATACTTCCCCTGATTTTATAAAAAACAGGTTTGAACGACTTCCTTCAGTTATTTTCCCATCTTTATTAACCAGAAACGTTTCGTAAATGTTTTCTTTTTTTATAATGGAGTCACTGAGGTTTCGCAATATAGGATTGGCCATTTTTATTGAAGGATTGTCCCTTTCTTTTTCCAAAAAATTGCAGAAAACACCTTCTTTATACATCGTTTCATCAGGATAGGATGTTGGAATAAAAAATGCTCTATAATACTGCTCTATCGATTTATTTCTTAAAAAACAAACCTCAATTTTTATATTCCCATTTAAGGCTTTACTCTGTTGAACTAACGAAAGCAAACTCTTTTTTATTTCCGGTTCTGATATACTAAAGCTGTGGTTAGTATTTATAATGCTATTGAACAAACGATTTAAATGATCATTCAGAAAAACAGGTTGTCCCTGATCAATTCTAAACACTTCATATATAAGTTGTTGGTCGGGAATGGTGTTAAAGGTAATGGTTTCTCTTGTAAATTGCCCGTTTATTATTGCTAAGTCTGATGCAGCCTGATTCATCATTTTTTTTTTAGACTATAAAAATACCTTTTTCTATATAATATGTTGATGGTTTTTTTATTCTCTTTTTACTGAGTAACTTAAATTCACAGGTCAGAGAGCTTTACTGTTTGGTTAATAAAACATTAGGCCTTAGGTTTTGTTTTATTTCAAGCTCTGGTTATCAATTTTGCATCGTAATACCTATGGATTTTAGTCTATGTTAAAAAGCCGACTCTCATTAATCATGTTTCTTTTATTAATCCCATTTTTAGGGATGTTGGTAAATTTAATATAACCTTCTCCTTTTTATTTCCAGGATTGCTTAAGCGTGATGACCTTTTAATTATAACTAAAACAAATGGGTGTTACCTTTGTTGTGCTCTATGTTATTAAATATTAAAATCATACAAGGTTACGGTTTTTTGTTATTGTACGTAAAAAAGATGTGATACTGTTGTTTTGACATCTTTATGTTATAAACTCTTACAAATGCGTAAAAAAATCGTTAATAATGTAAAGTAAAGAATGATAAGGTTATATGGAGGATGTGTTATCTTTGGTAATAATATTTGTGTTGATTTCTTTTAAAATTGCTATTTTTTTGCATATTATTGTAATTAAATTAGGCTAATAAATTTCATTTAGTAACAAATTGTAATAAAGATTGTAATATGAATGAGTATTATCAGGAGGCATTGATGCTCTTAGGGGTTGGAATGGTTACTGTTTCCCTGATTTTGTGGGTAGTAGTTTTAGTTGGAAATGGAATCATTTTGTTTGTTAACCGGTATATGCCGGTGTTGGAAGAAAATGGGAAACTCTCTAAGGTTGCAGGTTCGCCACAATTATCAAAAATAGCGGCTATTTCTGCTGCTGTTAAAGTGGTGACTCAAGGGAAAGGACAAATTGTAAAAATCGAAAAAAAATAAAATAGATTGTGATTATGGGAAGGAAAATAAAGTTTTCTCTGCTTTACAGGGATATGTGGCAATCATCTGGGAAATATGTTCCCCGATTGGATCAATTGGAAAAAGTTGCTCCATATATTGTGGAAATGGGCTGTTTTGCCCGGGTTGAAACAAATGGAGGTGGTTTTGAGCAGGTAAATTTGCTTTTTGGCGAAAACCCGAATAAAGCAGTACGGGCCTGGACTAAACCATTTAATGATGCCGGTATTCAGACCCACATGCTGGAACGTGCTCTTAATGGTATTAGAATGTCACCGGTTCCATCGGATGTTCGAAAATTAATGTATAAAGTAAAAAAGAAGCAGGGAACTGATATTGCCCGCTCATTTTGCGGTCTTAATGATCCACGTAACCTTATTGATTCAATAAAATATGCCAGAGAGGGAGGAATGATTTCTCAGGCTGCCTTGAGTCTTGCTTTTTCTGAAGTTCATACAGTTGAGTATTATGTTGATCTTGCTGATCAGCTTATAAAAGCTGGTGCTGATGAAATTTGCCTTAAAGATATGGCCGGCGTTGCCCGTCCTGCTTGGTTGGGTCGCATTGTTAAAGGAATCCGGGCCAAACATCAGGATATTCCAATGACATATCATGGTCATGCAGGACCTGGTTTTTCAGTAGCCACCATTTTAGAAGTATGTCGCGAGGGTGTTGATTATGTTGATGTTGGTATGGAACCTTTATCTTGGGGCACTGGACATGCAGATATTCTTACCATTCAACCGATGTTGAAGGATGCAGGTTTTGATGTTCCTGAAATAAATATGAATGCTTACATGAAGGTACGTAGTCTTACTCAGGAATTTATGGATGATTTTCTGGGCTATTTCATTAGTGCTAAAAACCTTCAGATGAATTCACTTCTTATTGGTCCGGGTTTGCCCGGAGGTATGATGGGAAGTCTTATGGCTGATTTGGAGAATAACTTGAGTAGCCTTAATAAGTGGAAGGCAAAAAATAATAAACCGGAACTTACCCAGGATGAATTGCTTATTAAATTGTTCAACGAAGTTGAGTTTATTTGGCCAAAGCTTGGTTATCCGCCATTGGTTACACCTTTTAGTCAGTATGTTAAAAATCTGGCTATAATGAATGTTCTTCAGCTTGAAAAAGGTGGCGAACGTTGGAGTATGATAGCCGATAATATCTGGGATATGATTATTGGAAAGAGTGGTCGTTTACCCGGCAAACTGGCTCCTGAAATTGAGGCTTTGGCACAAAAACAAGGTAGGGAGTTTTTTACCGGTAATCCTCAGGATTTATACCCCGATGCACTTCCGAAATTTCGCGAGGAAATGGATAAGAACGGATGGGAATATGGTCAGGATGATGAAGAATTATTTGAATTGGCTATGCACCCCGAACAATACCGTTTGTACAAGTCAGGTAAGGCAAAGGAAGCTTTTGTTGCAGAAATTAGCGAACTTAAAAATGCTAAATCAAAAGCATCTGAAGTTGTAACTGTGCCTTCAGTACCAGCTGGTTGGGCTCCTTCTTCCATGAATATTAATGTCAACGGAGAACAATTTTTGGTAAGCGTATCTTACGGACAGGATGGATCAACAAGCGCAGCTAACCTGCAAGTAGCTGCACCAGTTCAGTCGTCTGCAGCATCTTTAGGAGAAGGAGAGTCGGTATTATCTCCTTTGGAAGGTAAGTTTTATCTGGTTAAGGATTCGAGTGAAAGAGCTATACAGGTTGGTGATCAGGTAAAAGACGGAGATCTGATTGGTTATGTTGAAGCCATGAAAACCTTCAATGCCATTCGCTTTGACAAATCGGGTGTGATTCAGAAAATTCTGATATCCAATGGAGCGGATGTATCGGAAGATGATGTTTTGGTAATTGTAAGATAATAGAACGTATTTTGTTTCCGTAAGCGGTCTGATTCAGACCGCTTACGGTTAACTAAATTTGAAATGAAACAACAATGAAGATATTGGAACAGCTTTACCAGATGACTGCTTTTTCATCTATTGCAGAAGAACCTGGTGTACTATTAATGTTGTTGATTGGCTTTATTCTGCTATATCTGGGAATTGCCAAGAAATATGAACCGTTACTTTTGGTTCCCATTGCTTTTGGAGTAGTTTTAGCTAACCTGCCGGGTGGAGGTATGGGAGTAGTTCCTTCCTCCATGATTGAATTGCCCGATCACCGCTATATGAACCTGTTTGAGATTGGCAGCAAATATGGTATCATGAACTACCTTTATTATGCCCTCATTAAAACAGGGTTTTTACCTCCAATAATATTTATGGGGGTAGGTGCATTAACTGATTTTGGACCGATGTTGCGTAATTTGCGGTTATCCTTTTTTGGTGCTGCTGCTCAGATTGGTATTTTTATGGTTCTTTTTGGTGCTATCGCCCTTGGTTTTACACCAAATGAAGCCGCATCTCTTGGTATAATTGGAGGGGCTGATGGCCCAACAGCTATTTATACAACTATTATTCTGGCTCCTCACTTACTAGGACCTATTGCCATTGCTGCTTATTCGTACATGTCGCTTGTTCCTGTAATTATACCTTTAGTGGCAAATTTATTAATGACAAAAAAGGAGTTTTTAATCAATATGAAAGCACAGGATAAATTATATCCTTCAAAACATGAGATTAAAAACCTTAAACTTGTTAAAATAATTTTCCCTATTGTTCTGGGTGTAATAATAGCCATTTTTGTCCCATCATCGGTGCCTCTGCTAGGAATGTTGTTGTTTGGTAATCTTATTAAGGAGATTGGAACAACTACGCAACGTTTAGCCGATGCTGCAACAGGACCTATTATGAATACTGCCACAATATTTCTTGGTTTGTCGGTTGGTGCAACCATGACTCACGATGTATTCCTTGATTTTAAAACTATTGGAATTATTATTGGCGGCTTTCTTGCTTTCGCTATTTCTATTAGTGGAGGAATTATTGCTGTTAAAGTTTATAATCTTTTTGCCAAGAAAAAAATTAACCCGCTTATCGGTGCCACTGGATTAAGTGCCGTGCCTATGGCTTCGCGTGTTGCAAACGAATTGGCGCTTAAGTATGATAAAACTAATCATGTTTTACAATATTGTATGGCTTCAAATATTTCCGGAGTTATTGGCTCTGCCGTTGCTGCCGGTGTATTAATATCCATGCTTTCCTGAGCGTAAGAAATTAAAACAGGCTTTATATGAAAAAAGCTGCCCTAAAAGGACAGCTTTTTTTTATTTTCCCGTTATCCAATCAATTATTTGGGGATCATCGGGTTTTACTTTAGGTGCAAAGCTTTTTACTAATTGACCGTTTTCATCAATAAGGTATTTTTGGAAGTTCCATTTTACAATACTTTCTTCTACTCCATTTTTTGCTTTTTGTGTGAGCCATTTGTAAACAGGGTGCTGGTCATCTCCTTTTACCGAAACTTTTTCCATAATTGGAAATGTAACTCCAAAGTTTAAGCTGCAAAACTCGAGTATTTCTTTGGCAGACCCGGGTTCCTGATTGGCAAAGTTATTGGCAGGGAAGGCAATAATAACAAATTTATCACCACCATATTGTTTGTAAAGTGCTTGAAGTTGTTCAAATTGTGGCGTAAATCCACATTTGCTGGCAGTATTAACTACCATAACTTTTTTTCCTCTTAAGGATGCAAAATCAAATGTCTTTCCATCAAGGGTTTTAACTCTAAACTGGTGCAGACCGGTTTGTGCGGCTATAGATTGTGTTAAGAACATTATCATAAATACCGCAATGATTCTGGAAATTGTTTTTCTCATTTTATTATAGTTAATTATTACTACTGTTGGTTGAATAGTAATCTATAAACAAGATTTACCTTCAAAAGTTTGAAAAAAATGAAAACATTGTTTTTTACAGACGGCTTGTTATAAAACTATGAAATCAATATTGTTTAGTGACCAATTTGTCAAAATACGTCCATTACCGCTCTTTTGCTATTCTGCGGCTGCTTGGTGGTAAGGTTTATATGAAGTCTAACTCTGAAGTATTAACGGTTTTGTAGTAATAAGCGAATTACGTTGAATAAATTTCCCGTTAAATCGGGTTGGTGTTGCTAATTGATCGTCTGAAATGATCTCTCCGTTTACCACTAGTGCACTTATGTCTTTTCTGAGCAGACACGTGTTAGAGCCAATGGTTTTTGATTTATCGGGTTCAGATGGATTCCAAATAATGATGTCCGCGTCGGCTCCAGACTCAAGAGTTCCTTTTTGTGGATATACCCCGAGTATTCTTGCCGGACGTGTGGCATACATATCGCATACTTTGGTTAGTAAAGATGGTGTTATATCCGTCATGTTTTCAAAAATACCAAGAAGAAAACTTGGCGATTTTCCATTTTCTATGAATTCATTTATACTCGCATCGGGACTGGCCAGATTTGGTGGCGCAAGAATAATATTCGGATTTTCCCAGATATTGCTTATTTGAGAAACTTTTATTCTACCCGGAATCAATTTGTTAGTGCAATTAAGATTAACCGAGGCATAAACAGGTAAGCCAGGATGCGAAGCGGAGTAGAGTGTTTCCAGTTCTTCTTCCATAGCTATATCCACGAATAGAAAAGGACACCCGGTGTTTTTTAGTATCGAAAGAAGTTGTTGCATTTTTGACAGATAAGCTTTGATAAACTGGCGTTTATTCACCAGAAGAGATTCTTTTATGCTACCTGTTTCACATAAAATAAGTAGTTGAAATTTCGCTGCTAATGATAATAGGTGATCAAGCTGTCCATCTTTTAGTTTCTCAATATGTTTCCATTTTACATAATACGATGTAATTCCTTCATGAATAAAGCCATAATTAAGGTCGCGACTGGAAACATTGGAGCAAGCAGATGCTCCAAGATGAAAACTGTAGTCAGTAACGATTGGTTTACAACTTTCTCTGGATTGTTCAATGGTTTCCTTAAAGTTGCTTTCCTTCTTAAGTCTAAGAGTATCCATTAAGAAAGTAGCCCCATGAGATAAAGCTATGTAAATGGATGAGCTGGTTTGTTCTTTCTCGTCGGTTTTAATGAATGGGCAATTGTAATGGAGTAATCCGGGTAAAAGATACTTTTTTGAAACATCAATGACTAAAGTGTTTGGAGATGAGATACGTATATTGCGCCCAACCTCCATTATCCGGTTGTTTCCAATCAGAATATCTCCGGTTATGAGCTTCTGCTGACTTGCAATTTGACCGTTTTTTAAAAGCAGATATTTCATGAATGGATACTCGTGTAATCTCGCTGACAGATGTATGTAATAGTTGTTTTTTTATTTTAAATACCAATTATTTTAAAATTAACTTAAATTTTTATTAAAGGCAATAGTTGGTAACATTAATCTTCAAAGGAATAATAAAATTAGGTTTATGTAACTGGAAGTAATTCAGGCTTATATAGCAAGTGGTAGTTGTTATTATAAATATGGTTGTTTTTTATAGTCTTTTCATTCGTTGGGATTTTTCAATTAAGTGGATTAGCTTTGCCGTTTAAAGGATAATTGACATGGCTTGGTTGTTTCTTACTTTAGGTTCAGCTTTTTTTCTGGGAGTTTACGAGGTGATTAAAAAACATGCTTTACGCGATAATGCTGTCTGGCTTGTTTTGTTATTTGGTACATTTAGCAGTGCATTATTGTTTATTCCGATAATTTTTTTTTCAGGAATAGGTGTGATTGAGTCGCAAAGCAGCATCTATATTCCGATAATAGGAGTACGTGAACATCTTCTTATTATTCTTAAAACTTGTATTGTATTAACATCGTGGATATTTTCATATTTTTCGTTGAAACATCTCCCAATTACAATAGCCTCTCCCATAAGGGCAACATCACCTATTTGGACTGTATTGGGTGCCCTGATAATATTCGGTGAACAATTAAATCCTGTTCGATGGTTAGGGTTAATCGTAACACTTTTATTTTTCTTTCTTTTTTCTACTGCAGGCCGAAAAGAGGGCATCTCATTCAGGAAAAACAAATGGATCTTTTTTGCTGTATTGGGAACTGTTTTTGGTTCTATTAGTGCATTATTTGATAAGTTTTTGATAAGGGAAATCGACCGCATGGCAGTCCAAAGTTTTTTTTCAGTTTATCAGGTTGTATTACTTGCTCCGGTAGTGTTTATTATTCGCAGAACTATGGTAAGTCCTCCTAAGTTTTTCTGGAAATGGAGCATTCCATTAATAGGACTATCGCTGGTGGTTGCCGATTTTCTTTATTTCTATGCTCTGGATTTTCCCGATTCATTAATTTCTATTGTGTCTGTACTTCGAAGAGGAAGTGTTATGGTTTCATTCTTCTTTGGGGCAATGTTATTTAAGGAAAAGAATATTGGACGTAAAGCTTTATTACTTGCCGGGATACTAATCGGTATTATTATTCTGATTATGGGAAAATAAATCAGAAAATAAAAAAGATAGAAACCCCTAAAACTGCAATAATAGCTCCAATAACTTCTTTTGATGTTATTTTTTCCTTAAGAATTAACCATGCTGGAAGAATGATTAAGACCGGCGTTAATGAGTTAAGAGTTGAAGCTATTCCGGTTGTTGTATACTGAATTGCAAGTAAGCTAAATGAAACGCCCAAAAATGGTCCAAAAAAGGCTCCTGTGCTGATTCTTAACATCGCCTGCCTGTTTTGAACAGCCAACCACATTTTTGACCAGTTTTTTGATAACGTAAATAAAAGGATGAAACCAACAATACCCGTAATTACCCTTATTTGAGTCGACATAAATGGATCAAGGTCCTGCATTCCAAATTTACTTAGAACTAAACCTAATCCTTGCCCGGCTGCTCCTCCCAGTGCAAGTAAAATCCCCTTAAGAGGATAATGAAACTTAATTTTTTGGCCTTTTAACGGCCTTGAAGTTATTACAAGCGCTATTCCAATAATAGTTATTGTCATTCCAATGATACTGGCTAAGGCCATTTTTTCACCAATAATAATCCATCCAAATAAGGCAGTCATGGGGGGCGATAATGACATAATTAACATGGAAATTCTGGCTCCTATAACCACAAAAGCCTGGAATAGAAGTAAATCACCAATAACAAAGCCAATCAAACCTGACATACTTAACCAAAACCATGCATGGCCTCCAACCCCTGAAGGGAAAAAATGGCCTTGTGTAATGAGGGTATATATACCAAGAAAAGCAAATGCAATGACTAAACGAATAAGATTTACCGAAAGCGAACCTACTTTTTTACCAGCCGATTCAAAAGCCATACTTGTTATAGTCCAGCAAAATGCTGTAAAAAGAGCTGCAAGTTCGCCCAGATGGTTTGATATAAAATTGTCCATAAATGGATTATAGATAAATGTCTTTCTTGAATTTTATTGATAAATAGTAAGTTAAATTGCTGTAGCCACTGAAAATATTTTCAGTGAATTACTAATCTATATTTCATTTGTTGTTTAATTATCAATTGATTCTTTTGATTAATTGAACCTGGCTTAACTTGTTAGTTTAGTTATTATCATCTCGCATAAATTTATTTTGGTTAGCTGTCTTGTTTATATCACAAAGAAAAGCATTTTGGAGTTTTGGTTTACAAGAATTACTAAAAAAGCTCCATTTATAATCAAATTGAATAATGGTGTTATTTACATACTCATTCACAACCAAATGCATATGTATCTTGAATTTTAGTTCTTTTGCGGTATATTTGAAAATGTTTTTTGATGAAATTACCGCAATATGGATAATAAAATTACCAATCTTTCAGCATTCAACAATAGTTGGTACAATCCCGGAAGGAATGTTATAATCCGATCACTATGGTTTGTAACCAACGTCTTTTTTTTTATAAATCCAATTAATGGATTATCAGGGATAAAAGTTTTTTTATTACGGCTTTTTGGTGCACGAGTTGGCCGTGGGGTTGTTATTAAGCCGGGAGTAAGTATTAAGTATCCATGGAATTTATCTGTTGGAGATTATACCTGGATTGGAGAGAGGGTTTGGATTGATAGTTTGGCAGAAGTCAGAATTGGTTGCAATTGTTGCATATCGCAGGGAGCAATACTGTTGAATGGTAATCACGACTTTTCTAAATCGACATTCGATTTAATAGTAAAAGCAATAATTCTCGAAGATGGTGTATGGATTGGGGCCGGGGCAATGGTTACAGGTGGCGTTATTTGCGGCAGTCACTCGGTTTTGGGTGTAATGAGTGTAGCTTCTGTAAGTCTTGAACCATATGGAATTTACAGGGGAAATCCGGCAGGAAAAATTAAGACCCGCCGGATTTCAGAGTAAATATTACTAAAAATCGTAGTAAAAGTTTTGTAGCGAAGTACGCAGAGTAAAATAGAAATTG
Organism: uncultured Marinilabiliaceae bacterium; assembly: GCA_964608615.1. Classification (GTDB taxonomy): domain Bacteria; phylum Bacteroidota; class Bacteroidia; order Bacteroidales; family Marinilabiliaceae; genus CALEUX01. The sequence goes on from CAZSQG010000004.1 coordinate 40,799, forward strand.
GTATTACTACCTGAATCAAGATCGTTTGAAAACTTTCGATGATGAACACCCATTGCCAGATTCATGTTGTTTTTAGGATTAATCAGAAACGATACTTCTCCAGAACCATTGAATATGTTTGTTTTTAAGCCCTGGCCAATTACGTGTCCGTATGCATCTAGGATATTTCCGTACGGATCCGGTTTTTTGCGATCTTCATTATCTTTAAAAATATCACCTCCATAACTAACATCATAGTCAAAATCTTTACCATGTATTGCGTACATACCTTCCATTTTAATATGCCACCTTCCCTTGCGATACCTTAAAATGGAAATACCTTCGCGAAAGTTAGCCCCAAGCGGATGAGCCAATTCCTGGTTAAAATGGCCATAATTGTTGATTGAATAATAGTGAGAGTATGTATAGGGACGTACCTGATTGTATTCAGCCTGAACATCAAGATTCTCAACTCCAAGGAAATTGTATGCTTTTAAACCAAATTGAAAACCCTGTTTATTAGCCCACCATTTATCACCCGACATAACTTCATCAAGTTTAAACTCGCCCATAACATATTGGGCATAAAATGCAGCATCGGGCCAAAGAATTACCTTTAGGTTGGCTCCTATTGTCATATTATCAGGTGAACCTAATCCGTATTCAATTGGACGGTAAAACACATTTGGAATTAAGTAATTCATATCAATTCCTCTATGTCCGCTTTCATCTTCTGCTGCCCAAATAACGCTCTCAAAAGCACCCAACGATATGCGCTTTCCAATATTCCATGTTAAATAGTGGAAAGCACCATACTTGGTAGGAAAACGCGTTAAAAGTTCCATGCCATCGGTGTGCAGAAGGGAATCGAGGTGTTGAAACTGGCTCACCATCACCGAATATTTAATTTTCAAAAAAGTGGCTGTTAATTTAAAATATGGATAACTATAAGTGTTGTCCGATAATAACAGACTTCGGTAGCCGTCGCCAATAAAATTTTTGCCAAAACCAAGCTGGAAATTAAAATAATCACCTGCATTATAAGAAATGTGGCCAGTAGATTGCGAAAAATCATAGCCATTATCACCAAAGTTTTTTACTCTTCCCTGGCCCGGAACAACTTTGCGTTTGGCAATATATTCATCGATATAACCTGAATAAGCACCTTGGTTTTCATAAAAATCAGCATAGAAAGAAAAGTTTTTTCCAATTTGGCCCTCCAGCATTATTCCACGGGAATTTACCCAAGTTTTTTTTCCTTCGGAGGTTTCTTTTCCCATCTCAAAATTGAAAAGAGGGTTTACACAGACTGTAATAGGACCTTTACTATCACTCCATTTTATTAAGTCATCGTGAATAAATCTTTGAAAAATATTTAATTTTCCATTTGGTTTGTTAAGTCCGCGTTGAATCAGGGAGTCGCTTGAAATATAGCGGTTTACTTCGTCCATTCGCAGTGGCCTGACTGAGGTGTGCAGATTATTTCCGGGTTTATATAGTTCTCTTAAAAACGGATCGTAACCGTTATTATTGTAATGACTATATGATTGACCACGTGAAATTATGGGTGCAATAACCAATATAATACCAGTAATAAAAATGGTTAGTTTGGTGAAATTTATTCGCATAATATTTAGTGTTATCAGGTTAAGTTATCTTATATAATAAATGTGCAGGATTTAATCGAAACTGACAAAAAAGCGAGGTGTTTTAAGCATTGTTTTGTTTTCAGTTTCTATCAAATTTCTCATTCCTCATAATATCCATGGCCATATCCGGTTCCATATCCATAACCATAACCATATCCGTAACCATATCCCATCAAGCCTTTTTTTACATTTATATCATTTACTAATATCCCAATGTTTTTTATGCCTTCTTCGTTCATTTGGCTGATGGTATGAATAAATATTTCTTTTACGGTGTAATTTTGGCGAGTTAAAAAAACAAGAGAATTAGCATGCCGGGCGAGCAAATATCCATCGGTAACAATTCCCATGGGTGGCGTATCCAGAAGGATGATATCAAACTCTTTTTTTAATCTTTCAAATAAGGTCATAGCTTTGGGTGATCCAATTAACTCAGATGGATTTGGAGGTATGGGGCCTGAAGCTATAATAAACATATTATCCTGCGGTCCAGGTTGAACAATTTCTTCAAATGTAGCTTTTCCAATAAGATATTGAGAAAGGCCTTTGTGGTTGTTAACATTGAGGACTTTATTAAGCCCCGGTTTTCTCATATCAAAACCTACCAGAACAGTTTTTTTTCCTGTTATTGCAAAAACAGAAGCCAAATTTAATGCGCAAAAAGTTTTTCCTTCTCCAGCCATTGATGATGATATGGCAATAACAGGAGTTTGAGTTTCACCATTCATGTATTCAAGTCTGGTACGCACCCTTCGAAATGTTTCAGCTATAACAGATTTTGGATAAAGGGTTATAACATTGTTACCTTCTCTGGCATTATGTATTACGTGTCCAATAATTGGAAGTTTTGTTAATCGTTCTACGTCTTCAGAGCTATTAATTTTATTATTAAGTAATTGACGTATCACAATAAAGGCAATTGGTAATATAAAGCCAATTAAAACGGCTTGCTTTTTATCACTTTCGGTGGTAGGGTATACTTGACCGGTATATCTGGCCGATTCAAGAATTGTGTGGTCAGAAGTATTTGATGCTTTTTGGATTTGGGCTTCACTTCTCTTTCGGAGGAGAAAAGTGTAAACTTCGTTGTTCAAATCAAATTGTCTTTCAATACCAAGTAGTTTTCTTTCAGTTTCAGGAAGTTGGTAGAGTTGAGAAGCTGTTTCGGCATTGAGTTCTCTAAGACGAACAATTTCTGTATCAATAATTTGGATTTGGTTGATAATTCCATTAATCAATGTTTGCCTGATTACTTCCATTTTGCTATCCAACTCAATAAAATACGGATTCTGGTTTTGCGATAGTATTTGGCGTTCATTATTCAACTCGATGATTTTATTAATTTGTTCCGAAACTATTGCATTTGTTATTGGGAAAGCGGCTGGGGCAATGCTTTTTTGGAGCAATGAATCGGTTGAAAAATATTCCTTAAGATAAACATAGTAGTTTCTAGATAACCTTAGGTCCGAAATTTGGGAGGTTATATTTTCTATTCGTGTAAACAGAAGAGAGGCTTGCGTTGATACACTTTGAATTTGATGAGATGTTCTAAAATGGCTGAGCTCACTGCCTTTTTGTACCAATGAATCAGAAATAATCAGCAATTGTTCTTCAATAAAGCCAATTGTATTGGTTGCAATTTGGTTTTTCTTTTCCAGATTGGCACGTATGAAAACTTTAGACAGGGTATTTAAAAAAAGATTGTTTTTTTGGGAGTTTTTTCCTGTAATGGAAAGACGGACAATACTTGTATTTTCGCCTGTTTTACTGGCTTGAAAAACGCTCTGATATTGTGAAGTTAAGGACTCAGGATTCTTAAATTCAAAATAATGTCCTTTTTCCTCGGCAGTTGCAAGACCGTGATTCTCTATTTTTATTTTCAACCAGGGAGTCTGAATCCATTTATTAAAATAGTAAGTTTCTTCAAGTTGGATTTTTCCATAACCGCGTCCGGGTGTACTGTTGGCATATATGAATGTTGTGCCTTGTTCTTTGCTGATAGTGAGTTTAAATCGGTCTTTATCAACAAGAGTTATATATAATGGGGTGTTTAAAAGCTGAGGGTATAGTGAATCAAACTGAACATTAAATGGAATGTTTCCATATAATTCAGTGCTTTTCATTCGGCCTGTTTTATAGTATGAAACATGAAAATTCAATTCGCGAATGGTTTGCCTTATGATTTCCCACGATCGTAAGATAGCAATTTGGTTGTCCAGGGTGCGCATACCCGAACTTAATCCAAAACCTTCCATCATATTGTTTTGCGAATTTTCAGAGCCCCGTTCTTCCATAAGCAAGGTCATTGATGCTCTGTAAATAGGCTGGGTATATCGGTGCATCACATAAACAATTAATAATGCCAGGGGAACAGTTATAGCAAACAACCACCAAAACTTTATTGTATCGAATAAAAGTTTTTTGTAATCGAGCATAAATGAAGATGTTGATTCATGCTTAAGAAAACTATTTCTGGGAGCCCCTGAATTTCCTGCCTCATTCATAAAAATCAGATTAATTTGTCAACGACTGCACTGTTAAATAAATGGCAAGTAGCGAACCGGCAATACCTAAAGAAAAAGATTCTCCAATACCCCAGGCTCTGGCTTTCATTGGTCTCACATAAATTACATCGTTGTTGTATATGTAATAATGATCTGAATCAACCAGGTTTTTATCAGTTAAATCTACATAATAGAAAATTGAACCTTCAGGAGTGGGACGCACTATTTTTAGTTTTTTCTTCTTTCCATATGATTTTATGTCTCCAGCCAATGCTACTGCTTCATAAATGGTTATTTGCTCTTTACCCATATCTATTCGTCCAACTCTTCCAAATTCACCTAAAGCAATAAACGAAGTGCCCGAAATTTTAACGGTTATCTGTGCATCACTTAAGAAAGGTACCAATGCCTCAATTATTCGTTGTTTGGCAGATGACCTATTACAACCTGAAAGGTTTATTTTTCCCACAAATGGGAAGTCTATGTCCATATTGTCATCAATGGGGTAGGTATATAACGATGTGTTTTGCTGTCCTCCGCCGGAGGAAGAAAGGCTTGGATTGAAATATTCCGAAAGTTTTGGATTTGAAGTTGTAACATTAATATAAAGCTGATCGTTAGGCTTAAGTATATATTTCTCTGTGATGGTTTCAGGTTGTCCATAAGGATTTTCGTAATTCTTATTGCTAGTATGATCCTGAAAATAAACTGTTTCCTTTTGAGGAATACAACTATTTAACAATATTGTAATAATAATTATAGTTGTATAATTATTGGATTTTAGAAAAGAGAAAAGTCGCATAAATCAGTTTATTTGGCAATGATGAAACTTAATCAGATCATTTATGTATACCTGAATAAATTTGGTGTATTTAATAAAATCACTACAAATTTATGTTTTTCTTACGAAAAAAAAGATTTTATGTTGTTGTTTGCTTTTGAAATGCAATAATTGTATGTAAATTTAGTTAAGCCAGAAGGATTTGTTAACTGTTTTATTCTTTTCTTCTATGGTTTTCTTTTTATACTTTTGTACCCATAATTATTTGTTTATGGTTGATTACAGTATTATTTTACAAATTATTTTTGCCGGTTTGTTATCCTTCATTCTGGTTTTTATTAGTATACCAACTATTTTAAAAGTATCTCGTTCAAAAAACCTTTTTGATGAACCTGGTAAACGACGGGTTCATAAGGAAAGAGTTCCTACTTTAGGAGGATTGGGTATTTTTATTGGTATTTTGTTTACCTACACATTATATCTCGATTGGTTTGATTATCGGCCAATTCCATTTCTGGTGCCGGCTATGCTTGTTGTTTTTTCAATCGGAATAAAAGATGATATTCTGGTAACAGCTCCAATAATGAAGTTGTTGGGACAGTTATTTGCTGCTTTTATTATTGTTGGTTTTGGAGATCTGAGAATTACCGATTTTCATGGTTTTTTTGGGCTTCAACCCGATTATTTTATCAGCATTTTATTTACTATACTTTTTGTTGCATTTATTGTAAATGGATTTAACCTTATTGATGGGGTTGATGGACTTGCAGCTATTACGGGTATTATAACAACAACAGGATTTACTATATGGTTCTTTATTAATGGAGAGTACTTAATGCCCATTCTTTCATCAATATTGGTTGGTGCTCTTATGGCTTTTTTGTATTTCAATGTATTTTCGCGTACTCAGAAAATTTTTATGGGCGATACAGGATCGTTGCTTATTGGGTTTATTTTATCTGTAATGGCCATTAGGTTTATGGAATTTAATGCCACTTTGGGTCGATCCTCACTATTGTATAGTATGAATTCGGCACCGGCAGTTGCAATGGGTATTTTAATTATACCCATTATGGATACTATTCGTGTGTTTTTTCTGCGAATATCTAAGGGGCATTCGCCTTTTGCGGCTGATAAGACCCATATTCATCACCGGCTTCTTACGTTGGGTTTCTCTCATATCCAGATTGCACTTATTTTAGGGGCGGTTAATGTTTTTTTTATTATATTTTCCTATTCTCTTAAAGATCTTGGTATGCTTAAGCTGTTAATTATAAATATTATTCTTGGGTTGTTTGTTTTCCAGATACCTTCAGTTGCAATCAGGTATCGTAAAAGGAAACTTCTTAAAGTGAAGAATTATCATATAGATACACTTTAATGTTATGAAGTTAACCTTGATTACGGTTACTTGGAACAGTGCAGAAACATTAAAAGAAACTATTGATTCTGTCAGGGAGCAACAAGTAAAAGAATTAGAGTACATTGTTGTTGATGGTGGGTCCTCCGATGGGACTGTTAAACTATTGGCAGAGAATACTGATGTTGTTACAAAATGGGTTAGTGAACCTGACAAGGGTATTTATGATGCAATGAATAAGGGTGTTAACATGGCATCAGGTGATATTATTGGATTTTTACATGCCGATGATCGGTTTGCTGAGAGTGATATACTGAAAGATATAATTAGGAGTTTCAATAACACAAATATTGATTTTTTATATGGTGATCTGGAATACATTTTGTCAAGTAATCCATTGAAGGTTATAAGATATTGGTATGCCGGAGATTTCTCGGCTTCTCGGCTTAAATACGGTTGGATGCCTCCTCATCCCACTGTATATTTTAAACGCGACAATATTCAAAAAATCGGTTTATTTAATAGCTCATTTGTCATTTCGGCCGATTATGACTGGATGTTACGTTGTTTAATCCAACCGGACCTTAAAGTCCATTATTTACAAAGAGTAATGGTGCAAATGCGAGTTGGAGGAGTCAGCAATAAAAATTTAACAAACATCATTAAAAAATCAATTGAGGATTATCGCTCGCTTCGAAATAATCATGTTGGAAGTGTTTTTACCTTGGTTCTAAAAAACATTAGAAAAATACCTCAGTTTTTCGTTAGAAAAAGGGCCTAAGATTGACGTTAGTTGATTAAATAATAAATAGATTGAATAAAAAACATATTTTTGTATGATCATTGTCTGAACCAACTTTTAATGGATGGTAACACCTGCTGCTAATAAATCTCAAAACATTCGACATGTACCCAAATCTGATGGTTTTTCTGATATAAGGAAAATCTTGAGATTGGTTATAAAACATTGGTATTTCTTTGTTATTTCTTTACCATTATGTCTTGGTGCGGTTGAGTTTTATCATCGTTATACACCGGAAGTTTACGGGGCATCAGTAACTATGTTATTTAAAAATAATCAGGAAACAAGCATATCCCAGTCAAGTCTTATGGAGGGATTTGGTTTATCGCCTGAAATGAGAAGTGTTGAAAATCAATCTTTTATAATCCGATCGAATAAAATGGTTCGTCGTGCTGTTGATATGCTCGATTTTGGTGTTTCTTATTATCGCAAAGGTCGCCTGAAAGACACGGAATTATATGGGAATGTCCCTTTTAATATTTGCCTTGATTCGCTTCATAATCAATTGCTTAACACCCCGGTTGAATTGCAGTTCCTTTCAGATGGCAATATTAAGGTTTCTGTTAAGACTGATGACGCCCCTTTGCACAACTTTATAACATCAAAAAACAATGGATCTACCGGTCCAGTCTCTTTTGAGCGAATTGTTAAATGGGATGAAAAAGTTGAAGGTCCCGGGTTCTCCTTTTATATTCATTCAGCATCACCGGAGGGTCGTTTTATAAATGCAACCTATTACGTCAAGTTTAATTCTAATGCCAGCATTACTGGTCAATTACGATCAGGATTAACCGTAACTAATTACCGTGAAGGATCCTCTATTATTTTTATTGGTACACGCGGTGAACAACCTCAGAAATTAGTCAGGTTTCTGGATGTATTTTCAGAAGTTATTATTGACAATAACTTAGAACGGAAAAATGATATGGCCAACAAATCGCTTGATTTTATTCAGCGACAATTGGTACAGATTTCTGATACTCTAAATATTATGCAACAACGGTTGTTGGATTTCAGACGAAATAACCGCTTTTTAATGCCATCCGAAATGTCGCAACGTTTGTCATCTGAATTTTATGATAGAGAAAAAGAGATGATGACATTGGATCTGAATTACGAATATTTTGTAATTCTAAAAAATCGCCTAAAGGAAGATAGTGTTAATGAAAATGATTATTTATTACCTGCTTTTGCTACAGATAATGCTGGTATTATAAGGCAATTGGTAATGGAACACATGAATCTTTTAAATGAGATCTCTCTTTTAGATGGTTTGGCCGGGCTAACTAATCCCTACCAATTGGAGTTAAGTAAAAAACTGAAGTTATCCAAAGAGAGTCTGGTTAATGTAATTGATAAACAATTGCAAACTATTGACCTTCAAAAATCAGAAATTAATCGACATGTGACTCTTTTGACTTCAAAAATCGGAGATTTACCTGCATTGGAAAGGGATTATCTGGCTCTTGAACGATCATATAAGCTTAATGATGCAATTTATACTTTTTTATTGCAAAAGAAATCTGAAACACAAATAACTAAATCTTCAAATATTCCCGATAATGAAATTCTTGATCAGGCTTCAGTGAGTGGAATTATTTTACCTGACAAAAAGAATAATTACAGCAAGGCTATAATGCTTGGACTGGTTATTCCAGCTCTATTAATTGCCCTAAAAGAGTTTTTTAATGTTAATGTCAGGGGACGTGAAGATCTGGAGAATCTTTTTCATGAGGTTCCTATTATTGGAAGCATTGTGCACAGTAAGGAGTGCTGTGAAAATGTTGTTTTAGAAAATTCGAACAGTGTAATTACTGAATCATTTCGATCATTAAGAGCACGACTTCGTTTTTTAATGTCGCAGGCAAGTGGTAATGTTATATCTATTACTTCAACTAATACAGGGGAGGGTAAGACTTTTTGCGCTATTAACCTGGCTTCTGTTTTTGCAATTTCAGGAAAAAAAACAGCTTTGGTTGGATTTGATATGAGAAAACCCAGACTCTCATCGGTGTTTGGAAAAACTAATCAACCTGGTTTAAGTGGTTTTTTAATTGGACAGGTGACGATTGAGGACCTTATACTTCCCACTAACCAGGAACACTTGTTTGTTTTGCCATCCGGAATAATTCCTCCTAACCCATCTGAGTTAATATCGGGTGCTAAAACAGCAGAACTGTTCCAGTATCTTCGTGAAAATTTTGATATTGTTATTATTGATACTCCTCCTGTTGGATTGGTTTCTGATGCCAGGATTCTAATGGATTTAGCTGATTGTCACCTTTACGTTGTGCGATCGGGAAATTCCCATCGTGAACATTTATCAATTACAATGTCAAATCTTTTAGCTGAAAATATTCCTTGTCTGGGATTCATTCTCAATGATGTTACTTCACGACATAATGGTTACGGATATTACAGCTCTGGTTATTATAATCCGCAGACTAATTCGGTAGAATAGAATTTTACTGTTGAATGGTCTCTTTTTCTCTTTGTGTAATATGATTGAAAAAATAGAAAACTTTTCTCTTAAAGGATACAATTCCTTTGGTTTGGATGTTAAAGCCAGCGTGTTTTTTCATTATACTCAAACCGATGAACTAATTGAATATATTAGAGAAGGTAATTTAAAAAATACTCCTTTTCTGATAATGGGGGGAGGAAGCAATCTTCTTTTCGTTTCAGATTTTCATGGGGTAGTGATGCACTCAGGTATTTCAGGAATTGAAATTGTGGATGAAACGGGTGATGACGTTATTATTGCTGCCGGAGCCGGAGTTGATTGGGATAACCTTGTTGCCTGGACTGTTGAGAACAATATATATGGACTTGAAAACCTTTCGTTAATTCCGGGTTCGGTTGGAGCTTCTCCTGTGCAAAATATTGGGGCTTATGGCGTTGAATTAAAGGATGTTTTTTATAAAGCAGAGGGTGTTTATATTGAATCGGGTGAGAGGTTTACTATTGCTTCGCAAGGGTGCGAGTTTGGATACAGGTACAGCATATTTAAAGGGCCTTTTAAAAACAAGGTAGTTTTAACCAGGGTTTTATTTAAACTTTCCCGAAAAGCCGTTTTTAAACTGGATTACGGTTCGGTAAGGGATGAGGTTATTCGACTTGGAGACCGGTCGCTTAAAAATATTCGTGATGCCATTATACAAATCCGCCGCACTAAACTTCCTGATCCAGAAAAAATTGGTAATGTTGGCAGTTTCTTTAAGAACCCACTGATCAAACAAACTCAGTTAGAAGCTTTAAAAGAACGTTTCCCTGATATACCTTTTTATGAAACCGGAGATCAGGTGCTTGTTAAAATACCAGCTGGATGGCTTATTGAAAAAGCCGGATGGAAAGGGAAGTCAAAAGGCAGGGCCGGAGTGCATCATCAGCAGGCATTGGTATTAATCAACCTTGGAGATGCTACCGGAAGTGATATTCTTGATCTTGCTAATAATATTGAATCCGATGTGAAAAAGATTTTTGGGATTTCGCTTGAGAAAGAAGTTAATATTGTGGATTAAACAACTATCGGTATATTTTTAGTCTCCTTAAAGCTTTTCGGTATTTTGCTGCATTTTGATTGTGTTGTTTAAGGGTTTGAGCAAAGTTGTGATAACCCGAAAAATCATCTTTAGCACACATATAAAGATGACTGTGTTTTTCATGGTTTAATACACCATCAATACCCGAAATGGATGGCATGCGAATGGGGCCTGGCGGAAGTCCGGCATATATATAAGTGTTGTAAGGTGAATCTATTTTAAGGTCTTTAGAAAGAACTCGGTTGACTGTGAAATCTCCTATTACATATTTTATAGTTGGATCGGCTTGAAGACGCATTCCTTTATTCAGACGATTGATATATAACCCGGCCACTACAGGTTTTTCATCATTTTTTATAGTTTCTTCATCTACGATGGATGCCAGTATGGAAACCTCTAACTTTGTCAGGCCTATTTGTTCTGCTTTTGAGGTTCGTTGGTCATTCCAGAAGCGTTCATATTCCTGATGCATTCTGGTAATAAAACCATTGGCAGATGTATTCCAGAACATTTGGTAGGAGTTTGGAATAATCATTGCCAAAATAACCTCTGGTTTAAATCCCAGCGAATTTATTAAATCATTATCGTTTAATGCTGAAATAAACTGAAGCGAATCTGGTTCCAATCGCTTGGCTAGTTGTCCGGCAAGGTCTTCAATAGTTCTTATATTATTGAAAGTAACATTTACTGGTGTTTGTCTTCCTGCTCTAAGGATGTTAACCAGTTCATTGTTACTCATTCCATTTCTCAATACATATCTGCCTCCTTTTGCTTTGGTTGAATAACCCTTTCTTTCAGCTACCCAGATGAAACTTTTTATATCGCTTATAGTTCCCGATAAGGTTAATAATTCAATCACCTCTTCAAAAGTAGGATTTGATGGTATATATAAATCAACATTTTGTTGCAATCCTGTATTAACATTGGATCCAAAAATAACCTTGTGGTATTTCAACCAGGTTAACATTCCAAGAGAAATGAGTGTTGCCACAATAAAAAGAATAATAATTTCTTTTTTCCACTTCATCTTTTGTTTACGAGCTTTGGTTTTTAAAGCCATTTTTTTTGATATAAAAGTATAGTAATTCAGTTAATAGGTCAAAGTTAATTGATTTACACGATTAATCTTTTTTGATAATAATTTTAGTTGGTTCAAAGAAATATTTTTATAGTTTACTTCATGGAAATAACTGCCACTTGAATTATCTTTGAGAATCTTTTTAAACGAAAATGAGATTATAATATTGTAAAATTTATTTTTATGAATACGAAAACCTTTTTTACTCTTTTTTTATCGGTATTGTTTTTAAGTTCATGTGCCAGCCTTCCTAAAGGGACATCAAGATTTGACGAAAGCAATTCTCCTTATGTGAAAGAAAAACCGGAAACCGCTATTACAGTTAAAGAGGAAGTGCCTGCACCTAAACCTGCTCTTAAATCAGAGCCAGTTATGGTTCGTGAGGAAAAAGTTACTACAGTGGATCAATTGGGTACGGAAACTATTTATCGTTATTATGTCATTATTGGTTCTTTTCAGGTAGTTGATAATGCCAGGAGTTTTAGAACCCAGCTAATTGATGAGCAATTTACACCTGTTATCCTACAAAGTGAGATTGGATTTTTCAGGGTTTCCGTTGCCGCGTTTAATGATGAAATGGATGCTCGTAGCAGAATCGCTCAAATCCGCGATAATTATGATAAATATAGCGATGTGTGGCTTTTAATTAGAAAAAATTAACAACATGTTAAGGTTAATATTTAGTTGAGCCTTTATATTTGGAGGTGTTCAAATTATTATTGAATACTATTGTTTTCAAATAAGTTTGTTGACTAACATTGGCCTGTTTTATTTAATATCAATATGTGTAATTAATTACCTAATTATTAATTCATAAGATGTACAAACCTGTTAAATTATCGGAGCATATATACTATGTAGGGGTGAACGACCGAAGAACAACTCTTTTTGAAAACATGTGGCCTTTGGAAAGAGGAATAGCCTACAATTCTTATCTGATTACCGATAATAAAACTGTATTAGTTGATACTGTTGAAATAGGACATATTGAAAAATATCTAAAAAAAATCAAGGCTGTAATAGGTGATAAGGCTATTGATTATCTGGTTATTAATCACATGGAACCTGATCATGCCGGCTCTATTCAATTAATTACAAAGCTTTATCCAAATATACAGCTGGTAGGCAACAAAAAAACCAGACCCATGATTGAAGGTTTTTTTGGTCTTAAAGATCGTTTTATTGAGATTGAAGAAGAGGGAGAACTCAAGTTAGGACATCACTCACTTAAGTTTTATATGATTCCCATGGTTCATTGGCCTGAAACAATGGTGACCTATGTTCCTGAAGAGAAAATTCTTTTTTCAGGCGATGCTTTTGGCAGTTTTGGAACTTTGGATGGTGGGGTTTTTGACGATGAGGTTGAATTTGAATACTTTGAAGATGAAATACGTCGTTACTATTCAAATATTGTAGGTAAGTACGGAAACCCGGTTCAGAAGGCACTTGATAAACTTGGTTCGTTGGATATAAAAATAATCGCTGCTACTCATGGACCCATACTTAGAACTTATATTGCCGAAATAATTGACCGTTATTTCAGTTGGAGCAGATATGAAACAGTGGAAGGTGTGGTTATTGCATTTGCATCAATGTATGGTAATACTGAAGAGATGAGCGAAGTTGTTGCACGTGAGCTTGTTGAGCAGGGAGTTAAATCTATTCGCATGTATGATGTGTCAAAAACGCATCCATCAGTTATTATATCGGATATTTTTAAGTATAGAGGGGTTATTCTTGCAAGTCCTACGTATAGTAATGAGTTACATCCTAATATGGAGTCACTTACAACTAAGTTGAAACATATGGGAGTGCAAAATCATTATGTGGGTATTCTTGGTTCTTATACCTGGGCTGGAGCCTCGGTTAAAAAACTGAATGAGTTTGCTACTGCTATTGGTTGGGAAGTTGTTGGCGAATCGGTTGAGGAAAAGCATGCTTTAAAAGACGAAAAATATTTGGCATGCTGTAATCTTGGGAAAGCTATGGCCGACAGACTAAAAGCTGACAGAACTCATTAAGTATATTAGAGCTCTAAATGAATTTCTCAGGAAGCTTGGTGTCATGTCAACAATAAAATGACGTTTTTTAGTTGTGTGTTTTTGGGTTACGTGAGGGGTAATCTATATTTGACATGACACTAGGCTGTTTCGTCTTTTTGTGTCATGACAAAAACGTAATCCTGCTTTTTAGCGGGAGAGGACTACTTAATAGAAATTATTATCTGACCCACATAATTTTTGTTTTTGGATTTTTGTATAAAACCCAAAATTGTACGTTAACTTCTGTAATAGGTTTCTATTTCAGTTTTGATAGCATTAAGGGCCTCTTTAAAATAAAAGTCAACTTCAGTATTAGCGTTTTCAATAATATTTCTACTCAGTTCAAGGGATGTTCCATCCGGTTTGGTGGAAGCAGCAGCAGTATTTACAAGCTTAATAAGTTTATCACGCGTATTTTGGATTTTTTCCCAGGTTGGTATAGTTATGTAAATCTGCATGGACAGGTTGTGATTAAATTCCTGACGGATGGTTTTCAGAAGAAATGAATGAAAAGCCCTGCAATTCATATCATGGCGTTGTTCACGTAAAACCAGAGATTCCGGCGATAGGCGCTCAAGCAAAAGAGTTAATCTTTCATAAGCCTGAAACCTAAGTTTAATGATTTCAGCATTATCTTTTGCCAAAACCTCCAATCTTCTTCGCTGAAAATCGTGCTTTAAAAAAAAATATACCATTAACAGGCTAAATCCTGTTATAATTAATACTATTGCAAAAAGCAACCATAATTGAGTTCTTGAATCCATTTGATTAGTCATTTTGGTGTTTTGGTATCAAAACAAATATACAATCTTCTGGAAAATATTCGTATTTTGATGTTCAAATTACATTTTATTTTGTCAAACCGATGTTTTAGTCGTCATTAAAAATTAGAAATATATATTTTGAAGTGAAATTGCTTATAATTTGATATTAAATTGATCAAATTGATTTATATATTTTAATTTTTATGATAAAAAAATATAAATTTATAATAATTCTTCGATTTCTTTTACGTTTTACATTTGACCTCATAAGGAAAATAACTATTTTTGCTAAAAAAAAATTAAAGATGGAACAGGTATCACTACGAGTAGCTGCCATGGCCGAATCTGAGACCATGGTTATGTCCCAAAAGAGTCGTGAATTGCAGGCCCAGGGCATTGATGTAATCAATTTGAGTGTTGGCGAACCTGATTTCGCAACGCCTGATCATATTAAAGAAGCTGCCAAGCGTGCTATTGATGAAAATTATTCATATTACAGTCCTGTTCCAGGGTTTCCACAGTTAAGGAAACTTATTGCTGAGAAGCTGGAAAAGGAGAATGGCTTAACCTATTCAATTGACCAGATTGTTGTTTCAAATGGCGCTAAGCATGCGCTTATGAATGCCATAATGTGTATTGTTAATCCTGGCGATGAGGTAATTGTACCCGCACCATATTGGGTTAGTTATCTGGAAATGGTAAAACTTGCCGAAGGTAAAAATGTTATTATTGAGGCCACCCAGGATCAGGATTTTAAAATTACGCCTACTCAACTTGAGGCTGTTATTACACCTGCAACAAGAGCCATTTTTTTAAACAGCCCTTCAAATCCTACCGGAAGCATGTATTCTAAAGTTGAATTGGAAGCACTTGCCCGTGTGTTGGAAAAAAATCCAAGGATAATGGTAATCTCCGATGAAATTTATGAGCATATAATTTATGAAGGAGAGCATGTTAGTATTGCTTCTTTTCCATGGATGAAGGAACGGGTTATTGTTATTAATGGTGTATCTAAAGGATATGCAATGACCGGATGGCGTATTGGTTATGTTGCTGGTCCCAAATGGTTGGCTCAGGCTTGTAATAAACTACAAGGTCAGCAAACTTCAGGAGCCTGTTCAGTGGCCCAGATGGCAGCAACAGCTGCTTATGCAGGCGGCCTTGGCTCAACACTTGAGATGCAAAAAGCATTTAAGCGTCGCAGGGATATGATGTTGCAACTGGCCCGTGAAATTAAGGGTATCAAGGTGAATACACCTCCGGGGGCTTTTTATCTTTTCCCTGATGTGAGTTCTTTTTTTGGTAAAAAAGACGGAGAAATTATTATTAAGAATGCAGAAGAGTTATGTATGTATTTGCTCGAGAAAGGTCATGTTGCTTGTGTATCAGGTGGTGCTTTCGGAAGTCCAAAGAATATGCGTATTTCATATGCTGCAAGCGATGAGAAGCTTAAAGAAGCCATGCAACGTATAAAAGTGGCTCTTGAAAAATTGAAATAATTAAAGTCAATAATCTAAAAGTAATGTCAAAAGTTCCTGCTTCGGTTGTAAACGATAAAGGTTTTATTGTGGAGTTGACTGATGTAATGGTCCGTCAGGAGGAGAATATCATTCTTAGGGATCTGAACTTATCAGTTCGCCCAGGTGAATTTTTATATATGATTGGTCGGGTTGGAAGCGGTAAGTCAAGCCTTCTTAAAACAATATATGGGGAGCTTCCATTGCGTCATGGCAAAGCTTTTGTAGCCGGTTATAATGTAGATGCTCTTAAGACCAGAGAAATACCATGGCTCAGAAGAAAAATGGGCATTATTTTTCAGGATTTCCAGCTTTTGATTGACCGAAATGTATACGATAACCTCTTTTTTGTTTTGAAGGCAACCGGCTGGAAAAATAAATTGGAGATGGATCATCGTGTACGCCAGGTTCTTTCGGAAGTTGATATGGTTCACAAAGGCTATAAAATGCCTCATCAATTGTCGGGAGGAGAGCAACAACGGGTTGGAATTGCCCGGGCATTACTTAATAAACCTGATCTGATTTTGGCAGATGAACCAACCGGAAATCTTGACCCTGATACATCAGATGACTTAATGAAGTTGTTACATCAGATATGCAGCGATGGGAAAACGGTAATAATGGCCACTCACAATTATAATCTTATTAAGAAGTTTCCGGGTAGAACGGTTCGTTGCGAAGATACACGGTTGAATGAGACTATGCAGGAGGAGATTGATTTTGATCAGCTTATTATGTGATATTTATACTGACGTATTGTTATAATACAAATTTGCAGGATATTGTTTCTTTCAATATCCTGCTTTTTTTTATTCAAATAGCATGGCTAATTTATTTTTTTAAATTTTGCTTGATGTATCTTACAAAACATGTTGCATAACAATCTTTTTTCATCTGGATTTATGTGGTAATCCCTTCTTTTAGTCTTAATTTTGTCGAAATTTTTTAGGTATTACTAATTTATTATGATATGAAACCTACGCATATTGAACACATTGGGATTGCCGTTAAAAACCTTAATGATGCAATTCTATTTTATGAAGGTATTTTTGGCCTAAAATGTTATGCTATTGAAGAAGTTCCGGAGCAGAAAGTAAAAACGGCATTTTTCATGGTAGGACAAACAAAAATTGAATTACTTGAATCTACTGATCCGGAAGGACCTATTGGAAAGTTTATTGAAAAAAAAGGAGAAGGAATACATCACCTTGCCTTTGCCGTTGAAAACCTTCAGGAAAAGCTTCTGGGTGTTGAAGAAAAAGGCGTGAAACTAATTGATAAAAATCCTCGTAAAGGAGCTGAAGGGTTAAATATTGGATTCCTTCATCCAAAATCAACTTTTGGGGTATTAACTGAACTTTGCGAACTTCCTAAGAAGTAATTTAAATACATATTTATGTCGACCAATCAAGATAAAATTAAGAAACTAATTGATTTGCGTGCTGTAGCAAAACTTGGCGGTGGCCAAAAACGAATTGATGCTCAACACGAAAAAGGAAAACTTACAGCAAGAGAACGTATTGAAATTTTATTGGACGAGGGTAGTTTCGAAGAGTTTGATATGTTTGTTTCACATCGTTGCACCAATTTTGGAATGGAGAAATCAAAATTTCTCGGCGATGGTGTTGTTACCGGACATGGTACTATAGATGGCCGTATCGTTTACGTTTTTTCTCAGGATTTTACTGTTTTTGGAGGTTCTTTATCTGAGACATTTGCTCTGAAGATTTGTAAAGTAATGGATATGGCTATGAAAGCCGGAGCTCCTATGATTGGGATCAATGATAGTGGGGGAGCACGAATTCAGGAAGGTGTAACCTCTCTGGCCGGTTATGCCGAAATTTTTCAACGTAATATTATGGCTTCAGGGGTGATTCCCCAGATTTCAGCCATCTTTGGTCCCTGCGCAGGAGGTGCTGTTTATTCGCCTGCGCTGACTGATTTTATTATGATGACTGAGAACTCAAGCTATATGTTTGTGACCGGTCCTAAAGTTGTTAAAACTGTTACCGGAGAGAGTATTAGTACAGAAGATCTTGGAGGTGCTGAAGTACACTCTTCTCGTTCAGGAGTTTCTCATTTTCTTTTAGAGAATGAAGAAGAAGGTTTGCTTCTGATACGAAAGTTATTATCATATCTTCCTCAAAACAACCTGGAAGAAGCACCAATGATTGAATGTCATGATCCCATTGACAGGGCTGAAGATTCACTGAATATTATGATTCCCGATAACTCAAATCAGCCTTACGATATAAAGGAGGTTATTTATACTATTGTTGACGATGGAGAGTTTTTGGAGGTACATAGAAACTATGCTAAAAATATCGTAGTTGGTTTTTGTCGCCTGGGAGGCATGTCTGTGGGGGTTGTTGCCAACCAGCCTAATTTTCTTGCTGGTGTTCTTGATTGCGATGCTTCACGCAAGGCGGCCCGTTTTGTGCGTTTCTGCGATGCGTTTAATATTCCAATTCTTACTTTAGTTGATGTTCCCGGGTTCTTACCTGGTAGCGGACAGGAGTACGCCGGTATTATTTCTCATGGAGCCAAGCTAATGTTTGCATATGGTGAAGCTACGGTTCCAAAAGTTACTGTTACACTTCGTAAATCCTACGGTGGAGCACATGATGTGATGAGCTGCAAGCAGCTGCGTGGCGATTTGAATTATGCCTGGCCAACAGCTGAAATTGCTGTTATGGGTGCTTCAGGTGCCATCGAGGTGTTAGAAGGTCGTGCTATTTCGGCTATCGAGGATCCCGAAGAAAAGGCGAAAGTTTTTGCACAGAAAGAGCTAGAATATAAGGAGGCATTTGCTAATCCATACCAGGCAGCTTCTTATGGTTATATCGATGATGTGATTGAGCCTCGAAACACCCGTTTCAGGATTATTCGCGGATTCCAGACCTTACAGACTAAAAAACTGATTAATCCACCTAAGAAACATAGTAACATACCATTATAATTGGAAGAAATCTAAATATGATAAACTTTTTGAATGCAAACACTGTTGACTGGGCTCAGGTTAGGGTCATCACAGTTGTTGGTTACATGGTAGTTTTTTGTGCACTTATCATACTTGTTTTTGCATATAAAGCTGTGCCAAAAATTCTATACTTTCAACTCAGCAGAAAGTTAAAAAAAGAAGGGAAATATAAAGAGCCGGAAAAAGGTAAGAGCTCCTATATAGCAGGTGATGTAAATGCTGCTATTGGTATGGCATTGGCTCTTTATCTGAATGAAATGCACGATGATGAGAGTAATATCATTACCATCAAACGGGTAGCCCGTGTTTATTCGCCATGGAGTTCTAAAATCTATGGAACCACTAATGTTTTATCTTCAAGACGCTAATCAATGAAAAAATTCAGTTTTTCCATCAATGGAAGTAAATATGAAGTTGATATTAAAGATGTAGAGGACAATATTGCTTCCATCGAAGTTAATGGAACTCCCTATGAAGTTGAAATTCACCAGGAAATTAAGAAACCCAAAACTCCAAAATTGATCCGTCAGGCTGTTGTAAACAAACCAGGAGAAGGTGATATTGTTAAAAAAGATTCTGTCAGTGGGTTTAAAGTTCTTTCTCCCCTTCCAGGAAGTATCTTTAAAATTCTGGTTAAAGAAGGCGATACTGTTAAAAGAGGTGATGTTCTTTTGATTATGGAAGCCATGAAGATGGAGAACAATATTATGGCCGAAAAAGACGGTGTTGTTAAAGATATTAAGGTACGTGTTGGAGATTCTGTTCTCCAGAGCGATCCTTTGCTCATTATTGGGTAAGGAAACTTTTTCCATTGGATGTTTAACTTTTTGGAGAGACTTTTAACTTCAAATAAAACAAACTTATATTGTGAGAAAATTTATAACAGTATATACTGTACTGGCTTTATTATTCATGTTGTCGGTATTAATGGGCGGAGAAATTTTTGCTCAGGAAACACTGGCCGGTGGTGTTAGTAATAGTAGTCCCCTTGTCGATGGTCTTTTGACTTTTTGGCATTACACTGGTTTTGCTAATGTTGAGATAGGAAATATTGTAATGATAATCATTGGGATCTTTTTTATCTCGCTGGCTATCCGAAAGAATTACGAACCTTTGTTGCTGATCCCAATCGGTTTTGGAATAATTATTGGCAATATCCCTTTTGTTACTCAGGAAATTGGTGTACAACTTGGCCTATGGGGACCGGGCGATTCTGGCCTTGAGATCGGTATTTATGAAGAAGGATCTGTACTGAATTATCTTTATTACGGAGTTATCAAGGGCATTTATCCTCCTCTTATTTTCCTTGGAATTGGAGCTATGACCGATTTTTCATCACTCATTTCCAATCCTAAGTTGATGATACTTGGAGCCGCTGCTCAGCTTGGTATTTTTATAACATTTTTTGGTGCAATGGCTTTGGGTTTTGAAATGAAGGAGGCAGGTGCAATTGCAATAATAGGTGGGGCAGATGGACCAACAGCCATATTTGCTACATCTAAACTGGCTCCTCATATGATCGGTAGTATTGCCATAGCGGCTTATTCATATATGGCGCTTGTTCCGGTGATTCAACCTCCTGTTATGAAACTTCTCATCACCAAAAAGGAGCGTCTGATCAGAATGAAACCTCTGCGTGCTGTTTCTAAAACAGAAAAAATCATTTTTCCTATTATTGGGTTGTTACTGACAACTTTTATTACACCAACGGCTGTTCCATTGTTGGGGATGTTGTTTTTTGGTAACCTTTTAAAAGAGTGTGGTGTAACCGAACGTTTGGCCGAGACGGCCCGTACAAGAATGATTGATATTGTGACTATTTTATTGGGACTTACTGTTGGGGCTTCTACGCAAGCCAGCGTTTTTCTTACCATGCAGTCGCTGAGTATCTTCCTTCTTGGAGCCATCTCTTTTGTTGTTGCAACGGCTGGTGGTTTGATTGTTGCTAAAGCAATGAACCTCTTCCTAAAAGGTGATAATAAAATCAATCCTCTTATTGGATCAGCGGGTGTTTCAGCAGTTCCTGCTGCTGCAAGGGTTTCTCAGGTAGAGGGACTTAAATCGGACCCAACAAACCATTTATTAATGCATGCTATGGCCCCTAACGTGGCTGGTGTTATTGGTTCTGCTGTGGCTGCCGGTATTATGATGAGTTTCCTAATGTAAATATCAGCAAGAGAACTATTTATTTGAAGACTGTTCTTTTGAGCAGTCTTTTTTTTGTGTTGTATTTTGATTTTGGGCGAATTATATAAATAATTATCAAGTGATAATAAATAAATCACTGCAGACAAACCTGAAATAGCTGATTGTCATTTCGAGATCCTACCCAATAAATTGGGCAAAATATGAATATTACAGGGAGAGACCATCAGCTTGTCATTGGTAGCGAAGGATCCAGTTATCAATGATTTCCAAATTACATCGTTACTAATACCAATAAGGATAACATGTTTTCCTAAATATTAGATCCCTCACTCCGTTCGGGAGGACAACACAATAATATAGGGAAGGAAAAAGGAGAAGGCGGGCGACGCCCGCCTTCTCCTTTTTCCCAACGTCAGCCTGTCATCCTGAGTTGCCACCCAATAAATTGGGCAAAATGTGAACATGACAGGGAGATTGTAAACCTCTCGTTGGTGGCGTAGCGAAGGACCCAACCCTTTAGGTATGGAGATGAACACCCTATTAAATTGTACATTAGATCCCTCACTCCGTTCGGGAGGACAATAAGTTGCACGCATGATAGCTGAGGGTTTGAGGGGCAGGCGAAGCCTGCCCCTCAAACCCTCAGCTATCTCCCATAAAAAAGTGCGGTGTCATCCAGAGCGCAGCGAAGGATCTATTTATCAATGAATCGCAAACCTGTTATTGGTAGCGCAGCGATGGATCTTATTATCAATGAATCGCAAATCTGTCATTGGTAGCGCAGCGATGGATCTATTTATCAATAAATCGAAAACCTGTCATTGGTAGCGCAGCGAAGGATCTATTTATCAATGAATCGCAAACCTGTTATTGGTAGCGCAGCGATGGATCTTATTATCAATGAATCGCAAATCTGTCATTGGTAGCGCAGCGATGGATCTATTTATCAATAAATCGAAAACCTGTCATTGGTAGCGCAGCGAAGGATCTATTTATCAATGAATCGCAAACCTGTTATTGGTAGCACAGCGATGGATCTAATTATCAATAAATCGAAAACCTGTCATTGGTAGCGAAGGATCTATCATTGGTAACTAAGTGCGAAATCTCAAAGTCAAATTGTTTCTTGGTTGCGAGTGTATATAAACAAAGCTCTGTTTTTAGATTTTAGTGTTCATTTTTATTTAGGTTGTCATGGAAAAACAATTGTTGGTCAATTAAAGCATGATTGTTAACATTAGATTTGATAAATTCACTTTTATAATAATGGTTTTATTAACCTAACCCAAAAGATAAAAAGGAGATTATATATGAAACGAGCATGTTCGTTAAAAGCTCAAACACGGATGAAAATTTACATGCGAGATCCATCCGGCTATAACTATAAAATTATTAACGGATGAAAAAGTGTTTTTATATCGAATCGCAGGGAGTAAACATATTTTATATTGATTTTAGTGGATTGCAAACTGAAAATGAAATTATGGAGGTGCTTGTTGAAAGTAAAATGGAAATTCGCAGTCATCCTATGAAATCTATGATTAATCTTGCTAATATTGAAGGAATGCACTTTAATAGTTCTATTAAAGATTTGTTTTTTGAGTTTGTAAAGGGTAACGCTAATTATGTTCAGCATAGTGCCGTTGTGGGCGTTGACGGCATAAGGCGAATTGTTTTTAATGGTTTAATGAAGTTAAGCGGACGAGATGTAAGATGTTTCGATTCGGTAGAAGATGGAAAAAAGTGGCTGGTTGAGCGAAAAATTGAGAAATGCCTGGTTTAAATTTCTAAAGATATTAATATAAATAGCCGAACGTGGTTTCACGATATTGTTTAGTCAATTAGGCTTTTTAGTAAAAGTTATTCCTCATGTTTAGCATTTCTTCTCTTTTCTTTGGCAATAAAACCAACCACCACTAGTTGAAGTGCATGATAGACCATCAGGGGGAGAAGAATAACACCAACCCCGGTTGTTCCTGCAAAAATTACGTTTGACATTACCGTACCATGAACTAATGATTTTTTTGAACCTGCAAACTGGGCTGTAATTGTGTCTTTTCTATTGAACCTTAATTTTATGCATATAAATTGAATAATCAAATACACCAAAAAAAACAGAATAAGGCAGAATATAGCCACTAAAAGTAGATCGATTCTCCCAATGTAACTAAAGTGATTTCCTGCAAATGATTTTGCAAATGATAAGTATACTATCAGAAGAATAACCGATTGATCGAATATTTTAAAAATACTGGCTTTTGATTCGGCCCAATTACCGAAAAACCTGTTCAAAATTATTCCGACAACTAAGGGCAACATAACCTGAAGAACAAGTTTGGTAATTATTCCGGTTAGTTCACCCGTCTTATCCGGACTTGCTATAATAACAATTCCCATCCACAAGGGTGTAATGAAAATGCCCAAAAGACTTGAGAGACTGGCATTAAAAATGGCACTGGGAACATTTCCTTTTGCAATAGAAACCATTACTACTGAGGATGAAACAGTAGAAGGTAATGATGCAAGGAAGAAAGCTCCAAGCCAAAGCAAATGGTTATTACCATTACCAAAAACAAGGACAAATGGAAGTACAATAATAGGAAAGATTACAAAAGTAGATAATTGAACAATCAGGTGTAACCTCCAGTTGCTTAGGTCTTTTCGTAGTATGCGCAGGTTGAGCTTTATTCCGTAGAAAAGAAACAATAGAGTGATTCCTATTTCTCCAAGCAGATGCAATGTTATTGGGCCTTTATAAATAGCAGGATCAGGAAAAAATCTCGCAACTGCAATTACTAAAAGCAGAGCCAGAACAAACCGATCAAATCTCAGGCGCTTTAATATCACAGCAGAAATTTGTTTAACGCATGTCTATTACTTCAACATTAGGGTGTTTGGAAGCATCAAAAATAAAAAGCGCATCATCGGCAGGAGCATTCACCTCCAACTTTTTAATATCAATGATGTAATTATTCCCGTCTTTCCCTATCTGAGTAATCTTAGCTATCTGTAAATTACCCTGGTAAATATAAAGCTTGATACGCGAAAAAGCCTTGTCTCTTTTTTCCGGGAAGAGGTCGATAATATCGGTTTTTTTACCGTTAAGACTTGTTTCACCTGCATGCAGGTACTTGAAGCCTTCTTGGTATATATTAAAAATATTAGCTGGATTAAGGGTTTCGTCATCCATCAAATCGGGTTCCGAGATATTTACTTCACCGGCATCCCGAAGGTACATCCATATAGTTTTACCATCGAAGTAAGTATCAACTCCCATCAGGTCAATTTTATATTTATCACCCTTAATTATTATTTTTCCGGTTTGCGTATCGGTCACTTTAGCCTGAGTGTTTTCAAGTGTAAAAGAAAAATCGGCACGTATAGTTTGATAACCCTTGGTTTTTGCGGCAACTTCATCAAGAATTTGCTTTGCTTTAATAACTTCAGGGCTTTGAGCATTCATAAAAGCTGCTAATGACAAAAGCGGAATAATAAAATATAATCGTTTCATTTTTAGATATTTATTTTTTTAACTATAGCATAACAATAATTTGTAAATCAATAATCGTTCCAGTTTTATCTGAAGGTATCGAAAACGCGTTCCAGTTCCATTTCATCAGATATAAGCACATGACGTGCCTTGCTACCTTCAAATGGGCCAACAATACCAGCTGCTTCCAATTGGTCAATGATTCGTCCGGCCCGATTGTATCCAATCGAAAATCTTCGTTGAATCAAAGATGTGGATCCTGATTGGTTGGCAACTACCACTCTGGCAGCGTCTTCAAACATTGGATCTTTTTTTGATAAGTCTACTTCTCCTGCTTCGGGGCCAGAAGATTCTCCTTCATATTCAGGAAGAAGAAAAGCAGTTGGATAACCTCGCTGGGCGCCAATATAATCAACAATGCGTTCAACTTCAGGTGTATCAACAAAGGCACACTGAACCCTTACCAGATCACTGCCTTGCGATACGAGCATGTCGCCTCGTCCTATAAGTTGATTAGCTCCTGGTGAGTCAAGAATTGTACGGCTGTCAATCATTGAGGCCACTTTAAAGGCAACGCGTGTGGGGAAGTTGGCCTTAATAACTCCTGTAATTATATTGATCGATGGACGCTGTGTGGCAATAATCATGTGGATACCAACAGCTCGTGCCAATTGAGCAATACGGGCAATTGGTAACTCAACTTCTTTGCCGGCGGTCATAATTAAGTCGGCAAACTCATCGATAATTACTACAATGTAAGGCAAAAATCTGTGTCCTTTATCAGGATTTAATAAGCGCTTAACAAATTTCTGGTTATATTCTTTTATGTTTCGGGTATGAGCTTTTTTAAGTAGCTCATAGCGATCCTCCATCTCAATAGTGAGGGAGTTGAGAGTGTAAACCACTCTTTGAACATCAGTAATAATTGCATCGGACTCATCGGGTAGTTTAGCCAGATAATGGTTTTCAATTTTACTGTATATATTGAGTTCGACCTTTTTAGGGTCAACCAGAACAAATTTAAGCTGCGATGGATGTTTTTTGTATAAAAGCGATGTGATGATGGCATTTAATCCAACCGATTTTCCCTGGCCTGTAGCTCCTGCCACCAGCATGTGTGGGGTTTTGGCTAAATCCATTACAAAGGTTTCGTTTGATATGGTTTTACCAAGAGCAATAGGCAGTTCGTAGTTGCAGGTCTGGAATTTTTTTGATGAGATAATAGATTTCATCGAAACAATTTCAGGCTCTGAATTTGGTACTTCAATTCCAATGGTACCTTCTCCCGGAATTGGGGCAATAATTCGAATGCCCAGGGCGGAAAGAGAAAGAGCAATGTCGTCTTCCAGACTTTTGATTTTTGAAATTCTCACTCCCGGCATTGGTACAATTTCATATAAAGTAACAGTGGGCCCAACAGTAGCCTTAATGCTTTTTATTTGAATCTTATAATCTTCGAGAGTTTTGACAATTTTATTCTTATTAAAAATTAACTCAGCTTCTTTTACTTGTGTATTCTCTTTTTTATGTTCGTCTAAAAGATCAAATCCGGGCATTTTATAGGTTGATAAATCCAATGTTGGATCATAATCACCCTGTGGAAGATTTTCATGGTTTTGAAGAACTTCTTCTGATGCCGTTTTTTCAATTCTTAATACCAGATGATTGTCGGGCTCACTGGCATTAGAATTATCAAATTTATTTGTTTCTTTATGTTCTTCTTTTTCAGTTGAGTCTTTAATAATAAAGGGCATCTCATTTATTTCTTCATCCATTTTCCCTTTAATAGTAACAGTTTCATCCATCTCAATTAGTTGCTCATCTTCTTCAGCTAAAGATTCTTTCTTTCTTTCGGATTTGTAATTTTTCGGATCTTTCACCATTGGAATGAACCATTCAAAATTAATTGCCATGTAAACAATCAGGGCTAAAAAGATAATAAGGAATGTACCAATCCAGCCAATGGACGATTTAAGCCAGTTGCTTACCATAAATCCATGAGCGCCTCCTAATAACAAATACTTATCGGTAAGTGTATTCAGAAAGAAAAAACCCAGAGTTGCCGAAAGCCAAATGCTTATTAGGGCTGTATGAAACAAGGTTTTCCTTAGCGGCAAAATACGTGCCCCCAACATTCTTAATCCGGTAATGAATATTAGGAAAATCAATGAAAAAGAAGCAATTCCAAAACCATTATTAATAAAAGTATCGGAAAGAAAAGCCCCTAATTTACCGGTAATATTCTCAACTCTGATTTCCGGATTGGAAATCAAATCCCAAAAAGGAATATCAAATTTGCTGCGGTCGGCAAACCCCGATTTTATAAACGAAAAGAATGCTAAAGCCAGATAAAATGAAAAAGCTACAAAAAGTAGTCCTGTAGCAAACCGAACTTTGTAATTGCTAAAGCCATTTTTAATTCTGGAAAACAAACCAGTGTTACTTGATGAATTATTTTTTTTATTCTCTTTTTTATTTTGTTTGGTTGCCATAATTGCTCTTTTTCTGTATTACAAAAATAGCAAAAGCAGTTGCCTTTGCTATTATTTATAACGGAAACTTTTGTGTAATATTTGCGATATAGTAAAAGAAGTGTATTTCTTTAATCTAATATTTAGATTAAAAATACTAATGCTTTTTAATCGGAAAGAATGATTGAATTCTTAGTTAATTACGGCCTTAATAAGTCCTTCTATTTCTGAAATGGATGATTGAGTATAATTTTCAGGTACTCTGAAAAGGTCATCAGGAATTGTTGTTTGTGTTATCTTATCAGCAGTGAAATTGAAAACTATATCTTGATAGGTTACCTCAAAATAGAGCATAACACCCGGGATTTTTTCAAAAGGTGTATTTCTGTTTGGATTATTAATTCCTATTTCGCGTGTAAACCAAATCGTAATATTGTTAAATTTATTATTTTTAGGTTTGATTTCAGCTTTTTCACAGATAAAGCCTTTAATTTTTCTGGTTGGCTCATTTGTAAATGTTACCTTTTCATTTGAATAGTTTTGGAAAAGAAAATTACTTCCTGATTTTGTCGATGGGACAAAAAGTTTTTTGTCAAGTACCTGAAGAAGGGTGAAAAAACTATCACTCTGGCTATAATGAATAAAATCAAGGCTGTATAAACTCATGCTTCCCTTAAAGGAAGCTCTCTGATCATTATTTTTAAAAAAAAGAGTCATTTCTTTTGGAAACAGAAACGACATAGAATGTTCACCATAGTCAGATGGGTAAGTAATCTTATATTTAACCTTTCCTTCACTAAAATTATTTTTTTCTTTAACTCCAAGATTACATGAATTGATCATGATTCCTAAAGTTATAAGAATAAAAAAGCTGTTTTTTTCCCTTTTTGTTAGAATGGCCATATATAGGTTTTACCAATGAACAAAGATAACTCTTTTTATTCAGGTCGGATTTCCGTTAATATCTATATATAGTTCATCTGTCAAAAAAAATGGGGACGAATTATTAAAAGAGAAGAGTTCAGATATATATAAATTTTTACTGACAAATTCAGTCTATTCAACTTAATTTCAAACGCAAAACCTTGCAGGATAGATGGTTGTTTAAGGTTTTTTGCGAAGACTTAAATGGTGTCTTAATGATATTAGTCATTTGATAATTGGAGTATAAGTAGTAAATAGGATTGTGTATTAGTTAAATAAAGCAAGGATCAGTATAATATAAAGGATAACTTTAGAGTTATGGGTAAACTGGCGGTAATTGCACTTGGTGGTAACGCGCTGCTTCGCGATAATCAGATAGGAACAATTGAAGAGCAGGAAGGCAATACAACTGAAACGATTGAAAACTTGTTATTCCTTATAAAGGAGGGGTATAATCTTGTTATTACGCATGGTAACGGACCTCAGGTTGGAAATATTTTAATGCGAAATGATGCCGGAGAACAAATGTATGGCATTCCTCAGATGCCTTTGGATATTTGCGTGGCTGATAGTCAGGGTGGTGTTGGGTACATGGTTGAGCGCTGTTTGCGTAATGTATTGAAACAAAATGGCATTCAACGTAATGTGTTAACATTAATAACATTGGTTGAAGTATATCCAAACGATGAGGCTTTTAATAATCCCACTAAAAGGATTGGGAAAATCGTTGGTGCCAAAGAAGCAAAACGCTTTAGTACAGAAAAGAAATGGGTTTTTAAAGAAGAAAAAAAACATACCAACGGTTTTAGAAGAGTTGTTGCATCACCTTTGCCAATACATATTATGAATTGTGATGTGATTGAGCAGAATGCCCGTAATGGAACCATAGTCATAGCTGTTGGTGGTGGTGGCATTCCAGTATTTTTCGATGAAGAGGGAAAAGTCAGGCCATCGGAGGCAGTAATAGATAAAGATCTGGCTTCGTCTTTGCTTGCATCACAAATAAAAGCTGAAGAATTCTATATCTTAACTGATGTCCCTTTTGTTTATACTAATTTTAATGAAAGCAACAAGCAGGTACTGGAATTCTTAAATTATGATGATGCTTTAAAACATTTGGAAGAAGGTGCTTTTGGAGAGGGTAGCATGGCTCCAAAAATAAAAGCTGCATTGCATTTTATTGGTAATGGAGGGGAAATGAGTGTAATAACCGAGTCAAAAAAACTTGAGGACAAAGACTATGGTACTAAAATTACTATGGAATATGATAATCGCGATCTCAAGAAGTATAAAAATGATATTTGATATTTAATTCATCTATTTATGGCATTCAATCTCAAAAACAGACATTTTTTAAAGTTGCTTGATTTTACAACGCAAGAGATTCAGTACTTGTTAAATCTTTCAGGTCAATTAAAAGCTGCTAAGTACTCAGGGGTGGAGCAACAACAGCTTAAGGGAAAGAATATTGCTCTGATTTTTGAAAAAGCCTCAACGCGAACACGTTGTGCTTTTGAGGTAGCTGCTTACGATCAGGGAGCCCGTGTAACCTATCTTGGTCCATCGGGTTCGCAAATAGGACAAAAGGAATCAATGAAGGATACTGCTCGCGTTTTAGGACGTATGTTCGATGGAATACAATACCGTGGGTATGGTCAGTCAATTGTGGAAGAACTGGCCAAATATGCCGGAGTTCCTGTTTGGAACGGCCTAACCGATGAATTTCATCCTACGCAGGTTCTTGCCGATTTTCTTACCATGATGGAACATAGTCATTTACCATTGAATAAGGTCTCATTTGCGTACCTTGGCGATGCACGTAATAATATGGCCAATTCTTTGTTAGTGGGAGGTGCCAAAATGGGAATGGATGTACGAATTGTTGGTCCAGTCTCTCTTCGGCCCACAAATGAACTGGTAAACGAATGCCAAATGATAGCCCGAGAAACAGGTGCCGTAATTACCATTACAGATGATTTGTCCGAGGGAGTCAAAGGGTGCGATTTCCTTTATACTGATGTTTGGGTTTCAATGGGAGAACCTGATCATGTATGGCATCAACGAATTGATCTGCTTAAACCTTATCAGATTAATGCTGAAATCATGAATATGACAGGCAATCCTTCATGCTGTTTTTTACATTGCCTTCCTGCTTTTCATAATAGGGAAACTAAAATTGGCGAGGAAATTTACCAGAAATTTGGGATGGACGCAATGGAGGTAACTAATGAGGTTTTTGAGTCAAAGGCTTCTATTGTATTCGATCAGGCCGAGAACCGTTTACATACTATAAAAGCTGTAATGATTGCTACACTTGGTGGTTAATGTCAATTATTGTTGTCGAAATTGTTTTATAAGTTATTGAACTAAATTTCCAGGCAAATTATTGGGAAGCTGTTTTTGGCCTACATTTTTGTTGTATCTTCATTTTTTTCGATTGTTGAGAAAAAAGAGAATTACTTATAATAAAATGACATTGACTGAATTTGATTTTCTATAAATCATAGTCTGATCAATTGAATTTGGTTTATATTACAAATTGTACAAATATTTAGCGTTTTTATTTTGAATTGAAATTTATTGAATCTAATTTTGTAGTTAAATGTTATCTGAAATAAGCTTTTTTAGTTATTTAATATTATGCTAGAATCACTTTACATTCCAAAAGATTATAAGCCATTGCTAGATCTTAAACAGACTGAGCATGCTATTACAGTAGTAAAAGATTCCTTCCAGTTTTTTTTATCCGCCGAATTGCGGCTTAGAAGAGTTACTGCACCCCTGTTTGTGCTAAAAGGTACCGGCATAAACGATGATTTAAACGGGGTAGAGAAACCTGTAACATTTCCTGTTAAAGGCATTAATAACCAGGAGGTAGAGGTGGTTCACAGTCTTGCTAAATGGAAGAGGATGATGTTGGCTGATTACGACATTGAGCCTGGTTATGGTTTATACACCGATATGAATGCCATTAGACCTGAAGAAACGCTTGACAATATACATTCAATTTATGTTGATCAATGGGATTGGGAGCGTCATATTCGTCCACGTGAGAAATCTCTGGATTATCTGAAAATGGTAGTAACCCGTATCTATGAGGTAATGAGGCGAACTGAATTTGTAGTATATGAGAAATATCCTCATATCCGGCCAGTCTTACCTGAAGAAATAACATTTATTCATTCTGAAGAGCTGATGGCTTTATATCCCGACTTAACATCCAAGGAAAGAGAAGATACCATAACAAAAAAGCATGGAGCAGTCTTTATTATTGGAATTGGAGGGAAGCTTGAAAATGGAGAACCTCATGATGGACGTGCTCCTGATTATGATGACTGGAGCACTCCTACCGAAAAGGGTTACAAGGGTCTTAATGGCGATATTTTATTGTGGAATCCTATTCTTCGAAAGGCTTTCGAGATTTCCTCCATGGGAATTAGGGTTGATGCTGAAACTCTTGAAAGACAATTAAGAGAAAGAGGAGAGGAGAAAAAGATGGAGCTTATGTTTCATAAGCGCTTGCTAAAGGGTGAGTTAACAAATAGTATTGGTGGTGGAATTGGGCAGTCACGTCTTTGTATGTACTTTTTACGGAAAGCTCATATTGGTGAAATACAAGCAAGTATTTGGCCCGATGAAATGAGAAAAGTTTGTGCACTAAATAATATTTTTCTTGTATAAGTTATTATAATGATATTTCATAGCCCTGAATCGTTTACGTTTCAGGGCTATTTTTGTTTTTACAAGTTGGATAATGGTTATAGCTCTGAAATACAAAGAGTTGTTAAGTGTTTCGGGTTTTTCATGATCATTTTTAGTATAGCTTGAAACTTAGCAGTAATAAAAAAGCGCTATTTTTGTACAAAAATTACTTCTCTATGAAAAGGAATCCCGTTTTATTGAATGAATATATTGTGTTAATATATAGGTTTGCATTATTAGTTTTGTTGTACGCTGTTTGTCGAATTGGTTTTTATTTGTTTAATGCAGATTTCTTCCCAAATGTTACTTTTTCCGGCTTTTATAATATAATGAAGGGAGGGGCTATGTTTGATGTTAGTGGCCTTTTGTATCTTAATTCTTTATATTTAGTGTTTTATTTGGTGCCTTTTAACTTTAAATTTAACAAGTGGTATCAGGCTGTGATAAACTGGCTTTTTATAATTACTAATTCTATCGGGCTGGCAGCCAATGTAAGTGATTTTATTTATTACCGTTTTACTCTTAAACGTACTACTTCGAGTGTATTTGACATCTTTGCTAATGAAGAAAACATGGGCCGGCTCTGGGTTCGTTTTATTTATGATTATTGGTATGCTGTGTTTTTTTGGTTGGTATTAGTGTATGTGATGTATTTCCTTTACCATCGTGTAAAACCTAAACCAATTCACTTTTCTTCAAAATGGTTCTATAGTGTTAGCGGTCTTGTTTTTTTAGCGCTTTTTTCAGGCTTTAGTGTAATTGGTATCCGAGGTGGTTATAGGCATAGTACGCGCCCCATTACCATGAGTAATGCCGGTAAGTATGTTGACTCTCCCGAAGAAATGGCCCTGGTTTTAAATACTCCATTTTGTATGTTTCGCACCTTGGGGAAGGAGACTTTTAAGCCAATTCACTTTTTTAGCGACAATGAATTGCTTGAAAGGACCTATAATCCTGTTTATGAGCCACAAGATTCTACTGAAATAAAGAATTTGAATGTTGTTATCATCATACTTGAGAGTTTTAACAGGGAACATTCAGGTGTTTTAAATCCTCATCTGGATAAAGGGCAATATAAGGGCTATACACCATTTTTGGATTCATTGATAAGTGTTTCCTATTCGTTTAACAATGCTTTTGCCAATGGTCGGAAATCTATTGATGCGCTGCCATCTATACTGGCCTCATTACCAGCCTTAGTGCAACCATATGTGGTTTCTGAGTATTCGTTGAATAATATAAATGGAATAGGAGGATTATTACGAGAAAAAAACTACCATACATCTTTCTTTCATGGCGCTCCCAATGGATCAATGGGTTTTCAGGCTTTTACCCGAATGGCAGGTCTCGAAAGTTATTTTGGTAGCGATGAATATGGTAATGATGATGATTTTGATGGTATGTGGGGTGTTTGGGATGAGCCTTTTTTTCAGTTTTTCGCTAAAACATTAAATACATTTCCGGAACCTTTTGTTTCTTCAATTTTTTCAGTTTCATCACATCATCCATTTAAAGTTCCGGCAAAGTATGAGGGCGTTTTTCCAAAGGGAACACTTCCGTTGCATCAATGTGTTGGTTACACTGATATGGCCTTGCGTAAGTTTTTTAAATCAGCCTCAGAGATGGAGTGGTATGATAGCACTTTATTTGTAATAACTGCCGATCATAGCGTTCCTTCGCATTACGATGAATATAAAACTAATATTAATGGATTTGCGATTCCGTTGTTGTTTTACAGGCCTGGAAGTGATTTGAAGGGAAGTAGTAATCGGTTGGCCCAGCAAATCGACATAATGCCAACAGTACTCAATTTTTTAGGTTATAACAGAGGTTATGTAGCTTTTGGGAATGATTTATTTAATCCTGATTTGAAAGGTAAAGAATATGTTCTTAATTATGTCAATGAAACCTTCCAGTTTTTAATGAATAACTGGGTTATTTATTTTGATGGAAAGAAGGTTGTTGCTTTTTACAATTTTCAAGAGGATCCATTTTTGTCGAATAACCTTATAGGTAAACATCCTGTACCACAATCAGAACTTGAATATATGAAAGCTATTATTCAGCAATATAATAATAGAATGATTGCGAATGATCTATCGTATTCAGGTCAATAAAACTCTTTCACGTAATTCTGGAATAATCTTTTCTAAACTGGTTAAACCCATTATATGAGGGATTTTCTTAATTAACAGTTTTTTTTCTATAATCTATAGATTCATTTTTTAGTACAAAAAACTATTAATTCGCGGAACTTTTTTTAAGCAGTTAATTATCAGAATATCAAATTATTATATTGTTGAATAAATTTTGTTTTTTGTAGTATTTTTGAGAACTTTTCGGTTTGTTACACCCGAATATGAAGAGGTGTAAGGAAAAAATATCATTTTTTCTGCATTTTTTCTTCCTCGAAATTTGGAAGACACTATAAATGCTCTATATTTGTGTAAATAAGATTTAAAAACCTAGTTTTTAACCCTAAAATTAATTGTTATTATGAACAAAGCTCAATTAATCGATGCAATTGCCGGTGAAGCTGGTTTAACCAAAGCTGATGCAAAAAAAGCATTAGATGGTTTTGTAAAAGTTACCGGAGATGCTCTTAAAAAAGGTGACCGTGTTGCTTTAGTAGGTTTTGGTTCTTTCGGTGTTTCTGATAGAAGTGCCCGTATTGGTAGGAATCCTCAAACCGGAAAAGAAATTAAAATCCCTGCTAAAAAAGTTATCAAATTTAAAGCTGGTAGTGATTTGACCGACTCTGTCAACTAAGGTTGGTTAATCAATAAAAAAGAGAGTTCCATGGGTGCTCTCTTTTTTTTTTATATTATTATTCTTTTGGTTATGAGTTTTTTATATAAAAAAGAACTAATAAAATATCTAAGTGGTTTTAAACTGGCAAAACGTTTAAATATTTTTGATGAGGTTCTGGATTTACGAACCCGTTATTTTACAGTTGTTCTTGAAAATATTGAACATTCGCATAACATAAGTGCTGTTTTAAGGAGTTGTGAATGTTTTGGAATTCAGGATGTGTATATTATTAATGATAATATTCCCTTTAACCTTAATAAAAAAGTTGCTCGAGGTTCATTTAAATGGCTTACCTTAAGGAAGTTTAATAGGAAAAATGAACAAAACTCTATTCCTGCCTTTAAAGAATTGAAAGAAAAGGGTTACCGTATAGTTGCAACAACACCTGATCCAACGGCGGTTTCAATTTTTGATTACGATATTTTGGAATCTCCTTCGGCATTTGTATTCGGAACAGAATTGACAGGCGTTTCTAAAACCATTGAAGAAAATGCAGATGTTTTAGTTACTATACCTACTGTTGGTTTTACACAGAGTTTAAATATATCTGTTTCTACGGCCATAATATTGCAGATAATTACTGAAAAATTACGCAAAAGCAATGTTAATTGGTGTTTGAATGAATCTGAGAAGGATGATTTGATGCTAGAATGGTTGAGAAAATCTATTCCAAAGGTTGGTTTATTAGAGAAAAGATTTATGACTCAGCAGGACATTGAATTGTTACATAATATTTAGAAAGAACTTATTGTATTTTCTCAATATATTTTGGGTCTTATTTTTTTTATCTATATTTTTATTCTATTAATGTAAAAAAAAAGCTCATTAGTCACTAATATTGCCTTTTATTTTTTTATTTTTGAGAAAAAACCAACTCCATCTTTATGAACTGTATTATTGTTGATGACGATAAATTGTCAATCAAAATAATTGAAGAGTTTGTTGAACGTACTGAAGGCCTTGTGTTGTTAGGTTCGTTCTCAAGTGCCGTTGAGGCTGTGAATGTACTCAATCAATCTATTACGGAGCCTATTCATCTGATTTTCCTGGATATTGAGATGCCTGAAATGTCAGGTATTGAATTTCTAAAAGCCTTGAATGTAATTCCTCAGGTTATTATCTATTCATCTCAGGAAAAGTATGCTCTTGAATCATACGAGTATGACGTAACTGATTATTTGCTGAAACCGGTACAATACGGCAGATTTATTAAGGCTGTTAATCGTGCCCGTGAACGTTTTGATAAAAAGGAGAATCCGGTTAAACATAGTACGGAAATCTTTATAAAAAACAATTCGTCACTTGTTCGCGTAAAGTTTGAGGATATTCTTTGGATTGAAGCATTAGAAAATTATGTGGTGCTTAATACATTCAAAGAAAAGTATACTATTCATTTTACGATGAAATCAATTGCTGAAAAAATGCCATCCGACAGGTTTATGAGGATTCACCGTTCCTTTATTGTTAATTTCAGCAAGATTAAGGTAATTGAAGATAATTCGGTTGTAATAAAGACTGAAAATGGGAATAAGGTTATTCCGATAGGAAAATCGTATCGTGATAAATTGATGGATGATATTAATTTGATTACCAGGTAGTATAAAAATTATTGGAGATTCATATCCAGAATGATTTTGGCTGAAAAGGCTTGTTAAAATTCATAAAAACAGGCCAGGTAAGCCTTTTTTTCAAATATGGGTTTAGCTACCTGTAAGTTTGAATTAGATTAAAAAAATCCTACCCTAATGTAATTGGTATTATTCAGGAGTTGTTTGATAGTCCGTTACTAGAATATTATCAAGTAATTCAAATTGATTATTAATAGCAAGAAATAACCTGTTGATTTTCTCAAAAAATTAAAATGGTGATACTTTTTATCTTGTATCACCATTTTATGGTTATTTAATAAAAGCAACAAAATCGCGTTGGGCTTTGACCAGATTGATCAGGTGAAGCATCATATTCTGTGTTTCGTGAAGAATTCCAAGGTATAACATACTTATTTTTGTCCCTGTTTTTTCTTTCTTAATTCGTTTTAAATGAACTTTACGAAGTAACCTGATTTGGTCAAGGATATGGTTCTGGTCATCATAAATCTGTTGTAGATTATGGTATTTGTTTTGTTCAATTATTTTAATTGATTTGGCTATTATGGATTTAACACTGACCTGGAGATTGTTGATGTCATGGAATTGATCATCCGAAAATGGTTTATGATTATTATCGAGATGTTCAAAACATGGATTTGAAATATAAGTTAAACAATGAGCAGTTTCTCGCAGGTAATCAAGTACCTGAACATAGTAAAGTCCTGAGTCAACACTCTCTTCCTGAAGTTTGCGTACAGTACCATAAATATTGGTCTTCATTTTTTTTGTATTCTTATTCAGGGTGCTTACATCCTTAACTGCTTCTTTCAGCCGTTTACGGTCCTCGGCCTCAAATGAAATGAGCGAAAGAGAATATAACTGAGAAACCTCATTTAGAACACTTGAAACACTATGGGTGCATTTTTCAAGTATTTTATCTGATCTAATTTCACCATCAATTTCTTCAAATTCATATTCCTTATTTTGTTTTTGTTCTTCAATGTTTTTGTTTGCCACAATATGAGTTCGGTACAAAATAAATATGGACAGGGCAATCATTCCAAAAACGGCCCAGGTTCCTCCCCATATTATAACAAGGGCAACCAACAAGGCTACTGTAAAAGCTGAAAAGGCAGTAAAAAACCATCCTCCAATTACCGAAAGAACACCGGTAATCCGATAAACGGCGCTATCGCGACCCCATGCTCGGTCAGACATAGAACTTCCCATTGCCACCATAAAGGTTACGTAGGTAGTTGAGAGAGGAAGTTTAAGTGAAGTAGCGCTTGAAATTAGAATACTTGCTACTACCAGATTAACGGAGGCACGTAACATGTCGAATGCTGGCGCTTCGTTTCCTTTTAATTGGCGTTCTTCATCAAAAACAGTATTATCGAACTGACGGTCGATACGTTTTTTTATGAATGGCGGGACTAAACTGCTTACTGACTTTGATACGGCCAGAGAACCCCGAACAATTGAACGGGCTAAAAAGGAAGAACCAAAGCGCTCTTCGCCTTCTTGTTGACGACTCAAATCGACCGATGTCTTGATTACTTTACGGGCTTTTTTTGAAGTCCATAGTGTTATAACCATTATTATTCCGGCAAGAAGTAGCAAATAGGTTTCTGTTTTTACCGGACCTGCCAGCGAACCCATTAACAGAGTTCCAGGAGTAGCTCCGGGTGTGTTTAAATATATTTTAAATGATTCAAAACCTGCAAGGGGAACACCGATGAAATTTACCAGATCGTTGCCTGCAAAGGCCATTGCCAATGCAAATGTGCCGGCAAATACAACAATTTTGAGAATGTTAGCTTTAAACAGCCAATATAGTATCTGAAGAAAAATTGTCCAGGCAAGAAAACTTACTATTATAATTTCTTTGCTGTGGCTTTTAATCCAAAGCTGGGTTTCTTCATTCATAAAAGATGCCCCATCAGCACCTTTAACTAAAATGAAATAGGTTATGGCTGAGATGGCAATTCCTCCCCATAATGAGCCAAGATATTTCATTCGTCGAGAGAAATTGAAGGAAAAAACCAGACGTGCAAAAAACTGAACCACAGCACCGGTCGAAAAAGATACTACAACGGAAATCAGTATGCCTGATATTATTGCAAGAGCTTTGGCCGAATTAATATATTCGCTCATAGGTATGCCAGGATTGTTCATCGTTTTAATGATTGAAACTCCCACGGCAGCTCCCAGTAATTCAAATACTATAGATACAGTTGTTGATGTAGGAAGGCCAAATGTGTTAAATAAATCGAGCAGTACCACATCGGTTATCATTACAGCTAAAAAGATGATCATTATTTCCTGAAAGTAAAAATGCTCCGGATTAAAGAGGCTTTTGCGAGCAACTTCCATCATGCCGCTTGAAAAAGTAGCACCAATAAATACCCCAAGGGTTGCAATAATCATGATGAGTTTAAAGGATCCGGCTTTGGCTCCAATAGCCGAGTTTAGGAAGTTAACCGCATCGTTGCTTACTCCAACAATCAAATCGGAAATTGCCAACAGAAACAGTACGAATACAAAAATAAGATAAATGTTGTCCATGAATAAAGGGTTAATATTTTCGAATGCAAACATACTTCCATCTTATGGTCTATATATTGACATTTGATTAAGTCTGTGTTAAGTAAATGTTAAGCAAATGTAAAGTTGCATGATTTTTATGAAATAAGTCTATTGGTCATTAAATTTAGTGTAAAATATCTCTTTATTATTGGTTTTTTTTAAGAAAACTTCTAGTTCAAAAAAAATGGGATAAAAGCAGAGCTAATTATAAATCACCTTTTTAAATAACACAATTTTTATGATATTTGCGTAATGAATTGGAGTAGTATTTTTGATGGGGTGTTGATCGGTTTTGCCGCATCAGTTCCCTTGGGGCCAATAGGTGTTTTATGCATTCAACGCACACTTCAGCGGGGACGGCTTTCAGGTTTTATATCTGGGCTTGGGGCAGCTCTTTCTGATACTCTTTATGCTATTATAGCCGGGTTTAGTATTTCGTATGTAGTTGCTTTTATTGAAGAACAGATTTTTTGGCTGCAAATTTTTGGAGCAGGAATACTGTTATTGTTAGGAATTCGGATTTTTCGATCTAATCCGGCGGTACAGCTTCGTAAACAAAGAAAGCGTAAAAGTACTCTTATTCATGATTTTGGCTCTACTTTTTTAATTACTATCTCAAATCCATTAGCAGTATTTCTATTTATAGCCTTTTTTGCAAGCTTCAGGGCTGTAAACCCCAATACAGACATTTGGGGGCAGTTAATATTGATTGGAGGTGTTTTTATAGGGGCAGCTTCATGGTGGCTTATTTTAACCTCAATTGTTTCTCTTTTTCGCTCGGTTGTTAATCTTCGTCGTTTATTTTGGATAAACAAAATTGCAGGAGCTGCTATTATTATTTTTGTAATAGTGGTTTTGCTGATATGGTTAGTCAAAGAATTTATTTTAAAAGCATAGAAAAGTAATAATTTGCTTTTATAATTTGGGATGAAAGGTTACCTCATAAACAGGTTAATAGTATTATAAGTAAGGAGCCAATTTTTGTTTTAAAAACTCAGGAACTCTTTTTGGCCGTCGGTTTTGTGCATCCATAAAAGCATGTACTGTATATCCGGATGCGATACTTCTACCACTTTTATTGTGAATTATATAATGTAAAGTAACTCTGGATGAGGGCATTTCCTGAATAGTAGTTGTGATGGTTAATAAGTCTTCGTAATATGCAGGTGAGTAGTATTTTACATACAGTTCGGCAACTGGCAACATAAGTCCGTTTTTTTCCATCTCACTATAGGGGAGGTTTATTTCACAGAACAGTTCTGTTCGACCCATTTCAAACCATGATGGATAAACAGCGTTGTTTACTATTCCCATCTGGTCGGTTTCACCGTAACGAACCCGAAAGGATGTTTTATTAGTTAACATTATTAATGGTTTATTTAAACGGAGAATCGGGTTCTTGGGCCATGTGGTTGTATGCAAGCCTGTCAACCAGCGATGGCAACCATTTTCGCAAAAACACTGTAAGTTTTCCTTCAACAAAAGTAAGAATAAGGGTTCTTTTACGTCTTATGATTGCATTGGCAAGGTGAATGGCTACCTCTTCTGCCGACATCATTTTATCTTCAGCTCTGGGAGTTTCGCCTTGTTGTGTTCCATTGGCTGTTAACGCTGCCTTACGAACGTTTGATGTTGTAAAACCTGGTGATGCAATAAGAACATGCAGGCCGGTTTTAAGATTTTCAACTCGCAAAGTTTCCAGAAAACCATGCATCGCAAATTTAGATGCCGAATAACCCGAGCGACCCGGAAGACCAATATATCCGGCAACAGAAGAAATTCCCACTACCGAACCTTTAGATGCTAACAAGTAGGGGATAGCATATTTTGTACAGTAAACAGTGCCCCAAAAATTAACATCCATTACCCGCTTTAATACATTAAGGTCCAAATCTTTAAACAAAGCACGCATAGAGATGCCTGCATTGTTTATTAAAATGTCTATTCTGCCAAATTGTTTGATTGTTTCATCAATCAATCGTTGGCAGTCAGCCTCCTTACTCACATCAGTTTGAGTTACGATAACAGGGTATCCTTTTGTTATCAAATTTTTTTTAATGCTTTCAAGGGCTTCCAGGTTTCTTGCACCCAGAGATAAAAGTGCGCCTCTCTGTGCAAATTCTTTAGCACATGCAAGGCCAATGCCGGAGGATGCACCGGTTATAATGATTACTTTATTTTGCATAAACACTTGGTTTTTTATCAGGGTTTATTTATGGAATTGTTGCCTGGTTTACAAATATAGTATTTAAGCCTAATTTTTGGTGATACCAGATTAAAATTGGTGGAAATTTTTATATGCAACTTAACTATTAAAACGTAACTAATTAGCATTTAGTATCAATTTAGTAATGACTTATTTTCGGATTTACAGGTCTTTTTTCAAGTTCTTTTTTGATAAAGATTAAAATTCTCTGTTTCTTTGTGTTTTTAAAATTGCAATTTAAAGAGAGAGAAGGTTATAAGATAATAATTAAAACCAGTTATAATGAAAATTGAAAGAAATAGGTTTGTGTCACTCACATACCAGTTAAGATTGAATGGTGCAGAGGGTGAGTTGATTGAAGAGACGGGAAGTGAAAATCCACTTGAATTTGTGGTTGGAGCAGGTCGCATGCTTGAGATGTTTGAACAAAAACTTGAAGGTTTGAATACAGGTGATGCTTTTAGTTTTGAACTTAAAGCAGAAGAAGCTTATGGCGATATGAATGAAGATGCAATTGTGGATTTACCAAAAAATATTTTTGAAGTTAACGGAGCTATTGATGATGAGATGCTTGCAGTTGGAAACTCTGTTCCAATGCAGGATGCTCAAGGTAATCGTTTGAATGGTATTGTACTTGAAGTATCAGATGAATTGATAAAGATGGATTTTAATCACCCATTAGCTGGTGATGATTTGTTTTTTTCAGGATCAGTTATTGCAGTTCGTGAAGCAACAGAAGATGAATTGGTTGATTCATGTGGCGATAGTTGCAGTTCAGGTGGTTGTGATGGTGGTTGTAGTTGCGGTTGCTAAACTCGAAATATTTAATTTTAAGAAAGGTGTTCTTCAAAGGACACCTTTTTTGTTTCTTATAAATTCAAGATGTATTTTTGTTAGGAAATAGAATTTATAAGTGATTAATCAAAGCCTGATACACTATTTGTTGAGTAATAGGGCCTTGAGCTAAGCACCTTGACTGATTAACTATTGAGACTGATAACTGTTCACTGATAACTGAATTATGGCTGGAAATTCTTTTGGTACATTGTATAAATTAACCTCATTTGGTGAATCTCATGGTCGTGGGGTCGGTGGCATCATTGAAGGAGTAATGCCAGGATTGGAAATTGATATGGAGTTTATCCAGAATGAATTGAACCGACGAAGACCTGGTCAATCGGAAATTACATCACCGCGTGACGAAGCAGATAAAGTGGAGTTTCTTTCGGGAGTTTTTGATGGCTGTGCCACCGGAACTCCAATGGCATTTGTTATATGGAATAAAGATCAGAAATCGGGTGATTACGATAATCTGAAGGATGTTTACCGCCCTTCGCATGCCGACTATACTTACCAGAGTAAATATGGCATACGTGATCATCGGGGAGGAGGTCGATCATCGGCTCGTGAAACCATTGCCCGGGTTGTAGCCGGAGCTATTGCCAAACTCATGTTAAAGAAGTTTAGTGTAGCTATTCAGGCATATACCTCTCAGGTTGGAGAGGTAAAACTTAACAAATCTTACCAGGAGATGGATCTTCATATGGCGGAGAAAAATATCGTCCG
Source organism: uncultured Marinilabiliaceae bacterium (assembly GCA_964608615.1). Classification (GTDB taxonomy): domain Bacteria; phylum Bacteroidota; class Bacteroidia; order Bacteroidales; family Marinilabiliaceae; genus CALEUX01. The sequence continues at coordinate 83,290 of CAZSQG010000004.1, forward strand.
CTGTCCTGATCCGGATACTGCTCTTGAAATGATTCAGTATATAGATGAAATTCGTCGCGACCTTGATTCGGTAGGAGGGGTAGTAAGTTGTGTTATCCGCAATACTCCTGTTGGACTTGGAGAACCAGTTTTTGATAAGTTACATGCCATGCTGGGACACGCTATGCTAAGCATTAATGCAGTAAAAGGATTTGAATACGGAACAGGATTTGGTGCTGCCGGTATGCGTGGGATGGAGCATAACGATGAATTTTTTGTTAAAGAAGGAAGAGTGCGAACACAATCAAATCGTTCAGGCGGTGTTCAGGGGGGCATATCCAATGGGGAAGACATTTATTTTAATGTGGCTTTTAAACCTGTTGCCACCATTTTAAAGGATCAGAACACTGTTAATGTTCATGGCGAAGAGTTGGTTATGAAGGCTAAAGGCCGTCACGATCCCTGTGTGGTTCCCAGAGCTGTTCCCATTGTGGAAGCTATGGCAGCAATGGTTTTGGCTGATGCTCTTTTATTGAATAATTCATACACCGCTATCCCTTAACGCTATATTGATTGAGAAGTATTCCATCGCACTGGAAGATCATATTTGGTCTTATTGCTGGAATTTTATGGGCAATTGCAGGTGGGTATTTGGGGTGGTCTCATTTTACCGGACTGTGGATTGCACCCTTTGGACGTATATTTGTTAACCTTCTTAAACTTATAGCAGTTCCTCTGTTTTTTTTTAATAATTGGGGGTATTATACAACTTGGAAAACCAGCTAATCTTGGCCGACTGGGAGGTAAAACCATCGCCATTTATATACTCACTACCGTTTTTGCCATTTCGATAGGGTTAATAATTGTAAATATAATAAAACCCGAAGCCGTTATTTCGTTTGATTTGTCCTCTGTTTTCATTTAACCCAGTATAAGTTAATTCTTGTTGGCCTATGCAGTTACAATGTGAGTAGTAGCCCTGTTCAAAATATTTTGGAATATTAATCCAAATATTTATTTTTGTTATATGACTAAGCCCAAAAAGTTATTTTTATCAATTCTGCTTTGCCTTATTTTTCCAATAGCGGAAGCCCAGCAGGTTATCATCAACGAAGTAATGTCGATGAACACAAATACATTGGCCGACTTTGATGGTGATTATAGTGACTGGGTTGAGATATACAACAATGGTACCACCTCGGTTAACCTTATGGGCTATCACCTAACCGATAAAAAGAGCAAATTAACCAAGTGGAAATTCCCAAATATTACGATTGCACCCCATCAGTATTTAGTCGTTTGGGCGTCAAGTAAAGATGTGGTATACAGCAATGGTGAAATACATACCAATTTCAGCATCAGCGCCGAAGGCGAAATACTCTATTTGGTGGCACCTGACGGAGTTACCATTCTAGACCAAAGCGTTAACAGACCTCTGCCACCAAATATTAGTATGGGTAGGAAATCGGGAAACTACATAGATTGGGCCCTCTTTAATGACGCAACGCCTGGTAGTACAAATTCTGTAAATTCCTATAGTGGCATAACGAATTCACCAATATTCTCAACAAATGGTGGGTTTTATGAAAATCAAATCACGTTAAATCTATCTACTAGTGACGTGCTTGAATTAATTTATTACACACTTGATGGTTCTTTACCAAACTCAAACTCCACACTATATACTAATTCTATTTTAATTAACTCTACTACGGTTGTTCGAGCCATTTCAATGCGCAATGGTTTTATTTCCGGGCCAGTTATTACAAACACTTATTTTTTTGAAGATGATGTGAATCTTAACGTAATTTCATTGGTAACATCATCCAGCAATTTATGGGGAACAGATGGGATATACACAAACTACAATTCGGGCAATGAAAAACCCATTCATATTGAATATTATGAAAACAACGGAACACCTGGTTTTAGTCTTGATGCCGGTGTAAAAATTCATGCACCTGATTCGAGATCACAAAAATCATTAAGATTATATGTGCGATCAGGTTATGGTACAAATCGTATTGATTATAAATTATTTGATGAAAAAACAATAAATAGCTTTAAGGTACTAATCCTTAGAAATGGGGGGAATGATGGAGCGGAAATAAAAAAAACGCACATCAGAGATGCTTATACTCATAAAATATACCATAATCTAAATCCCAATAATGCTATTTCAGCCTATCGCCCGGTTCATGTATATATTAACGGTGGTTATTGGGGAATTTACAACCTACGCGAAAGGCAGGACGAAAATTATTTAGAAGATAACTTTGGCTTTATGGACGATGAAGTGGATTTTTTGGAGTACGATTATGCTGAACCTCAATGCAAAAAAACCATTTCAGGCGACTGGACTGACTTTGAGAATTTGAAAACCTTTGTTTTGGAGAATGATCTTTCATTATCAGCTAATTATGAGGTGATGAAGTCGTGGATCGACATTGAAAATTTCATCGATTATCAGATCACTGAAATATTGGTTGGCAATCAGGATTGGTGTAATAATAACATTAAATTTTGGCGACCAAAAGCTGCTGGTGGAAAATGGAAATGGGTATTGTGGGATACAGAATATGCTTTGGGAACCTACAAAGCCTACCCAGTTGGCAAGCCTGAATTTGATTTCTTTGCAATGGCCATGTCATGGGGCGGCTGGGGCAACGATGATTACACTTGGATGTTTCGTAAACTTATGGCCAATAGTGAATTTAAATGGCTATTTGTTTCCCGATCGCTAGATTTACTAAATACTGGTTACAATGAAGATTATACAATAAACCTGTTTAATACACTTGCAGATGCAATTACCCCTGATATGCACAAACAATTTAAAAAATGGGGAAGCGATTTTCCTACTTGGAACAATGATCTGGATTATACACGCACATATATAAAGCAGCGGCCCAATTATTACAAATTGCACATGGCCCAAAAACTTGGATTTAGCTCAGTCACTCATGATTTAACGGTGGATGTATCCGATACGCAAATGGGGTGGATACAAATTAACACCATACCCATAAAAGAAGAGACCCCGGGAATAGATGAAAAAATTCCCTACCCTTGGATTGGTAAATATTTCGATGACATCCCGGTTAAAGTTAAAGCGTTTGCCAACAAAGGTTACCGCTTTGTGAAGTGGCAAGGGGTAAATAATTCCTCAAGTGCAGAAATTGAAGTACAGTTATCCAACAACGCCTCAGTTACTGCAATCTTTGAATTAGCAGCAACTTCCTTAAACGCTTCTAATGCAGGCATAGACTTGAACATTTTTCCGAATCCGGCAACCGACTATTTAAACGTACAGGTTGGCAAGCAACTCCATCAGGGCGATGTATTGAAAATCGTAAACACAATGGGGCATGCTCTTTATTATGAGGATGTTAACAAAATGTCATCCTCCTCTTTTAAAATTGATTTGAGAAACTTTACACCCGGCATTTACATTTTAACTCTCCAACTAGAATCCGGTGAATTTACCTCCCGAAAATTTGTGGTAAAATAAGGTCTTATTCAACTGATTTTGAAAAGGATGTTCCTATACAAAATGATTAAAACCTGATCCGGGTTCGGATTGCAGTTCTCCATTATTGTAGTATTGTATTAATGGTTTTCCTTCTTGAATGCGACCAATGGCAAATAATGGTTTTTCAAATTTCTGCTTAAAAGACTCAGATATCATTTCAAATTTTGAATCTTCAATTGTAACCAGCAGATGATAATCTTCGCCACCTGTGGTTGCAAGCTGAGTAATGTTTAATCTTTTCTCGGCTGAATATTCAATTAGTTGGCTTGAAATAGGCAGTTTATTAATTTCAATAATACCGGCCTTCCCGGAAGCTTTTAAGATGTGTTTAAGATCAGAAGCAATGCCATCTGAAATGTCCATCATAGCATGAACACCGGTTTGTTTTCCAAGCCATTGACCTTCCTCAACAGCCGCACGCGGACGGTTGTGACATTGAACGAAATAATCGGTTAAATAAGTAGATGGATAGTTTTCAAGAATAATTTTTAGCCCTGTTGCCGAATCACCCAAATATCCGGTAACAGCTATAATATCGCCACTGCATGCCATGGAACGCAAACGTGATTTGTTTTTTTCAATGCTCCCAATTACAGAAATATTAATAATAAGTTTATCAGGCGACCTTGTGGTATCACCTCCCAAAAGAGGCAAATGGTGCTTTTCACTGAGTTGGTGGTAACCTTCCATCAGTTCATCAAGATACTCGACTTCAACGTTTGCAGGAATGCCTATCGAAAGGAATGAACTAATGGGTTTGGCTCCCATTGCAGCTACATCACTGAGGTTTACCGCCAAAGCCTTGTAGCCCAGATTAAAGGGGGTGATTTTTGAGCGAATAAAGTGGATATCTTCCACAAGCATATCGGTAGTGATAACATAATCGGTAAATTCATCGGCCGGCAAAATGGCACAATCATCGCCTATCCCCATTGCCGGAGGTGTTATGAGATCTTCAAAACGATGGGTGAACCGCTCTATAAATCCAAATTCTCCTATTTCTGAAAGTTTCACTTTAGTATTTTATTAGTTGATATGAGAATACCTTTAAATATATGGATAATAGAAACAAAGACAAAAGACATACTTATCAGATAAAGAAACTGAAGAGTTAGTTGTATCTAATTTTAGTCTTTTGTCTTGGCCTTTTCCATGTTTGATTTTAAACATTACCAGATGAAACGAGCCATGAGCAAGCCTTTAACTACGCTTCCGGATTCCGGGATTGAAAGATCTTCGATTCTCACACAGGGGAATCGAAGATTGGCGAAGCCAATGACTAAGTGGTGAGTTCTCCCGATGGATCGGGAGGCTATGTGACCATTAAAAAACAAATTTTAGACACATGAAATAATTCCTTATTTCACCTTAATTTCCTTTACTTTCAATTGATCTCCGGTTTCTTCTGCAACTTTTCGGTAGAATTCTTCAGAGTATCCCGGGAATTTGGCATGTGCAGGATTTCCATGTGGATTACGCAGGAAAATACCATCTTTTTCTTCGTGAAGGTTACCGTCCAGATGTTTTACCATAAGGAATTCACCAAGTTTTTTCCATGTCTCAAAGGTTGAGCGTGCCTGGTTGTGAGAATAGTTTGTCAGGAAAGTTTTTGCTAAGGCAGGATCCTTGTCGTAAAGAGCTCGGGCAGCCTGATCAATTGTGGGGCCAAAAGCTTCAAATTGATCTTCAAGTTTTTTTTGTTGTTTACGAATATCCTCAATCATAAAGCTATATCGGTGATATGACTGGTTTGCTACCCAATTGAAAATCCAGAAAGCTGAATTCCACGAAAATTCTAATAGATTTCCGTTCCCAACCGCATAGTTTTCGGGGATATTGTTCATCCCCATGTACATTGGGACATAAACCGATGAATTAGCATCGTCAACTCCAAACCACAAAATCCCTCCTATAGGATTAGGGAGCCAATTACGCATTTGTGCCACAAAGGAGAAGCCTGTTTGTTGGGTAGCAATGGCTCTCTCATTGAAATAAGTAGTACCATCAACCTCCCATGTGAGAGGACGAAAACGGTATGGAACACCATACGAGCCCGCACCCGGATCCTTTGTCATAGCCAGGGGAGTGTCTTCGAAGTGATCGCGCATAATATTCATGACGTCACGAACTGACACCGGTTTTGATGGTTTAATAAATAGTGGCATTCGTTCAGATGACTCACCTAAAATGAACGATTGGTATTTATCCATACCTGAATTCATTGATCGGAATGCGCTCCAAACGCGGGCTTCACAAAAACGGATGGCCTCAAAATTCAGAGGGGCGTAGGCGTCGGCAAAACTAAAGTCTTTATTTTTCCCATCAAAATATCCCATTTCACGGGCAAAAGAAATAACATCGTTGGAATAAAGCACATTCTCCTTATCATTAAGTGAAAATGTTGTGATGCGAGCCTGATTGGCATGTGCTGATACATATCCATCCGGAATTTTAACTGCTACCCAAACTGTTCCTTTGTTGCCCGAGCCTTTTCCTATCATTTCCATTATCCAGACTTCATCGGGGTCGGCAATTGAAAACGACTCTCCGGAACTTCGGTAACCGTATTCATCAACAAGGCTGGTCATAATTTGAATAGCTTCGCGAGCATTACGGGCACGTTGAAGTGCTAAATATATTAAACTTCCATAATCGATTATTCCTGTTGAATCTTCCAGTTCGGGGCGTCCGCCATAAGTGGTTTCTCCAATAGCCACCTGATATTCATTCATATTTCCAATTACGGTATAGGTCTTGGCAGCTTGTGGAATACGTCCCAGAAATTTACCAGTATCCCATTCGTGTATATCCATCATGGTGCCTGAAGCGTATGTTTTGGCTGGCCAGTAATATAATTCACCGTACAAATCGTGCGAATCGGCAGCATACGAAATAAAAGAAGAGCCATCAGTAGAGGCGCCTTTTGAAACTAAAATATTGGTACATGCCTTAATCTGATTCAATTCTCCTGTTACTACTGGTAGCATTATTAACAAAGCTACTGTCCATTTCTTTAGCATAATAATTATCAGTTAATCAGTTAATGTTTTTTCAATAAATCGTTATCCCAATCTTATAAGATAAAAAACAAGACGTATTTAAGTGTGTGTATTTCAATAGTTTAGGTGTTTTTGTTTGAATTGACTGTTAACGTGTTGTATTTCAGTTCGATAAAAAGATTAATAAACACCTATTACTTACAAAAATAGTAAATAACCTGGATTTTTTTTGAATTTGCAGTTGTTTAAACCTTTTTGGATTTGGTCTTTTTATTCTCAAAAACAAAATTGGATTCGGTAAGATTTAGTTCACCATTCCATCGGTAGGCAGCTAAACGGCCAAAGCCGGCCAGACAATTATCTACACAACAAATATTGGGCCTTATTATTAAAGACGAATTACTGATGCAATAATGGCCAAAAAATAAAATAGGCTCGGTAGGTTCATATATAGGGAAGGGGTAAATAATCTGCTCAGGAACAGTGTAGTTTGGCAAAATAAACCTGTTTCCAAAACTCAGATCGCGGAATGTTTTGCCGTGGGGTGATTCCCACCATTTAATGCGGAAATTTGTTCGTCTGAAGTTTTTCTCATCTTTTATTACCAGATTTTTTGGCAGGTTTATTTCAATTCCCCTGGTGGTTTGTTGCACAGCCAGTGAAAACTCCGTTTGAGATCTAAAGATTTCTTTAATCAGTTTTTTAGTAAGTTTGCCTTCAGTAATAGAGTTTTCAATTGTTTGCACATGTTTAGAGTTCCAGTATGCGTGAACTACTCTTATGGAACCAAGGTTAAGAAAAAATGGGAGTTTCCGAAGCCATTTAATATAATCGACTAGTAATTCAGGGGCGTCCTTAAATTGGTCTCTGATATTTTCCATCTGCTTTTTATTGGATAAAGCCAGTTGGGTAATTGGATTGCCCGATTTAGTATATGTAAAATATCCTATGGCGTTTAACTCATGGTTTCCAAGGATGGCATATCCGGTATTATTTTCCACCATTTTTCGAATAAGGATCAGTACACCGCGGCTATCAGGTCCCCTACTGATATAATCACCAACAAAAATGGCTTTTCTTTCCTGATGCTGCCATATTCCATTTTGACAGGTATAACCCATCTTTATAAGTAGACCAATTAATTCGTTACAATAACCATGTATATCACCAATAATATCATAGCATCCCTCGGGAAGGTCAAGGGCTGATGATATCGATTTCTTTTGAAAGAGTTTGAAAAAATGATGTAGTATTTTTTTGATTTTCATTCGTACATAATTGTTTATATTATTGATCTTATGGAACATGCATGAGATGTTATACACAAACTCCTCTTGTGAGTTTTTATTATCATTCAACTTTCATCCGCATTATTTTTTTCGTTCGTTTTGAGCCCGGGACAATATAACCTGAGCAAAATTGTGAACGTGGAAGTTTTGGTCAATTGTTTTAGTTTTAGTTAATTGATGTTTGTTATTTGTGTTTCTGAAAGAAAGCATTTTCAATTGGCAAAATGATAAAAAAAAAAGGAAATGCGATAGCTGATTTGTAGAATTAATTGTTTTTTGTTAAAAAAATATTGTTATAGTTTAGTAAAGAACTTTTTGGGGAGTATATTTCAAAAAAATGATTTAATTTTATTTAAAGTGTTTTTATAAAATGAAGGAAATGGTTCGTTGGGGAATAATTGGTTGCGGCAATGTAACTGAAATAAAAAGTGGTCCGGCATTTAACAAAGTGGAAGGATCAACTTTGGTAGCAGTTATGAGGAGAAATAAAGATTTAGCGGCTGATTATGCTGCACGACATGGAATAGAAAAATGGTATTCAAATGGTGATGATCTGATAAACGATTCGGATGTGAATGCTATTTATGTTGCCACACCTCCTTCAAGTCATGCTTATTACGCCATAAAAGCCATGCAGGCCGGCAAACCGGTTTACGTGGAGAAACCTATGGCTGCGAATTATGCTCAATGCCTTGAAATGATTGAAGTATCGAAGCAAACAGGTGTTCCTTTGTTTGTTGCATACTATCGGCGTACATTGCCGGGTTTCCTTAAAGTAAAGGAACTTGTTGATGAAGGATTAATTGGTACTCCCTTAATGATTACTATAAAACTGGTACGCGCGGCGTTGCTTTCCGAAACAGATAAATTGCAATCGTCATGGCGGGTTGATCCTGAGACTGCAGGGGGTGGTCTTTTTTACGATCTGGCTTCGCATCAACTCGATTTTCTTGATTTTGTTTTTGGTAAAGTAACAGAGGTTACCGGTATTGCTGCCAATAGGGCCGGTTTATACAAAGCTGAAGATACAGTTACTGCGGTTTTCAGGTTTAATTCAGGTGTTATAGCTTCAGGAACCTGGTGCTTTGTAACCGATGAGGGAACACGTGAGGATGTTGTTGAAATAGTTGGGACTAAAGGAAGAATATTATTTTCTTCGTTTAGTCATTTGCCAATTCAATTGATTACAAAGGAAGGATCCGTTGAATTCCCTTATCTAAATCCTGAGAATATTCAATATAACCTTATCAGGCAAATAGTTGAAACCCTTCAGGGAAAATCGGAGTGTGTGAGCACGGGCTATTCTGCTGCCCGAGCCAATTGGGTTATGGAACAGGTTGTGAAAGGTTTCTATAAATGAAAAGAAAGACAAATCATCGGCTGTTAAAATTTAAACACGAACTTTATATAAAAGAGTCGTTTGGACTTTCTGGTTTGCTCTAAAATTGCTAATTTTGCGCTGAATTTTAACAGAACCAAAGATGTTTGAAAATTTATCGGAAAGGCTTGAACGCTCGTTTAAATTACTTAAGGGACATGGCAAAATTACAGAAATTAATGTTGCCGAAACACTTAAAGACATTCGTCGTGCATTGTTGGATGCCGACGTAAATTATAAGACAGCCAAAACTTTTACTGAATCGGTTAAGCAAAAAGCCATAGGACAAAACGTTCTTACTGCTGTGAAGCCTGATCAGATGATGGTTAAAATTGTACATGATGAACTTGCCGAACTCATGGGCGGTGCTTCAATTGACATCAATTTAAAAGGAAGTCCTTCGGTAATTCTGATAGCTGGTTTGCAAGGCTCTGGTAAAACTACATTTAGTGGAAAGCTTGCTTATCTCCTTAAAACCAAAAGGGGGAAGAACCCAATGCTTGTTGCAGGTGACGTTTACCGACCCGCTGCTATTACCCAGTTACAGGTTTTAGGTGAGCAGATCCAGATACCTGTTTATACAGAGCTGGGAAACAATAATCCGGTTAAGATTGCTAAAGAGGCTATTCGTGAGGCTAAGCTTAAGGGCATTGATGTGGTAATTATTGATACTGCGGGTAGGTTAGCTGTGGATGAGTTAATGATGAATGAAATTGCAGCTGTTAAGGATGCTGTTAAGCCCAACGAAATTCTTTTCGTGGTTGACTCCATGACAGGTCAGGATGCTGTAAATACTGCCAAGGAATTTAATGACCGGCTCGACTTTGATGGTGTTGTACTTACCAAATTGGATGGTGATACCCGGGGTGGTGCTGCCCTTTCGATAAGAAGTGTGGTAAATAAGCCCATTAAATTTGTGGGTACAGGCGAGAAAATGGAAGCGCTGGATGTGTTTCACCCCAGTAGGATGGCCGATAGGATTCTTGGGATGGGCGACATTGTATCGTTGGTTGAGCGTGCCCAGGAGCAATTTGATGCCGATGAAGCTCAGAAGCTTCAGAGGAAAATAGCAAAGAATCAGTTCAGCTTCAATGATTTCTTAAGCCAGATTCAACAGATTAAGAAGATGGGTAATCTGAAGGATTTAGCCGGGATGATTCCTGGAATGGGGAAGGCAATAAAAAATATGGATTTCGACGATAATGCATTTAAGGGAGTTGAAGCAATTATCCAATCAATGACACCTGTGGAACGTGAAAATCCTGCAGTTTTAAACGGAAGCAGAAAGAAACGGATAGCTGATGGAAGTGGTACTACTATTCAGGAAGTGAATCGATTACTGAAGCAATTTGAAGATACCCGCAAAGTTATGAAGATGATGAGCCAGGGTAAAAATCTATCAAAAATGATGGCCAACGCGCCACGTCAATAATAAAGAGTAAAACTGATATTTAAGAAAATATTTTGATCATGCAGTTAATTGACGGAAAGGCAACATCACAGGCTGTTAAGCTTGAAATTGCTGAAGAAGTAAAATCTATGCTGGCCAGCGGTTTAAAAAAACCTCATTTGGCAGCTGTGCTAGTTGGCAGTGATGGTGGAAGTGAAACGTATGTGGCTGCTAAAATTAAGGCTTGTGAAGAAGTTGGTTTTATTTCTTCCCTAATCCGTTTCGCTGCAGATGTAACAGAAGATGAAGTGCTAGCCAGTGTAAAAAAATTGAATAATGATACTAATGTTGATGGTTTTATAGTTCAACTACCATTACCAAAACATATCTCCGAGGAAAAAGTTACTGAAGCCATCGATCCCCGAAAGGATGTTGATGGATTTCATCCTCAAAATATTGGAAGAATGATTACCGGAGCTCCTGCCTTTGTTTCAGCTACACCGCAGGGAATTATGGAGTTGCTTAAACGGTATAACATTGAAACAAAAGGGAAACATGTGGTGGTTATAGGCAGGAGTAACATAGTGGGGCGTCCCATGAGTATTCTGTTATCGCTTAAAGGAACTCCCGGCGATGCCACTGTTACTGTTTGCCACAGCCGTACTTCCAATTTAAAGGAGTTATGCCTTCAGGCCGATATTATAGTGGCTGCCCTGGGAATACCGGGATTTTTAAAAGGCGATATGGTTAAAAATGGAGCTGTTGTAATTGATGTAGGCACAACACGTGTGGATGCTCCAGACACCAAAAGAGGCTGGCGTTTAAAGGGAGATGTTGATTTTGATAATGTTGCCCCAAAGTGTAGTTTTATAACTCCCGTTCCTGGTGGAGTGGGGCCCATGACTATTGTTTCGTTATTAATGAATACTCTCAAAGCAGCAAAGAAAGACGTTTATCAATAGAAGACACAAAAAGATATTAAGCTCATAATCCCGGATAGCATTGTTTATCCGGGATTTTTTATTGTTTTTGTTTTATTCGATTTTGTTGTAAATTATGGATGTGATTTAATACTATCCAATTCATAACTTAATGTCGGATCGTTTGAAAAATAGTGACTTAACAGTATTGCTTACCATTGGTGCCATTTTAGCAGGACTGGTTGTAAGTACAATACTGGGATATTTGGATTCTGAAAGAAGGTATAGCAATGAAAGGGTAGCTGTTTTATCTGAACTTTCAACCAGAAGAGCAAAACTTGAAGGAATAATTTCTTCTACTTTCAATATAACTCAGGGGATGGTTTATATTATTAGCCATCAGGGCAATATTTCGCAGGAAATGTTTAGTGTTCTAACTAATAAGGCCATGGCAGATAATCCTCACATTCGGAATATTGCAATTGCACCTAATAATGTTGTTTCCATGGTATATCCTTTTAAGGGGAACGAGCAGGTGATTGGATTGAATTATGAAGAAAAGGAGGACCAATGGGAATCTGTTTATCGGGCCATGAAAAGTAAAAAGCCATTATTGGCGGGCCCAGTTAAATTAGTTCAAGGGGGCATTGCCCTAATTGAAAGATCTCCGGTATTTATTAAGTCTTTTCCTGACTCAATTGAGTCATACTGGGGCATGGTATCAATAGTTGCGCATATCAATACCATTATAAGTGAGGCCGATCTTGATGATTCAGAGAATTTGGTTTTCTTAATAATGGGAAAAAATGGAAAGGGAATTAATGGTGAACCTATATGGGGAGATATAAGTATTCTGAATATGAATCCGGTTTTTCTCGAGTTGGATATTCCTGGTGGAAACTGGGTGATAATGGCCGTTCCCAAAAAAGGATGGCTTAAGAATTCACCCTTTAAATCGTTGTTTTTTCTTATTGGATTAGTTAATACTATTCTTTTATTAGGTTTTTTACTGATTATGATTAATAAGAACAAAAGTATCAGAAAAAAGAATTTTGATTTAAATAATACTATTGAAGAACGTAAT
>CAZSQG010000005.1:0-19259 GCA_964608615.1 uncultured Marinilabiliaceae bacterium
TTTCCTTCCCTATATTTATTGTGTTGTCATCCCGAACGCAGTGAGGGATCTAATGCCCAATTTATTGGGTGGCAACTCAGGATGACTGTTTCAAAAACGAGAGTAACGCAGTATTTGGAGTTTTCTTATAAAGACTAAGTACACTCTTATTTACCGAAAGCGAATAAAAAACAGGTTATCCACTTCAGGAAGCGAACGATAAGTACTCAGACATAATTAAATTATTCAAGTAATAATATTACTATTGTTGTTATCATGCTTTATAGCCTACTCGGTATAGCAATTGCTTGCAGGGTAGGCATAATAATATAAGCCAACGGATCGCGCAAATATTCCCTCCTTTTTCCCAACAAACTCTCATACAAAAATTAATTTGCTATAAAAGTTGATAATCCAAAACCCAGATTAACTCATGTAAATCAAGTATGGGGGTTCGGTAAACATTATTATTTTATTGACAGATAATGTATTATTAAAAATTTACAGCCTATTGAGATGAGTCATATCTGTCCCCAAATAACAATGATATAAAACTTTATAAACGTAAAACGATCAAAGCGGGGTTTTCTTCCAATAAAAAAGTATATTTTTGCATACAATCTAAAATGGATATTAATAATCATTATCGCAGCATATTCATAATGGCTAGAGAATGATTCCATTATTGCAATAATCTTAAAATGAATTATTCTTTTTTCGACTTTCTCACTCTTGTTGGTTCGCTTGGAATGTTCCTGTTTGGAATGAAAATGATGAGCGAATCGCTTCAAAAAGTTGCAGGTTCTAAAATGCGAACTATCCTGTCGGCCATGACTTCCAACCGATTTCTTGGTGTACTTACAGGTTTTTTTGTAACAACAGTAGTCCAGTCCTCATCGGCCACAACCGTTATGCTGGTTGGTTTTGTAAATGCCGGTTTGCTAACCCTTAAAGAATCAATTGGTGTTATAATGGGAGCCAACATTGGCACAACTGTTACAGGTTGGATTATTTCCATTTTTGGATTTAAGGTTCAAATCAGCGAGTATGCTCTTCCTTTGATAGCTTTTGGGATCCCACTTATTTTCTCCAAATCAGGAACCCGTCGTTCGTGGGGAGAATTCCTGATTGGCTTTGCCTTGTTGTTTCTTGGCCTTGATTTTCTGAAAGGCTCAGTTCCAAACATTAAGGACAATCCTGAAATGCTTCAGTTTTTGCACGAATATACCAACCTTGGCTTTTTATCAACAATAATATTCTTGTTTTTTGGGAGTTTATTAACCATTATCATTCAATCATCTTCAGCAACAATGGCCCTTACTTTTGTTATGTGTAACCAGGGCTGGATTTCATTTGATATGGCTGCTGCAATGGTGCTTGGAGAAAATATTGGAACCACCGTTACGGCCAATATTGCGGCTTCAGTTGGGAACCTCAGTGCTAAAAGAGCTGCTCGTGCTCACCTTATATTTAATTTACTGGGTGTTTTATGGATGTTAGCCATCTTCAATACTTACACCGGGTGGATTGATCGTTTTATCACCCATCACAACGGCATATCACCTTCTAGTAATCCGGCTATTATTCCGGTAGCATTATCCTTGTTTCATACCTCCTTTAATATATTAAATGTTTTGCTTTTAATAGGATTCACACCCCTAATCCAAAAAATAGTTGAACATATAGTTCCTCAAAGAGATAAAGATTTAGAGGAAGAGTTCCGATTAAAATTCATTACCACCGGATTACTATCCACCTCTGATTTATCGCTGCTTCAGGCTAAGAAAGAGATTCAGTTTTTTGCCAAGCACACAAATAAAATGTTTGATTTCTTCAGGAGATTGCTTTATGAAACCAGCGATAAAAAATTCAACAAACTGTATGCTAAAATACAGAAATACGAAGGGATAAGCGATAATGTGGAGGTAGAAATTACTAATTACCTCAGTCAGATTTCGCAGTACAAAATGAGTGATGTTGGACGTCGAAGAATGCGCTCAATGCTTAAACTGGCCGGCGATCTCGAAAGTATTGGCGATAGCACTTTTAACCTTGCCCGTACCGTTAACCGCATGCGAGAAAAGAATATCAGGTTTAACAATGAAGCAATGGATAAATTAGAGCTGATGTTTAACCTCGTTGACGAATCACTTGAAATAATGCGGCAAAATCTCGACAAGGACGAATTAGAGGTAACCTTAAGTAGAGCCAACATGATTGAGGAGCAAATTAACAATTACCGCAACCAGCTCAAAGCCGAACATCTTGATAACCTATCCAAAAATATTTATTCGTACGAAGCCGGCATTATGTTTAATGATCTTTTTTCTGAATGTGAAAAATTAGGCGATTACACAATAAATGTTTCAGAAGCCCTCCAGGAAGTAAGTACCAGAAGGTAAATTCAACGCGGTGTAAGATAAAAAACAGTATTTGTGATCGTATACAAAACTACGATCTTATAAAAACAACTAAAGGGGCGACATTTGCTTAATGCAAATTGTCGCCCCTTTAGTCGTTAAGTTATTAGTAGACTTATTAAAACTGATCAACTACATCAATAAAAATTCATTAGTCCACTAATTTATTATATCCCTTCATTATTATCCGACTTTGGCTTTACCATTTTGTTTCTTGCCCGCACAGCAAGATTATACATAACCGGTGTAAGTATTAGCGTCAGAAAGGTTGAGGTAGACAACCCAAATATAACAGTCCACGACATGGGTCCCCAAAAATCAGCATTATCACCCCCAAAATAAATATGAGGATTCAACTCTGTAAACAGACCAAAGAAATCAAAATTAAGTCCTATAGCCAAGGGAACTAATCCGAGTATAGTTGTTATTGCGGTAAGCAACACCGGACGCAAACGGGTCTTACCGGCTTTAACAATACATTCAACCTCATCTTCCCTCGAAAGACGAACTGTCTCGGGTAATCCTTTCTCCTCTTTTAATCCTTTACGTTGAATATCAATATAATCAACCAACACAATACCGTTATTAACAACTATTCCAGCCAGAGAAACAATTCCTACACCTGTCATCAGAATAATAAATTCCATCTGAAATGTTCCTAGTCCCATAAAAACACCAATAGTGCTTAAAACCACTGTAGCCAAAATAATCATCGGCTTAGCACCTGAGTTAAACTGAGTTATGAGAATAATAGCAATCAACGCAATAGCAATCAATAATGCTCTAATCAAAAAATCCATTGTTTCCTGTTGCTCTTCCTGCTCGCCAGTCATTTCCCAACGATAACCCGGAGGCGTTTCAATATTTTGCATAACACCTTTGATGCTCTCATTAATCTTATTGGCATTATATCCCTCCACCACATTCGAAAAGATGGTTATCATCCTCGTGTTGTTCTTTCTCTTTATGTTCTCATAGGTTGAACCGTAAGAATAATCGGCAACAGAAGAAACCGGAATATGATAACTGACTCCATCCTTCTCCACCTTTAATTTTAGATTCATTAGCGATGCAACATCATACCGGTATTTATCATCAAGCCTAAGCATAATGTCATATTCATCCTCCCCGTCTTTATATTTATCAACACGCATTCCGTACAAGGCAGTTCTAAGAGTTCCTGCAACCATTTGCGTGGATAGCCCAAGCCTACGAACTTTATCCCTGTTGATATATATCTGCATTTCGGGTTTATTAATATTGATATCAAGTTCCAGATTTTCAATGCCCGGGATTTGTTGTTCGTCAAGTGTTTGTTTAACCTTCTCGGCTAAAACAACAAGTGTTGCAAAATCATCACCTGACAACTCAATATTAATAGGTTTACCAACTGGAGGCCCGTTATCTTCTTTCTCAACAAAAAACTTGGCACCAACAAATCCTTTTAGCGCTTCAGACAATTCAACCATGATTTCGGATGTTTTGATTCCTCCTCGGTCAATAGTTTCCACAAACGTTATGGTTATAAGTGATTTGTTAGGCGAGCGACTTGATTCAAAGAACCCACCTTTACCATTACCAACATTAACTCCAACCGATTTAACAATGTGTTGGTAGGGCTTAAGAACGTTATTAATAATAACCTCAGCCTTATGTGTCTGTTCATCAGTCTTATCAATATCACTCCCCAATGGCAATTCCATGGTAATATAAACAGTTTTAGGATCACTATCGGGGAAAAAAATCACATTGGGATCAGCTCCAAAAAAGAATAATAATGAAAACAAAAATAAGCCAACCATTCCAGCAATAAGCCATTTTGAGGTATAACGACCCATAGCCCGTCGTAAGATTGCTTCATACTTATTCTCCAACCATGGAAGCAATCGTTGTTGAAACAAAAGGGCCAAGGGCTTAAGTGCATATATATTTAACAAACTAAATAAAAAAGGCAAAACAAAGATGTTCCCCATTAGCACATTTCCTAAAAAATAGGATATTACACCAATCGCCGCAATAATGCCTGTTACAGTAAATAACCTTCGGTGATTTACTTTTGCTGTGGGATCATCAATCTTCATATACCTTGCAGCAAACACAGGATTAAGCACTAGCGCTACAAACAGGGAAGATGAAAGAACCACAATTAAAGTAACCGGTAGGTATTTCATAAACTGCCCCATAATACCAGGCCAAAATAGCAAGGGTAAAAAGGCCGCGAGAGTTGTGGCTGTTGACGAAATAATTGGTATAGCAATCTCACTGGTTCCTTTCTTAACCGCCTCAAGTCGCGAATAGCCCTCTTCGTAAAGCCGGTATGAATTCTCGATAACCACAATGGCATTATCAACCAACATACCTAGTGCAAGCAATAAGCCATAAAGTACCATGGTGTTAATGGTATAACCCAACTCACCTAAAACCAAAAAAGAAATAAACATTGATAAAGGAATTGCCACTCCTGAAAATATGGCATTACGAATCCCCAAAAATAAGTAAAGGACCAACATCACTAGAATCATTCCCATAAGGATTGAATTCTCAAGATTACTGATCTGGTCACGAATATAAACTGACTGATCGTCTGTAATAGTAATTTTCAGGTCAGCAGGTAAAATATTGTCCTTCTGTTTTTGTGTTATACTGGCAAAAATCTTATCAGTAGCATCCAACAAGTTTTCACCACTTTTTTTCACAATGCTAAGCGATACAACAGATTGATTGTTTAATCGAGATATAGTACTTTTCTCCTCGAAACCATCAATAATTTCGGCAACATCTCTCAAATAAACAATCTTATCGTTTTCAAACTTGATAATGGTAGACCCAAGTTCGTCCATATTGGTGTAATTTGCTTCGGTACGCAATGACCTGCGCGTTCCGTCAACCGAAATTTCACCAGCTCCAATGGTAACATTCTCACTAATAACAGCAAATTCAATATCGGCAAAAGTAAGGTTATAGGCCTCAAGCTTCAGCGGATCAACATGAATCTTGATCTCACGTTCGTCAACCCCTTTGATATCAGCTTCACGAACTTCACGCATCGACTCAAAATCTTCTTTTAAGTCTTCAGCAAAACGCTTTAGCTCAAAAATGCTATAATCGCCCGACAGATTTATGTTCAACACCGGGAACTCCGAAAAATCCAAATCTTCAACTATCGGATCATAATCTAAGTCTTCGGGTAATTCACTCTTGGCCTTATCAACCTGATCTTTTACGTCCTGCAATGCAGATTTCACCACCACATCAGCTTCAAACTCCACCATAATCAGACTCATATCCTGATAAGAGGCTGACGAAAGTCGTTTTACACCATTTAGTCCTTTTAATTCTTTCTCGATGGGACGGGTAATAAGATTTTCAATATCCGGAGGACTGTTTCCAGGATAAGAAGTCTGAACCATAATATAGGGCACCACAATTTCCGGAAACAGCTCGCGCTGCATTCCCCTATAAGTAAGGAATCCACCCAGAAGCAAAAAAAAGGTTAGAATATATATGGTGTTTTTATTATTTAAAGCCCAAAAGGTTGCTTTAAATTCCCGGTGACTAATTTCACCGTCTTTAGTATGCTCCATAACTTTTTAATTAGAGAGTTGATCTCGAGATACTCCACTTAGACAATAGTAAATGGAGCAAAAGGATATCATCAATAAGTAATTTCTTAATTTTTTTGTATCAATTAACCAACCTGGTTTTGCCGTTGAGAATAAATAATACTAGTTAATTGTTGAGTTGATCAACTACACCTGTAATTATTTAAGCCCCTTCCAGCAACATGTTTCCACGCACCTGATCCCTAAGAGTCGGAATTCTAAAAAAATTATTATCTAAAATAATTCACAACTAACAATTAATTGCAAAAAAAAATCCACAATTAGGCCTCAATAAGCATGACTAAATCAATTATCTGAAACATTTATTTCTTCTGCAATAGTCTTTGCCACTTCCTCTTCTTTAACTTGACTTCCATCAACCACCTGAGCAAAACCTTCTGTTATAACTCTGGTTCCTGGTTCAAGACCCTTGCTAACTAAAACAACGCTATTATCTTTCAGTCCCGATTCAATATATCTCTTTCGGGCAATCAAATTACCCTCTTCTTCATTGGCAATGAAAAGAAATTCGCCAGTGAAATCATTTTTAACCAAGAGAGACGGAACAACAATTGCTTCTGCATTTTTATAGGTACAAAGCTTAAGAACTGCCATTAAATTGGGGCGTATCAATCCTTCCGGGTTTTTTAAATCAACGCGTATTCTATAAGTCCGGCTGTCAGGGTCAATCACCGAAGATGTTCGGGCAATAACTGCATGAATTGTTTTTTCCAGTACAGGAAATTCAATTTCCACAGCATCGCCTTTCTTAACCTGATTCAGATATGTTTCAGATAAATCGGCTGTGATGTATATATCATCCAGATTAACCACTCTGCCAAAAGGAATAGAAGGTCCTGCAATCTCACCTCTCTTTTGCATCAGCTCATCTAAAATTCCATTTACAGGCGAAGTAATAACCGCCATTGCTTTTTGAGCTTTTAAACCTTCCAGGCGTTTTTCGAGCGATTCCTTATTCGATTTTGCCTGCAAAAGTTGAATTTCACTGCCAATTTCCTGATTCCAAAGGACTTCTTGTCTTTCAAAAAGAGTACGAGCCATGCTAAGACTAACCTCAACTTCCTGGATCGAACGGTCAATAGCATCAGAATTCAAACGCGCCAGAACCTGCCCCTTTGTTACACGTTCGCCTTCTTTTACAAGAATACTTACAATGTTACCAGGCGATTCAGGACTAACCAGAAGATTCTGATCTGACTGAACTTTACCCATAACATCTACATAATGCATGAAATTTTCTTTCTCAACGCTCTTTAAAGTAACTGATACTGCACTGTGTGAAGATTCATCTTTCAATTCACTTTCAAGTTCAGAAATCTCGCTCTTAAGCTTTATCATTTCGTCCTTTAATTCAGTAAGCCTTTCCTCCTTCTCTTTTGAAGCATCATCAGCTTTAGCTGAACACCCGCTTTGAATTACTAAAACGGCAACTAACAATAAAGTAAGTACTACTGAGAGAACCTTTTCCCTAACTACCCTCAATAATCCAAAGAAATATTCTTTTTTACTGAGGTGTTTCTCAAAATTTAAACCCATATTTTTCATAATAAACCTTTTTCAGCATTAATCTTTTTACCTTAACCTTTTACTACAACAAGCTGGTTCTGTTCTGTCAACCTAAAGCTGTCCGGTAGCTTTTAACAGAGCCACATGAGAATTCATAAGGTTTACAGCCGACTGTACATAACCCATTTGAGCTTGAATATACTGCCCCTGCTGTTGTGATAACTCATTACTCGAAGCAATACCATGACTAAATTTAATCCTTGTTTTCTCAAAAATATCCCTCGCCAGATCTCTGTTTTCCTGACTGTAAACATATTGATCGTATCCACTTTTCATATTGGTTATTGCTACCAGATAATCGTTTTCAAGACTGCGTTGCGCCATCTCTTTTTCATTCTGACTTTTCAACCAGTTGAGCTTTTGCTGCTGTACCTTCGAATGCCGCATCCCCGATGAAAAAATTGGGAGGCTCATCTGCAATCCAACAAACTGGGCTTTATACCATTCCTGATTAAACAGATTCCATTCATTAGAATATCCTGATTTCTGGTAATTGTAAAAAGCACTAATTTTTGGTAGATACTGAACCTTCTCATTCTTCCACAGCAATCGTTGAGTTTCCACATTGGTTTGTGCCAACTGAAAATCAACCAGAGCATCCACTTTCATTTCAGACTCAGGTATTCCGGCAGCTAAAATTCTTTGTGTTAAAAACGACAGCGAATCAGTTAGCACCGGTATTGATTCAACTTCCAATCCCATTGTAAATTTTAAAACCGCCATGGCAACCTCCTCACTTCTTCGAACTTCCATCAAACGCTTTTTTGCATCGTTCACCAATAAAACAACCTGCGATACATCAAGCGATTCAATAAATCCTCCCTGATACATAGCTTTAGTCTCAGCTAATAAAGATTCATTAACGATAAGATTTTCTTCAAAAGCCTTACTGTTTTCTCTGGCACTTAAAACCAGAAAATAAGCCTGTGCAACTGCATTGCGAATATCAACCTCTGTCTTCCTTTGTTGCTGCTCAGTATAAGCAAGAAAAACTTTTGTGGCCTGTATACCAACAAAATACGATCCATCAAAGATTAATTGAGTAACACCTACTCCGTAATTAGCATCGTAAGCCGTGCCAAATGACATCGGAATCATATCTCCCGGTTTTCCTCCATCAGGCCAATCTTCTTCTGGAACAAACTCAATTGGAAGAAGACTTTTGGTAAGATCAAGCGAATGATTATACCTACCCGTAAAATCGACTTGTGGCAAACCTGATGCAATGGTTTCCCATATTTTTTTCTTTGCTGATATTACATCATAATTTGAACTCACTTTTTGATATGCATTTTCCGAAGCATATTCCAATGCTTGCTCAAGCGAAAATGAAGGGTTACTTTCTTGTGCCTGAATTGTAACTAGTGAGCAAGAAAGAAAGAATAACAACCCGATCTTTTTTTTAAAAAAACTGTGCATAAAACCAATTGATATTTAAGTTTGTAGCTATTGTAGTGCTTTGGCCTTCCTGAACCTATCAAAACACCTGCCATTTTAGCCTATTCATTGTCTTTGTGCTATTTATCCTTTATGTAGTTGGCATATTCAACACCCTAACTGTACTAATTTGAACAAATTTGTTTCATTAGCGTACACCCCTGCCATTATTAAATTGTACGCAATATGTTTTGAATAAAATAATGAATAAGTTTACTCCATACATACATTCATCAACCCTTCTGCCTGCATTTTTGATAATACCTCCATTCCTTTTGATGTACAAATTCCATTAAAATGGTAGGTGATGAACTGCTCCAAAAAATCACTTTTTAAAACTTCATCACCTTCAAAGAACCCATTAATAGGATCAAATGTGTATATGTGATGAACCGTCATCATTTTAGCTACCATTTCGGCATTAAGATCCGGTCGGTATAAGCCTTCTTCCATTCCCTGTATTAAATTAGCCAGATGAGCTTTATACAATTTATCTCTTCTAAAACCTTTTAAATCATTATAAATAGAAGGGAAATACTTTTTTAAATCGAACGCAAGTACTTGGTTATACCGCGATAGTTTCTCAAGAAGAAGCTTTCGGTGACATAAAAACTGTTCAATAGCATTTCGCATATCATTCTTAAAATCACTGAAATGATTAGTAATTTCAGCAATATTAAACTGCATTGCTTCACTTACTAACTCTTGCTTATCACTAAAATATTGATAAAGTGTTTTTTTGGAATAACCCAGTTCCCCGGAAATATCATCCATGGATACACTCCTGATTCCGTATCGCGAAAACATTTCCACCGCTTTTTCAATTATTATCTTCTTCTTTTCTTCCATGCAACAAAAGTATAAAATAAAAAGACTTTGAATACTTTTGACGTGTTAATAGTTTCTTAAGTTTCTTAATTAATAGAAATTCAAAGACTAGATATTCGAATAAAGAGCGCTCTCTGCTAGGGACGAAATACAAAAAGAGGTTATTTTAATCAATAAAAAGAGGTTATTGATAAAATAATATTATGGTTTTAAGCGTTTTAATTGTTATTTAGCTGAAAACCCGGATATCCCAGATGAAACAAATATTTCGTGCACTTATCATCATGATTGTTCTGCTCAATCTATTGCCACAAAAAGCCAGCAGCCAGATATGGCCCTTTAAAAAACGCAGTCAGGCCCAAAAAGCCACTAAAGGATTAGATGACAGGCTACAAGAAACAAACCAGGTAAATGCTTTTAATAAGTTACAGCCAATGGGAAGCAGACAATCATTTGAGCGCAATGATTACTTGTGGTCGTCCGAAACAGCTTTCTCATCTAGTAATAAAACGGGAAACATCAGTATTACAACACCTTCCAGGCTTGGAGTAAACCATGGACTGGAACTTTCCACCATGTTACCAGCTAATTACTGGGTGCCAAACTTAATGGTAAAAAAAACACACATAAAACGAAAGGTATTGGTGGCTTCCCGACATGGGATTTATTCGGCCACACCAGGTTTATTGTGGGCACAGAAAAGAAATTATCAATCAATCGCCGACTCATTAGTAAAAGTTCCTCATATAATAACATTAAGGAATGAGCTGATTGTAAGCAAGCCTTTTGGGGCAGATGACGCTTGTTCATCAGGTCAACCCTACCTGATTATTACAGCAGCAGTAGCATTTGATATAGGGATTCCATTTGAAAAAAATGAGTTGAGCCATATTGACGAGCACATTCTTGGAAGCAGAAGCCCTGCTCTGGCTGGGAAAGGTCTTCTTTTCGCGGGTCGTTTAAGAGCCGATGCTCAATTAACCAATACCATGTTTGTTGAAGGAGGTTTAAAATTCTTCTTTGGAGATTTCAATGGTGGAATGGCAGTGGAACATCATGCAGGGCTACAAAATTTCATTACTAATAAATTTTCAGTTACTCTGGGTTATATTGTATCAATAGGTGATTTTGCAAATTCAAAGGTAAAACTTTATCCATCATTCGATTTAACCTGGTATTTTGGTTCAAAACCAGGTCACCCCAATGGATTGTTCAGCAAAAAAATGCGCTAAAGGTTAAGATTATTTCCTATTCTCCTAATACCATATCAGTTCCTTAACTGTCATCTCTTTCCCTGCAGTTTCCAAACGCTTTTGCCTGCGTCAAATTTTATTAAGCACCCATGAAAACTAAAATACTGTTCATTCGAACAAATAGATCATAATAATTTTTTTAAAAAAATGATTCAAGGGTTATTTGAATTCTAAATAGAATTATTCATCTTTGCAAAACAGACATTTCAAGAATGATACAACCACTTACAACAAATGCTATTGATTCAGGCAGTTTCTCCATTGAAGCTGTTTCAGCCTTTGTTACGTCTGTTTTCACCCACACAACAATGCGCCGAATGCTTATGGGCATGTAATTGCCTGGCGCATCCTGTCTGACTTTCCTTAAACATTTATTAGTTTTTAATAAAAAATCAGATCCCGGTGCGCCAGGCATAGGTTTTTGAACGTTATATTTTATTAATTCTATAAATACTAAAAAACTAAAAAATATGGCAAATCTACATTTCGAAACCCTTCAGCTTCATGCAGGACAAGAAGTTGATCCAACCACCTTATCAAGAGCTGTTCCCATTTATCAAACCTCATCTTACCTGTTTAAAGATGCAGAGCATGCTGCCAACCTCTTCGGGTTAAAAGAATTTGGGAATATTTACACCCGGCTCCAAAACCCTACAACTGATGTATTCGAAAAACGAGTGGCTGCTCTCGAAGGAGGAGTGGCTGCATTGGCAACAGCTTCCGGACAGGCGGCCCAATTCATAGCTCTCACAAATTTTTTAGAGGCTGGCGACAATTTTGTTTCTACTTCGTATTTATATGGAGGCACATATAACCAGTTTAAAGTACAATTTAAAAGGCTTGGAATTAACGTGAAGTTTGTTCAGGGCGATGATTCAAAATCTTTTGAAGCATTAATTGATGAAAAAACTAAAGCCATTTACGTTGAAACCATTGGAAACCCAAGGTTTAACATCCCTGATTTTGAAGCTTTAGCAGATATTGCAAAGCGTAATGGCATTCCGCTTATTGTTGATAACACCTTTGGTGCAGGTGGTTACCTTTTTCGCCCTCTTGAACATGGAGCCAACATTGTTGTTGAGTCGGCCACGAAATGGATCGGAGGTCACGGAACCAGTATTGGTGGAGTAATTGTTGACGGTGGCAATTTTAACTGGGGAAATGGTAAATTTCCACTCTTCACCGAACCATCTGAAGGTTATCACGGATTGAAATTCTGGGAAGTTTTTGGCGAAGGATCTCCTTTTGGGAATATAGCATTTATTGTAAGAGCCCGAGTGGAAGGATTACGTGATTACGGCCCAACTATAAGTCCTTTTAATTCATTTCTGCTTCTTCAGGGATTAGAAACACTCTCACTCCGCATGGAACGCCATGTGTTCAACACATTAAACCTGGCCCAATGGCTCGAAAATCTGCCACAGGTTGAATATGTAAATTACCCTGGGTTAAAAAGCAGCAGTTACCATCAGCTTGCACAAAAATACCTGAAAAAAGGCTTTGGCGGCGTATTCACTTTTAAGTTAAAGGGCTCAGGGAAAATGGCTGATGAGTTTATCAACAATCTTGAACTAGTGAGCCACTTAGCTAATATTGGTGATGCCAAAACACTTATTATTCATCCAAGCTCTACAACCCACGAGCAACTTTCAGCCCAGGAGCAAAAAGACTCAGGTATTGAACCTGGTTTATTAAGAGTTTCAGTGGGAATTGAACACATTGACGATATTAAATCCGACTTCCTAAAAGCATTTTCCAAAATCGGATTATAAAAATAAAATGAAACAAAAACTAAATATTGGTATGTTTGGATTTGGTGTGGTGGGGCAAGGTCTTTACGAAGTTCTTCAAAAAAGCCCCACCCTTGATACAGGCATATCCAAAATATGTGTGAAAAACCGCAAACAACGCTCCCTGCCTGAGAACATGTTTTGCTACAACCCCAACGATATACTGGATGATCCTTCCATAAACACCATAGTTGAATTAATCAACGATTCAAACGAGGCATATCAGATTGTTAAAAGAGCGCTTCAAAAAGGTAAAAATGTTGTTTCGGCCAACAAAAAAATGCTGGCCGAAAATATGACCGAAATGATTGAATTGCAAAAAATACATGATGTTTCACTTCTCTACGAAGCCTCGGCATGCGGTAGCATTCCGGTTATTCGCAGCCTGGAGGAATATTATGATAATGACCTTTTGCTTTCGGTAACAGGGATTTTAAATGGATCATCCAATTACATTCTTTCCAAAGTCTTTGATTGTCATCAGCCTTACTCCGAAGCACTAAAAGATGCTCAGGATCTGGGATTTGCCGAAGCTGATCCTACTTTTGATGTGGAAGGTTTTGACTCTTTATACAAATTGATTATTCTAACCATGCACAGCTTCGGCGTTTCTATTAATCCCGAAGATGTTCTTAATTACGGCATTTCAAACATTTCGGAATTCGATATAAATTACGCCCGCGAAAAGGGATGGAAAATTAAACTGGTGGGCCAGGTTGAGAGGTTACGTGATAAGAATATAACACTATTTGTTTTGCCCCGTTTCGTTGGCCGCGACAAATATATCTATAATGTAGAAGAAGAATTCAACGGGGTGGTTATTAAAGGACTGGCTTACGATAAGCAATTTATGTTTGGGAAAGGAGCCGGTGGCTATCCAACTGGATCGGCTGTATTATCTGATATTACTGCATTAGGTCATAACTACCGCTACGAATATAAAAAAGCCGAATATTTTAAAGGCTTCAAATATCTTAAGGAGGGAGCTATTGAGATTTATCTGAGGTATTCAACCCCGGATGTATTAAAATATTTTGATTTTAAGTCGGTTTCAGAAGAATACAAAGGTCCCGAATATTCCTATAAAATAGGATTTATTCAACTGAGCTCACTTATTTCAATAAAAGAAACACTAAGAAGAATCGATATTTTCATTGCTGCAACCGGCAAATCACTGAACTATTAGTTTACACAAATCAATAGTTTTCAGTAATCTCAAATCAAGGTCGTTTAGTTAAGCAATTTGCCTAAGAAAGCATTTATTCTCCTTTATGGGAATGTCAGTCAGGTCATCCCCCTTTTAGAGCTTCGGCTCCACCGGTAATTTCTAAAATTTCGTTGGTGATGGCGGTCTGGCGGGCTTTATTATAACTTAACTGAAGCTCATTGATCAATTCAGTAGCATTATCAGTAGCCTTGTGCATCGAAGTCATGCGGGCACCATGTTCCGACGCCTGCGATTCAAGTAAAACCTGAAATAACATGGTTCGCAACATCTTTGGAATCAATGATTGAATAATACTATCGGCATCAGGCTCCAGGATATAATCAGTAATACCTATATGACTATCACCAGATTCAGGCACACAAAAAGGCAGATATTGATATTGTTTAACCTCTTGAACTACCGCATTAACAAACTCATTATAAACTATTACAACCTGTTTGAATTCTCCTTTTTTAAAATCCTCCATTATCTGATCAGCCAACATGGTAGCTTTCAAAAAAGTTGGATTTTGAATAAGGTCATTATATTCATACGCAATATGAATTCCCCGCATACGAAGCATTTTAGCAGCCAGCTTGCCCATTACACCAATCTCCACCTGCCCGCAACGGTGCTCATTCTGATAATCGGTTTGCAATAGTTGTTGAATGGTTTTAACCACATTCATATTAAACCCACCACAAAGTCCCCGATTAGAAGCAACACCCAAAATCAAAATTTTTTCTCCTTTCCCGGGCTGAGAAAAATCCAAGTCCTTTGTTTCAACAAATGAACTTTTTAAATCATAAATAATAGAAGTAAGCCGGCTAGTATAAGGCCGCAGATGGGAAATATCGTTCTGGGCCTTTTTTAGCCGGGCAGCCGAAACCATTTTCATGGCACTCGTTACCTGCCTGGTTGTTTTAACCGAGTCAATACGTGTTCGTATGTCTTTTAAATTAGCCATTTAAAAAACTGAGTATTATATTTCTACTTTAGTTTTATATTTTAAACAAAGGTCCTCGGCCACATCGGTTAAGAGTTTTGTAACCTCTTCATCGAACTGACCCTTGGCTATTTGAACAAATACAGATCCATGTCTCAGTTCAAGATTTTCAATAAAATCGTGCTCAAACTCATGCACTTTATCAACCGGAACATCTCTTAACAATCCCCTGGATCCGCAAAAAATAAGTGCAACCTGTTTAGATACTTCCATAGGTTGATATTGTGGTTGTTTCAGCAATTCCACATTTTTCCGTCCTTTATCTAAAACAGCCATGGTTGCAGCATCCAGATCGGAACCAAACTTCGAGAACGCTTCCAGCTCACGGTATTGAGCCTGATCAAGTTTTAAAGTCCCGGCCACTTTTTTCATTGATTTTATCTGAGCACTACCTCCAACCCTTGAAACCGATATACCAACATTGATAGCAGGACGAATACCTGAGTTAAACAGGTTAGACTCAAGAAAAATCTGTCCGTCGGTAATTGAAATTACGTTGGTAGGAATATATGCCGACACATCACCGGCTTGGGTTTCAATAATAGGAAGAGCCGTTAACGACCCTCCACCCTTCACCATAGAACGCAAAACATCGGGTAAGTCGTTCATTTTAGATGCAATTTCAACCGACTCCACAATTTTGGCTGCTCTTTCGAGCAAACGGGAGTGCAGATAGAAAATGTCGCCCGGAAAAGCTTCACGACCCGGGGGACGACGCAATAGCAACGACACTTCACGATAAGATACAGCCTGTTTCGAAAGATCATCAAATACAATAAGTGCATGACGACCCGTATCACGAAAAAATTCACCAATAGCGGTTCCCGAGAAAGGAGCATAAAACTGCATAGCCGATGGATCAGAAGCTGTGGCAAGTACCACAACAGTATAAGCCATTGCCCCATGCTGTTCCAGCGTTTTTACGATTTGAGCAACAGTACTTCCCTTCTGTCCAATAGCTACATATATGCAATAAACGGGTTCTCCTTTTTCATAAAAGGGGCGTTGGTTTATAATTGTGTCGATTGCAATAGCCGTTTTCCCGGTTTGTCTATCACCAATAATAAGTTCACGTTGACCACGACCGATGGGTATCATGGCATCAATAGCTTTTAAGCCAGTTTGCAGAGGTTCTTTAACTGGTTGTCTGTAAATAACTTCAGGAGCTTTTCGTTCCAAAGGCATCTCATAAAGTTCACCTAAAACAGGTCCTTTCCCATCAATTGGTTCTCCAAGCGTATTAACAACCCGGCCCAGCAATCCCTCTCCTACATTTATAGATGCAATCCGCCCGGTACGACGCACCACATCACCTTCGCTAACCAGATGCGTTGGACCCATCAATACAACGCCAACGTTATCCTGCTCAAGGTTGAGAACCACTCCCATACACCCATCGAGCTCAACCAATTCACTAGCGCGAACATTAGCTAAACCATGAACTCTGGCTATTCCATCACCTACTTCAAGTACCGTGCCTACCTCCTCAAGTTGGGCGCCAGTTTGAAATCCCTCTATTTGCTGACGCAATAGATTTGATACTTCTGAGGGTTTTATCTGTTCCATTGGCGAAATCTCTATTTTTACAACATTTTCTTTTTCATTGCCCGCAATTTGCCCGCAATACTTCCATCGGCCTGTTTGCCGTCAATCATTACAACCAACCCGCCCAGAATGTCTTTGTCAACCCTGCAATCGAGTTCAACCTGACCTTTTAGGCGCTCTTCAATAATACTGCAAATTTCATTTCTAAATGATTCTTCAACAGGCACAGCTGTAATAAGTGTTACACTTTTTACGCCCTTATAATCCCGGTAAAGATCCATAAAATTCAACATTATATCTCGAGAAAGTGGCTCCCTGTTATTGTCAATTACTAATTCCAGAAACTTCAAAAAACTTTCATGAAGAAGGGATTTGAAATTATCCCTTATAAACCTTTTCTTTATACTAGCCTTAATAACAGGACTTTGCAAAAACAAAACCAGTTCTTTCGAGTCCTTAAGCATTTTATTAAGGCTATTGCAATCTTCGTACAACCTATCAAGCAACCCTTCCTGATCGCGTCCAAGCTGAAATAAAGCTTTAGCATACCTCATTGAAATTAAACCCCTATTCATGGCAGGCTTACTGGTCTGGTTACTGTTAGTTAAAGTTTATCTCTTCAAGATTCTTGCTTATTACGCTTTTTTGGCGTTCTTCGGTTGCAAGTTCTTCCTGAAGTATCTTTCCTGCTATCTGAAGGGAAAGAAGTCCAATTTGCTGTTTAATAGTCGATATTGACTCTTTTCTTTCCCTTTCGATCTGTTCACGTGCCTGCCTGATAATTTTTTCAGCTTCCGATTTAGCTAAATCACTGGCGTCACGAACAATTTCATTTTTGAGATCCCGTGCTTCACGAATCAGGGTTTCCCTTTCGATTCGGGCAGACTCCATCATTCTTTTTTTTGTTTCGGCCAGCTTTGCTACTTCTTCCTTGGCCAGATCAGCATCTTTAATGGAAAACTCTATATACTCTTCGCGTACTTTAAGAGCACGCAATATAGGTTTCCATGCAAAACGCCGTAAAATCAGCATTAAGAAAACAAAACAGAAAGTGGTCCAAAAAACCAACCCGGGATCCGGAGATAATATCCCCATGATTATTTAGTTTAATTAATATTATCCAATTAACCAGGAAACAACTATGGCAAAAAGAGCGGCCCCTTCTATTAAGGCGGCAGCCACGATCATAGCTGTTTGAATTTTTGAGCTCATTTCTGGCTGACGGCTCATTGCTTCCATCGCTCCCTGCCCTATGCGACCTATGCCATAACCAAGTCCGAGAATTATTAATCCCAAACCTACTGCAGTTAATGATAATCCTTCCATAATAATATTATTAAGATTAGTGATTTGATTCGTTTACTGCCATACCTATAAACAGGGACGTTAGTAAAGTGAAAATATATGCTTGTAATAATCCAACTAAAAACTCAAGTGAAAACATAATAAGTGATAACAAAATAGTTATCGAAGCCGCATAAATTGATTGCAATACAAATATAATGGCTGTTAAACTTAAAAGAATAATGTGACCAGCAGTAATATTCGCGAACAAACGTAGCATTAAAGCAAACGGCTTGGTAATAATACCAATTATTTCAACCGGAATTAAAAATATCTTAACATAACCAGGTATTCCCGGAGCAATCAAAATTTCTTTCCAATAATGCCCGTTGGCAAAAATATTTATAGCTAAAAATGAGATTACGGCTAAAGTAAAAGTAAAAGCAATATTACCTGATAGGTTAGCTCCTCCCGGAAAAAAGGGAATTAACCCTAATAAATTATTTACCCAAATAAAAAAGAATAAGGTCAATAAATATGGTGTAAACAAATCGGCTTTGCGGCCATGGATTTGAGCTCTTATAATATCATCACGAACGTATAAAATAATTGGCTCAATAATCGATTGAATTCCTTTTGGAGGAGCCAGACCTCCTTTTTTTGAATAGCATTTGGCTGTTACTCCAAATATAAGGATCAATATAAAAACACTAAGAAACATGCTGCCAACATTCCTTGTAATTGATAAATCAAGAGGAGATACGTTTAATACTTCCCCATTTTCACTCATCTGAATAGTTCCCTGGGCATCTGTAAGATAAATATGATCATTATGCAGAGTAACGTAATCAGTCCCTAATTGAATTACATTTTTTTCGTTACTGAATTTATATGATAAAAATGACCAAAACTTCCCATTGTGCCATAGAATAATCGGAAGAGGAAGCTTTAAGTGAATCTCCTTTCCCGAAAAAGTTTCAAATGAAATTATATGCCATTCATGAGAATCCGCGATGTGATGAAGGATCATTTCGGTGGCATCAAATTCTTTTTTTTCCGCTTCTCCCACTTGAGAACCATTACTTTGAATTAACCCGGCGAATAAGAATAAGAAAATAAAAACAACTCTCATTTCTAAGGTAGTTTAAGTCCTTAAATTAATAAAAAAAAAAGCACTAGTACAATTAAGATGAACAATTAATTACTATTATCTTGAATCCATCTTAGTTTCCAGCGTGTATCCATAAAAGAACAAATCAGATATCCAACCATAGCAATAATTACCATCATACGGTGATTACTGTCCTGAGGTTTGAGAAAA
>CAZSQG010000005.1:19269-89036 GCA_964608615.1 uncultured Marinilabiliaceae bacterium
AAAAATACGAACAAAGAGACGGGCTTTTTGTTCATGAACAATATCACATTTCACTTCTCAAATGTCATGTTGAGCAAGGTCTGAAAGACCGCGCCGAAACATCTCACAAAAATTCTAAAATTCATTGCAAACCCAAAATCAATATAGTAGAATAAAAGTAATAAAAAAAGTAGTAGGTTGAGAAAAGAAAACACAGCAAAAACTAATCCGGGAAGAGCTAAATGATTTTTAATCCAATACCTTAATATGAGAGTATTTAAAAAAAAAAGAGAGAATAAAATTGCACAATATATTGACCAAATTAGAATGATGGGTATTTTAAAAATAAAAAAACAACCAAAAAAAATGCTCCAAAACACTGCAATAAGTAAAAACTCCCGTAATATTAACTTCATCATAGGATGAGATCTTAATTTGATTCTCAAATTTTACCCAAATCAAAAAAAAAGATTCGAAATCGTCAAAAAAACTACGCCAATAAATTGGCGCAGATTTCTATAACCTTAAATTCCTAATTACTTTTTCTCTGATTGAGGAGGCGTTGCGGAAGCAGAACTATTTCCCATACTACAGGTTCCTGAAAAAACAGCTCCAGGTTCAATTGATAATTTACCTGATTTTATGTCTCCATTAACTTTAGAGCTGGATTTTAAAGACAGTAATTCATTAACATTAACTTTACCATTTAAAGTTCCAGCTATTTCAGCATTGCTACAAACAACTTCTCCTTTAACAAAACCGTTAGCGCCAACCACAACCTTGCCCTTTGAGTTAACATTTCCTTCAATAATACCATCAATGCGGATATCCCCATTGGTTTCAATGTTTCCCAAAATTTTTGTTCCTGGGCCAATCATATTTGGAAGTTTACTTTCCGGCTCAACATTTTTCATATTACCTTATATTATGGAATTAATAATTTGACCTGTCATTAATTATTAAAATTCAAGGAAAGGGATTATTGCTCTTTAATTGGCTAAAATAATAAACAGTTTTATATTTCTTCGTTTGAAAACGAAAAAATAGTGATTTCATTGCTCTATTAAATGTAATTCCATTATCTCCCGAAGTTTCTCAAGTTGTTTTTCTTTGTTGATCTGCCTCATTTCTCTGGCTGTATTGGTATGATAACGGTGTCGTGAGAAAAAATCAAATTGTTTCTTTGTCCATTCGTAAGGCGACATTTTTCCATTATACTCCATCAATTCCTTATACAAATTCTCTGAAAGGTTAATAAAGTCGAATCTTCCAAGATAGTCTAAGTCGGCATCTTTTAAAATTGCCTGAAGTTTATTCGTTGGCTTGGCTTTGGGTCGGGTAACCTCAATAAGATGAACAACCTGATTTATTTGTGTTGCATTATAATGAAAAAGGGTCAATACTTCTTTCGCCAATTCAATACTTTTTGTTTCATGATCGTCATAAGAAATCAAAAAACCAGTATCATGCATCAGCGCAGCTGTTTTCAACAGTAGTAATTCCTCCTCCGTAACGCCCTCTCCTCTGCCAATAATCTCAACCTGTGTAACCACGTCAAGCGTATGCTTATAATTGTGATAATAAATTTTCTTTGGCAAATCATTGTTCAACCGCTCCAGAACAGCCTCTTCCAAATCGTTGAAACGTATTTGCTGCAAACGTATGCCAAACAGCGCATTTGGCTCCTTCCCTAATCCGTCTTCAGATAAATCAGGCATAATTCCACGAATAAAATACATATCAATTTCCCCCTTATATTTTATTGGCATCTTCCCTCTATATTCGCAAACAAAGAAATCTTTAACCAGCTCATAAGTGGTACCTGTAATATTAATTTCTCCTGCCACTCCTGATGATTCCATACGGCTGGCAATGTTAACAGTATCACCCCAAATATCCGGATTTGCTTTATTACGCCCAACTCTTCCCGATATAACAGGACCCGTATGAATACCTATTCGTAATTCCCAAAAATCTTCATGCTCTTGCTTTTGCTCTTCCTGGAGCTTGAGCATATATTTTTGTATTTCCATAGCTACCTGCACAACTTCAACGGCATTGGTGCTGTTTTTTTCAGGAATTCCTCCGGCAGCCATATATGCATCTCCAATGGTTTTAATCTTTTCTATCCTATACTTCTCGACCAACATGTCAAACTGAAGAAAAAAACGATCCAATTCATCAATTAGCCGTTCAGGATTCAGATGCTCAACAATTTTTGTAAAACCCTGTATATCTGCAAATAATACCGTAACACTATTATATTTACGCGAAGCTATTTTTGGAGCACCTTCAATTGAATGTGTAATTGATTCAGAATCAAAACCCGTTCTGATGCGTATCGCCCTTTCTTTTATTTTCATGGCCTGATCCAAGCGCTCATTAACTTCTTTTTCCACTCTTCGATAAAATTGACGACGAATAAAAAATAAAGTAGAAAAGTAGACTATAATAAAAGCCAGAAAAAATAAAAGAAAAGCGCTGTATGAAAAAATAACTGATAATAAACCTATGTTGCAATATTCAATTGAGGGAATAAAAAAGAACGTACTAATTATACCCTTCATAAATAAAAGCAACCCCATTACTAAACCTTGCTCAATTATTACTACTCCATCCATTCTCATTCACTTAATAATAGCTATAAAAATATCATTCTGAGCTAATTTAATATTTATACCAAAGATATTCAGAAATTTTTGACCAACCAGGAAAAACTATTCATAACTGTTACATACAGGTTAATTAATCTTTGCCTTATAGTATCATAAACCCTTAAAACAAACTATTTTCTTTAAAATTGATATTCATTGAAAATTGGTTCCAAATCATCTATCTTCTAAAAACCGCAGATACTATTATGATTGACTAATGGTCAGTATTTTACTTAAAAAAACCTGACATGAAGATTTATGGTATCTTACTAATAATCTGTATGTCCACATAAACAAAAGATCATCTAGCCAAAAATAAAACAATTACTCATCAGGTAACTTTCAATTGTAATAAACGCGATATTAGACAAAACTATAACTTAGATTTTTTATTATATCATTTCAGATTAAAATCAATGAAAAATGAAAAAAAATAAAACAATCCTATAACAATGAATATCAATCGGTTTTAAATTTTTAAAGAAACAACAATTTGTAATAATGCAGAAAAGAAATAAAAAACACACTTTCAATTGCTTTTTTTTTAACATTTGTATGTAAGTAATATCAAAAGTACTATATTTATTCGTTGAAATAAACCCAGAATTCATTACTATATGGAAACCTTGAATCACAGCATTCTGGTACCTTATGATTTTACAGAAAAAGCAATGTTTGCTGTAGCTCATGCTGTCAGCCTTTCTAAGGTACTCGATACAAACATCACCCTTCTGCATATTGTGAAAAAAGAAGCAGAAATAAAGGAGATGGAGCAACAAATGAAGGAAGAAGTCCAGAAGATAAATGAGATTTACAATGTTCTTCCAAATTCAATTATTCGTGAAGGTACCATATTTCGTACCGTAACCCAGGTTGCACATGAGTATGATTGTGTTCTCGTAGTTATGGTAACACATGGAATGAAGGGGCTTCAAAAACTTACCGGTAGTTGGGCTCTTAAAGTTATTGTTGGTTCTAAAGTTCCATTCCTGGTAGTTCAGGAACCTCCACGAACTGTTGATGTGAAAAAAATCGTTTTCCCGGTAGACTTTAAATCCGAAAACAAAGAGAAGCTTAAGTGGGCACAGTTTTTAACCAAACATTTTGCTTCTAAAATTCTTCTATTTTCCGCTACAACTAAAGAAGGAGTGGTTGATCCAAGAACAAAAGCCAATCTGGTCTTTTGTAAATCTTTTCTTGAAGAAAGGAGAATAGAATACGAGTTGGTACTGTCAAAAAACACAGCTTCTTTCAGTCAGGAAATCATTGATTTTGCTAAATCACGCGATGCCGATATTATTATTATTATGACTACACGTGATATTGCTTTTCATGATTACGTACTTGGTGCACAGGAGCAGTATTTAATAGCAAATGAAGCCAAAATCCCCGTAATGGTTATAAACCCAAGAACGGATCTTATGAAATACGGTTATGGAAACTTTGGTTGATTTTATCTAAAAATTTTGAAAAACTCCCTTATACTATTTTATTGTATTTAGGGAGTTTTTTTTTGAGCCGATCAGTAAAATTAACTTGTTGTAAAATCCACAGATTCTATCATACCTTGCTGATAGTCGGGGTTTGACAAAAATTAAAACATAATCAATAGTCAAACCGTCCTAAGGATTTAAGGCATATTTTTATAGTTGAAATATTGTATTGTTGATCATAACGATTTGTTATTGACAGATATCAGTTTTTTTGCATATTTAGCAACGTTAGCAAGACTGTTATTTCCCGATCAATAAGGATTATACCCACATCATAAATACCTAAATAACATGTTATTCCTTGACAAAAAAATAGTTTACAAATAATTGAATTTTCCTTTTAACAAAGACATCTATATGGAGCTCATATTTGCCACTCATAATCAACATAAATTAAGTGAACTACAACAAATATTGGAGAATCAAATCCATTTAGTGAGTTTGGACGACCTAAATCATTTTGATGAGATTGAAGAAACAGGTTTAACACTAATTGATAACGCCATACTAAAAGCCCGTTATATCTACAACCAATACAAACTTGACACCTTTGCCGATGACACAGGCCTTGAAATAGAAGCTCTTAATGGTGCCCCGGGCGTATTGTCGGCCCGTTTTGCCGGTGCCGAAAATAATGCAATAAACAACATGAAAAAAGTGCTCGAACTAATGACGGGAGTTACAAACAGAAAGGCACAATTTAAAACTGTTATTGCATTAATAATTAACAATCGTGAGTTTCTTTTTGAAGGGTTAGTGACTGGAAAAATACTTGAGTTTCCAATTGGCGACA
Source organism: uncultured Marinilabiliaceae bacterium (assembly GCA_964608615.1). Taxonomy (GTDB): domain Bacteria; phylum Bacteroidota; class Bacteroidia; order Bacteroidales; family Marinilabiliaceae; genus CALEUX01. The sequence goes on from CAZSQG010000005.1 coordinate 24,189, forward strand.
AGGGTTTTGGCTACGATCCAATTTTTCAACCTCAAGGATATTCTGTCTCCTTTGCTCAAATGGATGCCGAAACCAAAAATAAAATTAGTCATCGGGGTAAGGCTGTATTGCAATTAGTAGATTTCTTAAAAAAACTTCCAATTTGAACTTAAAGACTCAAAAAATAACTGCATGCTATTTTCTATATGTGAATATGTTTGAGGTTTTGTACCTTTACAGGTATTAAATATAATTTAAACACCCATGGTGTATAATTCAGATAATTAATGAACAACTTGTTGTTTTATTTTTTTGTACTATATGTTATTTTCAAATTGCATGAAGTTAAAAGAGCCAGACACTTTTTGAAAACTTCTCTGCTTTTGGCTTTCATTTTACCATTTTTTGCTTATTCACAAAATGACAATTTGAAAATTGGTGATTGGAAACACCATTTTTCATTCAATGATTGCTTCTCCATTATTGAAACCCCAACCCAAATAATTGGTGCATCCAGTTTGGGCCTCAACATCTTCACAAATAATGATCAATCATTATCGTCATTAACAAAAATCAATGGCCTTTCGGACTATAACCTCTCTGCTATAGCTTATCTACCTGATAATAACACTATTATTATAGGATACACAAATGGCAACATCGATTTGATAGAAAACGGATCTGTTTACAACATCAACGATTTGAAGATTAAACAGATGGACGGAAGCAAAAGAATCAATCATTTTTTGAATATAGATAATACAATTTACTGTAGTACTGATTTTGGGATTATCCTAATAAACACTGATAAAAAGGAAATTTCATCATCATGGTACATTGGTGAGGAGGCCTCTGGCTTACAGATTTTTCAACTTGTAACTGACGGAAACAGCCTTTACGCAGCTACCAATAAGGGCGTGAGAAAAACCTCCTTATTAGGTTCTAATCCGGAATTTTTCGAAAATTGGCAAACCATTTCTCCAACATCAAATCCCTACATCTCCATAGCATTATTCTCCGGACGCTTAATTGCTGCTTTAGGCCAAAAAGGACAGACCTGTTCGTTACAATCGTTTCAAGACAATATTGTAACAACCTTTGCCTCTGTATCTTATTTTTACAGCATGAATATTTCTGCTAGTGAACTTATTGTTACTTCGGGTAATGCCATACGTTTTTTTAACAGTTCACTACAACTTACCGAGCCTATAAGCTCGCCATACATTAATGAAACAACGTTTTCGCCAGCCTTTAGAAACGGAATTCTTGACAAGAACAACAACCTCTGGGTTGCCGATAATTCAAAAGGCTTATTAAAGCGAGTTTCAAATAACTATTTCACCCCCTATAACATGCAAGGCCCGGCCAGTAACCAGTGCAAACAATTACTTTTGGCCGGATCAAACCTCTGGATAGTAGCAGGGGGGTTAACAAGTTCATGGAATAACGCTGGTATTAAAGCATCATCATCGGTACTAACTTCCATGGGATGGCAGCATATAACATATGAAAACTCCCTACTTTTGGAAAACATCATAGACCTCATAGGCGTTTCGGCCAACCCGTTAAACCCCAATCACATTTTCATAAATTCATGGGGGCAAGGGGTCTTTGAACTGGAAGAAGAGGAGGGAACTTTTTATGTAAAAAACAATTTTAATAAATCAGAAACAGGCCTTCAAAATATTGATTGGGCAGCACCTTCAGGCTATGTTAGAATTGGAGCAACTGCTTTTGATAAGAACAACACTCTCTTTATTACAAACTCTCAGGTCGATAATGGATTGGTTGCCTATTTCCCCGAAGATCAGTCCTTTTTTCGACTTAATTACCAGTCAATAAAGGCAACTCAGGGTTTGGGTACTATGCTGATGCCATCATCCGGAGATAAGTGGATGATTATTGGCCGGGGTACATCAAAAGGACTATTTATTTGGAATGATAACGATACCCCAAAAAATCAATCAGACGACAAATACCGAAGCGCAATTCTTCCGGCCGATGAAACAGATACCCGAAACAAAGGTCAACTATTACTTTGGGACGATAATGGAGAGGTTATCACAAATAATATTTTCTCAATCGCTGAAGACCACAATGGTTATATTTGGATTGGCACTGATGTTGGTATTGTTGTTCAGTATCAACCTCGTAAAATTCTCACTAAAGAAAAACCTATCTTTTCCAGAATTAAAATTTCCAGAAACGATGAATCGGGCCTGGCTGACTATCTTTTGGAAAATGAAACCGTTACATCAATAGTGGTTGATGCAGGTAATAGAAAATGGATTGGAACACAGGACGCCGGAGTATTCCTTGTTTCAGCCGATGGGACTAGAACTGTTTCTTCATATAACACCACCAATAGTCCAATACCATCCAATTACATTACATCTATTGCTATAAACAATGAAACCGGTGAAGTTATTATTGCTACTGATAATGGCGTTATTGCCACCCGGGGCTCTGCTACAAAGGGAATGGATAAATTCAACAACATTTATGCTTTCCCAAATCCTGTTAAGCCTAATTTTTACGGAACTATAACTATTACAGGGTTGATGACAAAATCCAATGTTAAAATCACGGATGTTACCGGCAAGTTGGTATATGAAACAACCTCTGTTGGTGGTCAGGCTTTTTGGGATGGATGCAATTTCTGGGGCGAAAAAGTGAAGTCAGGCATATACCTTGTTTTTGTAGCTTCAGAAGACGCATCTGAATCAGAAGTAACAAAAATTGCCATCATAAGATAATAAACCCTAATTTTAACTTATTAGGTTAATTTTGAATAAAATGTCTATGTTGAAAAAGAATATTACATTAGTTTTTATTACGTTCCTTGTTGTGCTGATTGGACTAATTTTCCTGTATATCCACAAAAACTTCATCTATGAAGAATCCCAGCCTATATCAGCAGTTCCAATTAATACAGGTGTCGTTATTCAAATAAGCCAATTACAAAAAACCAAAACTTCTCTATTTAAAAACACAAGTTTTTCAGGAGATCTTGATAATTTCGAATCTTATAATACCATCAGTAAGGTAAACCAGTTTATTGATACATCATCAGTTTTTAAAAGTGATTTGGGCTCCAGTTTATTAGATAGAACACTAATTATTTCCTTGCACCCCGGAACTTCAACACAAACTGATTGGTTGGTTAATATTCCTATAAAAAGTCGAAACGAGGAGAAAGAACTTGGAAAACTAATAAGTAGCATACAACCCGATGTTGAACGAATAAAATTTAATGGCAGCACAATTTTTTCATTACTAAAAAACAAGGCTTTTCCTATTCCTGCATTTGTTACAATTTACCGCGGGATATTATCCATCAGCAACAATCAGGATATATTAAAGACCTCTGTTACACAACGAAACGAAAATAAAACCTTGTTGAATGATGAATCTTTTAACAACATTCACAAAACATCTCTCCAATCAAATCCGGTCTCTATTTACATTCATTATTCACAATTAGAAAAAATTACAAAGCCATTTTTTAATCCAAAAAAATTAAACTCTTCATTTGTATCTCGTATAGCAAACTGGAGCGAGTTGGATCTCGAAATTAGCAATGACGCCATTTCTTTAACCGGATTTACCATAGCTGATAAAGAAGGTTTTTTTACTAATTTATTCAAAGGAGTATCTCCTCAGAAACCTGAAATTGTTCAAATAATTCCAGCCGACACAAAATTTCTGATGAGCTATACTTTCCCGGAAAATAATCGATTCAGAGACAATCTTATCAACCTTGCTTTTTCAGGCGAAAATGCAGATACTTATAAAAAAGAATCAAATGAATTTAAAAACAAGACTGGAGTAGCGTTTGAAGAGACATTTTTTTCCTTTATCAATAATGAATGTGCACTCATATATACCGAGCCAAACCAGTTAAATCCAGATGGAAACCGGTTCCTGGTTTTTAGCACATCAGGCCAGGCAAAAACCCTTGAAGTACTCAATACTATAGACCGGAATAAAAAGGAGGCTGGAGATCCAACAACCTGGATTGAGCTTGATGATCAAACAAGATTTCCTGTATATCGGGCTCCCCAAATAAAATTAATGGATTTATTCTGGAAAAACATATTTCCTGAAGTGCCCTCACGATATTATACTTTTTATCGCAACTTCATCATTTTTGCAAATAGCACGGAAGAACTACGCTTCTTTATGTACTCAACTGTTTTAAACAAATCCCTTTCAAACCATCCTTACTATTCGTCGTTTATTGAAAACTTTTCTTTTCAAGAAAACTTTTTTCTTTTTGCAGAAATCCCCCATATTTTTTCTTTTGCTCAAAAAAGCCTTAACCCCTCTGTTTTTCACCCAACCAACAATCAGTATAAGGCTTTAAATCAATTTTATGGCATTGGATTACAATTTTCTTCGGCCGGAAATCTTACATACACTTCGGTGTTTACAAATTATACTCCACAACGAGATAAAGAACCCCGAACCATTTGGCAAAGCAGACTTGACTCTACAATAATTGGAAAACCTGTCCTCGTTGATAACCATATTACCGGCGAAAAGGAGATTTTAGTTCAGGATAAACTAAACAACCTTTACCTAATAAACAACATGGGTAGGGTTCTTTGGAAACGACCCATTGAGGGACCCATTTTGAGCGAAATATACCAGATTGATTTCTATAAAAACAATAAACTTCAATATCTCTTTAATACAGCAGGCAAACTATACCTCCTTGACCGAAATGGAAACTATGTGGCCAAATATCCCTTTACCTTACCGGCTTCAGCAACAAACGGCCTTTCGGTTTTTGATTACGATAACAATAATGAGTATCGCATCTTTATTGCACTTGCTGATAACCGTATTTACCTTTTTGATAAAAATGGTAATCGAAATCCGGGATGGAATCCTCTTCAAACCGAAGGTAATGTTACAACGCCAATACAATATTTCAGTACCGGAGGAAGAGATTACATTGTTTTTAGCGACCAATATCGTAACTATATTTTGGATCGTCGGGGCGAAAACAGAGTTATTCCAGCCCGCAGTTTTATAAGAAATCCTAAGTCGCTTTTCTTTCTCGAAGAAGATGGCAGCACCTCTTCCCTCGTTACAACTACCCAATCGGGTATCCTCACTAAAATATCTCTGCCATCGGGAGAATGTACCTTTAATGAGCTTTTCGAATGTCCCAAAGATCACTTCTTTTCACTCATAGATGGAAACACTTCCTCTTCTTATGTATTTGTTACAGAAAACCAGCTTCTGTCTTTTAATAATGAAGGCAAAACAGAACTTGAGGTCTCTTTTGATCAACCCATTTTAATACATACTGATATTTACTTATTCTCGGCCAACGATATAAAATTTGGTATTGTGGAAAAAAACGGAGGACAAATTCACCTTATTGACAGGAATGGGAAAAACTATCAGCGTTTTCCACTTAAGGGAAATAGTCGCTTTTCAATTGGTTTTTTAAAATCATCGACTTACAGGTTTAACCTTATTGTAGGTGGAAACCATAACTTCCTGAACAACTACCGTATTGAATAACAAAAACAATAATCAGGGATTTTTGACGATTGGAACGCATATTACGGGTAAAAATAATTTCGCATAGCTATGAAAAAACTAAAAATTGGCATATTGGGAGTTTCAAATCATTTCATTAAAAGAATTATTATTCCCTTAACAAACAGCACAAACTGTACTCCATACGCTATTGCCTCACGAATCACTGACAACGCATCGGAGGCTGCAAATGAGTTTAATATTCCGGTAATACACAATAATTACCAAGCTATACTCGATGATCCTAACGTAGACGCTGTTTATATTCCTTTACCAAACCACATACACGCCGAGTGGGTTATTAAAAGTCTAAAAGCCGGGAAACCTGTGCTTTGCGAGAAACCGCTGGCAATGAACCTTCATGAAGCGGAAAAGATGATTAAAGAATCGGAAAAAACCGGAGTCCCATTGATGGAAGCCTTTATGTTCCGTTTTCATCCAATGTGGTTACACGTTCGCGATTTAGTGCGAACCAATCAACTGGGAAAAATCAATTATATTCATACTTCCTTTTCATATAACAACCCTTCTCCTTCAAATATCAGAAATATTGCGGCTTATGGTGGAGGCAGCCTTATGGATATTGGGTGTTATGCCATTTCAGCTCCCCGGTTTATTTTGAACCAGGAACCACTCCGGGTTATATCTTTAAGCTCGGCTCATCCAGAATTTAAAACTGACATGCACACTTCTGGCCTGCTTGATTTTGGAGAAAGCAGAGCCACATTTCATGTTTCAACCACATCGGAACCTTTTCAAAAAGTTGATATTATTGGTACATCAGGTTCAGTTACCATCCCAATTCCGTTTAACACCTATGTAGATACTCCTTCTTCAATTATTGTTAATACCGGTATGGGTTCAAGAGAAATTACATTTCCCGTCTCAAACGCCTATCAACTTATGTTTGAGGAATTTGCTTCTTCCGTTATTGAAAATAAAAGCGTTCCTCTTCCTCTCTCAGACGCAATTAATAACATGAAAATCATTGACGCCATACGCAGATCTTCAGAAATCAGTAATTGGGTTAATTTGTAAACATTCTGTGATAATAATCAAAAACAGCCGCAAATTTTGCTTAGTTTAACAGGAAACAACCTGCAATTATGTTTGTTATTCCAAAATCCTCTGATGTTATAATGATTCTCTGATTGTCAGGATTTGACTTAAATTGAAACCTGAAACGCAATAATTTATTAATAAGAAGATCCGTGTTGATAACAAACTATTTTTAAAGTAATGCATCACCACCATGTAATGTCGCCTTGAATAGGCAAAAGCACAAATTGCTCTTGTTCCTTTAGGGTTATATGATTTATGTTCAACCCATCGGGCGTTGTCCGATGCTTTTGCTCCGGCCCCCTTGGGCGTGCAGATAGTTCTTTTCACAGAAAAACATTACATCAAGACATCAATGTAGTTATTCATTTCTATTATTCAAATAGTCAAGTCCTGACTTGTAATCATAAGGAATCACTATTGTCCGGTAAAAAATATTTCTTCGTTCAAGTGCTTAAGCCGCACGGGCTCTTACTTTTTTTCTACAGCAAAAAAAAGTAAGCAAAAAATGCCGCCGCTGCATATAATTTCCTAAAAATCATATTAATAGTCTAAAATCCGGGAACTCGCTCCGCTCAAACAGCCCGGATTTTTTAACGACAATTAATCTGATTTTATTAACGGAAATTCTCTGAGGCGGAAAGTAAGCCCCAAGAAAACAAGACCTCCAGGAATCCTTATTATTTAAAGCATTTAAATGATTTTCTAAAAATTTTACCGGACACCAATGATAAGGAAAATCTAAAAAGCTTTGATCTATAAAATCAATAGCAAAAAAACACAGTAATTTATTGCCTAAACTATTTATTAGTACCTGTATAATTATTTACCTTTTCCTCCGTTATACATTAAACTGTCAACAATTTAAGTGTGTTGCCGTAATTTTTTGCAATAGTATAATCTATTAAAGTATCTTTCAAAACAGATTACTTATGTTAGGGTCTTAACAAGCAAGTTTTGGTGTTTCCTAATCAATTCAAATAATCATTTTGATTATTTATGAGAAAGATAGCATTTCTGATATTACTATTTTTTATGATTTCTTGCACCAACAAAAAGCAAGTAAAAATTGCCACGTTTAATGCAAGATTTTACAATTCAAACGAAGCAGAAAACTCCTGGGAAACAAGAGTTTCGTTAATGCAATCGTTCTTCAATAAAGAAGATTTCGACATCATCGGAATGCAGGAAGTAACCCATCATCAGATACTGGATCTTCAAAAAAGACTCCCCCATTACGAATATGTTGGTAAAGGACAGGCTGATGGGCACGAAGGAGGTGAGTACTGTCCCATATTCTATAAAAAAGACAAATATACTCTACTAGCAAAATCACAGTTTTGGTTGTCTGAAACCCCGGAAACACCTGGAAGTATTAACTGGGAAGGATTATTCCCACGAATTGTTACATGGGTAAAATTAGAAAACAATAAAACCGGTCATATATTCTTTGTCTTTAACACGCAATTCTGCCATATAAGCGAATTTGCCAGGGAAAAAAGTGCCATTCTGATTCTCAAAAAAATAAACGAAATTGCCGATTATGCTCCTGTAATTTTGACCGGGGATTTTAACATGCAAAAAGATTCAAAACCATACCTGATACTTACCTCCAACTGGGATCGCTTTATTTCATTAATTAACTCAGAAGAACTGGATAATAAGTTTGAGAATAAGGATTCAACAACATGTAATAACTTTTCGAGTAACTCGCCTTCTCATAAAACAGATTTCATTTTTGTGAATGGTTACTTAAGCGTTTCTAAGTACAAAGTTCACGTTGTTAAGCAAAAAACTATTTCTGACAATTATCCTGTATCGGCTACTCTTAATTTCTTATTTGAACGACGTTTCCGTCATGGTAAATTATTGGATGAACCCTGGCAATAAATTATTAATCTAAAAAATAAATTCAATAAGATATCCGGTGTGCCGGCGTAAGTTCACAACTTTTTCATCATTAAACAGCAAATATTGACCTTTAATTCCAGTCAGCAAACCCTTTAACTCCTTTGTTGTATCAAGATTAACCGTTTGGGGATGAGCCGGATATTTTTCGACAGGATAATTCAACACTTGAATGGTATCTTCCCCGTGGCTATAACTTGCAAGCTCTTCAGGCAACAAACCCAAAGCTTTGGTTTTGAGGTTACACAAATCAACCTTTAGGTTAATATCATCCGAAACCATTTTCTTCCACATGGTTTTATCCGAAAACTCCTGCATAAGAAGCACTTCAATTAATCCGGCTATATGACGATTTGGGGTTTTACACACCTTAATGGCAGCCGTAGCCCCCTGATCGATCCACCGTGTAGGTATTTGGGATTCCCGTGTTACACCAACCTTTACTTCTCCTGTATTGGCCAGATATACATAATGCGGTTGTAAACAATGCTGTTTAGCCCAATTCATGTCGCGGGCCAAACCCAGATGAGCTTTGCATAGAACAGGACGAAGCACACATTCGTCGGCTTCGGGAGCCGTTTGCATACACCTAAAACAAAACCCCTGGGCATAGCTCTTTTTTGTTATCGCTCCGCATGAAATACAATTTATAATACCAGTATATTTAATTTCTATTTCTTGTCCAACCAAATCATTCAGATAAATATCCTCACCTTCAAAATGCAGATGGTATTCCACTTCATTTTTACAGTTAAGCGTGCCAGACATTTTTCTTAGGTTACCCTTTACCACCATGATACAATATTGCTCTACTTAATTGTTACTGCCTATCAATCTTATCGGCCGATATTATTTTATATAGTTTATCAGCCCTACGTATCTTCACCTCCACCGGCATTGAAAACACATCTCCTCGTTTTACCTCATTTACCGGTTTTAAATCCACCCTTAACTCCCCAACAATCATTTCAACAGCCCCGGTAGTTGGCCCAATAATCAATATTTCATCTCCAACCTTTAAATCCTGAGTCTCCATAAGAAACTCAGCAACACCAATTTTTGGAAAATAATTAGTGCCTTTCCCGATGTAAACTTTTCTTTTTGCGGCCAAAGAACCATAATTAGCACTCCACTCACCCAACGGTTGACCCAGATAATAACCATTCCAAAAACCACGATTAAATACAGATGTTAATCGCTGATCCCAGTCAGCAATCAGTTCTTCATTAAAACGCCCATCCAAAACAGCCTGAATAGCTTCGCTATAGCATCTCGAAACAGTTTTAACATATTCCGGACCTCTGGCTCTACCTTCAATTTTAAATACACGCACACCTGAATCAATCATCTTATTTAAGAAATGAATGGTTTTCAAATCTTTGGGCGACATGATGTATTGATTGTCAACCTCAAGCTCATTACCAGAGTCTTTGTCCGTTACAATATAACCACGTCGGCAAGGTTGAAGACAAGCCCCTCGATTTGCCGATGAATTAAACTGATGCAAACTCAAATAACACTTGCCTGAAACAGCCATGCAAAGGGCACCATGAGCAAACATCTCAATTTGAACAAGTTCTCCTCCCGGTCCCCGCACATCGTCTCGCACAATAGCTTCATGAATGGCCTTTACCTGATCCATATTTAATTCCCGGGCCAAAACAACAACATCGGCATACTGACTGTAAAATTTCACAGCTTCAATATTTGAAATGTTTACCTGAGTAGATATATGTACTTCAATGTTTTTAGATCGCGCATATTGAATGGCTGCCTGATCAGAGGCGATAACTGCGTTGATACCGCTATCAACAACCGCATCAACCATGCGATGCATTTCGGCTATATCTTCATCGTACAAAGTAATATTCAATGTCAGATAAGATTTTAACCCATTCTCACAACAAATAGACGCAATTTTTTTTAAATCATCAGGTGAAAAATTAGCCGACGATCTGGAACGCATATTAAGATTGCCAGCCCCAAAATAAACAGAATTAGCCTCACCCTGAATAGCGGCCATCAATGACTCATACGAACCGGCTGGCGCCATTACTTCAAAATCTTTCCTGATCATTATGTTAGCCCTTTTAATATTTAATTGCAAAGTTGTAAAGTTTAAGCTATCGCTTTAAGTGATCCAATGAAACCACTTGAAGCATGGCTTTTCCGCGCAAACTATCGAGCGGAGAAACCTCACCCGTCATCATTACATATTTTTTTGCAGCATTGTCATACACCTGATAGGAGTCGGGTGTAATCAAGCCAAAAGCATCAGGATAGGTAAAAAAAGCATACTCTTCAACATTGCGTGATAATAAATCCTTGCTGAAACCAAACATCTCTGAGTCGAGATCTAACTGGTTTAGCAGGGTGGTTACCAAATCCTTCTGACTCCCTAAAGTAGAAACTACCGTATCCTGAACCGCCAAAGCGCCGCCCGTCCAAATCATGGGGATGTGATAGCGCTCTCTCATTTGCGAAGTGGCCTTTTTTGGTCCGGATGTGCCATGATCAGCAATAAGAATAAACAAGGTGTTAGCCCATAACCCCCTCTTCTTCACCTCAGCGAAAAAATCGCCCAGACAACGGTCGGTATAATAAACTGAGTTAAGATAAGAATCCTCATTCACCTTCTCCATAGGTACGTCAAAGGGCTCGTGACTACTAAGCGTAAAGTAATACTTAAAATAGGGTTTTTCACCGGTGTTGCTGGCTGCCATCTCCTCTATCAGGCGCTCAAAAGTATATTGGTCATGCACACCCCATTTTTCACCTCGTGCAGAAAGCGGAAAATCATCAATGGTAATCACTTTGTCAAACCCGGATAAAGTAACAAACGAATTCATACCTTTAAAACCGATGTCGCCCCCATAAATATAGCTCATATCGCTGTATCCGGCAGCCTTAAGCTTTTGAGGCATAAAGCTGAGCGATTGCGATTTGTGGGGATATTGTATAATAGAATAGCTCGGCAGTACCTGATAACCAGCTAAAGTGGCCACCAATCCTTTGTCAGAGCGATCACTGGCAGCATAAATATTTGAAAATAAAATCCCTTCCCGAGTTAAAGCATCCAAATTTGGAGTAACCTTTTCACCACCGAGGGCACCAACCACCTGTGCCGAAAAACTTTCGAGTAAAATAACCACCACATTTGGTTGTCCATCCTTTAGCACCTTAATAGTCGAATCGGTCTTGAACGAATACATTTCCCTATATACCTCCAAAGCCTGCTCATCATCCATAAACCGGTAATGGTGCATGCGGGCATCCATTCGCTTAAAACTATAAAACAAATTCCATAGCGGATTAATGGCCGCATGATTGGCATAATTATGCGCTGAAAAATAAGCCACTCCGGTATTAATAGGGGCAACTCCAAAGCTTCCACGAATTGGAATAATCATCAGGGCACCTACAAATAACACAAAAAAAGAGGCTATACCGGCAGATAACCCTGACAGCTTTTTGGAAGGTTGTAATGGTTTCATCCAACGTTGGTTAAACCAAACAGCTCCGCAGGAAAACCCTATCAACAAAACCGTGAAAAGCAAACTTTCATACCATCTAACAGAGGCAATAATAACCCACGGAGTTTTTAAAAAGCTAAAACCTTCCGCATCAAGCAATCTACCCCAATAAGCATAAAGATTAATATTACCCAGAAGCAAAGCCGTAAAAGCAATTATAAAAAACAGCTGAATGCCTTGTAATATTTTATAGGAAAATTGTCGCCCAATAGCCACCATAACCGCCTGCACAACACTCGGCAACAACAACAAATAGCCGGTCATTGATAAATCAAGTCGAAGGCCCACCAAAAAAGATTTGGCCAATGCTCCCAACGGCACATCAGCAGCATATCCCCAGTTAAACAGGATAAAAACCAAGCGGTAAAAAGCAAAAAACAACAGCCAAAAAACGGTTGTTTTAAGAAGATATTTGAGAAAATTAACCATAAAAAAGAAATTAAATTGCTAAAAACAGCAATTTTATAAAACTTAACGACAAAAATACTATATATGAGTAACACTAAATAACCTTTGTCGAAAACATTTTAACTTATGCTTTAATTTAAAAAAACTGTTGGAAGCTGTGAAGACTTTTCCCACAACGCCAGAATAAAAGCATGGAGACGAGCATTCATGATATGCGTCAAACTTTTTTTGAATTGTCATAGCCCCCAAGAAACCATCCTGTTTTGACAGCAGATACCACTTGAACAACCCCGGCATGGGTAAATTCATTCTTGCAAAGTACGCATTCTAGTTCGCTCAAATTTCATATCTTTGGTGACATGAACAGTTTGACCAGTCTGATTCATGCTCAGGTATTTATTTTATCGTAATGACTAGCAAAAAAACATCGGAACGCAAATGAAGAAGTATCTGGAGCGGTTGAAGAAGGGGAATGGATATTTGCAGCATCGTTTGTTGATAGTTATTTTTCTTGTGTTTTTCTAAGGAGAGTAATCAGACTCAATTTTTGTGGAATTTTAATTTAACTATTACTTATGACTTTTGTATCAATAATTATTCCAACATTCAACAGAAAAGAGCATTTGATTAAAGCCATTGAGAGCGTTTTTAGGCAAACATATCGTAATTGGGAATTAATTGTAGTAGATGATTGTTCAACAGATGATTCGTTTCCATTTGTTCAAAAATACTTTGAAGGAAAAAAAATTCGGTTTTTGCAGACCCCAAAAAATGGAGGACAAGGGGCTGCAAGGAATTTTGGAATTGAGCATTCAATGGCAGAATATATAGCTTTTTTGGATTCTGATGATGAGTGGGAACCTTTAAAGCTTGAAAAACAGGTTCAACTCTTTAACGCAAATGATGAAAATTTAGGATTGGTTTATTGTGGCGGCACCTTTACAGAAGGAAATTTTAAATCAAATATTCATCCTGATTTAAAAGGATACATTGAGAAGGAACTCTTCTTAAATCTGAAAGGTTTAGGATCAAGTAATTCAGGAATAATGATTAGACGCATCGTGTTTGAAAAGGTTGGAGGATATGATGTTTCTTTCAAATCACAGATGGATTTAGACTTTTTTGTGAGAATAGCCCGAAATTATAAGGTTGATTATATTGAAGGAAGCTATTCGATAATCTCAGTTAGCTTGCAAAATAATCGGATTTCTGATAATCCAGTTTCAGTAATGCAAGGTGAAATACAATTCTTACAAAAACATGAATCCCGTATGCGGGAGCTGGGTGTTTATCATCATGTGGCGCGAAAACTAGCACGGAAATATGCTATTTATAACAAAAACTTAAAAATGGCATACGCCTGTTTAATAAAAGCTATCCAATACAAACCCTTTTATTTATATGCCTATCTTTACGCTTTAAAATTGCCATTGTTGTATTTTAAAAAATGAGTATGAAACGGGCATGATCCAAAAAACACAAACAAGAAGGAAAATGGATTGGCGAGTTCCATACCAACTTTAAAGAACAAATTATTTACGTATGAAACTAACATGTTAGCGGAAATGCACAATCACCAATGAAAATAGCTAACATGTAGTTCTCCCGATAAAACGGGACAAGCTATACAACAACTTAAAAACAAATTATTTACCTATGAAACGTGCGTTCGTAACAGGTGCTGATGGTTTTATTGGATCCCACTTGGTTGAGATGCTAATCGGCCAGGGATATACGGTGAAAGCCCTGTCTCAATATAATTCATTCAACTATTGGGGATGGTTAGATGACATGCCTCGACATCCAAATTTGGAAATCATTTCGGGTGACGTGCGTGATCCCCATTTCTGCAAGAAATTCATTCGCGATGTGGATGTGGTATTCCATTTGGCTGCCCTAATTGCCATTCCTTATTCGTATGTTGCTCCCGACAGTTATGTGGATACCAATGTGAAGGGAACCCTTAATGTGCTACAAGCAGCTCTGGAAAACGGAAACATTAGGGTGATCCATACCTCCACCTCCGAGGTTTATGGAACTGCGCTATACGTTCCTATTGACGAGAAACACCCTAAACAACCTCAATCCCCCTATTCTGCATCAAAAATTGGAGCAGATGCCATGGCAATGAGTTTTTACAACGCTTTTAATCTTCCCGTTACGGTAGCGCGTCCCTTCAATACTTATGGCCCCCGTCAATCGGCCCGTGCCATCATTCCAACCATTATTACCCAAATTGCTTCGGGGATTAAAGAAATTAAACTAGGGGATCTATCCCCAACACGTGATTTCAATTATGTGAAAGACACCTGTCGGGGGTTTATTGCCTTGTCCAATTGCACTGACACCATTGGCCGGGAGATCAATATTGCCACCAACAGCGAGATTTCCATGCAAGATTGCTTGCTTCTTATCAAAGAGATCATGCAGAGCGATGTGGCCTTTGTAACCGACGAACAACGGCTTCGCCCGGGCAAATCGGAGGTGTTTCGACTTTGGGGCGACAATACCTTGATTCGTGAATTGGCGGGATTCAAGCCCGCCTATTCGTTGCGGCAAGGATTGACCGAAACCATCGAGTGGTTGCAAAAACCGGAGAATTTGAAAAAGTATAAGGCGGATATTTATAATGTATAGCCATGTGGAAAGTACCCTTGTTTGAATTGAATTATGATTCAGCCGAATCGAAGGCTGTTCAAGAAGTGCTCGACAGCCAGTGGCTCTCCATGGGCGAAAAAACGTTGGCATTTGAACGGCGTTTTGCTGAAATGTTGAATGATTCGGATGTGCAGTGTACCTTGGTGTCCAATTGTACAGCGGCTCTTTACATGGCATTGCTGGCTTTGGATTTGAAAAGCGATGATGAAATAATTATCCCATCGATGACCTTTGTGGCCGATTTAAATGCCACCCTTATGGCAGGTGCAAAACCCGTGCTTGCCGATTGCGATTCACTCGAAAACTGGAATGTTTCGGCTCGAACCATTCGTCCATTGATCACCCCAAAAACTAGGGCTGTGATGATTGTTCATTTTGCTGGATATCCTTGCGAGATGGATGAAATTGTCGCCTTGTGTCACCAACACAACCTTGCCCTCATCGAGGATGTGGCACATGCACCCGGTGCCACCTACAAGGGCAAAGCATGTGGTACCTTTGGCGACATTGGTTGTTTTAGTTTCTTTTCGAACAAAAACCTCTCCACTGGTGAAGGAGGAATGATTTCAACGCGGAATGCGACTATGTATGAACGCATTCGTCATATTCGTTCGCATGGCATGTCCACACTGACGTTCGACCGTCACAAAGGTCGAGCCATTTCATACGATGTGATGCGTCCCGGATTAAATTTCCGAAGTGACGAGATACATGCAGCTCTTGGATTGGCTCAGTTGGACAAACTGGCAAATGCCAATCATCAACGAGCATTATTATCAGCATATTATAGAAAAAAGTTAATTGATATTCCTGAAGTCACAGTTCCATTTGAGGAGATTGGTGATACTTTGCCTGTTTATCATGTATTTCCAATCTTGTTACATCAACAACTGGATCGGATAAAAGTGATTACCTCACTCAAGGAAGATGGCATTCAGTCGAGCATTCATTATCCATCATTTCAAGACTTTACAGGGTTTAAACATCTGTCGTTGAACGCAACTCCCATCGCATCTGAGATATCAGCGAGAGAGTTGACTCTTCCGCTTTTCCCTACTATGACAAACGCGCAAATCGACATGGTGGTTGAAGGCTTAAAACAAGCCATAAAACAAGCTGTATTATGAATCGTGATATCATCATATCATCGGGGGAAACTTTGATGACAGGCATCAAGCGAATGGATGATGTCAAACGTAAGCTCTTGATCGTCAATCATAATGATCGTTTTTTTTCGTTGTTGAGCATTGGCGATATTCAGCGGGCTATTTTAAGGAATATTGAAATTGGTACTGCCACGATTTACGATACCATTAAGAATAAACCCATTGATGTGTGCCATGAAGGCGAATCTATGGAAGATATTCGGCAAAAGATGCTGGCCATCAGATGTGAGTTTATGCCTGTGTTGAGCGACAAAGGGGAACTCAAAAAAGTGATTTTTTGGGAAGACTTTTTTTTACCCGACCAAATTGAGAAGGGCCAGTCTGCTTCATTAGCCAATATTCCGGTAGTGATTATGGCAGGGGGAAAAGGCGAACGCCTGCAACCCATCACCAATATCTTGCCAAAACCTTTGATTCCCATGGGGAAAAAGCCCATCGTACAGGTCATCATGGAAAAGTTCCGATCGTATGGGGCCAATCAGTTTTTTATGTCGGTTAATTATCGTGCCGAAATGATTCAGTTTTATTTCGACTCATTGAAGGAAAGGGATTACTCCATTGAGTATTGTCATGAAGAAAAACCATTGGGTACGGCTGGCAGTTTGGCATTGTTAAAGGGTAAAATCAACGAGACTTTTTTTGTGTCGAATTGCGATATAATCATTAATCACAATTTTCCCGAGATGCTCGAATATCATCGCGTCAATGGGAACGACATGACTGCCATTGCTGCCATGAAATTCTATTCCATTCCTTATGGAACCTTTGAAGTTGAAGAGAATGGTCGGTTAATTTCTATTCAGGAGAAACCCGAATTGTCATATATGATTAACACAGGGATGTATATTTTAGAACCTCATGTGTTGGAAATGATTAACGACAATGAACACATTCACATTACCGAATTGATGGAAAAAGTCAATAAGGGAATTGGTAAAGTGGGAGTTTACCCCATCAACTCAAATTCGTGGATTGACATTGGAACCTGGAAGGAATATAATAAAGTATCGAATATTTTTTAGGTTTAAGCTTAAACCCAATATGAATTATTTTACGAGGCTTCGATTTAAGTTTTTAGCTCAAATTCGACTTTCAAAAATAGCTTCAAGTGATGAAAATTCCGTTTTTGGAATTGTTTTTTCCAAGGACCGCCCCATTCAATTGCATGCCCTGTTAGAATCATATACCCATTATACCGCAAACCCCGCTCAATTGGTGGTGCTTTATAATGTGTCGGACAATAATTACGAGAAGGGTTACGAAGAACTTCAAAAGCTTTGGCCCCAGATTCAATTTGTTAAAGAAGTTTAATTTAGAAAATCATTGATGGAATTGTTGAATTGCCTTCGCGTCGAAAAAGTATTCTTTTTAGTGGACGATATCATTTTCAACCGCCATTATGATTTAAAAGGGATTTTGGCCATTGATTGTAAGCGATATATTCCAAGTCTAAGGATGGGAGAAAACATCACATACAGTTATGTGCGAAATAAACCCATTCAGCAGCCTGTTTTTGAAGCAGTGTCTGAGTCGATGATTTCTTGGTATTGGTCGAAGAAAAATAGTTACTGGTCGTATCCATTATCGGTGGATGGTCATTTTTTTATTCTAAAGGAAGTGATTGTTTTACTTGAGTTGATTCAGTTTAAAGCTCCCAATTCGCTGGAAGCCAATTTGCAGTTATTTACTCCAATTTTCAGGAAAAGAAAAGGTGTTGCGTTTCGAAACAGCGTGATTGTGAATGCGCCATGGAATATGGTGCAAACCGAAATTGAGAACCAAAATGAATCCATTAGTCCCGAATACTTGCTCAATCAATGGAACAGACATCAACGCATCAATTTTTTAAGTTATGAAAATGAAAATTATGACAGTCCTCATGTTGCATTGCCACTTTCTTTGATCAGTCGATAACAATTTTAGGAATTTACCATATGAAGCAAAAAGTTTGTTTTATCAACTCATCAAAAATTTGGGGAGGTGGCGAAGGCTGGCAACTTGAAACAATGCTTGATTTTAAAAATAAGGCTGATGTGGTTTCACTCTCATCACCTAAAGGCCCATTGCATAAAAAGGCTGCTGCTGCTGGCATTACCACGATACCCATTATTGTCGGAAATTTTTCATTTCTCAATCCAGTTAAAATCATTAAAGCATATCGTTTGTTGAAACAGTTGGCGCCTCATGCCATCATGTTCAATATACCCAACGATTTTAAACTGTTTACCATGCCGGCCAAATGGGCAGGAATTCCCTATCGATTGTATCGACGCGATAATGGTAAACCCATGAAAAGTCATTTGCTCAATAAAGTATTGTTACGCAGGGGTATAACTCATTTTTTGCCCTGTTCAAAATATATTCGACGATCAGCCCTTTCCAAAAATCCCAATCTGTTTCCGGTAGAGAAAATTCAGGTGATATACAACAGCATCAACCTCGAAAATTGGGATGCCACGCCTGCAATGCCATTGACCGGGAAGAGAAATGACGGAGAGCTTGTTTTTGGATGTATTGGTCGTTTATCCTCTGAAAAGGGACAACTGTTTTTGCCCGAGATAGCACGCATATTAAAAAACAAAGGTCTAAAAGCCAGAATATTGGTGGCAGGTACCGGACCACTGCGTGACCAAATGGAAGATGCCATTGATCGTTGTAAAGTTGCAGATTATGTTGAGCTGCTTGGTTTTGTTGAAAGCAGCAAATCCTTTATGGCCACAATCGACTGCCTGTTGATTCCCTCGCACTGGGAAGGTCTGTCAACGGTGGCCATCGAAGCCATGGCAATGAACAAGCCGGTTATTGCATTCGATGTGGCAGGAAATCCGGAGGTAGTGATTCATCAGGAAACTGGATTCCTGATTCCCCCCTTCGATTTGGAGCGGTTTGCCGATGCGATGGAAAAATTCATTGCACAACCCGATTTGATCAATCAATTGGGTCAATCGGGGCGTCAATTGGCTCAGAAACAGTTTTCACGAGCCGTGACCAATCGTGAGTTGGAGGTCTTTTTCACAACTTAGTCCGATGCCTTAATCAAATCTCCCAGAGACAATTAGATAATGGAATCATCTCTTCAAAAAGATCGTTTTTTCCATTTGACCACATCAATTGATAAGCCACAACAAGCAAGTGTAGCAAATAGAGTTCGGGTGCAAACGTCCATGAATTCATCCATCCTTTATCTTCGAGTCATATTACTATTATTATAGATGACCGTAATAGCTCAGACCTCCAAGAAAGAAAAAGTATTTGCTACTTTTTTAGTATAATATAGTTCTTATATTCAAAAAAACGGTAATTAAAAAGACGCTCCAGCGCATATAACAAATTTTCCCTGGGAGATAATCTAATTTTATTAACGTCAATATCAACTTTCCAATTCAAATTAGACATTAACTCCTTCATGACGGATGGATGATCACCATCAAACTTTTTTACCGCATCAACAATTGAATAATCAAAGTTTTCACACGTTTCTAAAATTTTCTGCAGGGTATTGCCAGAGTGATAAAAAGAATGAAAGTGGCTAATCTTTTTCTTAATCACATCGGGCGGACGAACATATCCATAATGATAAACAGTTGCACTTACTCTTTTAACATGTAGCTTACAGTCATTTTTCCTGAAACCTTGAGCATCCTTATAAGACCTAATACTTATGTCATTTCTGATTATGCGTATTTCATTTCGATACCAACTGCGACTAATACCTACAAAATCATAAGTTCCCCAAAAATGGAGATATTTTAGCAATAAACCTTCAACCCTGTTATCCTCCAGATAATTTTTCATAGCGTCTGTAATAGCATGATAGTCCTTGTCATGAAGTACCTCATCGGCCTGAAGATATATACACCAGTCAAATTCATCTCCCACTGCATCAAATGCTTTATTGGTTTCCACAGCTAAAACCCGACCTCCTGACCTCAGTGAATCATCCCAAACAGTCTCAACAATCTCAATTTTTGAAGGATCAATCGTTTTTATCAAATGTAATGTATCATCATCAGACTTACCAACGGCCACAACAATTTTATCGCAAATTGGCAACAAAGATTTGATGGACTCCACAACGGGATATCCATATTTTATAGCATTCCTAACAATTGTAAATCCGCAAACTCTCATAATCAATTTGTGCTAACTATTTAAACATTGGTTATAGATATTCATAAAGCTTTTCCCAATATATTCAGGTGTGAAGCGTTGGGCATATTGATGGCCTTGTTGAATCATCCTGGCACGTAAATTACCGTCACTTAAAACAGTAATAACAGCCTGTTTTAATTCATAAATACTTGTTGCATCCACATAAATACTCGAAGGGCCACCCGCCTCAGCAAAACAACCGTCTTTCGAAGTAATAACAGGGGTCCCACAAAAAAGTGCTTCTATAATTGGAATTCCAAATCCTTCAAATAAGGAAGGATAAATAAATAGTTGAGCCGATTGATACAACATGGCTAATTCCTCATTGGATACTCCTTTAAGAAATGAGACTTTTGATTCCATTTGTTTATCAGCAATATATTCTTTAACTTTTTGGGAATAGGATGTTTCAGAACCAACAATTACAAGATGTGTATCAATATCCTCAATGGCTTTGATTCCTACCAAAATATTCTTGCGTTCCTCAATTGTTCCAACATTGAGAATATAGTTATCGGGTAAGTTAAACTTTCGCAACACCAAATTTCGAGCCTCAAGCGAAAAGGATTGTTTAAATACATCCTGACAACCTTGATAAACAACCTTTATCTTATCAGGTTTAACCCCAAAAAACTCTATAATATCCTTCTTTGTTTGCTCACTCACAGCTACAACAACATCGGCGTTTTTAACAGCATATCGTGCCTTTATCTTATGAATATAACGATCAAAAATTGAATAAAATTGGGGATAACGTAGAAATATAAGATCATGAACAGTAACCACTGTCTTGATGCCCTTCTTTTTTAATCCATGAGGAATCTCTCCTGATAAACCATGAAAAATTTGAATATCATCTTTCAGCAAATCAACTGAGATAAACTTTTGACGCCATAGATTATAAAAAAACTTATTAATAGCTGATGAAGGAAGAGCCTCCTTAACATTTTTATTGTCGCATTTAAATATAGACTTTTTGCCCTTCTTAGGATTATAAAGGATATATTGATTTTCAGGGTGATATTTGGAGAGTATACACACCAGATCACGACTATAATTACCAAGACCAGTTCGGTTATGATAAATTCTTTTGGCATCAAAACCAATCATTTTCCCCATTAAGTGATTCATTGTATTTTTGTTTATTTAATCATTGGCTAAAATCCGGATATCTTTAAGCCAAGACAGTTTATCGGCCTGAGCGTAAATCTTGTATGACCAGTGGCGTAAATTAATAATAAATAAAATCTTCACAACTCAAAACTTATAATTAATTCCAATATTTAAGCCAAAGCTTCGATATAATTCACCAAAATCAAAACCAACAGCTCCCTTAAAGTCTAACCCAGTTTTGAAAACATTTATTCCGAAAACCTCAATATGAGAATAAAACTGCTGTTTTGTTTTTTCAAAAAAATAATCAGGCGCTAAAATCCAACTATAACGCCCATAATATTTCTCGGCCCAGCTTCCGTTATTAAGCGAACAAGTAAACTTCATGGAATACTTCCATTGCTCATTAATAGGACCTTGTATCCCTACATTAAATGCCCGCACACGATTATTGATGAAAAATCCATAATTATTGGGTTGCCACCCCGGAGCATATTGCATAACCATAGATTTGGTATGAAACAGAGGTGTTCCTAAGGATTGCCCCATATAAGAATATCCCCGGTAATACATACTATTATTAAAGTTATCACCTCTTCCACCGTAATAATGACCATGGTTAAAATTAGTAATCCAATACTGATTAAAAAGTTCTTCATTCCATCCTCCCTCAGGCGTTGGAATACCTACAAAACTTTCAGCCATAAAAGAGTCCCAGTCATCAATTAGCCAAGGAAAAATCATCTGTCCCACTCTACTGGGGTCCTTTGCAAATCCCTCAGGAAACAAAGGATCAGGGATTCCTTCTCCTGATTGATGGTCTGTTTTAAAAAACTCCAGTACAATACGATCAATAAATTTAAAATTAACAGGCTCCCAATCAAACAAAAGAATAAAATCGTGATTCAACCGAAATGCCTTGTTTAGGGCATAACCATTACGATCGGTAAACGGCTTATTTAATCCCAGATGCATCTTTCCTACAACCGTATTGGCATCAATACCAAAATCCCAAAAACCTTCATGTGCTCCAGCGGCATTGGTAAGCTCCCCACCTCCAAGCAGCTCTGAACCCTTTGCACAAAAAGTTGCCCAAAAGTCAACCGGAATTTTAGATCCATCGCTATACTCTCCACCAAAAAGAGCAGAATGAACAAGCCCTGCATAAGGTTTAATAAAAAATTTATTGATCCGTAAAAAAGCATATTTTTCATGAAGCAACACCTTCCCCACTCTTCCATATTCTGGATCTTCATTTAAAAACCCCTGACTAATCATCCCTTTCACCTGTAACCAACCCTTCGAAAATGGAACCGTCTTATAGTCAAAGATACCCAGACTTATTCGTGGAATTGGCCGGGCATTAGAACTCATTAAATAAGATCCCGTTCCCAAATCATCGTAATGATCCAGCGGACTATAAGCTTTCTTACCCAACACGTAATCGATAAAATAAACAGATCCTGACAGATACAATTCATGGATAATACTGTTTTGATTATAAGACGGAACAACAACTCCCAATCCACTTTCAATAACAAGATTCTCCTTATTAAGAAAGATCACTTCTCCATTAGCTTTAACATATATATCGGCTTGACCAGAAGGATCAACCAATCCCCAACTATTCGAATAGTTCCATAATGGCTTAATCTGATCACTGGAAACACTAACCAATGTACTGATTGAACCTTTCATCAGTAACTGGGAATTAACAGGCAGTACACACAATAAACAAAAAAACAGAAAAATCCTTCTCGCCATGTACATTCATTGATTCTTTATCAACTTAACTATTAACGGTAAAGATATAATATGGATTATGGAACTAGATACTTATTCAATCCATCAACACACCAATAACTTCCTGAATACTTTATCTCCTTAACAACATTAAGATGAACCTGCTCGTTTTCGCGTGATGCTTTTGGATGCCATAAATGATAGGCTACTCCCCCCATTTTTAAAAACCGTTTTTTGATTCCATAATTCAAAAGCCTGTAGGCCAGCTCGGTATCCTCATGACCCCAGAAAGTAAGTTGTTCATTATACCCATTTACAGCAAACAAATCCTCTTTCCAAAAAGCCATATTACAACCCCTGAGCCGATGAACCTCCTTTTGTCCGTATCTCGAAGCTAAAAAACTCCGAACAATTTTTGATCTAAGTTCATTGAAAATATAACCCAATCCACCACTAAAACGAGCCTTATTAATATTTCGGGAAGATAATATCTGATCAGTGCATTTCTGGCTAAGAGAAACTCTGCTTCCACATACGAAAGCTCCAACCTTAGCAACCTCGAGGTGATCCTTTACGAAATTTTTATCAAGTAAAATGTCACCATCAATTTGTATAATATAGGTCCCACCCGAAGCCAAAATGACTTTATTTCTTATTGTTGTTAGTCTAAATCCTTGATCTTCGTGCCAAATATGTTTAATCGCCACAGGAGAAATGCTTTGATAATGGCTAATCAACTCTTTTGTGTCATTTCTTGAACCATCATCGGCAATGATAATCTCATAAGGTAAAACAGTTTGTTTCAAAGCACTCTCCAGACAAAGAGAAAGTGCCTCTTTCCAGTTATAGGTACTAATTATCAAGGATGCTGATATTTTGTTACTTATCATAGAAATAAAATTCTTATTAATTAACGGACAATTTTGTTCCACGAAATTTCATAATTGGTAATCAAAAATAATCAGGTTAACACATATATGGTGGTAGTTGAAAATTAAATAAAAAAGACTCCGGAACAATAATAAAAAAACCGTGAGCCGGTATAAGCGAGATATATTTGTGTATAAGCTATTAACCAATCAAAGCCTGTTATTAAATCAAACTCACCTCTTTAATTCTTATTTAAAAAGCCAAAATTTAGTCAGCAGCTTCAAAAAGTTATATTTGAATGATTTTTTACAAGCACCTTCATTATTCTTTCCAGAACCATTTCAACAGTAATTTGATTCATACAGGCAAAATCGCCACGGTGACATTCAATATTCCCATAAACAGAGCATGGCCTGCATGCCAAATCAACCTGAACAGCATTTTCTGAATCCTGTCCCCATCCATAAAAACCTGCAAAAGGATGCGTGGCTCCCCAGATACTAACAACTGGTGTTTCAACCAAACTGGCAAGATGCATATTGGCAGAATCCATACTCACCATCAAATCAAGATGTGCCATAACCTGCAACTCTTTCTTCATGGTTAAAAGACCCGCAAGATTATAACAATTCAACAACTCCGAAGACCAAAGGTCTAGTTTTTCTTTTTCTTCGCCCCTTCCACCGAACAAAAAAAGCTGCATTCCCTTTTCACTCAACATAGAAAGCAACTCACGCATTTTTTCTTCGGGCCACATTTTCCATACATGTTTGGCAAATGGAGCTATCCCAATTTTCTTTCCTGGCTTCAGCAAAGCGTCAAAAGGCTCCTTTTCGTCACCCGAATAAAGCTTTCTCCCGGGGAAAGAAGATAAATTAAAGAAGTAACCACCCATTTCAAAAACCGCCTGATACCTGTCAACAGTATTTTCCAATGGTTTGAAAATTTTGTCACCCTTACTGCACAAGGCCTTCTTTTGATTTCTTCCTTTATCAATAACAACAGTTTTAACACCGCTCAATTTAAAAAGGATAGATAGAACTTTTGTTCGAACAACACCATGCAAATCTGCAACAAAACTCCACGGACCTAACTTTCTTATTTCAAGAAAAAGCTTAATCAGCCCTTTAAGCCCTTTATAGTCTTTCTTGAAATCAACCGAAAAAAAACTCACTCCTTCAATCGGCTCAATAAAATCACGAGCAAAGGGCCGCGAAACAAATAATATGTCACAATCAGGATATTGAGTTCGAAACGACCATATTACAGGAATTGTCATTGCAACATCGCCCAAAGCACTAAACCTGAGAACAAGAATTTTTTGATTGTCCCTCACATTTTATTTTTTATATAAAACTGGATTTAATGCCGGATCATTATACATTTTCATTTGTTTGTAAAGCTTCATTCTCTTTTTACCATTTTCAATATCGGATAAAAGTTCATCAATAGCCTTACTGAGATCAACACGCTGACTTAGCAACACATCAAGTTTTTGGTTACAGCCAGCCATGTGTTCTGCTGATGCATCCTTACGAAGCGTTTCCTGCTCCATATGATAAATTTTCAATGACAAAATTGACAATCGGTCAATAGCCCATGCAGGTGTTTCAGTGTTTAACCCAGCTCCTTCATTAGGCTTTAAATCCTTGAACTTATTCATAAAATAGCCATCGATATACTCCACAAGATCTGTACGGTCCTGATTTGATTTATCAATACGCCTTTTAATCTTTAGAGCTTCTTCCGGATTGATGTTTGGGTCACGAATAATATCTTCAAGATGCCACTGCACAGCATCAATCCAGTTTTTTGAAAAAAGCAAAAATTCAAGACTTCCTTCCTTAAAGGGATTGGCTGGTGTATAATCCACATTATCAGTTTTATGATATAATAATGTAGTTTCCGAAAATATACGGTTACAAATTTGGCTAATGCTCATTTTTATTCATTTTAAAATTTAAAGGGGCAAAAATATCATTTTAAATTTCTTTTCCGAAGACCTTGAGTCATATTAGAAAAAAAGAATAATTCTACACCTCTTCGTATTTGATGAGAAAACTATGTCAGAAACAATTACTAACAAAATATTTCAGCGGAAATTAAGAAATAAAAAAAATTACTCTATTAAAGATCTGCATCCTTGAGAGGTTGATCCATAAGGATGGTTAAATGGTTATTATAGCATTCCAAAAATCCTTCGCGACACTTGAAATGGTGTTCCGTACCCTCCTTAGAAATAACACGTATAACACCGGCTGTTAAAGTAGACATGATTGGTCCATGATCGCGCAAAACAGTGAACCGTCCTGCCGAACCAGGCACGTCAACCAATCCAACAGTTCCATTGAAGAGAATCTCTTCAGGTGTAACTACCTCTAAATAAAGATCCATCATTTTTTACGGGCCTCCTTTAAAAGTTTTTCTCCTTTTTCAATGGCTTGCTCTATGGTACCAACAAGGTTAAAAGCTGCTTCAGGATATTTATCCATTTCACCCGAAAGAATCATATTAAACCCTTTTATGGTATCCTCAATAGAAACACGTTCGCCCTTAAGACCAGTAAACTGTTCAGCCACAAAGAATGGCTGTGACAAAAAGCGTTGAACGCGACGAGCCCGGTGAACGACAACCTTGTCTTCTTCAGATAATTCCTCCATGCCCAAAATGGCAATAATATCCTGTAACTCTTTGTAGCGCTGCAGAATCTCCTTAACATTTTGTGCTGTTCTATAATGCCCTTCACCAACAATATCAGGTGTTAAAATACGCGAAGTGGAGTCAAGCGGATCAACAGCCGGATAAATTCCCAGTTCAGAAATTTTGCGACTCAAAACCGTAGTTGCATCCAGGTGGGTAAAGGTTGTGGCAGGAGCAGGATCAGTAAGGTCATCAGCAGGCACGTAAACAGCCTGAACTGATGTAATGGAGCCATGTTTAGTTGATGTAATACGCTCCTGAAGGGCCCCCATCTCCGATGAAAGAGTTGGCTGATAACCTACAGCCGAAGGCATCCGCCCAAGCAACGCCGAAACTTCGGAACCTGCCTGTGTAAAACGAAAAATGTTATCAATAAAGAGCAATATATCGCGGCCTCCCTCACCTTTATCTCCATCTCTAAAACCTTCGGCGATGGTTAAGGCTGATAATGCAACCCTGGCGCGTGCACCCGGAGGTTCATTCATCTGACCAAAAACCATGGTTACCTGACTGTTTTTCAGTGCTTCATGATCGACTTTATCCAAATCCCAACGACCTTCTTTCATTCCTTCCCTGAATTCTTCACCATAATCAACAATACCGGATTCAATCATTTCACGTAGCAAGTCGTTGCCCTCACGGGTTCGTTCTCCTACTCCGGCAAAAACTGATAACCCCGAATAACCTTTGGCAATATTATTAATGAGCTCCTGTATCAAAACAGTTTTACCAACACCAGCTCCACCAAACAAACCAATTTTACCACCTTTGGAATAGGGCTCAATCAAATCAATTACCTTAATTCCAGTGAACAGTATTTCTGTTTCTGTAGATAAATCTTCATAAAGAGGGGCCGGTTTATGAATGACCGATTTCTTTTCTGTTTTAACCGGCCCAAGACCATCAATGGCCCGGCCCACAACATTTAAAAGTCTTCCTTTTACCTCATCACCAAGGGGCATGGATATCGCAGTTCCTAAAGCAACAACTGACATCCCGCGTTGTAAACCATCTGTTGAATCCATGGCAATACATCGAATAGTATGCTCTCCAATATGTTGTTGACATTCAATGACAACCTTGGTCTCGTTGTCAGCGTGAATTTCCAAGGCTTCATCAATCTTGGGGAGTTCATGAACTTCTGTTCCAAATTCAACATCTACAACCGGTCCTATAACCTGGATAACCTTACCTGTAAGCTGTGTCATGTTTTTAATAGTTAATTTGAAGACTTCAATTTACAAAAAAATAAATGAGTTAAAGGATTCAAATTTCTCAAAAAATTTGATTCCTGAAAAACAGACCAATTTTCCTTGAAAAATTTTTAATAATGTTACCAAACAATAAAGCAATGTAAAAATCAAAAGTAACGAACTCGTAAATATAAGAAAAAGTCTCCTATGTAAAACAGAGTCTTTTATTGAAAACACATACTATTAACCCGGGAAGCATAAAACAGCCATTATCGTGTACGCTTCATAAGTTGCCATGCAAAATCTTTAAGTTCATTTTTAATATCACTTGATACATCAATAAAGTCGAGCTGCTTTATGGCGTTTTGATAATAAAAATCCATAATACTCTTTGTTTTTGCAGAAACGTTAGCTTCTTCATAAAGGTTACGAACCGCACTAACTTTTTCATCCCTGTCGAAATCCTTTTTTGAAATCCAATAATCAAGTTCTTTTTTTGCATTTCCCGAAAGTTGGGTTAGTGCATTTATTAACAGGTATGTTTTTTTATTGCTTGCAATATCTCCGCCTATTGATTTGCCAAAAACATCAGGATCACCATAAACATCAAGCCAGTCGTCCTGAAGTTGAAAAGAAAGACCTATACTGCTGCCAAAATCATACAAATACTCAGCATCACTTTTTTTTGCTCCACCAATAAGAGCTCCAATTTTTAAGCTGGCACCAAGCAATACGGCCGTTTTTAACCTAATCATTTCTAAATACTCCGATTCAGAAACATTTAACTTTGACTCAAAATCCATATCAAATTGCTGTCCTTCACAAACCTCCATTGCCGTTTTATTAAAAACTTCAAGAACAGAACTTAAAACAGCCTCAGGTGTTTGAGCAATAAACTGATAAGCCATAATTAGCATAGCATCACCCGATAAAATGGCTGTATTATTATTCCAACGCACATGAACAGTAGGTTTGTTCCTTCTCATCAAGGAGCCATCCATGATATCGTCGTGTAAAAGAGTAAAATTATGAAAAATCTCAAGCCCTAATGCAGGGTTCATACAATCCTTTTCTTTCTCCTGATCAAAAAGAGTGCAAGCCGTTAAACATAGTGCCGGCCGAATGCGCTTTCCTCCAAGCGTTAAAACGTAAGCAATAGGAGCATACAAAGCTGATGGTTCTTTCTCAATAACCATGTTGCCAAAAGCTGCTTCCACTTTATCCTGAAACCCTTTTATTATTGACATGACTATTCATTTATGTTCATCGTTTCATCAACAACCTCCAATATTGGTTCTTTTTTACCCTGGATTACAAGATTGTCAAGTTCAATATCTTCATCCTCATTGTAAATGGCTAATAATGGTTCCTTAAACGACTGGTTGGTAATCATTTTTTCTAATGTAAGTAATAAAGATGGCAACAAAATCAGATTGGAAAAAAGAGCAATCAATAAAGTTATTGCAACCAAAGTACCAAGAGCAACTGTTCCCCCAAATTCTGATATACTGAATATTCCAAATCCAAAAAACAAGATGATTGAAGTATAGATCATGCTATGACCGGTTTCTTTCAAAGCCAAAACAACTGCCGCTCTTATACTCCAGTTGGTTTCGTTCAGCTCCTGCCTATATTTGGCTAAAAAATGAATCGTGTCATCGACTGAGATGCCAAATGCAATACTAAAGACCAAAATGGTTGATGGCTTAATGGGAATTCCAAAATAACCCATTAATGCCGCAGTCATAATTAGCGGGATTAAATTAGGAATCAACGAAACCAGCACCATTCTTTTGGAACTAAACATCCAAGCCATAAAAGAAGCAATCAACAGTATTGCCAGGAACAAACTTATAAAAAGATTATGAATCAAGTAATTAGTCCCTTTAAAAAACACAACACTGGCACCCGTAACAGACGTTTCATACTTATCAGGAGGAAATATCTCGGTAATTTTTCCTCTTACATAAGTATCGAGTTCGTCCATGCGAGTTGTTCCAATATCGGCCATTCTAAGACTTATCCGGGTTTTTTGCCGGGTTGAGTCAAGAAAAGACATCATAACTTCTGATGAAGCACCTCTCCCTCCTTGTAAATATGACAATATAAAATTCCTTTCCTGTTGATTTGGAACACCATAAAATGCCGGATTTCCATTATAAAAAGCCTGTCTTGAAAACTTCACAACTTCCAAAACAGAAAGAGCTTTTGAAAGTTCCGGTAATGCTTCAAGCTCTTGCTGTAACTTATCAAGTTTTCGTATGGTGGCAGGTTGCATTACCCCATTAGGTTTTTTTGTGTCAATAAAAATCTCAAGCGGCATTAACCCGTTAAAGTGTTCCTCAAAAAACTTAAGGTCGGTATAGAGTTCATGATCATGCGGGATATCATCTAACATAAAACCGGTAGTTTTTATTCTTGAAATACCATAACCACCTGCAACTACCATTACTGCAGTTATAATAAAAACCCATTTGCGGTGATGCAAAGAAATATGAAGCAATTGACTCACCGTCTTATTCATTACTACACTGTCGAGATGCTTTACGTGCCGTTCAGCGGGATCAGGTAAAAAACTAAATATAATAGGAATTAAAAGTAAAGAAAGAATAAAAACAACAAGTATATTGATAGAAGCAACAACCCCAAATTCAACCAGGATTCGGCTACTGGTAAAAATAAAGGTTGCAAATCCACAAGCGGTTGTAAGATTTGTCAAAAAAGTGGCATTCCCAATTTTTCTGATTACACGTTGTAAGGATTTAATTTTATTACCATGCTTTCGAAATTCCTGATGATATTTATTTAGAAGAAAAACCGAGTTGGGTATTCCGATAACAATAATTAGTGGAGGAATCATCCCTGTTAATATGGTAATTTTATAACCCAACAGGGCCTGACTTCCCAATGCCCATATAACCGCTGTTCCAACAACCAACATGGAAAACATAACCACCTTGAACGAACGGAAAAATAAGAATATTATAAGCGCTGTAACTCCAAGAGTCAAAAAAATAAACATATTCAACTCTCTTTTAATCATCTCGGCAGTCTCAACTCGAATAAACGGGAGTCCAGAATATTTTAATGTAACACCTGATTTTTGTTCATACGATAAGCCCGCGGCTTTAATATTGTCCATTAATCTAACACGATCAGAGCTTTCAAGAATCTCTGGTACTAATGTTACGGCTAGCAAATAAGTCTGCGTTTCATTATTATAAATCTGTTTAATATAAAATGGAAGCTCCAGAAACCCATTTTTCAAGCTGTCGAGTGCTTCTTGGTTCCTGACGTCTTTAAAATGTGGTTTAAGGTCAAACCTTCGGGCATTGCCATCTTTAACCAAATTATAAGCGTTTGAAACCGAAAAAACAGATTTTACTCCTACTATTGAATTTAATGACCGGCTAAGCTCTTCCCATGTTTTAAAGTGATCGTAATCAAAAAATTTATCATCCTGAACTCCTAAAACCAAAAGATTGCCTTCGTTCCCAAACAAACTAAGAAAATTTTGATACTCCACAAAAGCCGGATCATCAGCAGGTAAAAGCGGTGCATACTGATATGACATTTCTATCTTTCTTGCTTGAAAACCCATAAAAATAGTTATACCAGCAAGCAAAAATAGAATTGGTAAACGGTTTCTTAAAATGGCACTTGCTATTCGAATCCACATAATAGTTTAATTTCCCATTCAAAAATGGCGTGAAGATAACGAAAAAGATAAATGACGAAAATATTATTACAGCTTCAGATATGTTAAAAAATAAATATTCAAAGCTTTGGCCAAAAATCAATTGTTTAAAATAAGCGTATAAAACGACTAAAAAACAAAGAAATTTTAAACAACAACAAAAGTGAATCAAGATTTTAAATTCCAACGTTGATAAAGCAATAGCCAGCATTCGTAATAATGACAAAAAATACAGAAGAATTTATTACCGACACCGTAGGATACTTAATAATTGAACCCCTTGTATTACTCTGCTATCAAAAATTTTCCTATCAACACGTCTAATTATCAGGACTTTCTCTTATTTGATTTCTTATTTTCATAATCATTTCTATGCTTAATAACAATTACAAATCTCATTTATTTCTTCAAAAATAACAGTTACAAAAACATAAAACACAAGCAATAAAGTGTCAAAAAAGGATAAATTATTAAAAAAAAGAAACCTAAATCTTTCCTGTTCGTAACACGGTAAAGACAAAAACAGTAAGATTTAGTTATGATTATGAAAAGATTTTACCTTTTAGCACTATTGCTTCTTATCCCTATGCTTTCAATGGGACAGATTGCAAAATTTAAAGCCGTTTTTACCCTGAATTTTATCAGGTACATCGGTTGGAGTGAAAGTTCCAAACAAGGAGACTTTGTTATTGGAGTATTACGAAACAAAGAAGTGGCAGATTATCTTAGAGAACAGTCGTACGGTAAACCATTTGGTTTTCAAAAAGTCGTTATAAAGGAGTATCGCTCTGTTGAAGAAATTGATAATTGCCAGGTAGTATTTGTTTCTTCTGCTATAAACATGCGAAGTAGCGGTGCTTTTATTATGGATAAAGCAAAACAATACAATACGCTGATCATTGCCGAGTCAGAAGGAGCAACCCAATATGGCGCTACAATCAACTTTGTTGTTCGCGAAAACGCTTTGAAATTTGAACTTCATAAAGGCAATGCAGCACGACAGGGACTCCAGTTTAGTTCTCGCTTGGAAGGTATGGCAGCAGCCATAAACTTATAAAGAAAAGAGTGCAGCTTAATAAGATAACTGTCGACTATTTACTTAAAAACCTGTCGTAAGGACAGGTTTTTAAGTAAAAAAAGTCTCTTAATGTTGCTGTTGATTAAAAACAATGATAAAATTAATTGCTAACATTTGTATTAATCTAAACAAAATCGAAGGTTATTTTTAAGTACTATTACGATTATCAACTTTAATTAACCAACCTAATCGGTATTAAGTTTTTTCCATAAAAATGGTATAAAATGATTATATTTATGAAAATGTCATAATTCTTAAGCATTATGAAGAACTAAATAACGAAGGAAGCTTACATGAGCTTTAGCTCACAAGAAGAGATGACTTAGGTTCATACAAATTTCACCAGAACAGTACTTTAACTAATTATTGTTCAGATGAAAGAAACAAGTTGGATAAACACACGGCTTATGATTATTGTATAGTTATTCTCAATTATCATAACAAAAAACATGAAAGGCCATGTTAAGATCATTCACATGTCGAATGATTGTTTCCATGGGAATTTTTCCAGAAATCAGGAATATAAAAAACAAATTAAGAAACAGATGAAATTCAATTTTAACATTGCTCAAAAGCTGATTTATGGCTTCGGTTTAATTCTGATAGTTGTTTTCTTAAACAGTATATTGACCCTATATACCCTTAATAAAAGTACAAACCGGAACAATCAGGTTACTGAAGTATTCAGCCCAACTGTAAAATCCCTCGATGATTTAGACATGCTAATTACCCAAAGCAAGATGTTAATACGTAATTGGGTTTTTATAGATAAGCAGCCTGGAACACCTGATAAACTAAAACTTATTGAACTTCACGATAAAGAATTTAGTTCTTTAAAAAACACCTTAAATGTTCTATCGGAACAATGGAAAAATGATGACGACAAGCAGGAACTTAAAAGCATCATAACCCAAACTGATTCTCTTTTTGAAATGCACAAATACATTATAAAAAGTTTAAACTCTTTTGATGCTTATGAAGATGCATTCATAATGTTTGAAGTTGAAGACATGGTAATGGAAGGAGGAAAAATCATTACCTTAACCGATAATATTGCAACCGAGATAATGGCTCTTACTACAAAATATAACACCAGTAACGATATTGCTCTGGCAGATATGAAAAGTGCCTTTGCTAATTTAACCTGGGTAGTTATAATCATGGGAATTATACTGCTTGTGGCCTCCCTTGCAATTGGATGGCTCCTTTATTCCTCCATTGTTAATCCACTTATTAAGGGCGTTTCATTTACTAAAGCTATTGGTGCTGGAGATCTCACTGCCAAGGTTGAAATAAATCAAAATGATGAAATTGGAATATTGGCCAAAGAACTTAGCAATATGGCCGAGAATCTTAAGAAGACAGTATTTACCATAAAAGATAATGCTTCAAACCTTGTTTCCTCAAGCGGAACTTTAAAAACCAGCTCTCTTCAGTTATCAAGAGGTTCAGCTGATCAGGCTGCATCTGCCGAAGAGGTATCAACATCTATTGAAGAAATGGTGGCCAATATTGACCAAAACACTGATAATGCTATTCAAACTGAAAAAATTACCGTTGAAACAGCAAAAGATGTTAATATTGCAAACGAATTAAGCTCCGAAGCAGCTATGGCTATGAGTGCCATTTCGGAGAAAATATCTATTATTAGTGACATAGCATTTCAAACCAATATTCTGGCGCTAAATGCTGCTGTTGAAGCAGCCAGAGCAGGAGAGCACGGACGTGGATTCTCTGTTGTAGCCGCTGAAGTGCGAAAATTGGCCGAACGAAGTAAATCAGCTGCAGATGAAATTGTAACATTAGTGAAAAAAGGTCTTAAAGTTTCTCAGGAAGCAGGAAACAAGGCAAGACTTCTGGTTCCGGACATTGAAAAAACCACTGTTCTTGTTAAAGAGATTGCTGCGG
This sequence comes from uncultured Marinilabiliaceae bacterium, assembly GCA_964608615.1. Lineage (GTDB taxonomy): Bacteria > Bacteroidota > Bacteroidia > Bacteroidales > Marinilabiliaceae > CALEUX01. The sequence continues at coordinate 58,910 of CAZSQG010000005.1, forward strand.
CCAGTATGGAACAAAAAACCGGCGCTGACCAAATAAACCTGGCCATGCAACAATTAAATATGATTACACAAGAAAACGCTTCAAGTTCAGATCAATTAACACAAAGTTCTGACGAGTTGCTTAAATTAGCTGAAAACCTTCAAGAAGCTGTTAGCTATTTCAGCATTGGCAAAGAAGATTTTGTTAGCAAGAAACAATCTCAAGGAAACGAAAAATCAGTAAGCCAACAAAATGAAACCGAAATAGCAAAAACGTCTAAAAAAACAAACTCAACAAAAAACAGTCCAATTCATAACCTTTCCAATCTTGAAAAGGAATTTGACATGGATAATTATGAAAAGTTTTAATTTTTTATCGAAACTTCTCAAAAAGAAATATGTATGACTGAGAACTTTATTATAGACTTCAAAGAGAATAAAAATCAACTAGATATGGTTTTTAGTGGTCAATTAACCATAAATTCCATTGCTAAAATAACAGAAGAGGTTAAATTGCATCTTAAAAACCCTTCTGTTGTGAATATTAAAGTTAAAGACGTTGATAATATTGACTTGACTTTTATTCAATTATTACACGCAATCAGTAACAGTGGAAAGAAAAAAGCGTTCGATGTAAATATCTCATTATCTGTTTCGGACGAAATTTCTTCTTTGCTCACAAATGCAGGATTTGTAGATTATTTAAAATGATAAAATCTTAAACCCGTTTATATTATGGCTAAAACCGTTTTAATTGTTGATGACTCCGAAAGTATCCGGGAAGTCGTAAATTTTACCCTTCAAAACGAAGGATATGATGTTTTGGTGGGAGTTGATGGAGATGATGCACTTAAGTTTCTTGATGGTCGTCATATTGACATAATTATTACCGACCTTCACATGCCAAACCTTGATGGACTAGGCCTTATTCGAAAAGTAAGAGAGATGGATGATTACAAACACATACCCATCCTTTTCCTTACCACCGAATCGCAGGCTGCTAAAAAAATGGAAGCCAAGGAAGCCGGAGCAACAGGCTGGATTATAAAACCATTTGTTCCAGCTAAATTGCTTTCTGCAATTTCCAGAGTAATAAGGTAACAAAAGTATGATCGAAAAAATAAAGGAACAGTTCCATTTAGAAACCTTAAATGAATTGCAAATTATAAGCACCAATTTATCTGCTGAGATAATCTCTCCTGAAGATATGTCCTTGCTTATAAATAGAATATTTTCAATAACCCACCAAATTAGTGGTACCGGACCAATGCTTGGTTTTGACTACACTTCTAAGTTGTCTCGGAAAATTGAGAAAACATTCTATGAAATCAGATCAGGTGAAAAAGCCCTTAACATGCAGATTGTTTTGCAAACTCGTCGTACAATTGATACAATGATAAAATCAATTAACGATGAGTTCAACAGCAAAAGAATCATATAACAATAAAAATAGTTTTTTAATTATGCTTAAATGCTTTGTGTCTCATGATAGATAAGTTTAGAGCGAAGTTTGTTGAAGAGTCCACCGATAACATTCACGACATGGAAGAGGCATTGCTTCTTCTTGAAAAGGACATGAGAAATAAAGAGCTTATTGAGCGCATATTCAGAGCTATGCACTCTCTTAAGGGAGGCGGAGCCATGTTTGGTTTTAACCACTTAAGTGAGTTTACACACCACCTTGAAACTATTTTTGACTATGTGAGGAATGGTAAAACGGAAGTGTCCACAGACCTTATTACTCTTACTTTTTCAGCTATTGACCAAATCAATTTTCTTCTTAAAACAGGAGATCTTACCAAGGAAGAGGACCTGAATGAACAAAAAATATTTATTAAAAAACTACAGGATTTCATCTCTGGATCCGAATCACCTGTACAAGTAGCAGGAACAAAAGAAGAGTCATTTTCGGAAACCACAACTCCCGACAAACCTGAAAAAAGTTACCTGATTACTTTTATCCCTCACGAAGATCTTTTAAAAAACGGTACCAACCCTTTTTATTTACTGGACGATTTACATGCAATGGGCAAAACCAGACTCCTTGCCTTTAAAAACAAAATTCCTTCTCTCGATTTATTAGATTTAACAACTAATTACTGCTATTGGCAGGTGATTCTCAGTTCAGTTGAATCAATTAACGAAATCCGAGATGTTTTTATTTTTGTGGAAGATGAATGTGAATTACATATTGATCTGATTTCTGAAATATCCATTATTGACAAACCAGAAGCTATTTCTCTGGCTGAAACTGCTTTGCAAACCAAAACATTACTTTCGGTTGACGATTTTAAACATAGCGACTGGGCGCGACCTTTAGAGATAAAGGATGATGATGATAAGAAAAAGGCGTTATTAAAAGAACATAAAATATCAAGCATCAGAGTTTCATCACATAAAATTGATGAGTTGGTTACTCTGGTAAGTGAAATGGTTACCATACAAGCTCAACTATCCTTATATGCCGAAAACAGTGGTGATCCGGCAATTGTAGCCCTTACCGAAACCATTCAAAAACTTACTCGTCAATTACGCGATAATGCTTTTGATGTGAGCCTTATTCCTCTTCAGAATGAATTAATGCGGTTCCAAAGATTAGTCCGCGACTTATCAAAAGAACAAAAGAAAGATGTTGATTTTATAATTGAAGGAGGCGATCTGGAACTTGATAAGAATATCATAGAACACCTCACCGACCCTCTTTTACACATCCTGCGTAATTCAATTGACCATGGAATTGAACTACCACAAGAAAGAATTGCTGCAGGGAAATCGCCAAAAGGCACTATCATTTTTAAAGCGTTTCATTCAGGGGCTAATGTGATTGTTGAAATTTCCGATGATGGCAAAGGCATTGATCCTGAATTCATAAAACAAAAAGCCATTAGTAAGGGACTTATTGATGCGGATGCCATTCTTGATAAGAAAGATACTTTTGACTTGCTTTTTATTAGTGGTTTTTCAACCCGCGACACAGTTTCCGGAGTTTCCGGACGCGGTGTGGGAATGGATGTAGTAAGAAGGAAAATTGCAAACATTAGAGGAGAAGTTTCCTTGGAATCAGGAAAAGGAAAAGGGACAATTATTTCCATTCGCCTGCCACTAACCTTATCAATAATTGATGGTTTATTGGTGACGGTTGGTGATAATCAATATGTAATACCAATTTCGGCTATCGAAAAAATATTTGCTTTTGAACAATCATTGTTAAAAAATACATTTAACAATGTTGTGGTCATTGATAATGAACAGATACCTTATGTTAGTCTGCGTGAAATCTTTAATATGCCAAAGTTTGAAGAAAATAAATTTGAGATGGTAATGATTCGGGCTGAAGACAGAAAGCTTGGAGTAATTGTTGACTCGGTGGTTGGCGAATATCAAACCGTAGTTAAGCCCATGGGCCGATACATGGAGAAACAAGAGATAATATCAGGAGCTTCTATCATGGGTGATGGAACAATTTCAATGGTAATTGATACTTCCAGACTTTTTCAGTCGAGAAAAACAAGGAAAGTCCTGGTAGAATAATATAATTCAACGCTTAAATGTTTAAGCACTTATGGAAAATGTGAATAAAACTATACTATCATTCCAGATAAATGAGAATGTCTTTGCAGTAGATGCTCTTCAAGTTGCGCATATACTTGAAATTCCTTCCATTATCACAAAAGTTCCAAACACACCAGATCATCTAGTAGGTGTAATAAACCTTCATGGTAATATTATTCCTGTAGTGGACATGAGAATTATTATGGCCGAAGAGATTGGCGAGTCAAATGCCGACAACGCTATTATTGTCATTAATCCAGCCGAAATTCAGGATTCCAGATTTGGTATTATGGTAGATTTGGTTAAAGAAGTCTTGGAGATTAACTCAAATGATTTAAAAGAGACCATCTTAGAAGGAAGAAAAGGTATGATTGAAAACTTTGAAGGCACACTATTACAAAATGATACTTTTATTCATATCATCGACATTAACCATTTGGCTGAAATAATTGAAAAATAAAAGGATAACAAAAAAAATATGGCCTCGATATTGAATTCATACCTTACATTCCTGATTGGAGAAGAGGTTTTTGGTGTTAATGTGACAAAAGTAATGGAAATCACAGAATATCAGACTCCAAAGCCACTTCCGCAAACCCTGCCATTTGTTTCAGGGGTAATACAATTCCGCGATGAAATCATCCCCTTAATAGATACAGGGATTAAATTTGGCATGTCACCTGTTGCCATTTTACCGGGTACATGTATTATTATCCTTCAACTAATAAGCGACACTCTCGGTAAAACTTACCGTGTTGGCGTTTTAGTTGATGCTGTATCTGATGTGTTGGAATGTGATAATATTGATATGAAAAGTATTGAGGACGATTATAAACCTAATTACATCCTTACCACCTATCCTGTTGAAGATAAACTTATTTTTATTCTGAATGCCGATGTTGTTTTCAGCCAGAAAGAAATTATTAAAATGATTGAAATGATTAATAAACAAAAAAAAGAATCTTAATCAATGGAGAAATCCGTTCATAATTCTGGGGGCCTGGACTGCTTTAAAGCTGAACTTTCGGAAAAAGACTTCCAGGTTTTCAGTCAATTTATTTATTCCGAATATGGAATAAAAATGCCACCTATTAAAAGAATTATGCTTCAGGGCAGACTCCTGAAAAGAATTAGAGAATTACAAATGTCATCGTATTCTGAATATAAAGATTACTTTTTTAGTAAAGAAGGACAAGATAAAGAGTTACTTCAATTTTTAAATGTTGTAACAACTAATAAAACTGATTTTTTTAGAGAACCTGTTCATTTTAATTTTATGAACGATGTAGTTCTTACGGCCTTTAAAAACAACGGTATTAACGGTCAGCCTATAAAAATCTGGAGTGCTGGATGTTCAAGTGGAGAGGAACCTTACACCATATCGATCATTCTCAATGAGTATGAAAGATTAAATCCCTTGTTTAAATTTGATATTCTTGGTTCAGATATCTCCACACAAATGCTTGAAAAAGCAGCAAAAGGAGTTTATCAGGCAAACAAGCTGGTTACAGTTCCCATGGAACTAAAGAAAAGATATTTTTTGAAAAGCAAAGACCCCAACATTCACAACGTTAGGGTTCATCCTATTTTACAAAAAAACATCAGATTAACCTATCTTAACCTGATGGATAATAGTTATTCAATTAAAGAGACATTTGATGTAATATTTTGTCGTAATGTTCTTATATATTTTGACCGTCCAACACAGGAAAAAGTTATAAATAAGCTCTGTTTACAGCTTAAACCCGGAGGATATTTTTTTATAGGACACTCCGAGTCCCTTTCAGGAATGGACGTTCCCTTAGAACATGTAAAACCGACAATATTCAAAAAAAAATAAGTATAACCACCAAGACGAAATAACAACATTATGATGAACATTTCTGACAAACAGCTTTTAAAAGAGTTAAAAATCAAACTCGAGGAGCGGAAGAAATTTGAGGATGAAGTAAACCTACTTTCACAAGAACTTCAGGAAGTTACTCAACGCTTTAAGGAATCTGAAGCATTAAAAAGTCATTTTATTTCAAACATTTCCAATGAAATAGTAAACCCGTTTACATCTATACTAGGCCTTTCCAAATCAATTCTTGCCGTTGAAAAAAACGACTGGAAAAAAGTTGTAAGTATGGTAGCACTTATTCATAGTGAGGCCTTCAATCTCGATTTTCAGCTAAAGAACATCTTTGTTGCCGCCAAAATTGAAGCTGGAGAAGTTGTTCCCAATGTTGCCAAGGTTAATGTCAGAAACATAATCCAAACCATGATCGAATCATTTAGTCTGGTGGCTCGTAAAATGGCTATTGAAATTGATTTCAAGTTTAACATTGAATATGGTTTTGGGAAAAATTTCTATTTTAAAACCGACAGTGAAAAATTAAAGCTTATTCTGAGCAATCTCATGAATAACGCATTAAAATATAGTTATAAGGACAGCAAAGTAATTATAACAGTTTGGGTTGATGAAGATATTCTCAACTTCTCAGTACAGGATTTTGGTACAGGCATTTCTGAAAAAAATCAAAAAGTTATTTTCGAACGCTTCAAGCGACTCGATTCAGGCATTAATTCAATAAACCGCGGCCATGGGCTTGGACTCTCCATTACTAAAGCATTGCTAGATGTAATGGGAGGTTCTATTGAAATTGAAAGCAAAAAGGGTGAAGGCTCTACCTTTTATGCTAGGATACCTGAAGCCAAAAACATAATTGAAGGGTTTAGTGGAGAAGGTAATGAAACATTCTTCGATGAAGATGACGAGATTTTTTAAGGAATTATAATGGATCAATATTTACAACATTTTTTGTATCCTTCAACACTGTTTGCCAGTAAAGACCCTTATATGGTTAAAACCATACTGGGTTCGTGCGTAGCAATATGCCTCTACGATCCGGTTCAGAAGGTGGGTGGAATAAACCACTATATGTTATCTAACTGGAACGGAAAAGATTTGGCTTCGCCCAAATATGGTAATATAGCCATAGAAAAACTGATTGAACGAATGTTGCATTATGGATGTAAAAAAGAAAATCTACAAGCAAAAATTTTCGGTGGTGGCGATTTGATTGCTGCCGGCCGGAGTGCAATGCTAATAGGTGAGCGCAATATAAGGGTCGCCCGATTAATATTAGAAGAGAAAAACATTCCAATTATTGCCTCCAGTACAGGCGGTAGAAAAGGACGGAAAATTTTGTTCTTTACTGATACAGGCGAGGTAAGGCATAAATTTCTTGAGAAAAAAGAGTATTAATCTTGTGGCAAGTTTATAGTAATGATGGAGAAAAAAATTAGGGTATTAGTCGTAGATGATTCAGCGGTAGTCAGGCAAAGCCTTACCTCAATTCTGGAATCCGATCCGGATATTGAAGTAATGGGTACAGCTGCAGACCCCCTGATCGCTGTACGAAAAATAATGAAGGAGATCCCTGATGTTATTACTCTTGATATTGAAATGCCTCGCATGGATGGACTCACCTTCCTGCGAAAGATAATGTCGCAACACCCCATTCCTGTTGTTGTAATTTCGTCATTAACCAGTCAGGGAACCGAGGTGGCAATGAAAGCGCTTGAATATGGTGCTTCAGAGATAATAGGCAAACCCGCAATGAATGCAGCCCAATTCTTTAATGAATCTCGAATATTACTTTGCGATGCAGTAAAAGCTGCTTCACAAGTTAAACTATCCAGACTAAAAATCACGAATACTCCATCATTTGATTTAGTTAAGCCAAAATACTCAGCCGATATCATTCTTGAAAAAGCAACTCTCAAAAGTCGTATTGTAGACACTGAAAAAATTATTGTACTTGGTGCTTCAACGGGGGGAACGGAAGCTATACGTTTGCTTCTGCGTAACCTTCCGGCAAGGATGCCAGGTATTGCCATTGTACAACACATGCCCGAAGGCTTCACCAAATCGTTTGCAAAAAGTCTCAATGCAAATTCGGAATTGGAGGTAAAAGAAGCAGAAGATGGTGATCGTATTTATCAGGGACGCGTACTTATTGCTCCCGGTAATTATCATATGTTGCTTAAAAGAATAGGGAAAGAGTATTCAGTAGAAGTAAGAGAAGGTCCTTTGGTTAACAGACACCGACCCTCGGTGGATGTTCTTTTTCGTTCAGCGGCCAGATATGCCGGTCAAAATGCTACAGGGATACTTCTTACCGGAATGGGTGCTGATGGCGCAAAAGGATTATTGGAACTAAAAGAAGCCGGAGCCCATACAATTGCTCAGGATCAACAATCTTCCGTTGTTTTTGGTATGCCTAAGGAGGCGATAAAACTTGGTGCAGCTGACGAAATATTAGGAATGAATAACATTGCACCCTATCTGGTGAAGAAGTTTTATTAACCCTTTTTATTATGAATCGTATAATAGTATCATTGAAGTTTAAATATTAAAAGCCAACACTAAATAATTTGATTAATAATTAGTTATGTAGAATTATTAAGTTGGTAAAAAAAGACCAATCAGCCTAACAAAAAAATTGTGGCATGAAAAAAATACAGCCAAAAGCACTAATTACAAAATACACCTTCATTGGTACAACATTAGGAGTATTCATAACCCTGGTAATTTTTCTGCTAAGCATGGATTCTCCACAATATAAATTATCCAACAGCTCTATTACAAGCTTGTTCACTATGTTTCCTGCCCTATGGGCTGCTCTGTGCCTTCCTTTCATTAGTGGAATAGCTGGTTTTTTCCTTGCAAAAAGCTTTTCGAAGATCATTAAAAAACAAACCAATAAGCTTAAAAAAGAAGCCAGTAAAACCAAAATGGTGCTTTCATTTATTGACAATCTCAGACAAAATAAACTGGAAGAGGTTATAAAAGTAAAAGATGAAAATGATCCTCTTACTCAAGCGTTAGTCAATTTGCGAAGATTTATGATTCATAGTAAGGAAGAACAGGAAAAGCGTCGCATTGAAGAAGAACAACGAAACTGGGTTACAGAAGGATTAGCTCAATTTGGAGAAATACTACGACAAAATAACGATAACCTTGAAGAAATATCTTTAACAATAATCCGATACCTGGTAACTTATATTAAAGTCAATCAGGGCGGTGTTTTTCTTGCAAACAAGACAAAGTCGGGGGAAAAAGTTTTAGAAATGACCGCCTGTGTTGCTTATGACCGAAAAAAGTTTGCCGATAAAATTGTAAAATGGGGCGAAGGCCTACTGGGTAGATGTGCTTTAGAAAAAGAAACCATATTCATTACTGACGTACCCAACCAATATATTAATATCACTTCCGGACTTGGCGATTCTAACCCAGGAACGCTTTTGCTGGTACCATTAAAGACTAACGAAGAAATATATGGAGTAATTGAGCTTGCTTCGTTCCAGGTTCTCCAAAGATTTGAAATTGAGTTTGTTGAAAAAACTGCCGAGAGCATTGCTTCTACAATATCAACAGTAAAAAATAATATACAAACCAATAATCTTCTGCGCGAAACACAGATACAAGCCGAAAAAATGTCCCAGCAGGAAGAAGAATTGCGTCAGAATCTTGAAGAAATGCGTGCAACACAAGAAGAAAGCGACAGACGGGAAGTTGAACGGAAAGGTATTCTTGAAGCAATTGACCATGCAGCTATTTCATGCGAATTCGATACATCCGGAACGCTCTTATCAATTAACGATAATTTTCTTAAAACATTTAAGTATAAACCCGAAGAGGTTGAAGGTCAAAACCTGAAAATATTCTTTTTTAAGGATGATGTAGGAGAGCTTGACCGGATTCTTGCCGACCTCTCAAATGGACACAACTTTAGGGGCCGCGTACGCAGAAGAACCAAAGCCGGTGAAGAAATTTATTTACTCACAACTTATAGTCCGGTAATAGATCATAATGGGGAAATTCTTAAAATTCTGAGTCTTGAAAACGATGTAACCGAACAAGTTGAATTGGAAGAAGCCCTTAAACATTCCAAGGAAGAACTTGGACTCTTACTAGAAGACGCCAGAAATGAAGTTATGGAACAGTTTAAAGAAATTGAGTCTGTTAAAATCCGTAACGAAAAAACCCTTGAAGGAGCTCTTGATGCAATAATTACCACCAACAAAGAAGGAACTTTAGAGTTTTTTAATCTGGCTGCTGAGAAATTGTGGGGTTACGAAAGAAATGAAGTACTTGGACAAAATGTTTCAATGTTATTTTCTAAAGAAACATCTAAAACCAACGAATTCGTTTCTGCTTTTATCTCCATTGATGGTGAGAAAATTGTAGGAGAAAGACGGGAAATTCCTATCAGGAATAAATATGGAGAAGACATTTCAGTTCTTTTCTTACTATCAGAAGCAAAAGTGGGCGATGATCACTCCTTTACGGCTTTCATCCAGAATGTAGAAGTTGAACTTTTTTAATATAAACCCTTAAGAATGCAGGAAAGCGAAGAGGATATTACTTTTAAAGAATATCTGCAAATACTTAAGGACTCCTCACCATACGATTTCAGTGAGTATTCAGATAATTCAATTTTTCGCCGCTTACATAAAGTTATGCGCGATTATCATATTAGTCTTAATGAGCTCGTTAAAAAAACGAAAACTGACAGAGATTTTGTTGAAGAAATAGTTGAAGCTATAACGGTTAACACTACCGAGCTCTTTCGCGATCCATCGGTTTGGATGTTTATTCTTGAAAAGCTGCTCCCTCCTTTAGCAAATAAACCAAACATCAACATCTGGCATGCCGGATGTTCTTCGGGCCAGGAAGTTTATTCCAACCTCATTTTGCTTGACCATCTTGGACTTTTAGAACACTCCAATATATATGCAACCGACATCAGCCAGAAAGTTCTTGATCAGGCTAAAAAGGGTGTTTACAAATACCGTTTCAACCTGAATTACATCGAGAACTTCAACCAGGTACTCAACCTCAAAAATAAAGAAGATTTTTCCAAGTATTTTGATATAAATGAATCGGAAGATAAAATCGTTGTTAAGGATTTTTTAAGAAAGATACCTAAGTTTATAAAACACGATCTGGTTCAGGAAAAAATGCCGTTTTATAATAAATTTGACATCATCTTTTGCCGTAATGTTTTGATTTATTTCAACACAGGACTTCAATCAAGAATTATACAACGGTTTTATGATAACCTTTTCCCCGGTGGATCGTTGGTTTTGGGAACACATGAAGCCATAACAGGTTTTTTCAAAACTAAATTTATTAAGACCGGATTAATTTATTCAAAAAGCAACGTGTTTCATTTTAAATCTTAAGAAAAACCGTGAACTTTAGTATAAATGAAATAAAGGAAATTACGCTCTCTATGTTAACATACCCTAACATGGACTATACTAATTATTCCATTTCGTTTTTAAAGCGAAAATTCTCTTCAGTTTTCGCTAAACTTAATATTAAAAGAAAAGAACAACTTTATGAAAGGTTAAAAAAGAAGGACTTCAGGGATCAACTCATTACCCAAATGCTTGTGGAAAACACAGAAATGTTTCGCGATCCTGCCTTTTGGAGACTTCTTAGAGATAAAGTAATTCCCTTATTGCCTGACAACTCAACTGTATGGTTACCAAACGAAAGCAGTGGCGAAGAAGCATATTCAGTTTCGGTTTTGCTAAATGAAAAAAAAGTTGCTTCTAAAATTAAAATTATTTGCAATAATCCATCTTTAGAGATGTGCAACTCCATTAACCAAGGCCATTTAAACGGGAAACATTTTGACATAAATCTTACCAACTACCGTCGTCTGGAAGAAAACGACTTTTTCGATGAGTATTTTTCACTCGAAAACAATGATCTGGTTGTTTGTAATAAACTAAGGGGAAACGTAAATTGTAAATATGGGTTTATTTCCGACACCATTCCTACAGAAGATATATCCCTAATTCTTTTCAGAAACATAGCGATTTATTATAATAATCGACTTGCCAATACTGTTTTCAATATATTATATGAGAAACTAATTCCCGGTGGATACCTCGTTATTGGAGTTAAAGAACAATTACCCTCAGGTATAGCAGAAAAAATGATAACAGTTAATGAAACAGAAAAAATATTTAAAAAACCCTTAGCCCAAACTAATGGATATTCTTAAAATTGACCGATGTTTTAAACTCATTGTTATGGGGGGTTCTGCAGGTAGTTTTTCTGTGGTTTCAAAAATACTGTCTCAAATTAAGCCTGATTTTAATATCCCCATAATCCTGTCGCTCCATCGTCTGAAACATGTGCGTTCAGGCTTGGTTGAAAGCTTAAGCTTTAAATCGGTTTTAAAGTTAATAGAGCCAAACGATAAAGAAAAAATCCGCCCTAATATGGCGTATCTCGCTCCTTCTAACTACCATCTTTTCATAGAATATGACGGTCATTTTTCATTATCTACCGAAGAATCTCTCAACCATAGCAGGCCTTCTATTGATCACTCATTTTCATCGGCAGGCGATGCATATCGCGAAAAAACACTTGGAATTCTACTAACCGGAGCAAATAAAGATGGAGCACAGGGATTAAAAAACATATACGATCACAAGGGTTTTACAATTGTTCAAGATCCAAAAACCTGTGATATTGAAACCATGCCACAATCGGCCCTTAAGCTTTTTAATCCCAATATGATATTATCTCCCGATCAAATTATTCTTTTCCTTAACAACCTGCCACAATGAATATTCAAAAAAAAATTAACAAACCGTTTACATACTGGTTTTTTCTGTTGGCAGGAATCGTATTCCTGCTTACAATAACCCGACACTTTCTTTTTGAGTCAAAGGCAGAGCCAATGTTCTATTATTTTGAGATAATTTCATTTATAGTATTTATGGTAATGCTTTTACTAACAGAGAAACAATGTGCTAGTTTTCAGGAGCAAATCAGGCTACTTAATGAAACATATAAAAATGACAAAACTGAATGGCAAAATAAAATCCTTGATTTACAAAACAACCTTTCAGTTTTTGAAAAAGAAGAGAAAGAGGTACAAGGCATGTTAATTAAACAGGAAACTATTATAAAACAGGTTTTTGATAACAAAAGCAATAAAAAGGGAAACACAAGTTTTCTTTATTTATTTTCGGAAGCAACTCATGCCTCGGCAGCAATTCTTTACAAAGAAACAAAACCCTCGGGTGGTTTTATCGTACAAGATTCTTACGGATTACCAGAAGATTTTTCACCGCAATCATTTGAACGTGGAGAAGGACTTTGTGGCCAAACGGTAATAGATGGAGTTCCTCTGTTAATTGAAGATATTCCTGACGATTACTTTATGATGTTATCAGGGCTTGGAAAAGCTAAACCAAAATTTATCTATTTCCTGCCGGTAATGGATAATAATAATTGCATAGCTTTAATAGAATTAGCTACCTTTAAAAAAAACGACCTGGAAAAAATGTGGCAGGGCATTTCAACCAAAATAATTGATAAAGGAATTTTATAAAAAAACTAAATGTCGTTTAAACCTGAAAATATAAGTATAAAAGATTTGAGAAGAGCTATCTCCCTTAAGGAGATCTCGTATTCAAAGAAGTTTATTCTATATACTTCTTTCATACTTCTTTTTATTCTTTCTTGGTCAGGCTTTTTAGCTCTGGAAAAAACCAATTTTTCACTACTGAGTATTATAGCTCTTCACAAAAATGCTCTGGTTTGGTTTACCGACTTTCTTATTTTTGGAGTTGCTTTTTCGGGTATTGTTTACTTTAACCTTTTAAAATCCAAAACCGAAAAACTAAAAAACAAAGTTTATGAACTTAACGAAAGAATACAGGTTAACATTGAACTTGCAAATAATCTTAAATATGCAAATTGGGAAAAACTCCAAGCCAATGGAGACATCTTATCCCAAACATTATTAGAACTTGGACTTAACATTAGAGACAGTAAAAAAAGAGAAGAAGAACAAAACTGGATTACAAACGGGAAAGATCTGATTTCAGATTTGCTTAGAAATTCTCATAACCTGGAGGATCTATCCGTTTCAGTTATTAAAGCTCTAATCAACTATATGGGTGGCATACAAGGTGCTTTTTACCTAAATCAAGGGAGCGTACTTAAAAGAAGTGCTATGTATGCCTATGGGCGTCGACGCTTTGAATACAATGAAATACCAATTGGTAAGGGCCTTATTGGTGCCTCCGCTTATGAAAAAGCCATAATTTTTCGGTCCGAAATTCCCGAAGATTACTTTATTGTAACCTCAGGTCTTATAGGAGAGCAAAAACCTAAAAGCATATTACTGATTCCTTTACTTCAGGAAGAGGATTTACAAGGTGTTTTGGAAATAGCCTTTCTGGAAACTCGTCTTCCAAAATATAAAAACATTTTTGCCGAGGAGGTAGGTTCAATAATTGGACAAACAATTTACAACCTAAAAATTACCACCCGTACCGAAATGTTGCTTAAGGAATCGCAGGAAATGACCACCATTCTTAGGGAAAACGAAGAAAAACTGCGCCAAAACGCAAGAGAAATGATTGTTGGTCAGGAAGAACTCGAACGTAGCAACCAGATGCTTGAATCACAAATACAGGAGGTTGCAAACTCCCAAAAGAAACTTGAAGCATTGCTTACCAACGCCTCTGAATTCATCTCAATTTATGACGAAAACCAAATCCTTGTTTTTGAAAGTCCTTCAGTTAAGAGAATTCTGGGTTATTCTGATTCAGACATCATAAATGGCATGGATCCCGAAATATTAACTCCCAGAGGTTTAAAAACAATAAATCGATTATTCCAATTCCTACTTGATACCCCAGGAGGTGAACAAATTGCACAATACACTTATTTAAGGAAAAATGGGGAGAAGCTTTTTCTGGAGACTAAAGGAAAAAACTTACTTCACGATCAGGCAATCAGAGGTATAATTTTTAATACTCAGGATATAACCGAACGAAAACGTGCCGAAAAAGAGGAACGTATGAAAAGCCGGATGCAAAGCTTATCGGAAAATTCTCCTGATATGATCATCCGAATTAACTTATTGGGAAAGCTTGTTTATGTAAACCCTGCTGTTTCAAGATTCATTGACATTCCAGCGTCTGAACTTGTTAAGAAACGAATACCCGATTTAATGATCGATCCTCGTTTTATTGAATTCATGCAGGAAACATTAGCTTCCGTACGAGATCAACAACAACAAATTATTTCGGAGGTTGCTGTAAGCTCAAATGATGGCGAACGAATTATGGAGATTAAAGTAATCCCTGAATTAGGTGAAGAGGGCGAACTTGAAACCATACTGTTCGTAGCTCATGATATGACTGATTTCAAAAAAATAGAACAGGAAATAAAGGAAAAAAATAAAAAGATTTCAGACAGTATTAACTATGCACAAAGGATTCAAACATCCATTTTACCCAATACTGGGTTACTACAAGAATACTTTCCACGTTCATTTATCTTTTATCGTCCCAAAGATATAGTAAGTGGTGATTTCCCGTGGTTTTTCAGAAAAGATAATATATACTATGTTGCTGCAGTTGACTGCACAGGCCATGGTGTTCCGGGGGCTTTAATCAGTTTTATCGGACATTTCCTTTTAAACAACATTGTAAGCGTTGATAATAACTCAACTGCTGCCCAGATTATGGATAATCTCCATCTTGAGGTTAGAAGTACTTTAAAACAAGATCAGGAAGGAGCTA
This sequence comes from uncultured Marinilabiliaceae bacterium, assembly GCA_964608615.1. GTDB lineage: Bacteria > Bacteroidota > Bacteroidia > Bacteroidales > Marinilabiliaceae > CALEUX01. The sequence continues at coordinate 74,056 of CAZSQG010000005.1, forward strand.
CAGGGCGCGACGGAATGGATCTTGCATTATGCAAGATCGATCCCGATAATAAAATTCTTGAATTTGCCGGAGCTCATCGTCCTTTATATTATCTTCGAAAGGGAGAATTAACAGAATATCAAGGTACACGAAAAGGAATTGGAGGAATACCATTAGCAAAAAAAACTGAAAAAGATTTTGAAAATCATGTTATCCACTATCAAAGTGGTGATCAAATATTTATTTTTAGTGATGGATTACCTGATCAGCTGGGAGGACCGGAACGTAAAAAATACCAGTCACGTCGTATTCGTGAAGCATTAACTGAAAAACAGAATGTTTCAATGGCTCATTTTTCGCGCCATTTTTCAATGGATTTTTACGACTGGCTGGGAGAAGAAAAACAAGTTGACGATGTCCTTTTGATAGGAATTGAATTGTAACTATATTTACATAATTTTGGACAATTTTGAAATAAACACGATGGAAAAGGAAAACCAAGGGTTTCTGGAGTTTGCTTATCAGCTCTATAAAACAATGAAAACCAATGAAATTAATTTGGTTTACGAAGGCGAGGTCACACAGGAAATAACCAAAACCTTTACCACTCTTACCGAAAAGAGTCTTTCGAAAAATGCCGAATCAAATACCGTTCAAAAAAAAGTATTCAATGTAATGGTTGAGTGTTTACAAAACATTAGTAAACACGCTGATTCTTTGAATGATGAAGATGAAGAACGTAGGGGAATTGTAATGGTTAGCAAGGGCGAGGATAGCTATAACATCATTACCGGCAACGTTATTAAAAACGAAAAAGTTCCAGAATTGAAAAAGAGCCTGGAGCTTATTAACAGTCTGGACAAAGAAGGCCTTTCCACATTGTTTAAACAACAAATTAGGGAAACAACCATTTCAGATAAAGGTGGTGCCGGACTTGGACTAATTGACATTGCAAAAAAAACCGGGAGCAAGCTATCCTATCAGTTCAAAGAGCTAAACCAGAGTGTCTCTTTTTTCATTTTGACTTCTACCATTAAAAGAAACGGATAAAATAAGCAACCATGAACATCATAAATATTAAAGGTACAGATGATACCCCAAACGTTATCCTTGATAAGGATAAGCAATTATTCGAAATATCAGGAAGGTCTCTTCCCGAAGATGTAAATATGTTTTATGAACAAATTCTGGATTGGATTGATAGTTACTCCGAAGATCCAAATGATAGGACAGAGTTCAATTTTAAACTGGAATATTTTAATACCGCCTCCTCAAAAGTTATTCTCGATATTCTTCTTAAATTTGAAGAAATATTGGAAAAAGGAAAAGATGTGGTAATTAAATGGCATTACCATGAAGACGAAGAAGACATGCTCGAAGCAGGTGAAGAATATGCCGACATTGTTGAAATTCCTTTCGATTACGTGGTATACAACGACTAGACCTGACAGACTTTTCCTTTAAAAAATGAGTGAAGAAATTCTAAAAGCATTAATGCAGTTGTTTGGTTTACTAACCAAACAAGATGGAGGTGTTGGATCCAACGAGACAGAATATGTGCGTACGTTTCTTAAGCAACAACTAAATAAAGAAGCTGTTGAAGAATATTTTTCGCTCTTTTTAACTTACACAACCGAAGAAAATAAAACCAAACCGGGCGATGAAGAAGGTAAGATTCAACTTACCTCCATGAAAGACTCAGTTAGAATTCTGGGTATATGCAAAAAAATAAATAAACAGCTTAACAGGGAACAAAAAGTTGTTGTGTTAGTGCGATTATATGAGCTTGTCAGCATGGATATGAAGCTGACCGATCAACGCATGGCCATCATCAACACTGTTGCCGATGTTTTCAAATTACCTAAGAACGAGATATCTGCAATTGAGGCATTTGTTCTTCAAAATGATATCACAAAATTGAACTTCCCTGACATACTGATAGCCAATGACACGGAGATTCAGGATGTACAGTTTAAACATATTAATACAACCGGTCTTCATGGATCAGTTCTGGTTTTAAATGTAAAAAGTGCCGAACTGTATTTTATGCGTTACAACGGCGACCAGGATGTTTTTTTGAATGGCTTGGTTATCAGTAATAAAAGAATTTATCTGTTTCCTAATGGGAGCTTTATTAGAATACCTATTGGAAAACCAATATATTATACTGATGTTGTTAGTCGGTTTATGGCCGATTCTGATTCACCAAAAATCACTTACGAAGTTAAAAACGTTCATTTTCGTTTTAAAAGTGGAGCAGTAGGTCTGCGCAACATCAATATAGCAGAAGAACAAGGCCGCCTCATTGGAATAATGGGTGCCTCAGGTGCAGGAAAAACCACCTTGCTCAACGTTCTCTCTGGCATTGAAAAACCAACTGAAGGAGAAGTTCTTATCAATAACTATAATCTCCATGCCGATAAAGAAGATCTCAACGGAGTTATTGGTTTAATTCCACAAGATGACTTGCTTATTGAAGAACTCACCGTTTTTGAAAATCTTTATTATAACGCAAAACTCTGTTTCAGAGATAAAGGGGAAGAAGAATTAATCGGCATGGTTAATGAAACCCTTCAAAATCTTGGCCTTTTTGAAAGACGACATTTAAAAGTTGGATCACCTCTTAACAAGATGATTAGTGGAGGCCAGCGTAAAAGATTAAACATAGCACTGGAATTAATTCGTCAGCCATCAGTTTTATTTGTTGATGAGCCAACCTCCGGTCTTTCTTCACGCGATTCTGAAAACGTGATGAACCTGCTTAGAGAACTAACACTAAAGGGAAAACTGATCTTTGTGGTTATCCACCAACCATCTTCCGACATCTATAAGATGTTTGATAAAATGTTTATCCTTGATACTGGCGGCTATCCTGTTTATTATGGAAATCCGGGTGAATCGCTTATTTACTTTAAACAACTTGACGCACAAATAAATAGCGATCAGGGTGAATGCCCAACTTGTGGTAATCTGAACCCCGAACAAATATTCAATATCATTGATGCCAATGTTATTGATGAATATGGAAATTATACAAACAAAAGAAAAGTAGAAGCAGAAGATTGGTATAAACTCTTTGAAAAAACGCATTCGCTACCCTCTGTTAAAACCGTTGAAACCTCTCCCCCAAAGAGTTTGAACATCCCATCATGGTTCAATCAGTTTAAAATTTACACCTTACGCGATTTTTTCGCCAAAATTAGTAACACCCAATATATTGCCCTTAACTTATTAGAAGCACCATTTTTGGGTTTTATTCTTGCCTATTTGATCCGTTATATTGCTGATCCAACATCGAATTTTTACATTTTCAGAGAAAACGAAAACATACCACCTTACATATTTATGGGCATAGTGGTGGCTCTGTTCTTTGGTTTAATAATTAGTGCCGAAGAAATATTTAAAGATTCCAAAATACTGAAAAGAGAGTCATTTCTAAATCTTAGCCGTTCAAGCTATCTGAGTTCCAAGATTCTCCTGCTTTTCACTATTTCAGCCATTCAAATGTTCCTTTTTGTTTTCGTAGCAAATACAATTCTTGGTATTAAGGACATGTATTTTGAATTCTGGCTCGCATTATTCTCCATTTCAGCTTTTGCCAATATTCTCGGATTAATATTATCAGCATCATTTAACAGTATTGTTACCATATATATTCTTATTCCATTGGTAATGATTCCTCAAATGGTATTGGGTGGAGCTATGTTTACATTCGATAAACTAAACAAGGACTTTACCAGTGTCGACAAAGTGCCAGCAGTTGCTGAATTCATGCCTTCGCGATACATTTATGAAGGATTGATTGTACATCAGTACAAGCACAATAATTTCAAAAAGAATTACTTTGACATCGAGCTTCAGGAAAGTAAAAGCGACTTTAAACAAGTACATTACCTTCCAGAATTACACGATATTTTAAATGAGTGTTCTTTACATATAATTGATGGCAAACCCACATCAGACAAGACATTTGTCAACGATCTGGAATTAATAAGGAATGAGATTTCGAAAGAATTAATAAGAGTTCCCGAATTGCAATTTAGTTTAATTGATAAAATCACACCTGAAGAATTTAATTCAGATATTGCCCAAAATATTGACAACTACCTAAACAACTTGCTTGTATATTACCGAGGTGTTTTTACTAAAGCAAATAGTTCAAAGGACCGCTTTATAAGTATCAACATCAACCAAGATGCCACACGTTTTAACCGCATTAAAGATGAGTACTATAATGAAAGTATTTCATCAATTGTTCGCAAAGAATTTGAGAAAAATAAAATTCTGAGACAAGACAACCATTTAGTACAAATGGCTGACCCTATTTATCAGATTCCCGAACCTTCAGGTTTCTGGTCGTTTCGTACCCATTTCTTTGCTCCGGTTAAACATTTAGGTGGAAATTTCTTTGAAACATTATGGTTCAATATATTCATGGTATGGATTTTGACTATATCGTTATATATTGTTTTGCATTTTGACCTATTGAAAAAGGGATTAAACCTTATAGAATCAATAAAATGGCGAAAAAAGTAACCTTTTATTTTTCATAATAGTATAAGAGAGAACATTAGAAAACACTTAAACTTTTTGTCATGTTAAAAAAACTATCTTACCTATTGCTAATACTAGCCGCAACTCAGTTATTTAACGGCTGTTCGGGCTGCTCAGATAAAAAGTCTAAAGGCAGTGATTCACTTGCATTACCTGATTCGGTTATCAGCGATACACCATTAAAGCTTTCAGAAGACATTATGAATGAGGTTATTCAAAATATCTCATCGCCCGTTGAGATGGCTAATCTAATAAAATCTTCTGGTGCTGAATTTTCACAGCGAATCCTTAATAATACTGACAATGTTTCACGATATGAAACTTCATATAAAAGAGCTTTAAACCTAGGTGTATTTAGTGCCGATCTTGGATACATCAATATTTTCGATAAGAATAACGTTGTTGTTTCATACCTTTTGTCGGTAAAAAATCTTGCCGATGGTATTCGTGTTGGCCAATTCTTTGATTTCAATGCTCTGCGGCGTATGGCATCCAATTCAACTAACCTTGATTCTTTAATGGATATGTCAGTATCAAGTTTTAATAAGATGGATGCCTATTTACGCGATCAAAACCGCAGTAATGTGAGTACTCTTATTGTTACCGGTACCTGGATTGAAGGTTTGTATATCGCTTCAAGCGTTGTAAAAGAAACCAAAAGTAAAGAATTATCTATTCGCATAGCCGAACAAAAAAATATTATTGATATACTTGAAATAATTCTCAGCAATTATATTAGTGAACCTAATTTTGCAACCCTGGTTGATGATATTCGTGAGCTTAAGAATGCTTATTCTGATATTAGGATTACAACAGAATTGGGAGAGCCAAAAAGAATTGAAAAAGATGGTATGCTTATTGTAATTCAGGATGAAATAAGCACAGTACATTATACCGATGAGCAGCTAGCTATGATTATGGATTTGATCGGAAAAATCCGCAATAAAATTGTTGAATAGTTATAATTGTTTTAACATCAAAACAATTACAAAAGGAAATATAAACCAATTACTATGAAAAAAATATTGTTAGGCTTAATATTAGTTCTTTCAATAAATTCTTTCAGCGTTTCGGCACAATGTGATGAATCGCTTAAAAAACAGGCACTGAAAGAGATGGGAGAAAGCCAATACATCAGAGACTTTTCTATTGACCTGAGAAAAGCAAAAAAGGATTTAAAAACGGGATTTGTGAAGTTTTCTGTTATTCTTAACAGTCGTAATGCATATAAGTTTACCGTTGTTAATAACCCCTCAAACCAAGAAGAAGTAATAATGCAGCTTTATGATGGTGACAAATTAATGATGAGTAATTTTGAAGGGGGTAAAATGTACAAGGCTACAACATTTATTTGCCGTACTACCAAAATATACCATCTCACATTTTCGTTCAAGGGCGGAGAAGAAGGTTGTGCTGAAGCTGTTATTTCTTTAGTAAAACAATATGCTTCGGGTGAAATGGGATTTTAGCAAAATGTAAAACCTAAAAAAAAGCGCCGGAATTTTCTCTGGCGCTTTTTTTATGAATAAATATTATAGACAATAAAACTAAAACCGACAGTACAACAGATTAAAATAGCCTTTTTATATGATAATTACAATTCAGGCCTAGGCTCTTTATCAATTGGAAACCCCTGCTCTACCCATTCTTTGAAGCCCCCTTCAAGATCATAAACTTTCTTAAAATTATGTTCTTGTAATATTATAGCAACCTGTTTGGTACGTTCTCCTTTTTCGCAATATATAAAAATTGACCTGTCAGTACTTATTTCTGATAATATATCTTCAAGAACCGTTTTTTTACCAGCCCAGATAGCGTTAACAATTCGGCTTTCACAATAATCTTCTGAGATTCTTACATCCAAAAGAATAGGATTATTATCATTCTCCATTTGTATGTAAAAATCGCCCGGAGTAAGATTAATAACGATAATCTTACCTATAAAAAAAACAGATAGTAAAACCCTAAGAAAAACCATAATCAAGTATTTGAAACAATAAAATCTTCGATAATTCCATCAACTTGAAACCAACTTTCTTCACGACATTTTAAATGAGATTCTTCAATATATAACAATCCCCTTTTACACCATTTATCCGCCAAGGTTAAAAAAAACTTATATAAATCCGCAAATTCAAGCCGGCATCTTTCCATGTCCACACCCCAACAAGCTCGTAAACCCAACATTATCATTTCATTATAACGATCAACATTGCTTAATGTTTCCTCTTGATACAATAAATTGAACTGCCCCGAGAGATAATGGTTAAGAAAAGCCTTATTCCAAAACCTCTTATTATTTACATAAGAGTGGCTTCCAGGGCCAAAACCAAGGTATGGAACTCCTTTCCAATATGATGAATTGTGACGCGAGAAACAACCTGGTTTACTAAAATTTGAAACTTCATAATGATCCATCCCAACTTGATGTAATCCATTACAAAGCAACAAATACTGCTCCAAACTTTCGGAGTCATTTATTTCTTTCATCTGCCCCATCAACTTCTTTTTATGAAAAGCAGTACCTTTTTCAATTGAAAGATGATAAGCTGATATATGTTGCACCGGCAGGTTTTTAAAAAAATCAAGATTTTGAAGAAAAGAATCTCGGTTACTCCAGGGTAAGCCATAAATAAAATCCACGCCAATGTTATTGAAACCAGCCTTAACGGCTCCCTGTATTACCCTAAACCCCTGATTGGCATTATGCCGTCTGCCCATTTTCACTAAGTCAACATCGTTAAAACTTTGAATCCCTATGCTTAAACGGTTAAAGCCAATATTAATAATTTCATCAAGATAAGATGGATTTAAATCATCAGGATTGCATTCAATAGTTATTTCAGAATCATTGGAAACATTATAATGTTTATAAAACAAATCTAAAACTACTTTTAATAATTTAGCACTTAACAACGATGGAGTACCTCCTCCAAAATAAATAGTATTTACTTCAAATGGGAAATTATGAGAATTAGAGGCGATTTCCTTACTCAAACTATCTACAAACGCAGGAATAGCCTTAAGGTTTGTTGATTTAAAAAAATCACAATAGCCGCATCTGGAAAAACAAAAAGGAATATGAACATAAAGTCCCGCCATAATAAAATTGTTTCACGTGAAACATTAAAAAACAGTGTGTTATATGGGTTTATTAACAAGTTTTAAACATATATAAACAGGTTTATTAACAATTTAGCCATAAAAATAAGTGTTCTTTGTAAAGGTAACCACTAAATAATTTGGTTTTTACAATAGTACCAAACATTTGAAAAAACCGTATTTTGCAAAAAAAAAATGATAATAAAACAATACCGAATAACAATATTAAGTTTTATTCTTATTCTCTATTTAAGCTTTATGAATGAAGGAGCCATCCCGCATAGTAAAATTTTCCTATTTAGAAGATCCGATCTAGTTATTCACTTTTTAATGTATTCCTTTTTATCGTATATTTTCTTTTTAGAGAGATATAGAAAAATTAAAACCACATTGTTTCCATGGCTTTATATATCGTTATTTACTATCCTTGGTGCCACTATTGAAATATTACAGCCCGCTTTAGCCAACAGAAGCTGTGAAATATTTGATTTTATGGCCAATTTCTCAGGTGTTTTGTGGGGTTACTTCTCTTTTGGTCTTACACGTAATTATTTAAAGAGATAAAATAACTTTTTATACTTTTCGTAGTTAAAACTATTGTTTCAATTTTAAAGCAATGCTCCTCCTCTACTTGAAATATTTTATCAAATAGTATTAAGATGACTTAAATCGAAAGTCACTTTTTAGTAATCTGTAATAAATTCTTTATTATTTTAATTCATTAAAATATAATAAACTAAAGTAGTCTGATTTTGTTTATTCGTGATTCATGTCTTCCTCCATCAAAAGATGTTTCCAAAAACAAATCAACTATTTTCTTTGCCTCCTCCACTGACACAAATCGCGCAGGTAACGAACAAACATTGGCATTATTATGAGCCCTTGCAAGCCTTGAAATTTCACTAATCCAACAAAGAGCAGCTCTAATACCCTGATGCTTATTAACGGTCATATTTATACCATTTCCACTACCGCAAATAGTAAAACCTATTTCACATTCGCCTTTTTCAACCGAAAAAGCCAATGGATGGGCATAATCAGCATAATCAACACTATCTGTTGAATCAGTACCAAAATCAATTACTTCAATATTCTTGACCTTAAGATACTCTTTTAGAATAACTTTCAAATCATATCCTGCATGGTCGCAACCAATTGCTACTTTTTTAAACAACATTGTTTTGTTTTAAATAGATTAATTATATTATGAATCATTACTGACCGACTGAAATAATAAGATTCTTCGCTTCATTATGAATAACAAGCGATATTTAAGTTTGTAGTAAGTGGATATAATTTTCGTTTATACCGCAAACCATAAATATATCATTGTCTTTTCAAACGAAAAGAGAAATCTCAAAGTAAAATTATTTCTCGGGTCATTAGTAATTATAAATGTTAATAATTCAATTTTGCTCTTCAAATATACTAATTTATAGAATCATGATACACAAACTATATTAAGTTGATAATACAATAAATCTAAAACAGTTACATATATATAATTAATATAGAGCTTTTTATATTACATTTTTTGCAAAATTTAAAAACTAAGATATCCATAATAACTTGTTAATAACATGTGAAAACACCAACAAAACTTTTCAAAAATAAGTGTTGTTTTATTCATAATTTTTCTAATGCATATTAAGAAAATCATAAGACAAATTATAAATGGAAATATTATTGATTTTTTTAAACAGCTTTAACCTTAAAATTCACACCTGAAACAAATGAAATTAATAACTTTGATAACTATAAACATGTTGTGAATAAAGTTCTGTTATTGTTCATTTTCAATTAATAACATCAGTAATAGCTGTTAATACTTTTGTTATAAGTTAATCAATATTTTAATGTCAAGGGTTTTTGATATTTTTTGTCAACAATTTAAACAGGATATTATAATTACCATATTATTTAAACTCTAATATATGAATAATAATAGTGTGTGGATAAAAGCAGGATATGTTACGGATGAAATTCCGGAAACAATAAATCTGGTTGAAGAGATTGAGAAATTAAAGAAAGAAAAAAACGCCGTAATTATGGCGCATTATTATCAGATTAAAGAAATACAGGATATAGCCGATTTTGTTGGAGATAGTCTTGCATTGGCCCAACTGGCTACGAAAACAAATGCTGATATTATTTTGTTGGCAGGTGTTTTATTTATGGGTGAAACAGCTAAGATATTATCACCCGAGAAAAAAGTAATTATTCCAGATTTAAATGCAGGTTGTTCACTTGCCGATAGTTGTCCCAGTGATGAATTTGAGAAATTTGTGAAAAAATATCCTGATCACGTGGTAGTTACGTATGTTAATACTACTGCTGCTGTAAAGGCCTTATCTGATATTGTTGTAACTAGCACAAATGCTTTAGGAATAATTAATAGTATACCAATTGATAGGAAGATACTTTTTGGTCCCGATAGAAATCTTGGTAATTATTTAAAGAGCTTAAGTGGAAGAAATATGGTTTTATGGGATGGAGCTTGTCATGTACATGAGAAATTTTCGGTAGAGAAAATTATTGAATTGAAAAGGATTCATCCTAAGGCCGAAATTATTGCACATCCTGAATGTAAAAAACCATTATTATTGTTAGCCGATTTTGTTGGAAGTACTGCTGCTATGCTTAAATATTCAATTGAATCGGAAAAAAATGAGTTTATTGTAGCTACTGAATCAGGGATATTACATCAAATGGAAAAGGCTGCACCCGATAAAAAGTTTATTGCTGCTCCTCCACTAGATTCAACATGTGGATGCAATGATTGTGAATTTATGAAGCTTAATACTTTAAAAAAAATTTATTTGTCGTTAAAAAATGAGTTTCCACTAATTGAAATTGATGAGGATTTAAGAAAAAGGGCTCTTGTTCCTATTGAGAGGATGCTTTCTATCTCAAAGGAATTGAAACTATAGGAATAATTGTTTTTGTAATTTGTATATTTGAATTTTGCTTTTGAAAGTAATACACTTTATTTATTTTATTAGGTTGTAATAATTTTTGCATGAATGGATTATCTTTACTTTTAGTTGAAGACAATATTCTTAATCAAAAATTGATTTTTTTAAACCTTGTTAAATTCGGGTTTAATATTGATATTGCTAATAATGGTTTAGAGGCAATTGAAAAGTTTAAAGAAAGAAAATATAGTATTATTCTTATGGATTTGATGATGCCCGTTATGGACGGTATTGATGCCACAAAGGAAATTAGAGAATTGGAAAATTGTAATGGTGGCCATACTCCAATAGTAGGTCTTACTGCCAATACATATGATGCAGATAGGGAAAAATGTCTGGCAAGTGGAATGGATGAATTTATGACAAAACCGTTCGACATAGAAATTTTTCAAAGTATTGTAAAAGAGCTTGGCATTGAAATTAGTAATTAATGCCTTATAATTGAATGAGTATTGATATAAGAAAGCTTGACATAAGCATTAATGCTGATAAAGAGGTTGAGCAAAAGTTACGACCACTTTGTTTTCATGATTTTAAGGGCCAATATAAAACCGTTGAAAATCTGGAAATATTTGTAAAAGCTGCCTTGATGCGAGGTGATTCTTTGGATCACGTATTACTTCATGGACCTCCAGGACTAGGAAAAACTACGCTTTCATGTATTCTTGCAAACGAATTAAATGTTGGGTTTAAAGTTACAAGTGGTCCGGTATTAGACAAACCTGGTGACTTGGCTGGAATATTAACAAGCCTGGAAACTAATGATGTATTGTTTATTGATGAAATACATCGTTTAAGTCCTGTTGTTGAAGAATATCTTTATTCAGCTATGGAAGATTTCAGGATTGATATAGTTATTGATAAAGGTCCTGGTGCTAAGTCTATTCAAATTGATTTAAATCCCTTTACATTAATTGGTGCAACCACTCGTAGTGGTTTGTTAACTAGTCCTTTAAGAGCAAGATTTGGGATTAATTGTCATCTTGAGTATTATGATAGTGATATACTATCTGGAATAATTGAAAGATCTTCGAAAATTTTGAATGCTCCAATTAATTCAATTGCTGCTGGTGAAATTGCACGAAGAAGTAGGGGAACACCTAGAATTGCTAATGCTTTGTTAAGAAGGGTTAGAGATTTTGCTATGGTTAAAGGAAATGGTTTTATTGATTTGGAAATCACTAAATACTCATTAAAAGCATTAAATATTGACGAATATGGTTTAGATGAGATGGATCATAAAATATTGTTAACCTTGATAGATAAATTTCAAGGTGGACCAGTTGGATTGAATACCATTTCTACTGCGATTGGAGAAGATTCGGGAACTATTGAGGAAGTTTATGAACCTTTTTTAATTAAGGAAGGATTTTTAAAAAGAACACCGCGCGGACGAGTTGTCACAGCATTGGCATATAGTCATTTTGGTAGAGATTTAGGAACTTTTCAAAACACATTGTTTTAATTTTATGGGTGGAAACTTAAAAGTACTTGCCGGTGAAACTATAGTTTATGGTGTTAGTACAATGGTTGGACGTTTACTAAATTGGCTATTAATGCCTTTTTATATTCGCACACTTTTGCCTGATGAGTATGGTGTGATCGTTAATATGTACGGTATAATTTCCATATTACTAGTTGTTTTTACTTATGGATTAGAGACAGGTTTTTTCAGGTTTTCCAGAAAGGGCGAGCAAGCTGATGTTTTTAAAACATCTCTTGTTTTGATTGGAAGTACAAGTTTATTATTGATTATATTAACTGGTATTAGTGCTAATAATATTAGTAGTTTTTTTTATAATGGTTTTTATAAGAACTCACTTATTCTGGTAAGTATTATCGTTGCATTCGATTGTTTTTTAGCTATTCCTTTTTCTAATCTACGTTTGAATAATAAAGCCATTAAGTTTGGTATTTTTAAGATTACCAATATTATTTTGAACATTTTTTTTAATTTGGTTTTCCTTTTATTGATGCCTTATTTAATTAAACATCATTATATTAGTGATTACTGGACTAGTTTATATAATAGTGGAAATGGAGTTTTTTATGTTTTACTAAGCAATGCTTTTAGTAGTGTTATTACTTTATTTCTTTTTATAGGAGAATTTAAGAATCTTAAAGGTGTTTTTGATTATAGTTTATTAGTTAAATTATTAAGGTATTCATGGCCTGTTTTAATTGTGGGAATAACAGGAATGATTGTTCAAAATAGTGATAAAGTAATGATGCCAAAGCTTATTGGAAAAGATGGGTTTAAAGAGTTAGCTGTTTATGGAGCTAACTTTAAAATTGGTGTTTTGATGAGTTTATTTACACAATCATTCCGTTTTGCATTTGAACCTTATTTTTTTAAAAATCAGGATAAAGGAAAAGAGTCGTACGCAAGAATTATGGAGTATTATGTTTTTTTTGGAGTATTTATTTTTCTTGGAGTGACATTGTTTTTGGATGTCATAAATATCATGCTAACAAAGGAATATTTATATGGAAATATTGTTATTCCGTTTGTTTTGGTAGGACAGCTTTTTTATGGTATATATTTTAATTTATCTCTTTGGTATAAGTTGACAGATAAAACTATTTATGGTGCAATTTTTGGTGTGTTAGGAACTTTAATTACTGTTTGTATCAATTTTATATTGATACCTAAATTTGGCATCATTGGTGGTGCGCTTGCAATAATGATTGGTTATGGCGTAATGATGGTAATTTCTTATTTTGTGGGTCAAAAGTATTATGCTGTACCCTATTCCTTGAAAAAAATTGGATTGGTGGTTTTAGTTGGACTGCTTGTATATATTGTAGATGGAATGGTTTATTTTGATTATGTGATATATAGATTTATTTTTAAAGGAGTTATATTTGTTTCTTTTGTTTTTATTTTTTTGTTGATAAATGGAAATTTGAAGCTTAATAATGGGTTAAAATGGTTGAAATTAAGGTAATTAATAAGAGCACAAATCCCTTACCTCAATTTAGCACTGAACATTCGGCTGGTGTTGATTTGAGAGCATATTTAAAAGATAGTATTGTTTTAAAACCAATGGAACGGGTTTTGGTACCTACGGGGCTGTTTATTGAACTACCCCATGGTTTTGAAGCTCAGATACGACCAAGAAGCGGTTTGGCTATTAATCACGGCGTTTCTGTGTTAAATTCCCCAGGTACTATTGATGCTGATTATAGAGGTGAAATTAAAGTTATATTAATTAATTTATCAGATACGATTTTTAGTATAAATAATGGAGATAGAATTTGTCAGATGATAATTAATAAATATGAAAGGTTTGATTGGAACCTTGTAGATTCACTATCCGAGACTGAAAGGGGAATTGGAGGATTTGGTCACACTGGGAGGTTGTAGAGAAGCTTTGGATTCTGTTTTATAAATTTTAAAGTAATGAATAACTTAAAATCAATAATATTTGTAGTATTTGGAATTATGATTTTACTAATGGGTTGTAAGTCAACTCAAAAAGTAAGTTCATTTGAAAATACATTGTATCCCGAAGGGCGGTTTTTTGTGGTTAAATCAATGGATGAAGCAACAAGAAAACGATTCGAGTATTTTCTCTTAGAAGCCAGTCGCTATAAAATGTTAGGCGATTATAACAAGGCGGTATTGTATTACAAAGAAGCAATAGGTGTTGATTCAACTTGTGCTACATGTTATTTTGAGATGGCTCAGCTTCTTTATCAGTCAGGAGATTTTATAAACGCTGAAAATTATGTTTTTAAGGCTGTTCAATTTGATCCAACCAATGAATGGTTTTTGTCTTTTCTTACTAAGGTTTATCATCAAAACAAGAAACCTGAAAAAGCTTTAGAAGCAGCAAAATTTTTGGTTAAGCAATATCCTAATAATGTTGAGCATTTGTATAATCTTGCACAGTTTCAGTATTCGCTTTCACTTTATAATGAAGCAATTGAATCGCTTAACCAAATTGAAGAATTACTTGGAATAAATGAATTTTTAAGTCTTGAGAAGCAAAGTATTTTTATTCAGCAAAAAAATTATAAAAGTGCGGAAAACGAAATTAATAAGTTAATACAAGCCTATCCTGGTAACATGGACTACTGTGTTTATTTGGGTGATTTTTATACACAACGTCAAAAATTGGAGGAGGCTTATAGTGAATATCAAAAGGTTATAACAAAGGATTCTAATAATGGAATGGCTTATTTTAGTCTGGCTAATTATTATTTATTAGTCAATGATTCATTGAATTTTAAGGAATCTTTAATTAAAGCTTTTAGTAGTAGTAGTTTAGAATTTGACAGTAAATTTCAGCGTTTACTTCCATTTTTAACAAATATTGATGATAAGGATAATCCTTTGAATAAGAATGATTTTGAACGTATATTTAT
>CAZSQG010000006.1:0-46131 GCA_964608615.1 uncultured Marinilabiliaceae bacterium
AAGTGATTTCCAGTTTCTGCTGAACCAGCTGTAGCCCGAAGGATCAACTAAAGATAATGGATTGTTCAAACAATAACTATACCTGTTTAACCCCTGTGTATAATCAGGCGCCTGCACATATGGATCGGGAGACATAAAACGACCAACAACAGGATCATACATACGCCCGTTCATATTAATCATTTCAAACAGGTCTAAATGCTCATGCCCGGTAAAACCTCTCGGATGTATAGCATTGGCATCAGTAAGATTGGTATAATATGCCCAATTTGCAGGATTTCGTCTGCGCCCCCAGGCATACAAGTTTTTAACTTAGACTGTTGACTACAATACTTAATTCTTTGCCTGGCAATAATTGAAGTTACAAATACTAATAAAGATTCAAAGAAGATGCAATATCCGCTATGCAGGGAAAACAATAAAACTACCTGGTAAAATTTAATGAGAACTGGTTAGGTAGCCTTGCTATAACAAAAGCACTATCAATATTAAATGCACCGAATAAACTATCTGAATAATCCGCTAATTCATTAAACAAGGGCTTGTAATCAAGCACAACAGAATCCATTGGCGGGTTTGACCAGCCCACATTTATTCCAGACTCCCTCGAATATCTTAAAACAACAATATAGTACGTTGTATTTTCATTGGCTGTAAATCCCGATTTTAATCTGCCGATGAAATCCCTGTTGAGCTGTTGCTTTACTTCTTCATCTCTGATTACTTTCTGACCAATAAAAAATTCTCCTAAGCCGTCAGATGTACTCATAACTTGTCTGGCAACTGATTCATACTCTGTGAAACAAAGAAATACATTTTTACTACTCAATAAAAAATCAATGTACGTAAGTTGTTCAGTATATTCGAATTTAAATTCCTTATTTGGGTTTGTTTGTAGTACAAATATGCCGCTGTCATTTTTTACTATTCTTATTGAATATTTAGATAATCTTTCCAACGTTTCTGCCGGATATTCTTCCATTGTATATCCAAACTCAATTAATTCCTGCAAACTATCGGGGTAATAATAGTTATGGCTAAAGAAAGTCTGGAGTTTTGACAGAATTGAATAAGAAATTTCAGTAAGCTCCTCTTGATGCTCACAAAATCTTTTTTTCTCAACAAATGCCAATATTAGAAGCAAAAGCAATAAACCAGTAATAATTAGATATATCCTTTTCATTATTAATTCCCCATAATAAAATTATCAACTCGGTGAGAGTCCTCAATGCTATTTAAATAAATCGTCAAAACACTATAATCTTTTGAGTTCCTAAAGTATACTGGATAACCAGACCTGCCATAAGGAGGCTTGCATTTAGTTAACAAATTAGAAACGTGAACATTATTAACTTTATTCCTTTCATATATTCCTGCTGGAGCGTATTCAACCAACACGTTAGGATAAGTATCACCTCCAAGAAGGATATCCATTTCAAATAAATAACGAGTTTCCTCTCCAATATAATCCCGACTATATTCTGCACCTTCAATATTGAAATCGATAGCAGGAACATACCTTTCAGGAAGATTCTGATCTGCATTCTCCTTTAGATATTGCCAACGTTGTCTTTGTTCATTAGCGGCAATCATAATCTTACGACGCAAAGCTTGTTGTTGTTTGGTGTTAAGATGCTTTAACGTATTAAACATCATTTCATACGCCCCGGTAATTGCCCCATTGGCAAATTTGCCACCACCAAGTTCAGTAACAGTGCCCGTTAGTACTGCATTGGCTGCAACTTTACCCGCTACACTTAACCCCGAACCATATTTCCCAATGGCGCTTCCTCCTGCTGCAGAAGCTAATCCCGAAATAAAGCCATGCTTTATGTTACCTCCCCTGATACCTTCCAACCAGGCCTGAGAGAATGAGTGTTTAAACAATCGTTCCAGAAACGCTCCACCTCCCGATCCTGCTGCCAAAAATCCACCCGCAGCACCCCATAATCCTCCCGTTAAGGTGGATTTAACAATTTGCCCAATATTAGCACCATTGAGCAATGCGCCGGTTAATCCTGACGAAGCGCCTCCCAATGCTCCTGAAATCATTATGGCGCCTACGCTGGTTGCACTACCCAGCGACACGATTGTCACCGTAATGCCTACCACTGCTGAAACAAGTGATTTCCAGTTTCTGCTGAACCAGCTGTAGCCCGAAGGATCAACTAAAGATCAGAAATAGCGTTAGAATTCAGGAAGGTCATTTCCTCTAATTCTTGTTAGGGAATCTATATGATTTTCAAAAAAATCTTTTTGCTTCCAATTAAACCGTCCTCTTTTATACAAATAATAATACTTGCCGGTTCGGAAATTAATTTTATTTTCATCAATAGGTTTTGGGGAGTTAAAAGATAATGAATCATTTATATATCTGAAATAATATAGCGTGTCACTATTGAACAAAGACATCTCAGTGTAAACAC
This sequence comes from uncultured Marinilabiliaceae bacterium, assembly GCA_964608615.1. Taxonomy (GTDB): domain Bacteria; phylum Bacteroidota; class Bacteroidia; order Bacteroidales; family Marinilabiliaceae; genus CALEUX01. The sequence continues at coordinate 2,427 of CAZSQG010000006.1, forward strand.
TATCTTTAGTAATCGATTTCAAAAAATCATCAATCTTATATACCTTTAAGTTAGTGAAGTAAGTAAACGAAACAGAGAATACAGTATCTCCTTTTTTCTTCCAAATATTATAATAGCATTCATCCTCAATAATATACTTGTTCATGACTTCCCATCCTTGAAGATCAATTTGATTATTTATTTTATTGACCTCTTTTAGATGACTCCCTAAATCATGGTTGTAACAGTTGGACAAAAGGAAGCAAAGAGTAATGCTATTTAAAAATCGTATTGTAAGCTGTTTGATATGTCTCATGATCGAAAAATACTAATGAAATTCTTGTTTCGTTGTTAAACATTGCTCTTATTCTGAAATAACCATCACTAATTCTATCTCCATAAATATTGTTAATGTAATTACTAGGGTAGTTTCTCATAAAAGCACGGTCTGCAACAACCCACCTAACAGGTTGGCCTCCAACGCTTGAAACTCCCTTTACCGGATCTCCATTCATTGCACCAAATAAAGAATCGAACCAGTGTTTGTCAGGTATTGAACTGCTGTCAATTAATTCAAATACATGAAAGCAGTTTCCTGTTATTGGGTTTTTCCCTTTGTTTTGGTTGATGTATGCAAACCATTCTACCAATTGAGAAGCAATATCATCACCACCCTCTAAATCAATTTTTTGTTGCCATATTTTTTTTTGCTGATTTTGCCTTTTTTGATGCAATAACGTATTAAACATCATTTCATACGCCCCGGTAATAGCCCCATTGGCAAATTTGCCACCACCAAGTTCAGTAACAGTGCCCGTTAGTACTGCATTGGCTGCAACTTTACCCGCTACACTTAACCCCGAACCATATTTCCCAATGGCGCTTCCTCCTGCTGCAGAAGCTAATCCCGAAATAAAGCCATGCTTTATGTTACCTCCCCTGATACCTTCCAACCAGGCCTGAGAGAATGAGTGTTTAAACAATCGTTCCAGAAACGCTCCACCTCCCGATCCTGCTGCCAAAAATCCACCCGCAGCACCCCATAATCCTCCCGTTAAGGTGGATTTAACAATTTGCCCAATATTAGCACCATTGAGCAATGCGCCGGTTAATCCTGACGAAGCGCCTCCCAATGCTCCTGAAATCATTATGGCGCCTACGCTGGTTGCACTACCCAGCGACACGATTGTCACCGTAATGCCTACCACTGCTGAAACAAGTGATTTCCAGTTTCTGCTGAACCAGCTGTAGCCCGAAGGATCAACTAAAGATAATGGATTGTTCAAACAATAACTATACCTGTTTAACCCCTGTGTATAATCAGGCGCCTGCACATATGGATCGGGAGACATAAAACGACCAACAACAGGATCATACATACGCCCGTTCATATTAATCATTTCAAACAGGTCTAAATGCTCATGCCCGGTAAAACCTCTCGGATGTATAGCATTGGCATCAGTAAGATTGGTATAATATGCCCAATTTGCAGGATTTCGTCTGCGCCCCCAGGCATCGTAGCTTAATACCTGTACCAGTTTTCCATCTTCATCGCTATAGGCCTGTATTGAACCCAAATGATCTTTATGTAGATACCGAAGTTTTTCTCCATTTTTATTCGACTTTTCGAATATGGCAATAGCCCCTCCATTGGCGAAAATATAATTTATTGTTTGAGTAACATAAGGTTTGCCATCAATATTTTCAGTACCTTTTATTATCCTTCCAAACGAATCATATTTATAAACCCCAGAGATATTATTTGATGAACTTGATTGAGAAAGAGCTCCCTTCCACTCCGTATCAGATCAAAGACCTTCTGTAACTTCAATTTATTTATTGAGAATTAGTTCCATCACTGTGTTTGGGATGACACAGAGCTTATATATAGAGAGAAGCGAGTAATGCCCGCCTCTCTCTATACTCAACCCTGCTCTTCAACAAGCGATAATCCATTAATTAAAAAATGAATAGCCCCAATCATTGAACATTAGACCCCTCACTCCGTTACCAATGACATATTTTCGATTCATTAATAAATAGATCCATCGCTGCGCTCTGGATGACAGGCTGCCGTTGACTAAAATGAAAAAAGCAGAAGTCGGGCGTTGCCCGACTTCTGCTTTTTTCATTTCCCACACCACCGAGGGTTGTCATCCCGAATGCAGTGAGGGATCTAACATTCAATCTAAGAGGGTGTTCATTTCCATTTCAAAAAAGGTTGGTTCTTTGCTGCGTTACCAATGAGAGGTTTACAATCTCTCTGTCGTGTTCACATTTTGCCCAACGGTGGCCCGTCATTGTTAGTAAAGCGAAGAATATAACCTTTACCGTTAAATAAACACACTATCCTGATCACAGAGCATCTTTATCTATAAACTGTGTTATTACTGACCCTTATAAATTTAAACAGCTACTAAATCGAATCAGAATAATATGCTTTAGGAATCTCTCTCAAATTATATTGCGAAGCCATAATCTCGCCATAAGCACCAGCAGAACGAATGGCAAAATAATCACCACGAGCTGTTTTAGGCAGGAAATATGCTTTGCCAAAACAATCGGATGACTCACAAATTGGACCAACCACATCATATTTCTCTTCAGGAGTTGTTCCCGACAAATTCTCAATTTTATGATACGCCTGATAAAGAGCAGGACGAATCAAATCAGTCATACCTGCATCCACAATAGCAAACTTAGTATGCACCCCTTCCTTTATATAGAGAACCTTGGTAATAAGACTACCTGACTGAGCCACCATTGAGCGCCCCAGTTCAAAATGCACTTCCTGATTGGGTAAAACTTTTAAAAAGGTTTTAAACAGTTTAAAATATTCGGTAAAGTCAGGTATAGGATTTTCTTCAGGCTGATGATAGTCAACTCCCAATCCTCCTCCAACATTAATAACCTTGACAAATACATGCTGAGAAATAAGCCACTCCTGTATTTCATTCACTTTGATACACAAATCGTGAAAAGTACTTAAATCGGTAATTTGCGATCCAATATGAAAATGCAAACCTTCGAGATTAATGTTTTTCATTGAGCGAATGGCTGTGATTACCCTTTCTAAATCCCACTGGTAAATGCCAAATTTATTCTCTTCAAGACCGGTAGTAATATAATGATGTGTATGTGCATCCACATTGGGATTAATGCGAAGTGCCACCGAAACAGTTTTACCTTTTGAAGCAGCGATAGAATTTATGACTTCCAATTCGGGTACCGATTCAACATTAAAGCAGGCAATATTATTATCTATTCCCAGCTCAATCTCCCAATCAGATTTACCCACTCCTGCAAACACTATTCCTGAAGGATTAAACCCTGTTTCCAGAGCTCTCTTCACCTCATACCCACTAACACAATCCACCCCAAAGCCAAAGCTGCAAATGGATTTGAGAATTCTTACATTGGCGTTAGCTTTAATGGCGTAATGAACTTTAAAATCGTATTTCTCCGATTCGGTCTTTACAGAAGATAGGGTTTGCTCAAGCAAATCCAAATCATAATAATAAAATGGTGTTCGAATTTTCTGAAACTTTTCAAGAGGGAAACTATTGTTCATCGTTTAGTTCTTTCGGTTATCTATGAAAATTTAAAAAAGCCTGGCACTAAGAGCTCTTAAAGCATCTATTTTATCGTTGGCAGCAATTAGTACCGAAACATTGTGGTCACTGCCACCATACGAAATCATGCGAATTGGAATCTCTTTAAGGGCTTCAAAAATATTACTTGCATAACCTTTTTTCTCCCCAACCAAATCGCCAACCACACATACAATTACCATATTATCATCCACATCCACGGTGCCAAATTTTTTAAGATCATCAATAATCTCTTCCAGATGGCGGCTATTGTCAATCGTTACCGAAACACCAACCTCCGAAGTAGTTATCATGTCAATTGGAGTTTTATAGCTTTCAAAGATTTCAAAAACCTTACGTAAAAAACCATAAGCCAGGAGCATACGTCCCGATTTAATTTTAATGGCGATAATTCCGTCTTTAGCGGCTATGGCAGCAATTCTATCTTTGGTTTGTTTTGACGAAATCAAAGTCCCCGGAGCCTTTGGATCCATCGTGTTCAACAACCTAACAGGAATATTCGCAAGTTTGGCAGGTAAAACACTGGTTGGGTGCAGAATTTTTGCACCAAAATAGGCCAACTCAGCAGCTTCATCAAACGATAAATCAGCAATAGATCGGGTATTTTCAACAAAACGGGGATCATTGTTGTGCATACCATCAATATCAGTCCAAATTTGGATTTCGCTGGCATTTATAGCAGCACCAATAAGAGAAGCAGAATAATCGCTCCCTCCACGCTGTAAATTATCAATCTCACCAAAAGCATTACGACAAATGTAACCCTGAGTAATAAACAATGAACAATTTGGTAACTGATCAACCAATTGCGATAGATTCTCCCTGATATAAACCGGATCGGGCTCATTGTTTTTATCAATTCGCATATAATCCAAAGCAGGCAAAAGCTCTGATTTAATCCCAAGCTCATGCATATAATAATTAAACATGGCTGTTGAAATCAACTCGCCCTGCGCCAAAATTGTCTTCTCTTCAAATACAGTAAACAAATCTTTGGTAAACGATTTAATATAATCAAAATGGGCTTTAATCAACTCCTTGCCCTTTTCCTTGTACTCTTTTTTTGAATAAAGCGCTTCTACCTCAGTGTAATATTTACGCTCCAGATTGTTGATTACTTCATTAGCTCCATCATGGTTCTTTTTGTAAAGATAGTTGGTTATCTCCACCAAACTATTGGTTGTACCAGACATAGCAGAGAGCACAACAATTTTTCGTTGACTATCATTAACCAAGCTAGCAACTTCTTTTGTACGTTCGGCAGATCCTACTGATGTACCGCCAAATTTTAAAACCTTCATCCTTTTAAGTGTTTAATGTGGGACTTAGTATAGAAACCAAATACAAATTTAAGGTAATCCAACCATTAAATAAAAAAAACAAGGTTTTTTCCCTATAAAAACTTTCAATTTAACCCAAAACAAGTCAAAATATCTTTAAAATAAAAGTTTCAAGGAATAAAAACCTCCAAAAGACGGACATTTGGTTCAGGAACCAGAATCAACAGTCGTAAATCCGATGGAATCAATATAGTTTCACCCTTCTTAATCTGCTCCTTCAAACCATCACCATACTCCAACACAGCCATTCCATCAGTGCAAATTAGTATAACAAAGGAATCGAGATGGTAATAATCACGTTCAATTGGTTTGTCAACTTCCAATAAACTGGTGACAAAATAAGGCGATTTCACAACCTCCACAGCCTTATTGATTTCAGCAACATAATCAGTCTTATACGAATCAGGCACCTTAAAATCAATAGCTTCCAATGCCAGCTCGGTATGTAAATCACGAGCATTACCGTTATCATCTCTACGATTAAAATCATAAATACGGTAAGTAACATTCGAAGTCTGTTGAATTTCGGCCAACATAATACCACCACCAATAGCGTGTACTCTTCCAGCAGGAATATAAAACACATCACCTGATGCTACCTTATGTTTTGCCAATAGCGATTCCAGAGTATTGTCTTCTACAGCCTTAGCATAAACATCAGGCAAAATTTCTTTATTGAAACCACTGATCAAATAAGATCCTTTATCAGCTTGCATTACAAACCACATTTCCGTTTTCCCAAAAGAATTGTGCCGTAATGCAGCCAATTCATCATCAGGATGTACCTGAATTGAAAGAGCTTCACGTGCATCGATAAACTTTATTAACAGAGGAAACTCGTCACCAAACCTTGAATAGACCCTCTCACCAACAAGGTCGCCCATATAAATTTCAATCAATTCATTTAAACTATTCCCCTGCAAAAAACCATTTGCCACAACCGAAACATTTCCTTCTACTCCCGACAATTCCCAACTTTCACCAATATTGGACAAATCGCCCATTGGTTTTCCAAGAATAGTATTGAGTTTTTTCCCGCCCCAGATTTTATCCATCAGGATTGGACTGAATTTTAAAGGATATAGCTTTGTTGTCATTATCAAGTTTTTTTACAAAGATAAAAAGAAGGGAGAGATTCCTATATAGGAAAAAAAATTAGCCCAACCTTTATTGATTATTTTCAAGGCTTTTCTATAATCAATGACTACTTTTGTAAAAAAAAAATATATGATTATTAAAAACTCGAAGTTTTTAGTAAGTAACCAATCACTACAAAAGTGTCCCACCCCAAATAAGCCTGAATTTGCTTTTATCGGGCGCTCAAATGTTGGAAAGTCATCTCTGATAAATATGTTATGCCAATCAAAAAGCTTGGCAAAAACATCATCCACACCAGGTAAAACACAATTAATCAACCACTTTATTATTAACGAATCGTGGTTTCTTGTTGATTTACCGGGTTATGGATATGCTAAATTATCAAAAACTAAAAAGGAACCATTTGTCAAGATGATTCAGGATTATATCATAAAAAGAGATAATCTAATGTGTTTGTTTGTTTTGATAGATTCCCGACTTGACCCCCAGCCAATTGATATTGAGTTCATGAACCAACTGGGAACCGATGGGATTCCATTTGTTATTGTTTTCACAAAAACAGATAAGTTGGGGAAAGAAAAATACAATACTCAAATAGATAGTTACAAACAAAAACTTCTCGAAGATTGGGAAGAATTACCTCCTGTTTTTATAACATCAGCAACAAAAAGAGAGGGTCGCGAAGAGATTTTAAATTTTATTGAAGATATAATGAAAGACTGGAAACCTTTGACGATGAAAAATAAGTCGCAATGATGAATAATTTGAGATTATAATTTATTATCTCTAAAGCTTAAATTAACAATACTTATCACAAGATTTCGGAAAATTATATTGATTCATAACTTTATTGTTAATCTATTATTAATAGAGTATGAATTTTAATTATCTTTGTCCGGTAAAACAAACTTTACAACAACCTGTAAAATAGCAATTTAATGCCACCAAAAGCGCCCATCAAGATTTTCTCCGGATCAGAGACACGATATCTGGCAGAAAAAATTAGTTTATGCTCAGGTCGCGAGCTTGGAAACGTCAAAGTGATTCATTTCAGTGACGGAGAATTCGCCACCGCCTTTGAAGAAACTGTTCGTGGCTCACATGTCTTCCTGATTCAATCAACGTTTCCTCCCAGCGATAATCTGTTTGAATTACTCATGATGATTGATGCTGCCAAGAGGGCTTCGGCTTATAAAATTGTTGCCGTTATTCCCTATCTTGGATTTGCCCGGCAAGACCGCAAAGACCAGCCTCGGGTATCAATCGGAGCCAAACTGGTAGCCGACATGTTGTCAACTGCCGGCGTGAGCCGCATTATAACCATGGATTTACATGCCGACCAGATACAGGGATTCTTCGATATACCGGTTGATCATCTTTATGCTTCCAGTATTTTTGTCCCTTATATCCGACAACTTGGACTTAAAGATTTAGTAATTGCATCACCAGATGTTGGCGGAACCAAAAGGGCAAATACTTATTCCAAATTTCTTGAAACACCAATGGTTATTTGTCATAAATACCGATCCAGAGCCAATGTTATTGACGACATGCGCATTATAGGCGACGTAGCAGGAAAAAATGTTGTTATACTGGATGATATGGTTGATACAGCCGGCACACTATGTAAAGCGGCTGAAATGATGATGGAACAAGGAGCCACCAGCGTTAGAGCTTTTGCAACTCACGCCGTTCTTTCGGGACCTGCTTATGAAAGAATAGAAAACTCGCCACTCACCGAACTATATGTAACCGACTCTATTCCCCTTAAAAGAGAATCACCAAAAATAAAGGTTCTAAGTGTGGCACAACTCTTTTCCGATACTATTGACAAAGTTTATAATTACCAATCAATAAGCACACAATTTGTAATATAATTATTATATTTGCGGCCCAATTCAGGGCATCGTGTGATGGGAGATTAAGGATTTACCTCATTCGAAACTTAATTTTGAGTAGCACAAACTAATTAATTTATCATGCAAAAAATTGAGATTAAAGCAGTAAAGCGTGAAAACCTTGGTAAAACTGCAACTAAATTACTTCGCAAAAGCGAACAGGTACCATGTGTTCTTTATGGTGGCGCAGAAATAGTACATTTCTATTCTTCACAAAAAGAATTTAAAAAATTGGTTAACACACCCAATGTTTATTTGATAACTATAAATGTTGATGGAAGTTCCTTTAACGCGATCATCAAAGATTTACAGTTTCACCCTGTAAGCGACCAGATCCTTCACGCTGATTTTCTTCAAATATCTGAAGACAAACCTTTAACCATCGAGATTCCTGTAAAACTTGAAGGTGTATCTGAAGGTGTTAAAGCCGGAGGTAAACTGCAACTCGAGCAAAGAAAGCTTCGTGTTAAAGGTTTAGCTAAACATATTCCTGACGAGCTAATTGTTAACATTAACGAACTGGGATTAGGAAGAGGTATTCAGGTTGGAAATCTTGAGTATCCGAAACTAGAGTTGCTAAATGCTAAAAACTCTGTTGTTGTTTCAGTAAAACTTACAAGAGCTGCACGTGCTGCTGCTCAACAAAAAGGATAATTTTACTCCTTATAATAAAAACCTCCATATCTTTATATGGGGGTTTTTGTGTCTTATTACATGCCAACTTTAGAATGATTAAAAGAATTTTCAATATTTTCACCCGAACAAAAAGTTCCCCTAAAAAGGAAAGTATAAATCCAGACATGAAATACCTGATAACTGGCCTTGGAAATATAGGTAGTGAGTACGAACACACCCGTCATAATATAGGATTCGATATACTCGATGAACTTGCCAAAACTGAAGGCTTGTCGTTTGAGGTACAACGATACGGATCGGTTGCAGAATATCGGTACAAGGGTCGTGTATTTATCCTTCTTAAACCGAGCACCTATGTTAATCTCAGTGGAAAAGCGGTCAGTTTCTGGATGCAAAAAGAAAAAATAAAGATTGAAAATCTACTCGTTATTGTGGATGATATAGCATTACCATTCGGTTCTTTACGTGTAAAATCAAAGGGAAGCGATGCCGGCCATAATGGGCTAAAAAGCATTCAATCAATCCTGGGTCACAACCAATTTGCCCGATTGCGATTTGGTATCGACGATAATTTCACCCGTGGTCACCAGGCCGATTACGTTTTAGGAAATTGGACTGCCGATGAAAAAGCAGCTCTTCCTGAGAGAATAGATAAAGCTATTGAAATTATTAAAACCTTTGGCACAATTGGAACTCAACAAACAATGAACCTTTTTAATAATAAATAAATCTCATTGCCATGAACTCTTCCGATCATCTGGTACGTATTGATAAGTTCCTATGGACTGTGCGGCTCTTTAAAACCAGAAGCCTGGCCACCGAAGAATGTAAAAAAGGCAGGGTTTTAATAGACGGCATACCTGTTAAGTCGTCACGCATGGTAAAAAAGGGAGATGAAATTTCCATAAAAGAACCTCCAATATTCAGAATTTATAAGGTTATTGAATTATCGGATAAAAGAATGGGAGCCAAACTAATACCCGGCTTTATTGTTGACATAACGCCTCAAGACCAGCTTGAGATGCTTGAACTAACCAAATTGGCTAATAAATTAAACAGAGCCCGTGGCATGGGGCGTCCCACTAAAAAAGACCGCCGCGAGATGAATAGCTTTATTGATGGAGATAAAGATGAATAGTTCATTAATATAATCCAATCTTCCAGACAATAATAAAAAACACAACAAGAAAAAAAATGTTTACATCCCGAGAAAAGAAAAAAAATAACATAGCCGAATATGTCATTTATATGTGGCAGGTTGAGGATTTAATAAGAGCCAACCAATGCGATATAAACATGATTAATAATACAATAATAAAGCAATACACGGTTGATAAAGCTCAAGAGCCCGAGTTAACTGAATGGTGGGACAGCCTTGTAGAAATGATGAAACTGGAACAAAAAGAAAAATCCGGGCATCTTCAATTCATCATTAATACCGTTAATGATATTAACAACTTACATTTACGCCTGCTTAAAGATCCCGAGCACATTTCTTACCAGGTACGTTTTCAGTATATTGAACCTCTGATTAAAGAACTAGAAACCAAAACCAATCCAAAACCCGAAAACGATATTGAGTTAATGCTAGGTGCCATTTATAATTCTTTCATCCTAAAATTAAAAGGCACAAACATTTCGGATGGCACTAATAATGCGCTACAAATATTCGCAGGATTTCTTGCAACACTTTCTCTATTATATAAAGAAGATCAGGAAGGCACTCTTTTCCCTGATGAATAGATCACCAAGATTTTTTATCCAAGGTAACACTTTTGACGCTTCCCAAACCAAATATACCTGTTACGTGCAACATGCTGATAAAGCCATGATAGAATCCTTTTAGGCAACCAATTCAATAAAGTCCCCGTAGTTCGCCACCAAAAAGTCCCATTCCGCATTATAAAAACTATAGCTTCATAACCTTTATAAATACCTGAATCACAAACCAGAAGTACTTCATCCGGCATTTCTAAAGGCAATCCATATGATTTTAGTATTTGCACACCTTTATCCGATTGAACCGGAACCAATTGAAGCAATTGCCCATAGTTAACAAGAAGTTTTCTTGCAAAAAAACTGCATAAAACACAAAATCCGTCAAAAAGCAATATTCCGTTTGTAAGAGCCATTTTTTTTGATATTCAATTATCTATAAAACAATGGTCTCTACAGAATAGTTCCGAGTACCATCAATAAACTTTCAAACGTGAATAAGTTGTCGTTTGGTCTCCCGTCTTTCACCAGCTACAAGTAGTAGCAATTCATCGGGAGAACTCCATGTGAGCTGTTTTCATTGGTGTTTGTGTTTCTCCGCTAACATGTTCGTTTCATATCATTACTTCAAGCTGCCACCATTTCCGTGAACTCCTCCTCTAATATTAAACAATCGAATGGAGAAAAAATAGATATCGACTCCCCTGTTTATTAGAATACCCAACATATAGTCATAAAAAAAGCGCCATAAACGTGGCGCTTTTTTATAGTACATATCAATATCAACGTTTAAATACCATATCAACACGCCGATTGGCAAATTTCTGCACCTTGGTAGTTAAATCTCCCTCTCCCGTAATTGGTAATTCGCTTCCTTTGGGTACAATTTTTATATTGGACGCATCAGCACCAAGCTCATTCACAAGAAAATCAACAACCTTATCACATTGTTTTTGGCTCAAATCAATATGATCGCCAGCATCCTGGGGCGACACATGACCATAAACTTCAAGCACAGTGCCCGGGTTCTGTTTCATCTGTACTACTGCCTCAGCCATAAGAACTTTATCTTCCATGTCGAATGAAATATTCCCTCCTGCCGGAAAGAAAATCGTTCTTACATAAGAAGTTTCATACATCACGATAAGAGACTCCTGTATTAAAACCGAATCACGTTTAACCGGCCTGTTTTCTTTATATTTATTAATTTCATCTTCAAGTTGGGCTATTTCACCCTCCATAGGATCCTTTTTAGGACGACCAAAGAGGTTAAAACCATAACCACGATAAGTCCACCTCATATGACGCTTATCTTTCTTCCCAATCTTATAGCTCAAATGAAGACCGGAAAAAAGGTAACGATCGTTGGTTGAACCGGTTAATACATTATCAAGATTATCGCTGGCACATAATCGTATACTGGTTTCCCATGCAACATCAAAGCTTTTGTTAATCCTGTACATTAATCCGGCAGTCATAGGAATAACAAACTCCATCCTACGTTCAATCTTTTTATATGGATAAGTATAAGGATCATAACCATAAACCATTAATTGATCAGAGCCTCCTCCCAAATCAGAGTCCAGTACCGGACTGTTATCTGAGATATAATTAAGATGCGATCTAAAAAAAGTTGCTCCAACACCTACTTTTAAATAGATATTCCATCTATCATTTATTGGTCCGGGAGCAGATGTTAATTGATTCAGAAAAAGAACAGCACTCAACGATCCTTCATGAAAGTCGCCCTTAAAATAATACTCACCTGATTCACCATTCATCTTACCCATTAAATATTGTAAATCTAAGGCAAATGATGGGAAAAGCTGTTTGCTAAGTATAACTGACGTACCAAAATCAATTTTCTCCTTGGGGAAAATTGAATAATCCGTCATATCAGCGTACATAATCAAGGGGCCATATCCTACTGTCAAAGCCCATGTATTGAACTTTTTTTCAGCAGAATAACGCATCTCCTCTTCAATGATTCGCTCATCGGTCTTCCTAACCTGGGCAATTAAACCCGAAGAAAGCAACAGTAAAAAATATAATACAAAAGTCCTCATTAGTAAACGATTTTATTCTGTTATCTGGAAAATGTCAACCCGACGATTAACCAGATGAACTCCTCTTGGTGCGAGTGATCTGGTATCAGATAACAATTCTTTCTTGCCCTTGGGTTCTGTTTCAAATCGGGATGCATCAATTCCATAATCTTTTGTAAGAACATCCACAACCGACTTACAACGGCGTTCACTTAATGGAACGTTATATTCGTAAGAACCTCTGTCGTCACAATATCCCTGAACAAGAATTCGAGCCTCCGGATTATTTCGCATAAACCGTGCAACATTGGCTAATGAGCGGTGAGCCCTTGATGTTATAACAGATTTATCAAAATCGAAGAAAACAGATGAAGCAAATGATTCTTTCTTAATTATACGCTCTGTTTGAATGACGGTAGTATCGCTTACTACACTATCATTGGCAGCCAGGTTTGCTAGCTCCTGACGCAAAGAATCAAGCTTTTGTGCCAATGGATCCCTTGATCGATCTCTTTCGTATGACAGGTTAAAATCTTTATATGTCCATGAAGCATGGCGCTTGTCTTTCTTACCTATCTTGTAGGTTAAAGAAACAGCTGCGTACATATAAGAATCGTTATCAGCACCTGTCATGTCAATATCCAAATCATCGGAAACTAGATTACGAAGTGTAGTTTCAAATCCAACATCAAAACTCTTACTAATCCTGTAATCTACTCCTAATCCAATAGGTATAACAACATGGCTTTTCCTTTTCACCTCTTCAGCAGGATTCTCTCTGTTATAACCAATAACAAGGTAATCAGTTCCATTCCAGTCGGAATAATTGGTTGGATATCCACCAGCGCCCCCACCTCCAAATATATCATCAACAGTAAGGTAATTATCAGTTCCCTGTTCACGCATAGCAGTACGAAAGTAATTAACCCCTATTCCAAGTTTGGCATATATATTCCACTTGTCACGCATGGGGCCACCAATAATAAGCTGGTTTAATGATGCACTTACGTTAAAGGAGACCTCTCTAAAATCACCTTCAAAATAGCGTTTGTATTTCTGACCATACATATCGGCCATCATAAATTGGGCATCTACTGCCCAGGAACGGCCAAATTGGCGAGCTAAACTAAACGATGGTCCAAACTTCCAGTTGTTTGATGGGAAAATGGTATAATCAATGACATCACCATAGTAAATAACCGGTCCAAAACCAACAGAAACCGACCATACGTTGTATTTTCCATCCCTACGGTAGATTTGTTCTTCCTCAAGGTTTCCAAAATCTATCTGGGAAAAACCAATCGAAGCCCCAGAAAATGAAATTAATAGCAAAAGTAAAATTCTCTTCATATCACTGTAATTATCTCAATTAAGGCTTAATAAATTAGGTTCCTACTTTCAGGGGTAATGTAAATATTTAACAAATGTAATAGTTATGTTTCATTAAAACAGTAAATCATTTAACTAATTAACTGATTTTCAAAATATTTTATCAGGTCAATTCAATTTTTAACAAAAGCATAACTAACAAAATTAAATATTTATATGAGCTCAAATACATATGTTAACCCACATTTTTACCAATAGATCAAAATATTACACCAATACTGCATTTTTATTGATAATAAACGAGAATAATTATTCAGGATCAAGATTATTGTTGATAAATGGAGTTTCACTAAACCTAAAATCCGTAGATATTATTATTGTATGATATACGAGGTTTAACTAAAAGCTAAAACAAAATACCCGGTAATCAAAGAATTAAACCTTGCGAATATGGGGTTATAACAAAATACCTCAAAAACTAATTCCCCATAATCTAATTAAAACCTTTTATAAATAAAGGTTTTAATATATTAGGAATCATTTTTTGAGGCAAACGGTAACAGTTTTATTTCTCTGTTTGTGATATTTAAGGCCTATTAAATTCTTTAACTCCCTTTTTCATCCAGTTAACAAAACTCGTAACATCTGTATTGTATCCGCGTTGTTCAACCAAAGGTCTTTCATTGTGATCAAGTAAAACATAAAGAGGCTGACTATTGCTTTGGTATTGTGTTATCTGAAAATCGCTCCATTTGTTTCCTACTGTTCTTATGCGTTTACGTGTCACCTCAGAGACATATTGCTCATCATCAGGTAGCATTTGGCGGTTATCTACGTAAAGCGAAATTATTATAAAATCGTTAGCCAACATATTTCTAACATTAACATCAGACCAAACCATATTTTCCATCTTCTTACAATTGGCACAACCTTTACCGGTAAAATCCAAAAAAACAGGTTTCCCTTTCTCTTTGGCCACTTTAAGTCCTTCAGCATAATCAGTATATTTCATTAACCCAAAAGGACCTGGTTTGACGCTTTCACCCAAATAAAGGCTGCTATCATTTTGGTTAACCGACGAAAAACCAGAGATTCGGTTTAAATCAAAATCTTGTGTTATAGTGGATGGCAGAAAAGAACTAACAGCTTTAAGGGGAGCACCCCATAACCCAGGAATCAGATAAAACACAAAAGCAAATGTGGCAATTGCCAGTAAAGTACGGGGAACGCTCATATAAGCTAAATCACTGTCATGGGCAAACTTGATTTTTCCAATCAGATAAAGTCCCATCAAAAGGAAAATGGCAATCCATATTACCAAAAACACTTCCCTATCGAGCCAACCCCATTCGCCAACTGCATCGGCAACCGAAAGGAACTTAAGAGAAAAAGCTAAAACAATAAAGCCAAGAACAACTTTAACTGAATTCATCCAGCCTCCTGATTTTGGTAACGAGTTCATGGCCGCCGGAAAAATGGCGAATAAGGTGAAGGGAATAGCCAAAGCAAGACTAAAACCAAACATTCCAATGGCAGGCGAAAACAAATCACCTCCTATAGCTGCTTCAACTAAAAGCGTACCAACAATAGGGCCGGTACACGAAAATGAAACCAACACAAATGTTAATCCCATAAAGATAACGCCAATTAATCCACCCTTTTTATCAGCCTTACTATCAAGCGCATTGCTCCATTTTGAAGGCATAGTAAGTTCAAATGCACCAAAAAAAGAAGCTGCAAAAAAGATGAGCAAAGCAAAGAAAATTACATTAAATATATAACTAGTAGCCAAATCGTTAAGAGCATCGGCTCCAAAAATTACAGCAATAGCCAAACCCAAAACCACGTATGCAAAAATAATTGTCAACCCGTAAAAAAAACCATCACGTAAGGCTTTTGCCTTATTATCAGCATTTCTTAAGAAAAAACTTACTGTAAGCGGAATCATTGGAAAAACGCATGGAGTAAGCAATGCTGCTAATCCACCAAGAAATGAAAGCCAAAACAAGCTCCAGAATGATTTATCCTTAATGTTTGACTCAGGTGTAACAATTTCATTATCAGATGCAGGTGAGAGTATTACAGTGGCAATTTCACCCTTCATATCTGTACTTGCCACTTCGTTCTGACTTATAACTGCCGGAACATCCAACTCAAAATCAACCTGATCGGGAGGCAAACAACGTGAATCATCGCAAGCCATAAACTCAACATATCCCTTAATCTTAACAGCATCACTACTGTTTACTTCAACAACCTGAATTAACCTGGCATTTGCTGAAAAATAGCCAACCTCCATTTGAAACGACTCATCAAACTTAATTATGGCTTGTGGCTCCTCTTTTAATTTACCCACAAGTTTATATAATTCTGAATCTTCAAAATTTAAAGAAGTTGCTACAGGTCCTCCTTCCTGAATATTTGTTGAATAAAGATGCCATGGTTTTTCAACTACTGCATCGGCAATCACTTCAATCGTTTTGTCATCAATACGACTAACTGAAAACTTCCAGGTTACCGGCTTAATTACTTGCGAACTAACCCCAATACAGCTTGTTATAGCTATCAGAAAAAACAATGAAATTTTCTTTCTCATATCTTAATTTTTAAACCATACACAATTAACTTATCTACAAATATAGATATTTATATTTAAATTCAAATGCCCATCAGAACGAAATATTAAGAACATTAATTTCACAATAAAGCAAGTTATATCCAAATGATTCAGACATTTATATTTAGTCTTTATAAGAAAACGCGAAATACTACGTTACTCGCGTTTTTGAAACAGTCATCCCGAGTCGCCACCCAATAAATTGGGCAAAATGTGAACATGACAGAGAGATTGTAAACCTCTCATTGGCGGTGCAGCGAAGGACCCAACCCTTTAGGTATGGAGATGAACACCCTCTTAAATTGGACATTAGATCCCTCACTGCGTTCGGGATGACAATAAGTTACATGCATGATAGCTGAGGGTTTGAGGGGCAGGCTTCGCCTGCCCCTCAAACCCTCAGCTATCTCCCATTAAAAAAGGGCGGTGTCATCCAGAGCGCAGCGATGGATCTATCTATCAATGAATCGTAAACCTCTCATTGTTAGCGCAACGATGGATCTATTTATAAATAAATCAAAAATCTGTCATTGGTAAGTAGATTTTGTAAGTTTTTTAGAATAAAAACCAACAAAATTCACAAATCGGGACTCCTTGGTTTCATAAACTTCGAAAGCCTTGTCTTTGACGCTTTCTTAGCAAAGGCTGAAAAACAGGTTGTTTTCTTAATGACACTATTTACCGTTCTTTTACCTCTCTATGGCGGCTCTTAAAGAGATAACAATCGACTTATATTCTTGTCAAGACTTAACTGGAAGGCAAAAAAAAAGTCGGCCTCAATTGAGGTCGACTTTTTTATTATTTTCATCAGTGATCTTGAACTCTAATAAAGCTATAGAATCGGAGGGTTTCACTTTAATTCCAAAACCCAATTGCCATTTCCATATCAATACCTGAGATGGAAAACCTTTCTTAAGATAGGCAAACAAGTATGGGTGAACCCACAAGGTCAATTTCTTTAATTTCAGCTTTTCCACAATAAACCGGAGACGATTGTCAACTTCCTCTGCA
Source organism: uncultured Marinilabiliaceae bacterium (assembly GCA_964608615.1). Classification (GTDB taxonomy): domain Bacteria; phylum Bacteroidota; class Bacteroidia; order Bacteroidales; family Marinilabiliaceae; genus CALEUX01. Next base: position 19,707 of record CAZSQG010000006.1, read on the forward strand.
AAGAGCAGAGTTGGTGCAACGATACCTGTACCAAGACAGGATGGACATTTTTCGTTGGTTTCAATATTCATTTCAGGACGAACTCTTTGACGGGTAATCTGCATAAGCCCAAATTTGCTTAAAGGCAATATGTTATGTTTGGTTCTGTCCGAAGCCATTGCTTCTTTCATCTTATCAAACAAGTCTTGCCGATGATCGGGGTCCTGCATATCAATAAAATCGACTACAATAATGCCACCCATATCACGTAAACGCAATTGCCGGGCAACTTCCTCAGCAGCAGCCAGGTTAACTTCTAATGCATTTGTTTCCTGATCAGATGCTGACTTTGAACGGTTCCCACTGTTAACGTCAATAACGTGAAGTGCTTCAGTGTGTTCAATAATTAAATAAGCACCACTTTTAAATGAAACAGTTTTTCCTAATGAGGATTTAATCTGTTTTTCAACACCGTATTGGTCAAATAAAGTGACTTCACCTGAATGTAGCTTCATAATTTTTTCACGCCCGGGAGCTATTAGCTCAACATAATCGCGCATTTCGCGATAGACTTCCGGATTGTTAACATAAATTGTATGAAAACTAGGGTTAAACAAATCTCTTAAAAAAGCAGAAGTACGCCCCATTTCACCAATAACCAGTCCCGGAGCACGTGTTTCTTTTAGCCTTTGGGATGAATCTTCCCATCTTTTAACAAGAGTACGCAACTCTTTATCAAGTTCTGCCACTCGTTTACCTTCGGCGACAGTGCGTATGATTACCCCGTAATTTTTTGGCTTAATGCTCAGAAGAAGTCGTTTTAGCCGACTGCGTTCTTCAGGCAATTGAATTTTTTGACTAACAGATACCCTATCTGAAAAGGGCATTAAAATAAGGTTGCGACCTGCTATTGAAATCTCAGAAGTCAAGCGGGGACCTTTAGTAGAAATTGGTTCTTTGGCAATTTGAACTAAAACTTCCTGACCAGTTGATAGGACTTGGGATATTGTACCATTTTTATCAATATCAATTTCCGGTTTTAGTTTGTGCAACGCTGATACTCCTTTTTTGGCTGTGGCCTGAGCAACGTATTTATGAAGGGTTCGAAATTGTGGTCCAAGATCAAGATAATGCAAAAAAGCATCTTTTTCATACCCTACATCAACGAATGCCGCATTAAGACCCGGCATTATTTTTTTTACTTTTCCCAGATAAATGTCACCAACAGCAAACTGTACATTGCTTTGCTCTTTTCTCAATTCAACAAGACGTTTGTTTTCGAGAAGCGCAATAGTCAGTTCCTTGGGAGTAACATCAACAAATAGTTCTGCACTCACTATACAATAAATTGGTTTAAAATCATTTCAAAGAACGTAAGATACCAAAAGAAAAGAACAAACAGACTTTTCTGTTTGTTCTTAAATTCTTAAAAAACAGACTATTTCTTCTTCTTGTGCCTGTTTTTTCTTAATCTTTTTTTCCTCTTGTGTGTGGCCATCTTATGCCCTTTTCTTTTTTTTCCACTTGGCATAATTTCTTTTTTTAAAAGTTATACAATCTCTACTTCACATAATTCTTCACCTTAACAACGAAGCTTTTTGATGGCTTAAAAGAAGGAATGAAGTGTTCCGGAATAATAATAGTTGTGTTTTTTGAAATGTTACGTGCAGTTTTTTCAGCCCTCTTCTTTACAACGAAGCTACCAAAACCTCTCAGGTACACATTTTTACCTTTTACTAGATTTCCTTTTACGGTTTCCATGAATGCCTCTACAGCTTTCTGAACTGTAACTTTTTCAATTCCAGTATTTTTCGAAATCTCGTTTACAATATCAGCCTTTGTCATTTCTTTAAAATTATTTAATTATCAGTTATTTAGAGCTTCTTTCTAAAAATTTAGATTGCAAATATAAAAGGTTTTCTCTTCAAAAAAAAACTAATAGCCCTATTTTTGTATAATTTTTTATAAATGACCCATTTCACCACAATAATTTAATGTATGATACAAAAAAAACAAACCTCACTGGTTCATGATATTTTATCCTAAAAAAACTAAGGTTCTAAAAAACAAGCCCTCAACAAACACAAAAAATAGTAGGTCGGATATAATATTCCAAAACTTACCCTAATACAAAACTCTCACAAACGCCTGTTAGCAATAATATTACAAAGATTGGCCTAACTCAGTTAATACACTCCTTCAAAAAATATCCATAAACCTGTAAAAAAACACTTATGATACTTATCAGAGAAGTTTCCAAAAATAAATAAGGAACTGCAAATGCTAATTATCTGCATACATTTATAAGTTTTGGGACAACAAATAAAGAAGCTAAGACGAAACAACGTGTTACAAAGTCATTTTGGCTCTATATGAATTATAGTGGGTAAAATCAACAAAGCAGTCATTATATTTAATTGTGTATCGGTGTGGCCTCCTGAGAAACTTGTTTCGTTATGAAACCCTATACATAGTATAACCGGGAAACTTCTAACTTGTTAGAAGATCACCCTGCTTATCTTAACTTGCTTCTAATGTGCCAAATAAAAAACACACCATTTTCTTATCAACACTATATTATTTGGTAATTAGAACGTATTTTTCAACTGCATTTGAAAAGCCCACAGAAGTTTTGTAATTTAGCTACCGTTTCAAGTTCAAATACCTTAAACATTTCGTCTATGTCAGTAAATAAAGTAATACTTGTTGGAAACGTGGGTAAAGACCCAGATATCCGCTATTTCGATAATGATCAGGCTGTTGCCAATTTCACTCTTGCCACCACCGATCGAGGTTATAAAACGCGGGATGGACAAGAGATTCCCGACAGGACTGAATGGCACAACATTGTGGCGTGGAGGGGATTAGCTAAGATTGTAGAATCGTACGTAAAAAAAGGAACGCAAATATTCGTAGAAGGTAAGTTGAGAACTCGATCCTATGATGACCAAAATGGGGTAAAAAAATATGTTACTGAAATATTTGCTGACAACATACAACTTCTGGGTAGAAAACCAGGAAGCGAAAACCAAACAACCGCAAATACAGAGAGTCAGCCTCAACAAGCATCGCAGATCACAAAACCACCCGTTTATGAGCAGCAATCCTCTGATGAAGATCAAATTGCAGGTAATAACAATAACGTTGAGGATGACCTCCCCTTCTAAAATTTAATGTTTAACTAAAATTTAGATTTAATTGGACGCAGACCCGACATCGCTATTTCAAGGTATTTATCTTCAGATGATTCAGTTTTTACCCCTCACAAACGGGTTAATCATTTCTATCATCATAATCATATTATTGCTGATTAGCTCCGCGCTTATTTCAGGATCTGAGGTGGCTTACTTTTCACTTAAGGCAACTGACTTATCCGAGATGAAAGCACAAAACAGCCGCTCAGGCCTCCTGGTGCTTCACAACCTTGAAGAACCCGAAATGCTTCTGGCATCTATCCTTATAGCCAATAATTTTGTGAATGTTGCAATTGTGATGCTCACCTCCTATGTAGCTTCAGAATTAGTGGTTATAAACCAACCGGGAGTGCTTAAATTTATCTTTGAGGTTGTATTCATAACCGCGATGATTCTTTTCTTTGGAGAAATTCTCCCCAAAGTTTATGCGGGCCAATATCCAAAGAAATTTGCCTCCTTTATAGCCTATCCGCTTTCATTAACTATTAGTCTGTTTAAGCCTCTTAGTAACATCATGGTTAAATCAACCAATGTGATTAACCGGCAACTGGCAAAAAAGATGAAAAACATCTCACTTGATGACATTTCACATGCTCTGGATCTTGCAGGCGATGAATTTCAGGAAGGGAAAACCCTTTTAAAAAGCATTGTGACCTTCGGCATTATAAATGTTGAAGAGATAATGACTTCACGCGTTGATGTGGTGGAAGTAGATTTTAAAAGCGAACTCTCGAAAGTAATTTCGGTTATAGTAGAATCGGGATATTCACGAATCCCGGTGTTTGAAGAAGGACCTGATGATGTAAAAGGCATATTATATGTAAAAGATCTTTTACCACATCTTGGAAAAGATAATACCTTTAAATGGCAGGAACTTATCAGACCCGCCTATTTCGTTCCCGAAACAAAAAGAATAAATGATCTTCTTCAGGAATTTAAAACTCACAAAATACATATGGCAATCGTGGTGGATGAATATGGTGGTACAGCCGGTATTGTTACCCTTGAAGATGTTTTAGAAGAAATTGTTGGTGAAATAAGTGATGAAATGGATGATGATGAATCCAATTTTTCAATACAACCCGATGGTTCATACCTATTTGAAGGCAAAACTCTTTTAAAGGACTTTTTTAGGATTACAAACATTGATGAAAACCAGTTAAAAAAAGTATCCGGCGAAGCTGAAACTCTGGCAGGGCTTCTGCTTGAGATTAAAGGCGAAATACCGGCCAAACATGAAACCATTGAAACCGGACAATTCGCATTTACAATTCTGGCTGCCGATAATCGTAGAATAAAAAAGATTAAATTCGTGCAAAAAAAACAATAATAAAATGTCAGGATATTTAAAGAATTTAATCCCAGTTTTATCGGTCATTATCATTCTTTCATACGGCTGTGAAAACCATGGAACACCAAAACCCCGAGGCTATTTCAGGATTACATTGCCTGAAAAAGAATATGTACAACTCGATTCGGCGATGCCTTATTCTCTGGAATACCCCGTTTACTCCCTTATTCAATCTGATCCTTCCATTTCGGCTGAACCTTATTGGATTACTCTCGTGTACCCCGAACTAAGAGCAAAAATTCACATTACTTATAAAAATATCGACAACAACCTATACGAAATACTCGAGGATAATATTCGACTGGTGTATAGCCATGTGGTGAAAGCTGATGCCATTGATGACAACATTTTTATTAATGAAGATAATAATGTTTTTGGCATGATTTTTAAAATCAGAGGAGACGCCGCTTCACCGGTACAGTTTTTTGCTACCGACAGTGTTAAGCATTTTTTACGTGGGGCATTGTATTTTCAATCGCGACCCAATAAAGATTCATTGGCTCCTGTTGTCAGTTTTATTACCGATGATATAATCCACATGATGGAAAGCATTCGGTGGACAAATAATAAGTAACAATGCCTCTTGAATTGCATCTTAAAAAACCCGATGGCGGCCTGATGGCAGTCTGGAGAATTAATGAACCGGAAGAAGAGCTAGCTGAAATGATTCCCTTTAATTCTGAAATGGAATCACAGCTTAACCGGTTCACATGCCCTTCGCGACGTCTCGAATGGCTGGCTTCGAGAGCCCTGATATACCAAATGGCCGGTTGTGTGCCCCTTGTTGAATACGCTAAAACCGGGCAACCATTTGTACAACAATCCGATCAAAATATTAGCATATCACATACCAGAGGTTTTGCTGCAGTATCCATTTCGCCATCGGTTGAAGCAGGAATTGATATAGAATACCCTTCCAAGCGGATCTCACATATTTCATCAAGGTTTATAAATCCTGCCGAAGAAGCATTTTTCCCGGCTGACGAAGCAGCTACTTACCATGCCCTGATTTGGTGCGCCAAAGAAACACTTTTTAAAATGGCTGCCCAACCAGGACTCATCTTTAAAGATGATATTCTGGTTTCACCCTTTGTGGCTGGGAAAGAGGGAACTTTTTCGGCAAAATTTTTTTTGAAAAACAAAGTAAAAGAGTTTCAATTACTTTACAAACTAACAAGTGATTATTATCTTGTGTGGCACTTTTAACAGAATATTAAAAAAAATCATTTAGTTTATTATGTTTTTAAACAGCCCACGAATCTTAACAAATAGCGTCAATATAAAGAAATTGTGAAGCCATCAGTAAATAATAGCGTTAAGCTTAAATATATCAAAGAGAGACTTTGTAACCAATGAAAATATACAATCAAATATTATCTAACATAGCAAAAGGCGATAAACAAATTGCACTTTTGGTTGATCCCGACAAGTGCACTGGAAATATACCTAATGCTCTTGTGAAATTAATAAAAAAGCGCCCACCTCATTTACTGCTTGTTGGTGGTAGTCTTATCTCCAATCCTATTGGTTCGTTAGTGGCATTTCTAAAACAAAATCTGGATATTCCTGTGGTTCTTTATCCTGGTCATCCCACACATATTGCGCCTGATGCCGATGCCCTGCTTTTTCTTTCAATGATTTCGGGTCGTAATGCCGACTTACTTATTGGCAGTCATGTGGTGGCAGCTCCCCTTATTAAACAATACAACATTGAAACAATACCTACCGGTTACATGCTAATTGATGGTGGAGTGCCAACATCAGTGGAATACATCAGTCAAACGCGCCCTATACCTGCCAATAAAACCGATATAGCTGTTGCCACAGCACTGGCCGGCGAAATGCTCGGACTAAAGCTTATTTATATGGATGCCGGTAGTGGAGCCTTAAATCCTGTGCCGGCAAAGATGATTGCCGAAGTTAAAAGAAACTGTACTATACCTCTTATGATTGGCGGAGGCATAACAACACCCCAAAAACTGGCTACAGCTTTCGATAACGGTGCGGATTTAGTAGTAATTGGCAATGCCCTTGAGAAAGACCCTGAATTACTGCATAGTTTTATGGACATAGCAGAAAACTATTAGAACCAAACCTGACTAACTTCGAGTTAATAAAGACTTTTTATATTATTTTTTGTTCTTCAAACTCGGAAACCCAGAGAGAGAAAAAGATTTTCACCTTGACGGGGCACCAAACACGTCAGATATTGGCAAATCCGGTGTTTGCCCGGCAGATGGATGTGTTAAACCCATACTTTTCATCAGAAAAGGAATGAGATAGGTGGCTTCAACATTCTCAAACCAGGCACCAGCCTTCGTTTGCCAACCAAAAAAGATAAACGGAACAGCACGTTGTCCTGCAAAACCATCCTGACGGCTTCCTGATGCCGAAACGGGTGTCTGCCAGCCTGGAAGCAAAGTAACATATACATCGCCGGCACGAAGTGGAAATAAATTATCCGAGATTAAAGGATCACAACGCGTTTCCAGAACCAAATCATAGGCGGGAATTGCTTTGGCTACGCCAGAAACCTCCAGAAGAAATTTTGCAACACTCTCCTGCATATCTTTTAACGACAGCCCCTTACTTTCAATTAGGCTGTGATTTAGATAGACAACATTATCATAAATGCCATTTATCCACTTACCCTGGCCGTGAATAGCCATAAGGTATAAGTTGAGCAACGATATTACTTTTGGGCTTTCAAATATTCCTGTGTTTTTACCTTTCAAGCCATGAGTTGACTGATCTGTAGCACTATTGGATGCCGCGGTTAAAACAATGAGGTAGTTATTTCGGCCCAAATCCACATCCATAAAATCAATTAGTGATGCCAATTCGTTGTCGAGTCGTAATAACATATCTTCCTTTTCGGCAGGAAGAATGGATCCATTAGTTTTAATAAAAGGTCGTGTGGTAAAGCAAACTGAAAGCATATCAGGCGTTTCATCATAACCAAACTGATTATTCACAAGAAAAGCCACAGTAAAATCGCGCAAAAGAGTGTTGGCAAAAGGCGATGCTGCCACTTTTCCAAAACGAAACCCGTCAATTCCACCATCATTCATATTGTATAAAAAGCTCCTGAAACTCTCTCTTGCCTCAGTTGATTTATAACGGTATTCGGTATAGGAAGTAATATCGTTAACCGGTCCCCACTGCACTTTTGAATATCCATTAGTGCTATGACGCATGTTGAATTGTTTTACCCAGCTTGTATCAGTTCGCATTTGCATAACATCATAGAACGTTCCGTTGGCACGGTTATATGCAAAGAAAAAATCGGGGTTGTAACCTAAACAGTGAACCATCCAGGGAGCATTAACAGAGATGGCACCAACACGTGAACCGGGGCCATAAACGCTTTTAAAGTAATCGGCAAATGTTCGTGCCATATTGCTTTGCAATGTTTTATGTACTGCAACCGGATTAAATGCCACGGGATTAGAAAACTTGCCAGTACGTTGGTCAAACCATTGCTCTCCAACAATTCCGTGAACCGATGGCTTCACTCCCGAGAACATTGAAGAAAGGCGAGTTCCCGGATATGCTGAAAAATCACGAGATGTCACCGACATGAAACGAAAACCTTCACGGGCAATCCTATTTAAACCCTTATCTGAAAGTGATGATTGCAATACCAGTAACTGGTCGTTATCAAGTTCATCAACAACCACAAAAAGAATAAGTCGTGGTGGCGTTACCTGAGCATTAGCTCTAAATGCAACGCTCAACGCAAATAACAAAACAAAGAAACCTCTGATCCAATGCATGAAAAAAAACTGTTTCCTGGAATATTTTAAAATCACCAGTTTTGATAAATAACATAACCTTATCCCAAAACCAAAGGACTACTTGACTTCCCAAACATCGCCAGCTTTGGCCAAATCAAGAAATGATTTGATCTTACTCTTTTTCTGTACTTCCTCAATCTGAATTTCAACAGCCTGATCGTAAACCGGAGCCTTCACTTTTCGAATAACTCCCAAAGCCACCGGATAATCAGGGTATTCCATATTAACCAGTTTCAGGTGCATGGTATTATCTTCACATTGAGCATCGTGCACTAAAATATCTTTCTCAGTAATGCCATCTTCTCCAATAGTCACAACTTTCAAATTTATACCATCCAAAGCAAGACCCTTATTTCGATCTTTACCAAATATCATTGGTTTTCCATGCTCCAGAATAATGGTTCTATCCTCCTTATTCTCCTTATCAGTAATCTCCTCATGCACCCTATCGTTATAAATAACACAGTTCTGTAACACTTCAATAACAGATGTTCCTTCGTGAATCGCTCCTTCTTTGAAAACATTCAAACTTAACTTCAATTCTTTATCAATGGTTCTGGCAAAAAACTGACCTCGGGCTCCAATGGTTAACTCACCCGGACGAAATGGATATTCGATGGTGCCAAAAGGAGACGATTTAGAAATAAATCCCCGCTTAGAAGTAGGTGAAAACTGACCTTTGGTTAAGCCATAGATCTTGTTGTTGAAAAGTAATACATTCAAATCAACATTGCGCCGCACACTATGTATAAAATGATTACCACCAATGGCCAAAGCATCACCATCCCCTGTAACCTGCCATACCTTCAAACGGGGATTGGCTACCTTTACACCCGAAGCAATAGCCGATCCACGTCCGTGAATGGTATGAAAACCATAGGTACTCATGTAATAGGTAAAACGAGAGGAACAACCAATGCCTGAAATCAATGCCACTTCCTCAGTTTTTAAACCAAGCTCCGACATGGCTTTTTGCACGGTATTTAATATTGCATGATCGCCACAACCAGGACACCAACGTACATTTTGATCGCTTTTAAAATCGAGATATGATAATTTATTTTCTGTTTCCATGGGAAGAATATTAAAAAGAACAATGAGTTAAATCAATTCAAAAACATCAGGCTTCCAGTAATTCAACAAAAACCTCTTTCAGTTCATGAACAGTAAACGGTTGTCCCTGAATCACATTATATTGATTGTATTTGAATTGTGGGTGTTTTGTACGAAGATAACCAGCAAATTGACCCAGGTTCAACTCACAAACCACAATTTTTTTAAACCTTTTTAAAACATCAGATGTATTACGTGGCAGTGGATTTATATAATTAAAATGCGCCAGAGCCACTTTCCTGCCCTCAGAAATTAACTCTTCCACTGCTGTATATAAATGACCATATGTTCCACCCCAACCTATTACAAGTAAATCAGCACTGTCATCTCCTACCACTTCAAGTTCCGGAATAAAATTGGCAATCCTGTCCAATTTTTCCTGTCGTAACAGCACCATTTTTTGATGATTAAGGCCATCTTGTGAAATAGATCCCGTTAACACATCTTTTTCAAGACCACCGATCCGGTGTTCATATCCGGGTGTACCTGGAGTAACCCAATCACGATTGAGTTTTTCAGCATTTCGTTGATATGTATTAAAACTTCCCGGTTTCTGATTTGTTCGGGGAACAATAATGTCAGGGAACTCACCTTCATCAGGAATACGCCATTGTTGAGTGCCATTCGCCAGAAATCCATCGGAGAGCAAAATAACAGGAATCATATGTTCAACTGCGATTTTTGATGCGTAAAATGCATAATCGAAACAGTTAACGGGTGTACTGGCTGCCATCACAACCAAAGGACTCTCGCCATTACGTCCATATAATGCCTGCAACAAATCGGCTTGCTCAGTTTTTGTTGGCATTCCGGTTGATGGACCTCCACGCTGAACATCCACTATTACTATAGGAATTTCAGCCATTACGGCCAACCCCATGGCTTCTGTTTTTAATGCCAAACCGGGGCCTGAAGTAGAAGTAATTCCGAGACTACCCGCAAAGCTGGCCCCAATGGCAGTACAAATAGCAGCAATTTCATCCTCGGCCTGAAACACTTTTACACCCAAATCTTTACGCGACGACAACTCCTGAAGTATTTCAGTGGCCGGAGTAATAGGATATGAACCCAAAAAAAGTTCCAATCCGGCTTTCTCAGCAGCATATATAAAACCCCATGCTGCAGCTTTATTACCATTAAGATTTCGATAAAAACCTTTTCTTACTTCAGCAGGCGAAATATGATACGATGGAGTTACGGCTTGAATAATATTGCCATAATCGTAGCCTGCTTGTAAAACCGTAAGATTGACTTCGATAATTTCAGGTTTTCGAGCAAACTTGTTACGAATAAAATCCTGAGTATGATTTAATGGACGGTTAAACAACCAGTAAACCAAACCAAGAGCATACATATTCTTACTTCTGAGAATACTCTTGTTATCGATATCCATCCCTTCAACACTTTTGCGTGTAAGGGTTGTAATGGGAGCTTTAATTATATTAAATCCTTCAAGTTTATCTTCCTGAATGGGATCATCCGTCTTATAACCAGCTTTCAGAAGATGTTTTTCATCAAAACTATCCACATCAAAAATTATGGTTCCACCCGGTTTCATCCATTTAACATTTGCTTTTAAAGCAGCAGGATTCATGGCAACCAGAACATCGGCATAGTCACCCGGAGTTAAAACACCAGAATGGCCAAAGTGGACCTGAAAACCCGACACTCCCCCAATGGTTCCTTGCGGAGCCCTAATATCAGCAGGGAAATCCGGGAAAGTAGAAATATCATTTCCATAAATAGCCGAAGTATGTGAAAATAGAGTTCCGGTCAATTGCATTCCATCACCTGAATCTCCTGAAAACCTGACAACTAATTTGTCAATTTCGATAACTTTTGAACTTTTTCCCATAGCTGTTAACATTCAATTATTCGATCATCCAAATTGCAAAAGTCATAATCAGGACAATCATTTTAAAAAGATTCGCAATTTACCTGAATAATCATTAAATAACAAACCTTTAAAAGATCCAAATATCAAACTGTTATTACTAACTTTGCACCCAAAACCAAACACAAATGGCACTTATTAAATCAGTTAGGGGTTTTACTCCTGTTATTGGCAAAAATGTTTATCTGGCCGAAAATGCTACTATTATCGGCGATGTAGTTATTGGTGATGATTGTAGCATCTGGTTCAACGCTGTTTTACGCGGCGATGTAAACTCTATACGCATCGGCAATAAAGTAAATATACAGGATGGTAGCGTACTTCATACTCTTTACCAAAAATCGGTAGTGGAAATTGGCAACAATGTATCAATTGGCCACAATGTTACTATACATGGAGCTAAAATTGAAGACAATGCATTAATTGGTATCGGCGCCACCATTCTTGACCATGCAATTATTGGATCCAATTCCATAATTGCAGCCAATTCTCTGGTCTTAACCGGAACCATTGTTGAGCCAAACAGCATATACGCAGGCGTGCCCGCAAAAAAAGTCAAAGATATTGAGCCGAATCAAACTGCTGAAATGATCAATAAAATTGCCAACAACTACTTGATGTATGCTAGTTGGTATAAGGAATAACTTAACAGCCAAGTTTTAGTTGCAATGCTTCAACTTTTTTCCCCAGGAAAAGGGATGCGGCATTGCTAAATTTCTCGCAATTCTCAGTACTGTAATATGTTTGGGTTCCTGATTTTGAACATTTATTGTCCATTTCAGGATGACGAATAAAATAATTGCGCAAACTGGTTGCCACTATAGCCCCCTGGCTTATTACCTTCACTTCCTTTGGCACAAACTTTTCAATTAACGGCAACAAAAGAGGGTAATGAGTGCAACCCAAAATCAAAGTATCTATAAGTGGCTGCCTTTTAAAGATGTTATCCAGATTTTTCTTGACAAAATAAGCGGCCCCATCAGTTAAATATTCCTCATTTTCGACCAGAGGAACCCACATGGGACAAGCCTCTTGTTCAACTATAAGCTTGGGGAAAAGCTTTTTTAATTCAAGCGGATATGAATTTGACAAAACAGTACCAACAGTACCAAGAACTCCTATATAGCCTGTCTTTGAATAATTCCCCACAACCTCCACACTGGGTCTGATTACCCCAAGAACCCTACGCCCCGGATCAATTAAAGGAAGATTTCTCTGTTGAATAGTTCTCAGTGCTTTGGCCGAAGCAGTATTGCAAGCCAAAATAACCAAATGTGAACCCATTTCAAAAAGTTTCTCTACTGCTTCAAGCGTGTAGCGATAAACAGCATCAAAAGATCGTCCACCATAAGGCGATCTGGCATTATCGCCTAAGTAAATAAAATCATAATTCGGAAACTCTTTCTGTAATTCAGAGAGAACAGAAAGCCCTCCATATCCTGAATCAAATACCCCAATGGGCCCTGCTATTTCCATAATCAGACATATTCAAAATCACTTCAATTTAACAAAAAGGGATGATACCGCAGCGTCATCCCTTTTTGTTTTATAAATCATCCGAAGATATATAATCCCATGTTCATATTACTGAACAAGTTTAGCTTTCACTAATGACTCACAATCAAGGCTGGCAGTTGAATGATACAATACAACCTGAGAACTTACATCGAAAATGTAAATCAGCCCTTTTTCCACTCCAACTTCATCAATAGCTTTCTGAATTTTCTCCAGAATAGGTTGGTACATCTCCTGTTGTTTCTTGTTTAAGTTTTGTTGAGCCAGTGTGTCAAAATTCTCAAGACGTTGTTGAATATCCTGAATTTCCTTTTCCAATGTTGCTCTTACCAGCTCTGGTAATGTCTCACGTTGCTCAAGATATTCCTTAAATTTCTTTTCGGCCTCTTCCTGCATAATGGTACGGCGATCCTGTAAAGCTTTAGCTTCAGTCTGAATAGTCTTGTCAGCTTCCAGCTTATCAGGTAAAGCAGATATCAACTGCTGAACATTTATATGACCAAACTTGAGTTCCTGGGCCGATGCAAATGATACAACCAAAAGGAAAGATACAATAGCAGTAATTTTAAAAATCTTCATATACGAGTTATTAATTGATTCAACATTAGTTTTTTATTGTGACAAACTAAATGCCCAGTTTGGTTTTTACCATTTGAGCAATATCAATACTCTTGGTTGAATAGTAAAGAGTAAGGCCCGATTTAACCTCAAAAATATAAATAAATCCCTCTTCAACACCAACCTCATCAATGGCATTATTGAGCTTTTCCCACACAGGTGTTTGCATTTCCTGATTTTTTTCTTGTAATGTTTTTTGGGCATTTTGAAAGAACGCCTGAACTTTCTGCTGCATTTCAGTTAGCTCCTTTTCTTTTGCTGCTCTTTCCTCAGCTGAAAGCGTACTAGCCTTTTGTTGGTAATCGGTTTCTAATTTTCCCAACTCTTCTTTCATAGTGGTAAACTGTCCCTCAAGTTTTGTAGTTTCAGCTTCCAGAACGGTCTGAATATTTTTATATTCAGGCATTTCCGTTAATATGGCTTCCACATCAATATGTCCAAACTTAAGCGTTTGAGCCTTAAGAGCAGATCCTGTCAGTGCCATTGCTATGGCCAAAAACACTAATTTTCTTATTCTCATGAATTCTCTTTTTCAGGTTATCTTTTATATCCAAGTCTGGTAAGCACCTGGTCACTTTTATCAAATTTCGGATCAAGGTAAAGAACTCCACTAGATTTATCAAAAATAACAGACAGGTCTTCTTCCTTAGCTATTTCGCGTAAAGCAGATGATATCTGATCTTGTATGGGCTGAATTAAAGCTTCTTGCTTTTTTGTCAATTCACCTTCGGGACCAAAATATTTCTGCTGCAAAAGTTTTGCTTGTTTCTCCTTCTCAATAATTGCTTCTTCCTTTTTTATACGCATTTCATTGGAAAGAAAAACACTTTCGGTTTGAAACTCTTTATACATTTTTGCCACTTCCTGATAAATAGTTTCAATCTCCATCTGCCAACGTTTCGACGTCTGATTGAGCTGTTCCTGCGCTGCTTCGTAAGCAGGAACATTTCTCAAAACATATTCTGTATCTACAAAGGCATATTTTTGAGAAAAGGATACTGCTTGTAATCCAATAACTCCCAAAAGTATTAAAATTGTTCTTTTAATCATAGCGCTTCGTTTTTTCTTTAAAGCTAACAAAAACCAAACCAATTTACCAAAACCCTTTTGAAACGAATCACATCCTGTCATTAATCAGGCAATACTTTTATAATTCATTGGCCAGGTGGAACATTCATTCCTATAGTCATACCCCTGCGCATTCGCCGGCAAATATGGATGTTTATTGTGTTTGAAAAAATAATGGTGTCATTAGAAATTTTGTCCCATTACAAAATGGAAATTACTTCCACCACCCTGTTTTTCACCAGGAATATCATCAAATCCATAACCCCAGTCAATACCCATAAGCCCAAACATTGGAAGGAATATGCGTAACCCAACTCCTGCTGAACGTTTCAATGCAAAGGGATTAAAATCTTTAAAATCGGACCATGAATTACCGGCTTCAGCAAAAACAAGTCCGTAAACCGTTGCAGATGGCTCTAGTGTCAATGGATAACGCAATTCCATAGTTAACTTTGAATACATGTTACCATCCTGTAGGCTACGATAAGACCCATCGCTTGCAACATTATACGAAAGAGCTGTGAGGCTTCCATTCTCATAGCCTCGTAATCCAATTGTTTCACTTCCATAATAACTGTATCCAGCCATTCCATCACCACCCAAAACATATTTTTCAAATGGCGATTTCAGGTACTTATTGTAATAACCTAAAAATCCATATTCCATTTTGCTCATTAATATTAATTTGCCATTATTATCAAGAGACTTAAACATGGAACCTTTTAACGACCACTTATGGTATTCAATTAATCGATACAGCTCTTTCTCATCAGTAATTTTTGAATAATCTTTATTGGAAAAGAGTGAATAAGGTGGTGTAAATTCAACCCCCATAGAAAAATCAGAACCTGAACGTGTATAAAGCGGATTATCGATGGATCGCCGTGAGAGCATAACTTTAAACTTCAAACTGTGTGAAAAACCATTTTCCATAAAGAAATAGCGCCAGTTCTTAAGATCATATAATTGATAACTAACCTCTGTATATAGTGAGAAAAAGTCATCGGGCCAGGTTAACCTTCGTCCAAAACCAACAGAAATACCAAATGTTTTTAGATGCTGATTAGAATTAGTGTCGTAATAATTATTGCTATATCCCGAACTGCTACCATAGTAGCTACTGTTTACGCCGGTTTGCATTGATCGCGAAACAGATACACTCAGAGAATTTGGTTTTTTCCCACCAAGCCATGGTTCCACAAAAGAAAGACTGTACGATTGATAATACTTTCCATTGGTTTGTGCCCTGATTGAAAGTGTTTGTCCATCCCCTGTTGGTAATGGTCGCCAGGCTTCTTTATTAAAAACATTCCTAACCGAGAAATTGCTAAACTTAAGACCCAAAGATCCCACAAACATACCAGCACCCCAGCCTCCTGAGAGTTCAATCTGATCGTTGGCTTTTTCTTCAAGGTTAAATTCAATATCAACAGTTCCCTTATCCTGATCAGGAATAGGAACCGGGTTCATTTTTTCCGGATCAAAATGTCCTAACTGCGCCAATTCACGAACTGAACGAATAATGGCTTCTTTATTAAACAACTCCCCCGGTTTTGTACGTAACTCCCTGCGCACCACGTGCTCATGGGTTTTAGTATTACCTTTAATAATTACTCTGTTAATTGTAGCAGGCTCTCCTTCGTAAATCCGCATTTCCAAATCTACAGTATCACCTTTTATTCTAACATCTACAGGAATAATACGGCTAAAGAGATAACCATTATTCATATAAAGGTTGTGAACAGCATCATCGTCAGTAAAAAGACGCTCATCAAGCAGAGTCTGGTTAAACACATCTCCCTTTTTGATTCTGAGGGTATGTGAAAGGAACTCTCCTGCATAAAGGCTATTCCCAATCCAGGTAATATCACCATAATAGTATTTCAGCCCCTCTTCAATGGCAATTTTTATATCAACGGTGTTGTTATCATTCCTTGTAACCGAGTCATATTCAATGGTAGCATCACGATAACCTTTCTCGTTGTATTTTTCAATAATAGTTAAAAGATCCTTCCTGTATTCTTCTTCAACAAACTTCTTAGTTTTGAAAAAATTCAAGATTTTTCTTCGTTCGTTAGTCTTTTTCGTGTACTTATTCAACCGTCTATCAGAAAAAACTTCGTTGCCTATAAATTCAAGATTGCTTACTTTAACCTTTTCTTTTTTGTCAACAGTAATATCCAGAAAAACATGATTTTTCTTATCCGGATCATCTCTCTGAACTATAGTTACTTCAGTATTAAAAAAGCCCTTTTCAACAAAATGATTTTTAATAAAACGTTCAGATCGGGTAATAAGATAAGGGGTAACCTGACTTCCCTTCATCATGGCAATTTTTTCAGTAACTGCTTCCTTTTCCGATTTCTTTAAGCCATAGAAATTTATATCAGATAATCGGGCTCTTTCCTGAAGAAATATACTCAGATAAACTAAACGTCCTTCGATTTTTGATGCTGAAATGTTAACATCAGAAAAAAGGCCGTACTCCCAGTACTTTTTGATAGCTCTGGTTATTTCATCGCCAGGAATGGAGATTTCCTGACCCACCTTTAATCCTGATAAACCAGCAAGAATAGTAGGATCATTATTCAAATCACCGCTAACCTGTATCTCTGCAATCTCATATTTTCGTGGTTTTCCGGAATAAGATATTTCTGGAGCAGTGTTTTGTCCAAAAATGGAAAGGAAAGAAAGTAAAAAAAGAATAAATACCGGGGTTAAACGTTTAAGCATCACTATTTATTTAAAATTAACTGGTCACTTGTTTTTCCAAATCTTCGTTCACGCTGTTGAAAATCCAGCAACGCTTCATAAAAATGTTCCCTGCGAAAATCGGGCCACAAAATATTGGAAAAATATAATTCAGAGTAAGCAATTTGCCAAAGTAAAAAATTACTTATACGCATTTCCCCACTTGTTCGTATTAACAATTCAGGATCAGGTATTTCAGAAGTCTCAAGATATTTACTAAAAACCTCGCTATTTATATCTGATATATTTAACTCATTACTTTTCACATCTTCACAGAGCTGTTTAATGGCTTCAATAATTTCCCACCTCGAGCTGTAACTCAAAGCTAAAATTAAAGTAAGGCCAGTATTTCCGGATGTTTTCTGAATACAATCGTCTAATTTATCCTTAACCTTCTTTGGAAGACTTGTTTTACAACCAATTGATTTCAACTGAACATTATTCTTCATCAAAGTTTTAGTCTCCGATGCAATGGTTGTAACCAACAAAGACATAAGCGCATCCACTTCATTCTTAGGACGACTCCAGTTCTCGGTAGAGAAAGCATACAAAGTAAGATAATCAATACCCAATTCAGCTGAGGCTTCGGTGACTTCCCTAACTGCTTTAACACCGCTTTTATGCCCAAAAACACGAGCAGTACCGCGCTGCATAGCCCAACGTCCGTTACCATCCATAATAATGGCCACATGACGGGGGAGCTTATCCTTAACTAACTGATCTTTTAACATATACTCTTGTTCCTCTTTTCAAAATCCGTCATTACATTTACTGTGACGATTTATTAGACTAAAAGTAGCCGTAACACCAACCACCGAAAACCAGTCGTTGTTATGACTAACAACCTCCTGATTAAAGCCATACGGATCAGATGGATTTATCGGAGAATCCATATCCACAAAATCCAAATCATCGATGAAAGTTTTCCTGAGAGTCCATTCCAGCCCAAGTTTGAGCCCATTTTTAAACTTCCACTTTACACCTCCACCGAAGGGCAAAGATAATACAAAAAGCGGTTTTTCATTATGATTACCATTCTCTTGTATATATCTTTTATAAAATACCGATCCCACGCCAAATGTAAAATAAGGAGAGAATGTAGATTCTTTTTTGAAAGGATGATCGAAAGAGAAAAAATTAAATTCCATCATAGCTGTGAGGTCTCCCATTGAACGATTAAAACGGTACGAGACACCTTCTGCTTGTGGCAAATAAACGCTACGGGCAGGGTAAGCTCCACTTATACTAACTAATGAAGCTCCAGCCCTAAAAGCAATCCTATCGTTCACGGAATAGCGCACAATAATTCCCGCCATTGGATGTACACGGTAAAACTGTTGCTGGGGATTTAAGTCGCCATTATACCATGAAACCCCTAACATGGGGCCTGCTTCCAATAAAGTTTGGCTAAAGACCTGTTGCGGTAGGAACTTAAAAACCAACAGGAGGAAAATTGTTATGACAATTCCGGATCGGGGGATTAGCTTCATTAATATTCTGTGATATAAAAAGTATACAAAGAAACAAAAACAAACGGAATTATATTCCATTAAAGACAAAACGGTTTTGGTTGCATTTTATTGCTATACATTAATTACGTCGATCGGCTCCCCACATAAGTTTTGAGCGTAATGTTGAATAAAAACTCTGTCCCATCCGTTCAACTACAGAAATAGTAAAATCGGATTTCCGAATCCGTAATTCAACCGAGTCCTCCAAAACACAACTACGTGAATCCAACGAAGCAAGAAACTTTCCTCCCCGTCCCTCTATCCTGAGCGTAACATCAATATTGTTTGGCACTACCAGAGGACGCACGGTCAAATTATGCGGAGCTATGGGCGTAATCACAAATTCTTTTGATGATGGGTGCAAAATTGGCCCACCAACGCTCAAAGAGTATGCTGTTGATCCGGTTGGAGTAGCTATTATAAGTCCATCGGCCCAATATGAATTTAGGAACTCATTATTTAATGTGGTATGGATTGTAATCATTGATGAGCTGTCGCGTTTATGCACAGCCAGTTCATTCAAGGCAAAATTAAGATCACCAAACCAGGGTTGGTTAGTTTCAACCTTTAGTAAATCCAAAGTACGCAACACAAATCGTCCTTCAATGATTTCGTGTATGGCAGCCGGTAATTCTTCCATTGAAATTTCAGCTAAAAAACCCAGTCTGCCGGTATTAATTCCAACTATAGGAATATTGCGATCTCTAACAATGGTTACAGCCTCAAGAAAAGTTCCATCACCCCCAATACTAAAAAGAAGATCGGTAGGAGGTAAATTAATATTGTTATCAAAAAAACCTTCTACTTTTGGGTCTATCCCAACCGAATTAGTAAGAAACCCGAAAAAGGGTTTATATATAAATAATTCAACTTTTGCGGCTGCAAGTTCTTTAAAAAGGACAGAGCATTTTTCGTTAAACAAATCATCGAACCGTTTTCCAAAAATAGCAATTCTCATTAGGGAAGGTATTTTTTTGATTATTATAACCATAGAGGCACACTTTATCATTAATGTGCCTGCTGCCAAAGTTATAAAAAAGAGTAGTTCTATACACTTAAATAACGGATCAAAGATTCATAGTTACGCTGAACAGTTTCATCAACTGGCGTTTCGGTACCATATACCGCCCTAACCTGATACCCGTAACGTTCAAACGCATTTAAAACAACAGTTAAATCGCTGCGATTTAGTTTTATGGTTAAAGATAGGCTCCCATTATCCAAATTCTGCGTAACATATAAACTTAAAATTTTCGCATCCGAATCTTCTACAATTCGTGCTATTTCTGATAAGGCATAATCCCGGATTCCTACTTCAATCTGGAGAATCCCTCCAGGTGTATGAGAAGCAATGAGTTGGCTAAACCGGTGCATTAAATCGTTTTGAGTTATTACACCCAGAAACTCCTTCTCATCATTTAAAACAGGCACCACACTCAACTTTAACCTCGATGCAATTTCAATAACATCATAAATATGTTGATGATTGAAAACATAAGGTTTCATTAACGATAATCGATGATTTCCAAGGGGCTCTTCGGCCGAATTGAGATCATAAATATCAACATCGGAAATTAATCCAAGAAAAATAAGATTATTAACAATTGGAAGATGCGACACCCTGAAAGCCTCCATCCAATTTAGAGCATCAAGCCCAGTGTCAGAGGTTTTAAGTGACGGAATCACATCAGATATTAAATCTTTTGCCAGCATAAATCAGATTAAGAAAATACTTTATAACTTTGCTTTCTCAAACTAAAGCGACCAATCCTGTTAAGGATTGACTTGTTAAACCATGAATAATATAAACTTAAACAAAATTTACCAATAACAGTTTAATCCGGAAAATTTCTCTACAAATTAGATACCCAAAATGACAAAACTAAGTGTAAACATAAATAAAATAGCAACATTACGCAATTCCAGAGGTGGGAATATCCCTGATGTAGTAAAAGCAGCCATTGACATTCAAAATTTTGGTGCTGAAGGTATTACTGTTCATCCACGTCCCGACGAAAGACACATTCGTCAAAAAGATGTTTATAATATCCGCCAAATCATTCGTACCGAGTTCAATATTGAGGGTTATCCCTCACGAAAATTCATTGATCTGGTTAAGTCGGTAAAACCTCATCAGGTTACATTAGTTCCCGATCCGCCAGAAGCTTTAACATCAAACGCCGGGTGGGATACCATTACTCACCTTACTTTTTTACAGGATGTGATTGCTGAGTTCAAAGAAATAGGTATCAGAACATCAATTTTCATTGATCCCAATCCCGAATTTATTCTGAATGCTGCAAACACCAACACTGACCGCATTGAATTATATACCGAGTCCTATGCCACTCTTTTCCCGGTTGATCCTGAAAAAGCCATTGCCCCTTTTGTTGAAGCTGCTAATATTGCCAACAAAGCGGGTTTGAAAATTAATGCCGGGCACGACCTAAATCTTCAGAATCTTCATTTCTTTAACGAACGAATTCCTTTCCTGAAAGAAGTATCCATTGGCCATGCACTTATTGCAGATGCACTTTATATTGGACTTGAAAAAACCATTTCACTTTACAAAGAGCAGTTGCTAAAATAATTTATAATGCAATTATTCAGCAGGGAGGTTGGAAATCAGGAGCGCACCATAATTATTCTACATGGATTATACGGGGCTTCTGATAACTGGATGACTATTGCATCAAGCCTTTCGGAAAAATTCAGGATTATTTTACCCGATCAGCGCAATCATGGTCGCAGCCCTCACAATCCTAATCATAAATATGATTTACTTGCATCTGATCTGCATGAGCTTATTAATGCAAAAGAGTTGCAAAAAGTAATTCTTATAGGTCATTCAATGGGAGGTAAAACCGCGATGCGCTTTGCATTGGATTATCCGCATATGGTCGATCATCTGGTTGTAATTGATATTGCTCCAAAAGATTATAGTTCATTTGCCAACTATGCACAAATAACGACCAACCACAATATCATTATTGACTCAATGATATCGGTTGACCCTTCAATTATGGGCAGCCGTACTGAAATTGATGCTGAATTAAGGAAAAGCTTACCCAACAAAAGACTTAGGCAATTTTTAATGAAAAACATACGCCGTTCTGCACTTGGCAGCTACCAATGGCAATTGAATCTGGAAGCGTTAAAAACCAATATGCCTGAGATAATGGATGGTTTCTCAAAGTACAAACCGGATAACAACTTTATACGTTCTGAAGTTCCTGCATTATTTATAAAAGGAGAACAATCGCCCTATATTTTAGAAGAAGACTCATTGGTAATTAACCGCTTTTTTCAAAAATCGCAAATAATTACCATACCAAAAGCAGGACATTGGCTTCATGCCGAACAACCCGACCTGCTTATTAAAACCCTTCTGTACTTCCTGGATTAATCAATTTTTGGCCCTGATAAAATTAGCCTGATCAATTAACGGTTCTCCTTTAAACCGTAAAAACAATTGAGCAGTGGCAAAAACATCCTTTTCGCAGTATATAGCAATACGCTCCAAATTCTTATCATTATAATAAACTGAAGCCACCTGGCTTCCATCAATATCATCCTTTGGAGAAGGTATTCCCATAATGGTAGTTAAAAGCGCAAGCGAAGTGTAGTGTTTATAATCACCAAATTTCCATAAATCCAATGTATCAAGAAACTTAACTTCCCATGGTTTTTTGCCTGCAATATCCAACACAGGTGGTAATGGGATGCCATTAATGATCATTCGCCGGGCAATGTAAGGAATATCAAATTCCTTAATATTGTGACCGCAAATTTGGTTTCCCGGATCATTGCAAAAGCCAGTCACAACCCTGCCAAACTCCTTAAGTAAAAGAATCTCGTCTTCACCAAAGAACGATTTAACTTTAAAAAAGCGTTCACCGTTTCTAACAAACACTACGCCTGCTGAGATGCAAACAATTTTCCCAAACTCGGCATAAATACCGGCTTTATCATAAACATCCTCTGCTTTTTGTTCCTCCTTTCGAAAATAAGTCGATTTCTTCTCCCAAAACTCCTGCATTACAGGATTCAACTCATTAAAACCGGCAAACTGAGGAACCGTTTCAACGTCAATAAAAAAAACATTCTCGGCTGGATATTGTTCAAGCATAACATCAGGATTAAGATTGATGACTAAGTATGCGCAGAATATACTGTGTTAGAATATCAATGGCCACGTGGTTGTTGCCACCCTGCGGAACAATCAGGTCGGCATAACGTTTTGAAGGTTCAATAAACTGAAGATGCATAGGCTTTACTGTTTCCTCATATCTGACAAGCACTTTTTCAACAGTCCGCCCCCTTTCGGCAATATCGCGCTGAATAACACGCATCAATCGGTCGTCGGGTTCAGCATCTACAAAAACCTTTAGATCCATTAACTCTCGCAATCCGGGATGACTCAATATCAGAATTCCTTCAACAATTACAACCTTTTTTGGTTTTACCTGAATGGTTTCATCCATACGAGTACATGTTAAATACGAATAAACGGGCTGATTAACTGTAACTCCTTTACACAACTGGGAAAGATGACTCACTAACAAATCAAACTCCACAGAATCGGGGTGGTCGAAATTAATCTTTTGTCGCTCCTCTAAAGGAAGATGAGCACTATCATAATAGTAGGAGTCCTGCGGTAAAACAACAATTTCATCACAGGGTAATTGCTCCATGATCTTGCGTACCACTGTAGTTTTCCCGGATCCGGTTCCCCCGGCAATCCCAATAACCAACATAAATCAACTTTTTTTGTAATTTTGCGCTTATAAGTACTTAACAATTTTAGGTCTCAACCAGAATTCAAATTAACAAATATTTCTGACAATGATAAAACATGTGGTTCTTTTTAAATTTAAGGAAGATATCTCTACAGCTGAAAAAAAAGAAATGCTGGGATCAATCAAATTTTCATTGGAGCAACTAAAAAATAGCATTAACTGTTTATTGCTTGTTGAAGTAGGATTAAACACTAACCCTGATGAGAGTTATGATCTTGCCTTAACAACTGTATTCGAAAACTGGGATGATTTAAAGGCATATGTTATTCATCCCGAACATCAAGAAGTATCTAAAGTAATTCGCCAAAATCTGGACAAAAGAGCTTGTGTTGATTATGAGATTTAAGCATCACCCATGGAACAAAGTGTTTCCGCATTTATTAAATCAACATTATTGCTCAACTGAGCTGGATTTTTGTGTTGCAAATCACATAAGACCTTGATTTAGCTTTAAAAGAAAAGAGACACCCATTTATTAGAGTGTCTCTTATTGTTAATGCTTTGTAAGGTCTATTCGTCCTTTTGCTCAGCAGCGTATGTAGCCAGCAGTTGCTCCTGTACTTCGGGAGGAACTTTATCGTATTTTGCAAAACTCATTGAATAAAAGGCTCGCCCTCCGGTTATGGAACTCAATGATGTAGAGTATTTATTCATCTCCTTAAGCGGGACTTTGGCTTTAATTACTTCAAAACCTTTTTCACTGCTCATACCTTCAATCATAGCACGTCGCCCCTGCAAATCGCCCATCACATCGCCCATCCGTTCCGAAGGCACCCTGATTTCCACATCATAAACAGGTTCAAGAATTTTTGGTCCGGCTTCTTTAAAAGCTGCTCTAAACGCATTGCGTCCGGCCAGTTTAAAGGAAATTTCATTGGAGTCAACCGGGTGCATCTTTCCATCATAGATACAAACCCTAATGTCGCGGGCATAGGATCCTGTAAGCGGACCTTCCTCCATTTTCTCCATCAAACCTTTTAGGATGGCAGGCATGAAACGGTTGTCAATAGACCCCCCAACAATACAGTTGCAAAACACCAATTTTCCACCCCATGGCAAATTAACCTCATCCGTATCCCGAACGTTCATTTTAAAATCCTGGCCATCAAATTTATATGTGGTTGGAGCAGGCATACCTTCGTAATAAGGTTCTATAATCATATGGACCTCACCAAACTGACCAGCTCCTCCCGACTGTTTCTTATGGCGATAGTCAGCACGAGCCTGTTTTGTAATAGTTTCGCGATAGGGTATTTTTGGATTCAGAAATTCAACATGAAGCTTCTCAAGGTTTTCAAGACGCCATTTCATTGTGTTAAGATGAAATTCGCCCTGACCATGCACAATCACCTGTTTCAATTCTTTCGAATACTCAACCATGATTGTTGGGTCTTCTTCATGAAAGCGATTCAGTAATTCTCCAAGCTTTTCTTCATCACTCTCACTAACCGCTTTTATGGCTGTACGAAATTTGGGGTTAGGATATTTAATAGGCTCAAACAGATAGTCGCAACCTTTTGTATTAAGTGTATGATTTGTTTTGGTTTCTTTAAGCTTTACAGTTGCGCCAATATCTCCGGCAACTAATTCGCTTACTTTATGCCGTGTGTTACCAGCCACACAATATAGTTGACTCAGACGTTCTTTTGCATCGCGGTTCATATTTACAAGGTCCATACCTTCTGAAACCTTACCTGACATCACTTTAAAATAACTAACTTCACCCAGGTGAGGTTCTATACTAACCTTAAACACGAAAATTGAGGCAGGACCATTAACATCAGGTTCCACTTCAACTCCTTTTTCAGTTTTTGGCTTAGGCATTTCCGACACAAATGGAACAATATTACCAAGAAATTCCATAAGACGGCGAACACCCATATCCTTAAGTGCAGAGCAACAAAAAACAGGAAACAAATCGCGGCCTTTTAAACCTGCCTTAATACCTCTCCGCATTTCATCCTCATCAAGCGATCCTTTTTCAAAGAACAACTCCATTAGGCTTTCATCATTTTCAGCAGCAGCTTCAACAAGTTTATTGTGTAACTCATCAGCTTTTGGCTTTTCACTTGCCGGGATATCCAGAATCTCGGGTTCACCTCCATTAGGGCCCCATTTGTACATCTTCATCTTCAACACGTCTATTAAAGCGTTGAATGAAAGTCCTGCAACAACAGGATACTGAACAACAACCATCTTTTTTCCAAAGGAGGCACGAATACTATCAATGGTTCCTTCAAAATTGGCTTTTTCGTGATCTAATTGGTTAATTAAAAATATCACAGGTTTATGATACTTTTCAGTATATCTGAACATATTTTCAGTACCAACTTCAACGCCCTGAGTGGCATTCAGGAGCATAATAGCTGTATCGGTGACATTAAGTGAGGTAATAGCACCATTAATAAAATCATCAGAACCGGGACTATCAATAATATTAAGTTTTTTGCCCAACCACTCGGTAAATAGCACCGATGAAAAAACCGAGTAGCCATATTCCTGTTCTACCCGGTTATAATCGGAAACCGTATTATTACTTGCAATGTCTCCACGGCGGTTGATGACTCCACCCTCGTAAAGCATCGCTTCAGCAAGGGTGGTTTTTCCCGATCCGCTATTACCAAGGAGCGAGATATTCTTTATCTGATCGGCTTGATATACTTTCATAGCTAATAATTAAAAGGTTAATAAAAATCATTAAAAGGGTACTTCTGTAAAATTAATAATATTTAAGAAAGATTCAAGAAACGTACGTCTAAAGTTAAAAAACAACTATTTTTTTTTAAATATGTTATCCGTTGTTTGCAAACCAACCTACAATACAATAAATAAAAA
>CAZSQG010000006.1:46141-86416 GCA_964608615.1 uncultured Marinilabiliaceae bacterium
CTTCCAGTTGGGATAAGAGCTTATTAAACTATATACAATACAATAAATAAAAAAGTCGCCTTAGGAAGTTGAATTTGTAAAAACCTTTTTTTAACTTGAGGAAAGGTTATAAATCTAATCCTTAAAAGCATGAATCTTTCAGGCAACGCAGTTAAACTAAAAATTATTGTAGGCGAAAGCGACTATGTATATCAGCGTCCACTATATGAGGCTATCGTTTTTGCAGCAAAAAAATACAAAATTTCGGGTGTTACGGTTGTTAAAGGAATAATGAATTATGGTGCTAACAGTTTATTTCAAAGCATAAAAGTATTTACACTGGCCTCTGACCTGCCAATTATTATTGAAATGATTGACCGACAAGAAAGACTTACCGATTTTTCAGCCATTGTAACCCGGCTAATGGAAAAAGCAGGTGCAGGAGGATTAATAACCATGGAAGAAGTAGATGTACTACATTATAGTGCCGGAGTATACCATTCACAAAAAAATTGATCAATTACCAAATTCATATCAGCGGTGTTTTTTTGATACTATGTCAACAGCATAATTGCCCGCGAAAAATTTAGCCCGATTCAACATATCGGGTTTCTTTTTTTTCTAAAATAATATTTATACGCCATAACTTCTTTATTAATGCACCTTTACCAATCAGGGATTATCTGCTAAAAACTCTTATCAATTCACTTTTTTTTTGACATCTGGAACCATTTAAAGAACAATTATCAAAAATTGACGCTGATTTTAACCCTAAATTTCCCAAACACTAATTTTCGTTGACCAATGTTAATTAATACTTTATTAACGATAACTCCACTACAGAACATTGTATATAATTTTACATCACAAAACTTAAACTTCTGAATCCATGAAAGCAAACCTTTTTCAAGACAACAACATTTTAAAGTTCATTTCATTAAGATTCATCTCTGCTTTATTGTGTTTATTCCTTTTCGCCGGGATTAACGCTGGAAACAAGAGTGGCAAGAGGGATATGAAAAGCATAAAAGTTCAGTTGGAACGTGCCGAAGCAAACTATCAGAAAAATTTGAATAAAAAATTATTCGCTGACTCATTATTGAATCTTGGATTAAACATTCATGAAACAAGCTCAGATGAAATCAGAGCCGCAATAATACAGATGAATGATAAGAGCAGAAGTTTTACAACCCTAATGAAGAAACTGAAAAAAGATCTAAAATCCAATACTCCAAAAGAAGTAAATGATGCAAGAGCTTCCATTAAAAATCTAGAAAATGATTATAGTCAGGCTCTTGCGAATTTTGATCTTATTATGAAAGACCAGATTAATCTCTCGGATGATGGTACAAAATATTTATTTAGGGGTGAGGCTTTTAAACGAGAGATACGTAAAAGTTTTAAGGCTTCACAAAAAAAATTAATTGAAGCTCAATCAGCAATGGGAGAACAAGCAATGCTCACTTCTAATAAATAATCCTATACAGATAATTCATCAAGAGAAAATATTTCAATTTTACCCAAACCCAATTATTAGTTTTCACATTAGGCCTGTTAGTTAATATAACTGACAGGTTTTTTGTTTTCACAAATACAAAAACTCATCGCGCCCTGTTTATCAATTGTATACCATACTCCTTCTCAATAAAACGAAAATAATTATACAGCCGGTAATTTAAATCCATTCCATAATCCGTAAACAGATCGTAATGAATTTCTGTTTCATAAAAGCCGCCATATCTAATGGGGTTACTATGGCGAATGTTCCATTCTATAACATATTGCTGATTCCACCCTTCATAATAAGCCTGAGAATAAAACTCAGATGAAGGCTGCATAGCCAAAAAGGCTTCGAATTTCGAGTCGGAAACAATTAATTGATACTCCAAACTGTCTTCGGCAACTACTTTAACCTTTAGAGAGGAAACCCCTGCTTTTTCGGTTGAACCGCATGATGCTATAACCACTCCCGAAAATAAAATCAGAAAAATCCAAATATTCTTCATAGCCGTAGTATTTTAACCCTAAAGAAACTGAACCCATTGATTTACAGCACAATTATTATGCCACGAATAAAAAAAACCACCGCTTACACGGTGGTTTTTAATTAAATTCGAGAGATAAGAATTGTAAAAAAACTATTTATACTCATCCCAACTTTTAATAGAAATATCTTCCATTTCCATTTTACAGAACGAACCAATAAAAGCACTGGCCAAACGGGCGTTTGTAATAAGCGGAACATTAAAATCAATGCTGGTTCGACGAATCTGATAACCATTCTTAAGTTCACCCTTTGATAAGTTCTTGGGGATATTCACCACCAAATCAATTTTTCGTTCTCGAATATAATCAATGGTGTTAGGATTTTTATCGGGCTCATCAGGCCAATAAAGAAGTGTAGTTTTCAATCCATTTTCCTCAAAAAACCGCTGTGTACCGCTAGTGGCAAACAAGTTATATCCTTTTTCAACCAGAAGGCGGGCACTATTAAGCAATTCAATTTTATCACGAAGCGGGCCCGAAGAAATAAGGATATTTTTTTTAGGAATACGGTAACCAACCGACAACATTGCCTGAAGTACTGCATCGTAAAAAGTATCTCCAATACAGCCAACTTCACCAGTAGAGGCCATATCAACCCCAAGAACGGGATCAGCTTTCTGAAGACGGGCAAATGAGAACTGAGGAGCCTTAATTCCAACATAATCAAGCTCAAAAAAGCTCTTGCTGGGTTTCTCAACCGGTAACCCCAGCATAACCCGCGTTGCCATGTCAATAAGATTAACTTTCAGCACTTTCGACACAAACGGAAAACTCCTTGATGCCCTGAGGTTACATTCAATAACTTTAATGTCGTTATCTTTTGCAAGTAACTGCATATTAAATGGACCTGAAATATTAAGTGCCGCAGCAATTTTTTTGGATATCCGTTTTACCCTTCTAATGGTTTCAACATAAAGCTTTTGGGGAGGAAACACGATGGTTGCATCACCTGAGTGTACACCTGCAAACTCAATATGTTCAGATATAGCATATGCAATAACCTCTCCATTACGAGCCACAGCATCAATCTCAATTTCTTTGGCTTGTTCAATAAATTCTGAAACCACAACCGGGTATTGTTTGGAAACATTAGCTGCCAGTTCAAGAAAGTGCTGTAATTCATCACGATTACTAACCACATTCATAGCAGCTCCCGAAAGAACGTACGAAGGACGCACCAGAACCGGAAATCCAACAATATCAACAAAATCAAAAATATCTTCTATTGTAGTTAACTCACTCCATCGAGGCTGATCTATTTCAAGTTCATCTAAAAGAGATGAGAATTTCTGCCTGTTTTCAGCCCGGTCGATACTTTCCGGGGAGGTTCCCAGAATTGGCACATTTTGATCGTGCAAACGCATGACCAAATTATTAGCTATTTGGCCGCCAACTGAAACAACAACCCCTTTAGGGGCCTCCAAATCAACAATATCCAAAACTCGCTCAAGCGAAAGCTCATCAAAATAGAGACGACTACAAACATCATAATCGGTACTAACCGTTTCGGGATTGTAATTAATCATTACGGAACGAAAGCCTTGTTCATTTACTGTTTGTACTGCATTTACACTACACCAGTCAAACTCCACACTGCTACCAATTCTGTATGCTCCTGAACCAAGTACTATAACCGATAATCCATCCTTTTCAAATTCAATATCGTGACTTGATCCATTATAAGTAAGGTATAAATAATTAATCTGCGCAGGAAACTCCCCGGCCAGTGTGTCAATTTGCTTTACATAAGGTAAGATATTCCTTTCTTTACGATGATCACGAACTTTGAGTAATCCTTCCTCCATCTGTAAAGAGGATGTCTTAAGCACAATTCGTGCAATCTGAAAATCAGAGAATCCTATTTTTTTTGCATCTGAAAGAATTGCATCCGGCAGCGTTTTAAGCGATTTATATTGCCCAAGTTTATCTTTTAGATCGGTGATATTCTTAAGCTTCTCAAGAAACCATTTATCAATCCTGGACAATTCACATATCTCTTCAATATCCATTCCCTGATCAAGCGCCTCAGCAATAGCAAAGATGCGTTGATCAGTAGGCTCTGACAATTCTTTACGAATATCGGTGTTTTTAAGCGGCTGATTTCCAACAAAACCATGCATTCCCTGCCCTACCATCCGCAAACCTTTCTGTATAGCCTCTTCAAAAGTCCGGCCTATAGCCATAATCTCCCCCACACTCTTCATGCTGGAGCCAATTTGCTTAGACACACCGGTAAACTTATTTAAATCCCACCGGGGAATTTTACATACAATATAATCGAGGGCTGGCTCAAAAAACGCAACTGTTTGTTTGGTTACAGTATTCTTTAACTGATGAAGCCCATAACCCAGTCCCAATTTTGCTGCAATAAATGCAAGCGGATATCCTGTAGCTTTTGAAGCTAACGCACTCGAGCGTGAAAGACGGGCATTTACCTCAATTACACGATAATCCTCTGAATTGGGATCAAGTGCATATTGTACATTACATTCCCCAATAATACCGATGTGGCGGATAATTTTAATAGCCACCTCGCGTAATTTATGATATTCAGAGTTGGTAAGTGTTTGTGATGGGGCCACTACAATACTTTCGCCTGTATGAATGCCCAACGGGTCGAAATTCTCCATATTACACACCGTGATGCAATTATCATATACATCACGAACCACTTCATATTCAACTTCCTTCCACCCCTTAAGCGACTCCTCTACAAGTATTTGATTGGAGTAGGAGAAAGCATTTTCAGCCCGCATTAACAATTCTTTCCGATCTAAGCAAAATCCACTTCCCATACCACCCAGCGTATAGGCAGCCCTGACCATAATGGGGAAACCCAGTTTATCTGAAGCATCTAAAGCATCCGCCACAGAAGTAACAGCAATACTTCTTGGTGTTTTAACATTAATTTCGGCAAGCTTATTGGTAAAAATTTCTCGGTCTTCAGTTTCAATTATAGCCTGAACCGGGGTGCCCAGAACTTTAATATTATATTTTTCAAGTATACCCTGCTCATAAAGTTGAACTCCACAATTCAATGCTGTCTGACCACCAAATGCCAACAGAATCCCTTCGGGGTTTTCCTTTTTAATTACCTCTTCTACAAAAAAAGGTGTCACTGGGAGAAAATATATCTTATCAGCAAGCTTCTCTGAAGTTTGCACTGTGGCAATATTGGGATTTATTAAAATTGTATAAACACCTTCCTCCTTAAGAGCCTTAATTGCCTGCGACCCGGAATAATCAAACTCACCGGCTTCTCCAATTTTTAACGCACCTGAACCTAGTATTACAACTTTATTTACACTCTCCTTCATCGTATAACAGAATTAATTACAGGTAAGTAAACTTTTATTTTCCGGGTTACAAAGTTACATCAAGTTTCGTCAAAAACCTTGAAACAGATTCACATTTTTGCATATTTTTTGAATATTCGTTTCATTTATTTGTCAATTAACTAATGTATTCAATAGTTTTTTTTTCTGTTTTAGGCTTTATTCAATAATGTTGTTTAAATAGAATGCCACTAATTCAATAATTTTCAAGCAGTCACAGCCACAGAGTGACGAAAGTGTTGTTTATGATGTCAGTCCTGACCCCTATATGAAGATAGCCTGCGTAATATTGCTTTTGGGCGTACTAAGCCAGTTGCTTAACCAAGCGATATTGATTTTATTTTTCACCAAAATCTAAAAAAAACACAAATTTGCTTTTGAAGTTTAATTTTTTGCATAATTTTGCACTTTCCTTGAATATTTATTCACTATCCATTTTTACTATTAAGAAAAACAGATCTTTGGATTAAACAGAATACCAGAAAAAATGAAAATTAAGACCCAAAGACTCAATACAATTACGCAACTGATTGCCACAACAAAAGTTAGCAGTCAGGAAGAATTGCTTATCCTGCTCGAAAAAGAAGGCTATTGCACAACCCAGGCAACCCTTTCGCGCGACCTTAAGATGCTAAAGGTAGCTAAGCAGCCTGATCAGGATGGTGGATATATGTATGTTTTACCTGAATCAGGAACAGAGCAAGGCGAAGAGGATCTTTCTTTCAACGAATTTCCAATAAACGGTTTACTATCTTTAGAATTTTCAGGTAATCTGGCAGTTATAAAAACGCGTCCCGGATTTGCCAATGGCCTTGGTTCTGTTATTGACAGCCATGGTCCGTATGAAATTCTGGGTACCATTGCAGGTGATGATACAATTCTTATTATAACAAGAGAAAGAATTTCTCATCAAGAAGTGGTTGATTCTCTTGCTTTGTTTATTCCCGGTATTAAAAACAAAGTTATCAACCCATAAATATAAAGGCTAACACAATACTAAAACACACAACTTAATTATATCCCCAAAGTATTACAATTTAATTAACTTAAGTAAATGAGTCCCAACATCAATATTTTTATTGCCTCAGATGAGCATCTGGAATATGTTGACATAATTCTTAACACCATTGCTGAAGCAGCAAAAATAAGAGGTACAGGAATTGCAAAACGCAGTCCCGACTATATCCGTCAGAAAATTAACGAGGGTAAGGCAATAATTGCCTTAGCTGATAATGAATTCGCGGGATTTTGCTACATTGAGTCATGGGGGCACGAAAAATTCGTTGCCAACTCAGGCCTTATCGTAGTTGATAAATTCAGAGGACATGGGCTGGCCCGCGATATTAAAAGAAAAGCATTTGAGCTTTCAAAGTTACGCTACCCCAACGCTAAAATCTTTGGATTAACCACTGGCCTGGCCGTAATGAAAATCAACTCTGAATTAGGTTATAAACCTGTGACTTTCTCAGAATTAACCGATGATGAAGATTTTTGGAAAGGATGTCAGAGTTGTGTTAACTACGACATACTTATGCGTACTAAACGCAAGCATTGCTTGTGTACCGGCATGCTTTATGATCCCCAAAAAGAGGAAAAAAACAAAACAAAACCCATTCCTCAAAAGAAACTCAAAGTATATGAGCGATGGTTACAATTTAAGCAATTCGTATTACTGCGGAACAAAAATAAAAGCAACAATAAAAGTAATAATGGAAATAAGTTGTTACAAAAAATCATTGGATTATTTGTATAAAAAAGAATGCTCTTAAGAATTCCGCTGCCTTTAGTATTTCTGAACTTCTATTATTATTTGAAGATCGTACGATAAATGATTATGCTCAATATAAATTCCTTTTTAACAGAGCATTTAAAATATATCAATCAAGTAAATTATCATTTGAAATCAAATATAAAAAACGAACCGAACATTGTTACATCATTAAAACATGGGTTAACTAAGAACGGACTAAACGAGTTTTTATGAAAAAAGAAAAAGTAGTATTGGCTTTCAGTGGTGGATTAGACACCTCTTATTGTGTTAAATACCTGGCCAACGAAAAAAATCTGGAGGTTTATTCGGCTATAGCAAACACCGGAGGTTTCAGTAAGGCTGAACTTAAAGAGGTGGAGGATAATGCCTATGCCCTTGGGGTGGTGAAACATACAACTCTTGATATTACCGACTTATATTACAAGAACTGTATTAGGTACATGGTTTATGGAAACATCCTTAAAAACAACACCTATCCCTTATCAGTTTCTTCGGAAAGAATTTTTCAGGCACTTGCCACTGTAAAATATGCTCGTGAACCGGAGCAGGAAACGATCAGGTACGCTTCGACCTTACTTTTCAAATTCTTGCGCCTGAACTTAAGATTCTTACACCCATACGCGACAAGTCGTTAAGCCGTGAAGAAGAAATTGAATACCTTAAAAAGGAAGGCGTTAAGCGCGACTGGACAAAAATGGCTTACAGCATAAATAAAGGCTTATGGGGCACAAGTGTTGGCGGTAAAGAAACCCTTACATCGCATTTACCTCTGCCTGATCAAGCTTATCCAAGCCAGCCAACTAAAACCGGTAGCGAAAAACTTGAACTCGAATTTGAAAAAGGTGAGTTAATTGCAGTAAACGGGAAAAAATACACCAATAAAATTGATGCCATTCGCCAGGTTGAGCTAATCGGTTCGGCCTATGCTATTGGTCGTGATATTCACGTTGGCGATACTATCATAGGAATAAAAGGCCGCGTTGGATTCGAGGCTTCAGCTCCTCTTCTAATTATGAAAGCCCATCACCTTTTGGAAAAGCACACCCTAACCAAATGGCAGATGTACTGGAAAGAACAATTAGCCAACTGGTACGGAATGCTTCTGCATGAAGCACTTTATCTGGAACCTGTGATGCGCGACATAGAGAAATTCCTGGAAAGCACTCAATCCAATGTGACGGGTAAAGTATTTATTCAGCTCCATCCTTTCCACTTTATGGTTGAAGGCATTGAATCGGCCCATGACTTAATGAAGAGCGGATTTGGCGATTATGGCGAGGTAAATAAAGCCTGGACTGGTGATGATATTAGAGGATTCACTACAATTTTGGCTAACTCGTTGAAGATTTTTAACACTGTAAACGAAGGTCAGCTGGATATTGATTAAATATTAATAAAACAGATTGCATAAAGATGAGAATCAGAGTAGGAATAGCCGGAGGAGCGGGTTATACGGCAGGTGAACTAATCAGAATCCTGTTAGGCCACCCAAATGTTGAAATGGGTTGGATACTTAGTAGCAGTCATGCAGGACAACCTATTACCAAAGTCCATACTGACCTGGTTGGTGACACCTCCCTAATATTTGATACAACACCCGATTTTGACGCGGTTGATGTAGTATTTCTATGCATGGGACATGGTAAATCGGCAATTTTTGTTAACGAATACTCCATACCTGCAAAAGTTAAAATCATTGATTTAAGTCAGGATTTCAGGTTGAAGTCCCCCGGTAATGATTTCGTTTATGGCTTGCCCGAGATGAACCGGGAAGAAATAAAGGGTGCCGGTAAAATTGCAAATCCTGGATGCTTTGCTACTGCCATACAACTAGCTATTTTACCTTTAGCGGCCAATGCATTACTAAAAGAAATTCATGTACACGCCATTACAGGTTCAACCGGGGCCGGTCAGTCGCATTCATCCACCACTCACTTTAGTTGGAGAAACGACAATGTTTCGGTCTATAAAGCATTTGAGCACCAACACCTGAAAGAGATTAATCAATCGCTCACACAATTGATGCCCGAATTCAAACAGTCACTGAATTTTATTCCTATGCGGGGTAATTTCGCAAGAGGAATACTGGCTTCTGTTTATCTCGACTGCGATCTGTCGCTCGATGAAGTCCGTGGATTATTTGATTTCTACTATAGCTCACATCCTTTTGTAACCATATCAAATAGTCCTATTGATCTCAAACAGGTAGTAAACACTAATAAATGCCTGCTTGAACTTGGCAAATACAACGGGAAATTGCATATAACCAGCATTATCGACAACCTTACCAAAGGCGCCTCAGGGCAAGCAGTTCAAAACATGAACCTTATCTTTGGAATTCCAGAAACAACCGGACTTTATATTAAACCATCGGCTTTCTGATAAAACGATTCACTTTTACACACTCAACTGAACAATAAATATATTAGAATGAAGTTATTTGATGTTTACCCACTTATGGATGTAACACCCCAAAAAGCAAATGATTGTTATGTTTGGGACGATAAAGGAAACCAGTATCTGGATCTTTACGGTGGGCACGCAGTAATTTCCATCGGTCATTCGCACCCTCATTATATTCAGCGCATTTCAAGTCAACTAAACGACATCGGCTTTTATTCCAATTCGGTAAAAAATCCATTACAAAAAGAGCTTGCAACTAAGCTGGGCGAAATATGTGGATTACCCGACTTTACCCTCTTTTTATGCAACTCAGGAGCTGAGGCCAATGAAAACGCACTAAAATTAGCGTCCTTTCATACCGGGAAAAAACGAATTATTGCATTTAAAAAAGCTTTTCATGGTCGCACTTCTGCTGCCGTGGCTGCCACGGATAATCCTTCCATACAAGCAGAAATAAATAAAGGACATGAGGTTACTTTCCTTGAATTGAACAATTCATCAGCTGTGGAAGAAGAATTATTGAAAGGTGATGTTTGTGCTGTAATTATTGAAGGAATTCAAGGGATTGGAGGAATTAGGGTACCAGACAACAGCTTCCTTCAAGATCTTGACCGTTTATGCACAAAAAATGGTGTTGTTCTTATTCTTGATGAGATTCAATCGGGATATGGCCGTTCAGGCTCATTCTTCGCCTTTCAACACGCTGGAATTCGCCCACATCTCATAACAATGGCCAAAGGTATGGGAAATGGCTTCCCTATCGGAGGACTATTAATATCACCCGATTTTAAGGCATCGTATGGCTTGTTAGGAACAACCTTTGGGGGCAACTATCTGGCATGTGCTGCTGCTTTAGCTGTTCTTGAAGTCATCGACAATCAAAACCTGATTGAAAATGCCCGATTGACCGGCGAGTACTTAATCAACGAACTTTCAAATATTCCCGGAATATCTGAAATACGAGGAAGAGGCCTGATGATTGGACTTGAATTTAACGAAAGCATTAGCGAAATACGTAAGAATCTGGTGTATCAAAAAAGAATATTCACAGGAGTATCCTCAACCAATATTATTCGGTTATTGCCTCCTTTAACTCTGACCATCCCAATGGCCAAACATTTTATATCGAGCCTGAAAGAAATACTGATAACCTGACAACCTAATAACACAAGTAATTCACAAATGATTAAATCTTATTGGAACGAAGAATGGAGTGAAATTATTTTTCCTCCTGGAGCTTTGCGCAAACAATATGCAATAAGCAATTATGGACGAATTATTAGTTACACAAAATCCCGAAGTGAAGGCACATTGGTAAAAGGTGGCTGCATAAAGGGATATAAAACCCTACCGCTAAGGCCAATGGGCGTTTCAACTACTTTTTATATCCATAAATTAGTGGCTTTGTACTTTTTACAAGCTCCAACAAAAGATGATGCTTTTGTGATTCATCTCGACTTTAATAAGTCAAATAACTTTGTGCAAAACCTTAAATGGGCCACACACGAAGAAACTTATACACATCAACAAACAAATCCACTGGTTCTTGAAGGACGAGAAAAAATAAAAGGACGTTGCATAACAGAAGGCCATAAATTGAATGCAACTCAGGTTATGCGGTTAAAAAAGATATTACTCGACCCGGAAAGGAAAACCAAACTTCGCATCATCGCCAAACAATTTGGAGTGAGCGAAATGCAACTGCATCGCATTCGTAAAGGTGAAAACTGGGCTCATATTGAAGTTGAGGTTAAAGATAAAAGCCGACCATATTAAGATCTTTTAATGGTTTTGTTTTTAGTAAATTTGTAAGACTTTTTTGAAACTTAACAGAGTTTACTGAAATTAATATAAGCATCATTTAACTGTTCATTCATGGAAAACAGAAAAATTGCAATAATAGGTGGTGGAAATCTAGGTTCTGCCCTAGCCAAAGGATTAGTCTTTAGCCGCAGCATAAAACCCGAATTGATTAGTGTTACCCGTCGACGTTCACAACTACTGGAGCCATTGGCGAAACTGGGAATAACCACGGGAAATGATAACAAAACTGCAGTTAAGGATGCTCACATCGTTTTTTTTGCCATTAAACCATATCAAATGGAAGAGGTGGTAAGCGAAGTTTTACCATTGCTTTCACCTGACGTTTTATTAATATCCTTAGCAACAGGCATCAACAACCAAACCCTATTGACGTTGAGTGGAAACAAATTTCCTGTTTGCAGAGCCATGCCCAATACAGCTATTGCCATAGGTGAATCGATGACCTGTCTGTCGTCCATGAATACAACAGTGGAGCAAGATAATGAAATCAGACTGCTTTTTGAAGAATTGGGAACTGTTCAATTTATACCAGAAGAGCTAATGTCATCGGCAACAGTTCTTGCTGCCTGTGGTATTGCTTTTGCTCTCAGATTTATCAGAGCTGCAACTCAAGGTGGTGTTGAAATTGGTTTTGGCTCGGATCTGGCTTTAAAAATCGCTTCTCAAACAGTAAAAGGAGCAGCTCAACTTATTATCCAGAGTGAAAGCCATCCTGAATCTGAAATTGATAAAGTAACAACCCCCAGAGGCATTACTATCTCCGGATTAAACGAAATGGAACATCAGGGATTCAGTTCATCACTGATAAAAGGATTACTTACCTCGTACAACAAGATCGAGAATAGTAATAAGTAATCCATTCCCTGTTTAGCCAAAAAAATAGATTGTCAGATTATTTGATACAATTGAAAATTACAGTTATAATCTGGAGTATTAATTCACATATTGTTAATGACCACTCCAAATCACTGGATTATATTCATATAAGAGATACAATAGTTTAAAGCATTATAATAGTGTATAAGTCGGTAACCATAAAAATAGGATCCAACGTATTAACGCGCCCCGATGGGAAGCTTGATCTGGAAAGAATTACCCATATCACAGACCAAATAGCGGAGCTGCATCAACAAGGAATAAAATTGATCTTGGTTTCATCCGGCGCTGTAGCATCCGGACGAAGCTTAGTTCCACAACCGCCAAAGAAAGATCCGGTTTCGGAGCGACAGCTTCTATCTTCAGTTGGACAGATAAAACTGGTGTCAACTTATTCGAATCTTTTTGAGCAACATGGCATAACCTGTGCACAGATACTGGTAACTAAACAGGATTTTAGAACCAGAGAACATTATTTAAATATGAAGAACTGCTTGTCGGTACTTCTCGAAAACAACATCATTCCTATTATTAATGAAAATGACGCAGTATCCGTAACAGCCCTGATGTTTACCGATAATGACGAACTAGCAGGACTATTAGCAGCTATGATGGACAGTCAGGCTCTTTTCATTTTAAGTAATGTGGATGGCATCTTTAATGGAGACCCTGATAAAAAGTCATCTGTTTTAGTCGAAGAAATACGAAATGGTGAAACCGACTTGGCTGATTTTATAACAACAAGAAAAAGTAATTTCGGACGGGGAGGCATGCTTACCAAAGGCCGTATTGCGCAAAACACTGCTGCAGCGGGCATTGCTGTTCATATAGCTAATGGAACTAAGCATGGGATAATCCTCGATCTTGTAAAGCAAACCGGAATAAACCCTCACACCAGCTTTATCCCTGGTACACCCCGCCCTGCTGTAAAAAAATGGATGGCCTACTCAGCTGGTTTTGCCAGTGCCGAAGTAATCATAAACCAGGGTGCGCGCGAAGCGCTTTTCTCTCCCCGTGCTAACAGCCTTTTACTTGCAGGAATTATTGGTATCACAGGCGATTTTAAAAAAGGCGATTTATTGCGTATCATTGATAACAAAGACAAACTCATTGGAATAGGGAAAGCACAGTACGACAGCGAGAAAGCTAAAGAACATCTTTCCGATAAAAAGTTCAAGCCTTTGGTGCATTACGATTATCTTTTTCTATTTCCTTGAAAAACAAAATATTGTAACTTAAGGCTTCTCAATAACAACATATTATGACCACAATAGAACAAATCATTAAGGCCAAACAGGCCGTCTCTCTTTTAGTTCAAGTTAGTAATGAAACTAATAGAAAAGTTTTACTCGATTTGGCCGATCGTGCAGAAACCAATATTCAGAATTTACTTTCGGCCAATGCCATCGATCTGGAACGCATGCCTAAAAGTGATCCCCGGTATGATAGGCTGATGCTTACAGAAGAGCGAATAAGAAGTATTGCAAGCGACCTGCGACAGGTGGCTATGTTTGATTCACCCATTGGCGAAATCCTTGAGGAGCGCACCATGCCAAATGGACTCAACATAAAAAAAATCCGGGTAGCATTGGGTGTGATTGGGGTAATTTATGAAGCACGGCCCAACGTTACTTTTGATGTTTTTGCCCTCTGTTTTCGCTCAGGTAATGCTGCTGTTTTAAAGGGCGGACAGGATGCCTGGTTCTCCAATCAGGCTATTTCATCTCTTATACGTAAAAGCCTGGTTGCAAATGGCATATCTCCAGATGTTATCCAGTTATTGCCACCCCAAAGAGAGGCTGCAACAGAATTAATGAATGCAACTGGTTTGGTTGACGTTCTGATACCCCGAGGATCACAATCTTTAATCAATTCGGTGCGCGACAATGCTAAAGTAGCTGTTATTGAAACAGGTTCCGGTGTAGTTCACACCTATTTTGATGAAACAGCCAACCTGGAGCAGGCAAAAAAAATAGTGTTTAATGCTAAAACCCGTCGGGTTAGCGTTTGCAATGCTCTGGAATGTCTTATTGTGAATAAAAAACGTCTGTCAGAACTTTCCGAATTAGTGGCCTCTTTGGCATCAAAGTCGGTTAAGATTGAGGCAGATACTGATTCATTCAAAATTCTGGCAGGCAATTATCCAGCTGAACTATTGAAACCCGCCGATGAAAATTCTTTTGGAAAAGAATTCCTTGATTATAAAATAGCCATTAAAACTGTTGATAATCTCGAGCAGGCCATTAATCATATCGCAACATACAGTACCAAACATAGCGAAGCAATCCTGTCGACCAACCAAAATAACATAGACAGGTTTTTAAACGAGGTGGATGCTGCAGCTGTTTATGCCAATACTTCCACTGCATTCACTGACGGTTCTCAGTTTGGACTGGGAGCAGAAATAGGTATCAGCACACAAAAGCTTCACGCCAGAGGGCCTATGGGATTAAAAGAATTAACCAGCTACAAATGGTTGATTCAAAGTAACGGTTTGACACGTCCATAATACCAAACAACAAATAAAATATGAAAAGATTTCTTACACCCGGAGATATTGGCGATTTGAATCAGGCCCTGAAAGAAGCAATAGATGTTAAACGTAATCCTTTTGCTGATCAGAACCTTGGAAAAAACAAAACACTCTTAACAATTTTCTTTAATTCCAGCCTGCGTACCAGACTTAGCACTCAAAAAGCAGCCCTTAATCTGGGGATGAATGTAATTGTGATGGATATAAACAATGATGGTTGGAAACTTGAAACCGAGTCGGGCGTTATAATGGATGGCGATAAACCTGAACATATACGTGAAGCAGTTCCAGTTATGGGGCAGTATTGCGATATTATTGGAGTAAGATCGTTTGCCCGGTTCGAAAGTAAGGAGGATGATTACAGTGAAAAAATATTAAACCAGTTCATAGAACTTTCCGGAGTACCTGTTATAAGTCTCGAATCGGCTACAAGACACCCTTTGCAGTCCTTTGCCGACCTAATAACCATTGAGGAATACAAAAAAAACAAAAAACCTAAAGTGGTTCTTACATGGGCACCACACCCACGCGCCTTACCACAAGCAGTACCCAACTCCTTTGTTGAATGGATGAATATTGCTGATGTTGATTTGGTTGTTACCCACCCTAAGGGCTATGATCTGGCACCCGAATTCATGCAAGGGGTTACCTATGAACCCGATCAGAAGAAAGCTTTTGAAGAGGCCGATTTTATATATGCAAAAAACTGGGCCAGCTATACACAATACGGTCAGATTTTAAGTAAAGACCGCGCCTGGACAGTTGATGAAACTAAAATGAATCTCACTAACAACGCTAAATTCATGCACTGCCTGCCCGTTCGACGAAACATGATTGTTACAGATGCTGTTATTGAAAGTCCCGATTCTATTGTAATTCAGGAAGCAGCCAACCGGGTTGTTTCAGCTCAGGTGGTACTAAGAAGAATACTTCAGACCTTATAAATTTATGACCAGAGAATTAACCATAATAAAAGTTGGCGGTAAGGTTGTGGAAGAACCCGATAGCCTGGCCAGATTACTTAAAGATTTTTCTGCCATAAAAGGACATAAGATTTTAGTACATGGAGGCGGCCGATCGGCCACAGCCATGGCTACTCGTCTTGGTGTTCAAACAAAAATGGTGGAGGGCCGACGCATTACCGATGAACCCATGCTTGAAGTTGTAACCATGGTATATGCCGGTCTGGTAAATAAGAATATTGTTGCCGGACTACAGGCGCATGGTCAAAATGCTCTGGGAATGACAGGCGCTGACCTTAATATTATTAAGTCGTGCAAACGAGCCAAAGGAGAAGTCGACTATGGCTTTGTTGGAGATATTGAACTAGTAAATAGCCAAAGTTTAAGCCATCTGCTCAAAATAAATGCTATTCCTGTAATTGCACCACTTACCCATAATGGGCAAGGTCAAATGCTCAACACAAATGCCGACACTATGGCCTCGGCTGTGGCAGCAGCTCTTGCCAGTGAGTATAAAGTAACACTGATTTTTTGTTTCGAGAAAAAAGGCGTATTATCCAATCCTGATGATGATGATTCGGTAATACCTAGCATTTCACCAGAGGATTTTTCCCGGTTAAAAGCAGAAGGAATAATAACCGACGGAATGATTCCCAAACTGGACAACGGCTTTGATGCTCTTTACAAAGGCGTTTCTCAAATAAGAATAACCAATCCCGAAGGTATTAACTCAACCCATGGCACAATACTAATAAACACATAAACTCAGAAAACGTCCAGCTATGGAAATAGACAATGTTTTTTTTGAA
Source organism: uncultured Marinilabiliaceae bacterium (assembly GCA_964608615.1). Lineage (GTDB taxonomy): Bacteria > Bacteroidota > Bacteroidia > Bacteroidales > Marinilabiliaceae > CALEUX01. The sequence goes on from CAZSQG010000006.1 coordinate 62,680, forward strand.
GCACTGGAAATGTTAAAGATGTTGATTTCTACTCCTTCAATCAGTAGAGAGGAAAAGATTGTTGCAGATATGGTTGAGCACCTCATTGAAAAAATGGGATTTAAACCTAACAGGAAAGGTAACAATATATGGGTTATTTCGGCCAATTATAACGATTCTAAACCAACAATACTGCTCAACTCACATATCGACACCGTTAAGCCTACCGGAAACTGGGATTCAGATCCGTTCACCCCAACTCTGACTGACGAAAAAATTACAGGCCTTGGTAGTAACGATGCAGGAGCTTCTGTTGTATCACTTCTGGCAGCTTTTCGAATATTGAGCTCACAACAACAATCATATAACCTTATTTATTCAGCTACTGCTGAAGAAGAAGTGTCGGGAATAAATGGCGTAACATCAATTCTTCCTGACCTGGGAAATATTTCTCTCGGTATAATTGGCGAGCCTACTCAAATGCAGATGGCTGTAGCCGAAAAAGGTTTATTAGTAATTGATGGAACTGTTTATGGTAAATCGGGGCATGCTGCCCGAAACGAAGGCATAAACGCCATTATGGAAGCACTTCCCATAATTGAATGGTTCAGAGATTACCACTTCGAAAAAACATCATCCTTCCTTGGTCCGGTTAAAATGACTGTTACTGGTATCAAAGCAGGGTCACAACACAATGTTATTCCCGACCAATGTCAGTTCATGGTGGATATCCGCGTGAATGAATGCTATACCAATGAAGAAATACTGGATCTTTTGAAAAAACAAGTAAACTGCCAATTAATAGCCCGATCAACACGACTCAACAGTTCTTCTATATCAGAAATGCACCCAATAGTAATTAGGGGCAAGAAACTGGGGTTATCCACCTTTGGTTCTCCCACCACTTCCGACCAGGCTGTTATGCCATTCTCTACAATTAAAATTGGCCCTGGAAACTCTGCCCGATCACATTCCGCCAATGAATTTATAACTTCTGACGAAATTAGGCAGGGAATAGAATTATACATTAAACTATTGGATGGATTGAATGTTTAGTATAAATATTGACTGTTGCGATATTTATGTGTATAATAATTCAATAGTAAAACAATAATTACTACATTTGTGATGTTTTATAACATAACAGAGACGCAGCCCTTTATTCTTAAAATTAATAACAAGGCGCAATTAAACAAGCAGTATCATGGGATGCTTCTCAATTTCAACCAATTTCAAAAACAAAAAAAAACGCATTTCCATTTCATGAAAAAAGATGTATAAAAATTGAATAAATTTAAGTTCAGGTAATTAAGAAAACAAATCAGCATAAAATAAAACCCTCAATATTATACAGAACAAATTCTGAATAAAAAACCATAAACCTAATTATATCAGTTAAACACACTTTCAATGAAACTTTGGGATAAAGGATATAGTGTTAATAAAAAGATAGAAGACTTTACTATTGGGCGCGATAGAGAGCTTGATATAGAACTGGCGCCATTTGACATACTTGGTACTATGGCACATACCAGCATGCTTGCTAAAGTTGGATTACTAACCAGCCAAGAGCTTGAAATTCTGCGGCCTGAACTTAAGAATCTGTTCCATTCAGCACTAAAAGACAGTTTCGTTATTGAAGAAGGCGTGGAAGACGTACACTCACAGGTTGAGCTTCTATTAACCAGAAAACTGGGTGAAGTAGGAAAAAAGGTACACAGTGGACGTTCGCGTAACGATCAGGTGCTTTTAGATCTAAAACTCTATACACGACAACGGATTAGTGAAATAACGCAAAGCGTAAAAGTATTGTTCGACGCCCTTCAAAAACGCAGCGAACAACACCGAAATGATTTATTGCCAGGGTACACCCATCTGCAGGTAGCGATGCCATCTTCATTTGGATTATGGTTTGGCGCCTACGCCGAAAGCCTTACTGACGACCTTCATATGCTTTTGGCCGCATGGAAAATAACAAACCAAAACCCGTTAGGCGCTGCTGCCGGATATGGCAGTTCGTTCCCTCTCGACAGAGAAATGACTACCAGTTTATTAGGTTTCGATGACTTAAGCTATAACGTGGTTTACGCACAGATGGCCCGAGGAAAAATGGAACGTACCGTTACCACAGCTATTGCTTCCATTGCCTCAACAGTAGGGAAATTTGCTATGGATGCATGTTTATACATGAGCCAAAACTTCGCATTCATTGGTTTGCCTAAAGAGATGACCACGGGATCGAGCATAATGCCACACAAGAAAAACCCGGATGTGTTTGAACTAATAAGAGGAAAATGCAATAAGATACAGGCATTACCATTACAAATCGGGATGATTACAGGCAACCTTCCTTCGGGTTATTTCAGGGATCTTCAAATAATTAAAGAGGTCTTTATTCCAGCCTTTGATGAAATCCTCAGTTGTCTTGATCTAGCCACATTTGCGGTGGAGAATATGACTGTTAAGGAAGACCTGATGAAAAATCCATTGTATAAATATGCTTTTAGTGTAGAGGAAGTAAATAAACGTGTTTTAAAGGGTATACCTTTTCGCGAAGCGTATCGCCAGGTAGGGATTGAAATTGAAGGCGGAACATTTACAGTTCCTGAAAAAATTAATCATACTCATGCCGGCAGCATTGGAAATTTATGTAACACCAACATTAAACAAAAAATGGAAACTATAATAAACCAGTTCTCCTTTGATACAATGAATAATGCAATTCAGAAATTAATAACTTAAAAATATATAAACTTCGAAAAATGGAATTACTAAAGAATTTAGCAGATGCTACAGTTAAGTCATGTGATATAGACAAAACTCTTTACGAGAAATTTAATGTGAAGAGAGGCCTGCGTAATGCGGATTTCTCAGGAGTGCTAGTTGGACTTACCAACATCGGCGATGTGGTTGGTTACAGTAAAGATGCAAATGGAGCAATTACACCAAAACACGGCGAGCTATATTACAGAGGTATCGAAATCACAGACCTTTCAAAGGGATTTCAGGCTGAAGGAAGACATGGATTTGAAGAAACAGCCTATCTTCTGCTATCGGGCAAACTTCCAAACAAAGAAGAACTTTCCCAATTCACCGATATTATTAAAAAAGAACAGGAATTACCATTTTCACTATCTAAAAACCTAATATTATCACTCAGAGGAAGGTGTATAATGAACATGCTTTCCCGTACTGTACTTGGCCTATACACCGAGGACGAAAAAGCCGAAGACTATTCTCCTGAAAACCTTATACGCCAATCAATAAGCCTGATTGCTCGTTTTCCGGTTATTGTAGCCTATGCTTATTTTGGAATGAGGCACTCCTTCCAACGCAAATCACTTGTAATTCGTCACCCGGATCCAAGCCTTAGTTTAGCCGAAAATTTCCTATACATTCTTAAAGGCAAAAAACATTCCCGTCTCGAAGCTGACCTCCTCGACCTGGCCTTAGTTCTTCATGCCGAACACGGCGGTGGAAACAACTCATCATTCACCACACGCGTTGTAAGCTCTGCACAAACCGACACCTATTCGGCTATCTCTGCTGCTTTAGGCTCCCTTAAAGGAGGCTTACACGGAGGTGCCAACATCAAAGTGATTACAATGATGGACAATATCAAAGCCAACGTAAAAAACTGGGAAGACGAAAAAGAGGTAGATGCATATCTTACCAAAATGCTTAACAAACAAGCCTTTGACGGAAGCGGGAAAATATATGGTATTGGTCACGCAATTTATACTCTTTCTGATCCTCGCTGCATTTTACTTAAAGAAAAAGCACGCGTACTGGCAAAAGAAAAAGGTAAAGAAGCCGAATACAACCTTTATGAAATGGTTGAAAAACTATCACCCGAAGCTTTCTACCGTTTTAAAGGACCCAATGCTAAAGTTGTTGCTGCCAATGTGGATTTCTATTCAGGTTTTGTTTACCAGTGTATTGACATTCCGGAGGAACTCTTTACCCCGATTTTCGCTATTGCCCGTGTAGCAGGATGGTGTGCCCACCGAATTGAAGAAGTAACTTGCTCAAGCAGGCGCATTATTCGTCCGGCATACAAAAATGTTTATCCCAAAATGCCATATACCCCTATATCGGAACGTTAGTTTTTTTATCAAAATACCTGAGAGGCCGGATTTGTTTAAAAATTTCCGGCCTTTTCAATCTATTTATTGCATATATATACAAAGACGACTATTTAGTAAATATTTATCCATTCCGAGTTGTTTCAGTTTAGTTCCTCACGAATTATTCATATATTTGCACTCCGAAAAAGCATTGTTCCATAAGAGAATTCTCTCTTCAAAACAAAAATTCAAAATTAAATACTGGTATGCCTGAATCAAAAGCAATTAAGTTGGTACTGCAGGACGGGACTGTCTTTAAAGGAAAATCGTTTGGTTACCCAAAATCAGTAGCAGGTGAAGTGGTTTTCAATACGGCCATGACGGGTTATCCTGAAAGTTTAACAGATCCATCATACAAAGGCCAAATACTTGTCTCAACCTATCCGTTGATTGGTAATTATGGAGTACCCAACGATGAACAGGAAAACGGTGTTTCTAAGTTTTTTGAATCAAACACTATTCATGTTTCCGGTTTTATTATTTCGGACTACTCTTTCGAATTTAGTCATTGGAATGCCGCCAGTAGCCTGAGTGAATGGCTTATTGCAAATAAGATCCCTGGCATCTACGACATTGACACCCGTGCACTTACTAAAATCATTCGTGAAAAAGGGCCTATCCTTGGCAAAATAGTTGTTGACGATGAGGATGTTGAGTTTTATAACCCCGACTTCGACAACCTCGTTGCCATGGTAAGCACCAAAGAAAAGGTGGTTTACGGCAACGGTAAATACAAAGTAGTTTTGGTTGACACTGGAATAAAGTACAATATTCTGAGATGTTTACTTAAGCGTGATACCACAGTAATATGCGTACCTTGGGATTATGATTTCTCTCAGGAAGATTATGATGGAATTATGCTGGGCAATGGCCCCGGTAATCCTGAAATTTGCTCTATAACTGTTGGGCACATTAAAAAAGCCTTGCAAGGCGACAAACCTATATTCGGAATTTGTCTTGGTAACCAGCTTATGGGAACAGCTGCCGGTGGAAAAACCCATAAACTAAAATATGGACATAGAGCACACAATCACCCTGTTCAATTAGTTGGGACAGATACCTGTTACATTACCAGCCAAAATCACGGCTTTGTGCTCGACACAGATTCGTTGAGTAATGAATGGGAGCCCCTATTTATTAATTTGAACGACAACACCAACGAAGGCATCCGACACAAAACCAAACCTTTCTTTTCAACCCAATTTCATCCCGAAGCTTCAAGCGGGCCAACCGATACAGAGTTTCTGTTCGATAAATTTATTGGATTAATACAAGAGAGTAAACGCAGTAAATAGCCAAACAACTAATTAACTGCGCAGTTGATTAGTCTTCAACCTTTCAAAATTCACATCACAAAATAAATAAGCCTTGACAGATTGATAAACTGTCAGGGCTTTTATTTTTATGCCAGGCTTAAAAACCGGTGTTTAGGATATTATCATTATTGTCCGCAAAGACTGTCTCTAATGATTTTTTATGCAAAAACACTAGTAACCGAGAAACAATTTAACTTTGAGATTCCTCACTTCGTTCGAAATGACCACCAAAGATTTATGGTTTGCGGTTTTGCCGCCGACGGCAACATAACATGGTTGCGATGCATAGAGCGTTGCCTTATGCTAATACCTATGCCCTGATGCTCACCTAAGCTTGTTCGGTAATATTTGCACCGCGCATTGATCCTTTGATTACTCCACGCTTGGATTTTTTAATAAAATTGATAATCATCTCCTTCTCTTCGGAAGAATCAAGATATGTATTCATGTATTCAATAGCCTGAGTGGTATTAAGCCCTTGTTGATAAAGCACGCGTAACACATCGTGAATAACCACAGTCTGTTCCTTTGTGAAACCGCGACGTTTTAAACCCAAATAGTTAATACCCATATAGCTGGCCGGTAATCCAAATACCTTTGTAAAGGGAACTACATCTGAAAGAACACCAGTCATTCCTGAAACCATTGAATGTTGCCCTATATGACAAAACTGATGAATAGCACTTCCGCCACCAACAACAGCCCAATCTTCAATTACAACTTCCCCTGCTACCTGAACGCTATTTGAAATAACACAGTGGTCTCCAACTTCAACATCGTGTCCCAAATGTGTATACGCCATTAATAAAGTATTATTTCCAACTTTTGTAACGCCTTTTGCTGCAGTTCCACGATTAATGGTAACATATTCCCGTATAGTGCTATGATCTCCTATCTCTACGGTAGTATACTCACCTTTAAACTTCAGATCTTGCGGTACAGCAGCAATAACAGCTCCGGGAAATATTTTACAATGAGCACCAATACGAGCTCCGGGAAATATAACAACATTGGATCCAATCCACGTACCTTCTCCAATCACCACATCCTGATAGATCTTAGCAAATGCTTCAACTACCACTTCCTTTCCAAGCAAAGCTTCGGGATGAATTTCTGCTTTCAATGAAATCAATTGATCCATTCTGTTTGTTTAATTATACAACAAAAAGCCCCATCTGGATATACCATATCCAAACCGGCTACAAACTCGTTATTTCTATTTTTTCAACAACTAAATAATTGACAAACAAACATCGCTTCACACGTACGCTAATCAAACCCATTTTAAATTTTTATTAACCAGAAGTTTTCAATGAGTTCATATACTGATAATAGCAATATCAAATAAATTTGCCTATTGATGCCTGGATGTAATATTTTTCTGTGCAATAAACTATCACAAAATCCCAAGGGGCGAGATCAATTTGTGTTTTTACCTCATAAAAGCGACAATTCATGGCTAGGTATCAACACGGATAATAATAATAAAAACTAACGCCAATTATTTATAACCTCCTCATGAAAAAACGCTAAAATACTGGCTATCATTTAAAAAAAATCGTAATTTTCATAACACACTTTAAATTTATGAATTATGACAGTATTAAAAGTTATTGAAATCATGGCATCATCCAATAAAAGTTGGGAAGATGCAGTCAAAAATGCAGTGAAAACTGCCGGTAAATCACTCAAAGGCATCAAGTCGGTTTATATTAAGGAGCAAAGCGCCGTTGTAAAGAATAACGATGTTATCGAATTCCGTGTAAATTGTAAAATCTCATTCGAAGTCCTTGATTGATTTAATTTGCAGAAAACCACTGTTCAGGATTCTTCGTTTAGTCATGAGCAGAAATGAGATTACCACAAAAATCTCAACAGCAATAAATAACCTAAAAAACGCCATATTACAGGACAACCTGCCACTATTGCGGCGTTTTTTAGGTTATTTTGTAATATCTTACTCTCTCCAGAAATAAATGGTTACTATTTTTTCATCATTCTACTTAAAAACGACATACCTAATTCAGCTATATCATCCATCACATTGCCATCGTTATCTCTATCTAATAATTGATTGATAATGCTTTGCGATTTTGGGGCCTGTTTTTTTTCTGTTTTAAGATAGGAATTAAGCAAATTACCGATAGTTCCACCATCGCCACCCGAACTTTTCTTTCCAAGGTAACCCATAACCATAGGGGCCGCCATTTCAAGAATTTTACTCACTGATGTGCCACTAAGACCAGAATCGTTACTGATATACTTTTCAACGTTCTGTTGCTTGCTGCCCAGAACATGTTTCAATATACCGGCACCATTGGCAGCTTTTGGATCACTTACAAGAGCGCCCAAATTGTCAAGAATACTACCGTCATGGCCCGTTGCTATAGCCTTTTGCAATGATGAAGCTCCCTCCTTTGTACTGCTGTTTTTTGCCAGGGCATTCATTAATATAGGGATTGCACTTGCCAAAGCACTTTTTGCCTGAGTAGGAGAAGCATTAACCTGCTTGCCGATTGACTGTAAAGATTTTTCGTCAACCTGAGATAAAATAGCACTTATGATATTTTCCATTTCATTAATTTAATGATTTAAACACGAAAAGAAGCTTATGATTTAGAACCAGTATCACGTTTACCATCGTTCTTCTTTTTAAACTTCTCAGTAAGGTCATCTGCAAATTCATCCGATTTATCAATAAGATTTTTTCCAACGACTCTGGCCTTTTCAACAAAATCTTCGGCTTTGTCATCCAATTTATCTGCAAATGATTTCAGTTTTTCTTTAAAACCACTTTTTTCGAGTTCGTCCACTTTTTCGTCTACAAAGTTTTCCGCTTTATCCACAAACTCATTAGCCTTTTTAAAAGCACGGCTTTCTTTTATTTTTTCCGAAGCCTCTTCAAGAAAATCCTCGGCCTTGTCGGCCAGCTCTTTAGCTTTATCCAGAATACGCTCTTTATTGCTTTCCGGATCTTTATTTACATCCTTTGCCATAATTTGAGATTTTTTATTGTTATAATCAGATATCTAAATATAAATATTTAAATATGGAAAAGATATACCTCTGGGATTCTTTTTGACAACAATAATTTCAGAGTCGTTTAGCCAACTCATTATCTCTCTCAATTAATTTTGGAATTAAAAAAGTTTCAGGAAGAGATAGAATCAGGCATAACGGTTTTTTGCTTTGTGCAAAATTTCAACACAGAACATATTACTGGGAGTCTCAAATATAAAGATATTCAAAGAGAATGACTCAGAAACTCTTATTAACAGCCAAGAACAAATAAAAGCGTAAAGTCAATAAAGCTAAATGTTTAACTTTATTGACTTTACGCTTTTATAGTAAAATATTTATTTTACTTTACGGCTGTAATCTCGCTTTTAAGAAAAAAAACCTCCTCTTCGCCTTTGCAATAAAAAAACTACTTTTTAAGGTACTTATTTACATTTTCAGCGGCTAAACGTCCTTTGGCAATAGCTGTTACCACCAGGCTTGCACCGTTTGCGGCATCACCGGCAGCAAAAATACCCACCTTGCTGCTCATATAATCCTCATTAACACGAACATTACCCCGAGTATCAAGTTCAAGTCCAAGCTCGTTTATCAAACCTTCATGAATAGGATGCACAAAGCCCATTGAAAGGAATGCAAAATCGGTCTTCAAAACCTTTATAGTCTCCGGCTTTTCTTCCATCACCCATTTGCCCTCAACACTTTTCCAATCTACCTCGGCCACCTCCACTCCGGTTAAAACACCATCTTTACCAATAAATCTTCGTGTTGACATACTCCACATGCGCTCGCAACCTTCCTCGTGCGATGAAGAAGTCTTCAGTGTTAATGGCCAATAAGGCCAGGGATTATTAGAATTTCGTTTCACAGGTGGTTTGGGTAAAATCTCAATCTGAGAAACAGACTTTGCTTTCTGACGATTGGATGTTCCTACACAGTCACTACCGGTATCACCTCCCCCAATCACCAATACATTTTTCCCAATGGTATCAATGCGCTCACCGTCGAACTCAACACCCCGGTTTACCTTGTTCTGTTGTTTCAGAAAATCCATAGCGAAATAAACCCCTTTCAAATCGCGACCTTCAATAGACAAATCGCGTGGTTTCATAGCTCCAATAGCTATAACAATTGCATCAAACTCTTTTAAAAGAGTGCTGCCCTTTATTTTTTCACCAACCGTCACATTTGTCTTAAATATAATACCTTCTTCCTCCAGAATCTTAACCCTACGGTCAATAACCTTCTTATTCAATTTGAAATCGGGAATACCGTAACGCAATAATCCTCCAACAACATCGTCCTTCTCAAAAACAGTAACAGCATGCCCTGCCTGATTCAGCAAATCGGCAGCTGATAAGCCCGAAGGACCTGAACCTATAACGGCAACTTTCTTCCCTGTATAATGTAAAGGCATTCTGGGTTTAACTAAACCCAGTTCAAAGGCACGTTCAACAACCGAGGCCTCATTTTCTCTAATTGTTACAGCCTCCTCATGAATAGCCAGCACACAGGACTTCTCGCATGGGGCTGGGCATACACGCCCGGTGAACTCAGGGAAACTATTGGTTGAATGCAAAATGGTACTGGCCAGCTCAAAATCGCCTTTGTAAAGGGCATCCTGCCATTCGGGTATTTTACTTCCTACAGGACAAGCCCAGTGACAGAATGGAATGCCACAATCCATACATCGTGAAGCCTGTAATTGGCGATCCTGCTCATTAAGAACCTGTTCAACTTCGCCATAATCATCAACGCGCTCATTAACAGGACGTGTGCCGCCATCTTTTCGCATTACCTCTATAAAACCTTTTGGATTTCCCATGTTGCTATGTTTTTAAAGACCCGTTTCAAATAGACGTTTAAAGGCAGAAGAGAACAGTCAAAACAATCACTTCCCCATCCAAATTATCTTTAAACACTTCTATCCTGTTTAGTCTCAGCATCAAATTTATCTCTTCACTATTTCTCTTTTATCTATACTTTATTCCCTGATGTAAGGGGCATCTTCCGTATCTCTGATTTTTTTCTCAAGCTCCCGAACTTTTTGCTCTTCAAGTACTTTCTTGTATTCAAACGGTATCACTTTTACAAATTTGTGCAGGTAATAATCCCAGTTAACCAATATTGATCGGGCTTTAGAGCTGTTGGTATGCAATAAATGTTTATTCAAAAGAAACTGTAACTCCTGAATGTCGTCATAATCCTGCACAGGCAATAGATCAACCAAACCCTTGTTGCAGAAATAATCGAACCGACCCGATTCGTCCAACACATAGGCTACCCCCCCGCTCATACCCGCTGCAAAGTTTCGTCCTGTTTGGCCAATCACCACAACACGCCCTCCGGTCATATATTCGCAACAATGATCGCCAACACCTTCAATAACGGCGTTTGCTCCTGAATTACGCACCGCAAAACGTTCTCCGGCCACCCCATGAACATATAAGTTACCACTAGTAGCTCCATACAACACGGTGTTTCCTATGATGATATTTTCTTCCGGTTTAAAACTTGAACCAACAGGAGGTACGACAATAATTTTACCACCCGAGAGACCTTTTCCCAGATAATCGTTCGCATCGCCTTCGAGCCTAAAACTCACTCCTTTAACCAAGAAGGCGCCGAAACTTTGGCCAGCTGACCCTGTAAAAGTGCAGTTAATTGTATCTTTTGGCAATCCCTCTTCACCATATACCTTTGAGATTTCTCCCGAAAGCATAGCCCCAACAGTTCGGTCAGTATTGGCAATAGAATGGGCCATCCAAACCTTTGTTTTAATCTGGATGGCAGGAAGTGCCTGTTTTATCAATTCATGATCGAGTACCTGATCAACCTTATGCTGCTGCAATGTGGTTTGACGAATTGGGTATTTCTTTCCCTCCTTCGGGAAATAGGTTATAGCATTTAAATCCAGCCCCTTGGTTTTCCAGTTTCCAACTTGTGGATTCATCTCCAAAAGATCAGAACGCCCAATAATCTCATCCATTGAACGCACTCCCATAGCAGCAAGGTGTTCACGCACTTCAGTAGCTATGAAAGTAAAAAAGTTAATCAGATATTTATATTTGCCCAAAAACCGTTTGCGTAAGGCTTCATCCTGAGTTGCAATACCAGCAGGACAAGTATTCAGGTGACATTTGCGCATCATTACACAGCCCAAAACAACCAGACTGGACGTGGCAAAGCCAAATTCTTCGGCGCCAAGCAGAGCCATTTTAATTACATCCAACCCGGTTTTTAACTGTCCATCGGTTTGAATTTTAACACGACCTCTCAGATTATTCAACACCAACGTTTGCTGTACTTCGGCCAATCCCATTTCAACAGGTAAGCCGGCATGTTTAATTGAACTGATGGGGCTGGCTCCTGTTCCGCCTTCGGTACCGCTGATTACAATCAGATCGGCATGAGCTTTGGCAACCCCGGCTGCAACCGTGCCCACTCCATTCTCTGAAACCAGCTTAACACTGATACGAGCAGACGGATTGGTACATTTCAGATCGAATATCAGTTGAGCCAAATCCTCAATAGAATAAATATCGTGGTGAGGCGGAGGCGAAATAAGGGTAATACCTGGTGTGGAATTACGCAGATGAGCTATCACATTATCCACCTTATAACCTGGCAATTGACCTCCTTCGCCAGGCTTGGCACCCTGGGAAATCTTTATCTGAAGCTCATCGGCATTCACCAGATAGTTGTTGGTTACTCCAAATCGCCCACTGGCAATCTGCTTAATGGCACTACGTGCCGATGATTTAAGACGGCTGCTATCTTCACCTCCTTCACCTGTGTTGCTACGCCCACCAATGCTGTTCATGGCCAAAGCAAGCGTTTCATGTGCTTCTTTTGAGATAGATCCATACGACATGGCACCGGTAACAAACCGTTTCATAATCACCCCTACCGGTTCAACCTCACTGATATCAATGGCCTTATTGGCTTTTAGTTTGAGAAAACCACGCAAGAACAAGGGTGTACGGTTATCCTCATCTACCCGTTGCGAATACTCTTTGTATTTAGCATAATCACCTTCCGATGTAGCCCATTGCAGGAGCCCAATTGTTTCCGGATTCCAGCCATGCTTTTCACCATACTTTCTGAATGCATACGCACCAAAGCTGTCATAGGAACCCTTAGGTAACGATTCATCGAATGCCATTTCATGGAATAACCCGGCTTCACGAGCAATCTCATCAAAACCTATACCACCTATGCGCGAAGCAGTCCCGGTAAAATAAAGATCAATAACTTCTTTGGATATACCAATAGCTTCAAAAATCTGTGCACCATGATAACTCCGCAGGGTTGAGATACCCATTTTCGACAACACTTTTAACAAGCCTTTATTAACCGATTTAATGTAATTCTCGCGGGCTTCGCGGTAATCAATCTTAATGGTTCCTTTTTGCACCATTTCGTCAATTACAGCAAAACATACATACGGATTAACAACACTGGCCCCATACCCCAAAAGCAAAGCAAAATGCATAACTTCGCGGGCCTCTCCGGTTTCAACAATCAATCCAATCTGCATCCTTTTTTTCGCCTTCACAAGGTGGTGATGAATGGCTGATGTGGCTAAAAGAGATGGTATTGCAGCCTGATCGGAAGATATATCGCGATCGCTTAGTATAATATAATTTTTACCATCATCTACTGCTTTTTCGGCAACAACACACATATTTTGCAAAGCCATTTGCAGGCCTAAGCCACCATTACGAACCGTAAAAGTCATTGGAATGGTAGTATGCGTAAACTCTTCGCGACGGTAATCCTTAATTTTCCCAAGGTCGGTATTATTAAGAATCGGAGAAGGAAATCTGATGGAACGACACTGTGCCGGTGATTCAATCAGCAAGTTTTTTGACACCGATCCAATATAACTTGTCAATGCCATTACCAAACCCTCGCGAATAGAATCAATGGGAGGATTAGTTACCTGTGCAAATAACTGTCGGAAATAAGAAAATAACCGCTGAGGTTTTTCTGAGAGCACCGACATAGGAGTGTCATTACCCATTGAACCAATTGGCTCATTGGCACTGACTGCCATTGGCATGATAATTTTTTCCAGATCCTCCTTATTATATCCAAATGCCTTCAGGTACTTGTCGTATTTTTCATTTAGGGAGGATGATACTCGCTGTTTTACTTCAATATCGTTGAGTAAAATCCGATTTTCCTTTAGCCAGTTCTCATAAGGATGTATCCTTGATAGCTGGGCCTTGATCTCTTCATCAGGAATTATAATACCAAGCTGAGTATCAACCAGCAAGAGTTTTCCGGGACGCAAACGACCTTTAACAAGTATCTCTTCAGGGGCAAACGTCTGCACACCCACTTCCGATCCCATCACAATCATATCATTCTTAGTGATAACATATCGGGAAGGACGCAAGCCATTCCGGTCAAGAGTTCCCCCAATATAACGGCCATCCGAAAACACTATGGAAGCCGGACCATCCCATGGTTCCATTATGGTACTGTGATACTCGTAGTAAGCTTTCAGGCTCTGGGGAATGGGGTTTTTATCGTTCCATGATTCGGGAATAAGCATGGTTAAGGCATGTGGTAATGTTCGCCCGGTCATGAATAAAAATTCAAGCACATTGTCGAGCGATGCAGAGTCGCTCTTGTTTGGTTCTATAACGGGGAACAGCTTTTTCAGATCTTCACCAAATAAATCGGACTGAAGTAATCCTTCACGGGCTTCCATCCACAAACGATTCCCTTTAATGGTATTGATTTCACCATTATGAGCCATTAACCGGAATGGTTGAGCTAAATCCCACGTTGGGAAAGTGTTAGTACTAAACCGTGAATGAACCAATGCAATGGCACTGCTTATACGTGGATTTTGTAAGTCAAGAAAGTAAGCACCGAGTTGCTCCGGGGTTAACATCCCTTTATAAATAAACACTTTACTCGAAAGACTTACTATATAAAAATGTTCTTTATTCTTTAAAGTCGAATTTCTGATGCTGTTTTCCGTTACCTTTCTGGCAATAAACAGTTTCCGCTCAAGCACATCCTGTTCGTAATTCCCCTGAACAAAAATTTGTCTTATAACAGGTTCTGTTCCTTTGGCGATATCGCCCAGAGCTTTATTATTTACAGGAACATCCCGATAACCAATTAAATCAAGACCTTCAGAAACAAGCTGCCTGTTCAATTCCTCCAAACAGGCAATCCCCTCTTTTTCGCTTCTGGGAAGAAAAATCAAACCCGTTCCGTATTTACCGGAAACCGGAAGATTTATTCCAAAAGAAGTAAAGAGGTCGTGTGGAATTTGCATAAGAATTCCGGCTCCATCACCCGACTTGTTATCAGAACTCTCGGCTCCTCTGTGAGTCATATTTACAAGTACTTCAAGCCCGCGACGAATAATTTCGTTTGACTTTCCGCCCTTAATATTAGCTACAAAACCAATCCCGCAATTATCATGCTCATTGGCCGGATCGTATAATCCCTGAGATTTTGGAAGACGTTGTTGCATATTCTCTCCTAATTTTAAATATCGCGATTTTACAGCTTCAAAAGGTTCTAATTCCAAAATTACGTGAACTTAATCTAATTACCACAACCAACAGATTTTACTCAAGTAATTAATTCAAACAGAGTATAAAGTTTAAGCATATTGCTTTGATAAAGATTACCAAGGTTTAAGTATTTATTAGGTTATACTCCTAAAACTTTATTTTTTTGAAAACCTTAATAGATTTATACCTCTAATGCTTAACCAAATATAAGGTCAACTTAACGAAAAATCGACAGACAACTAAAATGAAACCCAAACACCATTTTCACTGTTAATTCGAAAGCAAAATTACAAATAATATTACACTTTTCAACTTTTTAGTAGTAATTTGTGTTAAAAATCAATAAAAGCTCAATTATCACGGCTAAACGTATAATTGATTTCAGAATAGCATATTCAATTGTCTAGTAGTTTTATATCTATTTAAGAACGCAAATTATGATATACAAATCATTTCAGAAAACTTTATTCGCACGTCTAAATCTTTGCATATATGGCTTTTACAAACCCCCTCACATAATATTTCGCAATTAGTCGGTCTATTTCGTTTGTTCATCGAAAATAGATTGGTGATAATATCCAAACACCTTACTTTTGAATAAGAAACAAATAAATACAGACATTTGTTGGTCTGGGTCAAACAAAATACGTTCTAAAAAAAAATTAACCTCTTTCCTGCTTTACTCTGACAGAAAAATGAGTCATAGATAAAAGTTGCAGGAAAACAAAATGAAAATGAAAATGAAAAAGAATTCTACATCAGGAAGAATGGGGCTTGGGTTAGTGCTTCTGCTAGCAGGAACAATAATACTTGCAGGTAACCTTGGGATGATTCCCAATCATATCTACGATGCAATAATAAGCTGGCCAATGATACTGGTTGCAATAGCGCTAATTAACTTTCTCAGGCGTGAATGGGGTACGGGCTTAATTTTTTTAGCAATAGGATCTTACTTTCTTTTGCCCGATTTAGTTCCAGGTTTATATATGCATGACATTTGGAAATTCTGGCCTTTACTGCTTATACTGGCCGGAGTAGTTTTTATCACTGGCCGCGGCCGAACAAATATTGGTATAGAATTACAATCAAATACCGAAGACACCCTTGATGAAGTTTCAATATTTGGGAGCCACATGACCCGAGTGGATTCAAAGAACTTTAAAGGTGGTAAAATCACCTCCATTTTTGGTGGCAGCGAAATAAATCTGACCGAAGCACGGCTATCGGAACAGGGTGCTGTTATTGATCTCACTGCAATCTTTGGAGGATCAAAAATCATCGTTCCCCGCGATTGGAGTATAAAAAATGATGTTATCAGCATTCTCGGAGGCTTTACCGACAAAAGAGTTGGGAGTTCTGATAACATTACCCCATCAAAAACACTAATCATTAAAGGTGTAACAATTTTTGGTGGAGGAGAACTTATAAGTTATTGAAACATTTTTTAGTAATCAACATGATTCACCCTGTTTTCTCATATACCCGATCACTATACATTTACTTATCAGCCTGGGCTATGGTAGCCATTGCCCAGGCTTTGTTTTTAGTTTTCTACAAAGATTTATCCTTAACAGCAGCTATTACTGATTCTGTTGTTTATAATGTTGTTATGGCATTACTTGGTTTGAGTCTGTGGTATCCGGTTGTTTACACTCAGCGAAAAGAAACTGCATCCCGAATACTTATTAACAATATATTGTCGGGCATGGTATTAGTTGCTCTTTGGATTGGTGTTTCATCTCTTATTAGCAACGCGCTTCTTTCCAGCGATTCTGGTTATATATCAATATCGGGAAGAATCATTCCTTTTCGAATTCTAACAGGATCATTTCTACTTCTGATCTTATTAGCCATGTACCACCTGTTCATTTTTTACAGGAATCTTGAAGAACAGAAATTCAAGGAAGAAACTTTAAAAAAACAGGTGAAAGAATCGGAATTGAAGGCCCTCAAAGCACAGTTAAATCCTCATTTCCTTTTTAACAGTTTAAACTCCATCAGCTCATTAACCATTACCGATGCCGATGGTGCACGCGTAATGCTAAATCAGCTATCTGATTTTTTGAGGTTTTCTTTACAAAAAAGCAATGCCGACCTGATTACTTTGCGAGAGGAACTACAAAACATGAACCGTTACTTAGAAATTGAGAAGGTCCGTTTTGGTGAAAGGTTGGTATGCGAAACCGAATCTGATCCAAAAAGTCTTAACATGAAACTTCCGGCAATGATTCTGCAACCACTATACGAAAATGCAATCAAACACGGATTATACGAAAGCATTGAACCTATTACAATCAGAA
Source organism: uncultured Marinilabiliaceae bacterium (assembly GCA_964608615.1). Lineage (GTDB taxonomy): Bacteria > Bacteroidota > Bacteroidia > Bacteroidales > Marinilabiliaceae > CALEUX01. The sequence goes on from CAZSQG010000006.1 coordinate 79,965, forward strand.
CATTTTGCCATATAAATAATGGTGTTTTGGCAATATCAATAGTTAATAACTTCGACCCGGAAGCTGTCACTGCTAAAGGAGAGGGCATTGGAGTTGAAAATGTAAGTAATACCCTAAGAAATATTTACAACCAGGAACATTTACTGACAACCAATCGCGAAAACAATCATTTTGAAGTATCTTTATCCATACCTCAATTGTAACCGATGGATAAACAAATACCATTAAAAGCATTGATTGTTGATGATGAGCAACCTGCACGTAATATCATTACCCATTACCTTAAATCATTTCCGGGCATTGATATCTCCGGAGAATGCTCTAACGGCTTTGAAGCCCTTAAAATGATTCACGAAGTAAAACCCGACATACTGTTTCTGGATATCCAGATGCCAAAAATAACCGGGATTGAACTTCTTGAGGTGCTTGAAGAAACGCCGTATGTAATTTTCACAACAGCTTACGATCAATATGCACTTAAGGCTTTTGAGCTGAATGCTATAGATTACCTTCTGAAACCTTTTTCGAAAGAAAGGTTTGATGCAGCCATTAATAAAGTGATTGAGAAAATTGAGCTGGGACAAACTGCTGCAAAAGTATCTGTAGAAAATATGCTTTTTAAGTTGCCCCATAAGCTTTCGCGCATTGTGGTAAAGAATGGTATTAACATCACTGTTATTCAGGTAGATGAGATCTCTTTTATTGAGGCCCAGGAAGACTATGTAATGATTCACTCCTCAAAAGGGCGGTTTATGAAAAACCTTACAATGACTCACCTTGAACAACATCTCCCAGAGAATCAATTCATAAGAATCCATCGTTCGTATATTGTCAATATTGAAAGGATTGAGAAACTAGAACCTTACGATAAAGATACTTACACAGCACTTGTTGCACCCTCACACAAGCTTCGCATTAGTCGTACAGGATATAAGAAACTTAAGGATACTCTGAGATTTTAAGCAGAATAAAACACTTTATATAACATAATTAGCGACGCAATCATTGAAGTGGATGCGAAAATAATTTTTAGAATTTTAGGATTTGCCTTAATTGTAAGTCGTGTTACAAACAAGCTTCCTATTACTGCGGCAATAGCCAAAATACCAGACATTCTGACATCGAAATGACCCGTGCTTAAATGTCCTAAAAATCCGGCAGTGGCAGTAATCAATACCAAAGTAGTAGATGTTCCGACAGCAATTTGCATGGGCACACCAACAGCAAGGACCATCAACGGGACTAAAAAAGAACCGCCGGAAATGCCTACCATTCCGGCAACGAACCCCGCTATTAATACAACAGGGATAAAAATAAGCAAATTAATGTGATAGGTTTCATTGGTCGATTTTAATTCAATTCGATAGCGGTTATTCGTTTGAAGCTTCCTTTTTACCGGTTTTAGCATAAGAACTGATGCTATTAAAATGAATATGGCGAATGTTATTTTCAAAGAGTCTCCACCAAATTTATCAGAAAAATATCCGCCTAAGAAAGCAGAAACCAAAGTCATACTTCCAATTAACAGAACCAATTTCCAATCGACAATTTTCTTTTTCCCGAAATAAAACGTAGCTGCCAACGAAGAACATATTAAAACAAATTGCCCCGTGGTCGCTGCTTCATGCATACCAATGCCCGATAGAACAAGTGCTAAAACATAAAAATTTCCACCTCCACGACCAGTCATTGTCATAACAAGAGCAATCGCCAGAATAATACCAGCCAATATCCAAACATCCATATGCTTAATTCTTACTTACTGATATGTTTATAAATCTTACCCGGCATAATCGCCTCCATCAATTGCGGATAACCACCTTCAATCATTTTCACATTTTCAAAACCCTTTGATTTTAAGTACGCAAAAGTGATGGCGCTTCGTACACCGCTGGAACAAAACACGCCTATAAACTTGTCGTTGGGTAATTGGTCAATTTTCAAAGGTAGTTCATTGAAAGGTATTTCAATTACGGGTAAATAATGAATGAGGGATAACTTGATGGTTGATGTTTCTTCATTTGCTCTGACATCTAAAAGTATGGCATCCTGAGAAGCCAAAAAGGTTGCTGCATCAATTTTATGTTTGCCGGTTGCAAAAAAACTAAAATCCATCCTGCTGATAATTTTTTCAAATTCATTCATTGTTGTTTTCTCCTTCTTATTTTGTTAAGTCCTTATTGTTTAAACATTGTTCTTCATCACAAGTTATAGAACCTGATGTGATGGCTTTTGCACAATTCAAAAAATTAAAGACACAGGGTATATTAACTTTATAGTACACGGTATTCTTATTTTTTTCGCCTACAATAATCTTATATCGTTTCAACAAATCGAGGTGTTTTGACATAGTAGATATATCAATCCCTGCTTTTTCGGCGAGTTCTGTAACTGAAAGCTGTTCTTCCCTGATACTATAAAGAATAAGTATCCTTGTGGGATGAGATAAAGCTTTAAAAATATCAGCTTCTTTATCGTATAGTTTATCAGTATTGCCAGTCATTAATTCACTTTTCTTTTTCTATTTGGCAAATTTACCAAATAGAGTTAGAGTAACAATTTTTTTTGAAAAAAATCATTGAATTTTGAGTTTTCAGCACGACTGATAACATTAGCACTATAATCCTTTTTAAAACCATTCTCAAAAAAGAACTTTTCTATTCAGGTATTTGACTTCCCAATTAATTCGTTATTTTAGAGGATCCATTCGTGCTAATTTGCTTGCAAAGAAACTCGCGACAACAGAGATACAATCGTCGTTGAACAGGATTACCAATCGGTTTATGTTAATGAACAGGGCGAGTTGATTGGCGTAACAGTGGATGATAATGGTAAAGTTGAAGAAGAGAGTTTAGGCATTAATATTAATGAAACCGATAAAACCCTGGTGCAAAACAAGGATGGCCAGGAAGTGGTGGTGACCCGCGACGGTGAAGTGATGGGTGTGGAAGAATATAAAAATACCGGTGGTGGCAACAAACGTATGATTAAAAACTATAACAAGGAAAAGGAAGAAAACAGCCTTGCTGAATCAGGGATGATCGATTTTTCCCCTTTTGCTGACCAAGACTATGGATTTGACATTTATACCGACATTAAAACAAATATACAGAATGATTACCCGCCTCTGAAAAATCAATACCGCCCGGGATTTAAAAGTGTTATTAGTTACGGACACGACAAAGTAACCGTTAACAACATCAATGGGCTAACCTTTAAAGACGAAATGGGCATTCCGGCCCCTGTTTCTGGCAATCAGGTAACTGTTCGAGGATCTGCACCCGGTATGTCCAAGGCCCTTTATGCTTATCGTCAGATTAATGAGCAAGAAGAAATTGCCGGAAAACTCAACATTCTGAGTTACGACCAACAACCCAAACGGGTTTATATCGTTTCAGTTAATGATGCCAAAATCCCCGGGAAGACAGATTTGCAAAATACCCTTAATCAGGTTTATAAACAAGCCATTACCACCTGGACAGTAGAAGAAAAACTGGGAATTTCAGTTACATTCCCCGGTGGCACCATGACACATGGCGGCTCCGGCCTCGGCACCTACAACGCCGACCAGCGAACCATTGTTGAAGAATATACCAGTAAACACAATCAACTGGAAAAGGACGCATACTATCTTTTCTTTGTAAATAATGTGCAAGACAAAGGTAAGTCCATTGCCGGTTATATGCCCCTGCAACGACAAATTGGCTTTATCTACGGTGAGCCCAACAACATCACCATCGCCCATGAACTGTCCCACGGAGCCTTTAACCTGCGTCACCCTTTCAGCACCGAAGCCTATATAGCCCCGGAAGGTAAAACCCATAATTTGATGGATTATGACCTTCCTAAAGGAAGTGAACTGTGGAAGTACCAATGGGATTTGATTCATAACCCGGAATCAATTGTGTTTGCGTGGGCGCAGGATGAAGAAGAGGGGGCGATGTATAAATGCAGGTTAAAGGAACTTCCAAAGTATAATGGTTCTGCAGAAGGAGAAAAAGGTATAGGTAAAGGCGAAATGTTTTTGTCTACTGGTTTGTATTCAAGTACAACAACAGAATGTGATGTGCCAGTATATTGGCATGTTAGTTTAGAGAATGACACTTATTTGCATAGTGAAGAATACCCTACAGGATGGTATGAAGAGAAAGAATATTATAAAATAGTTAAAAGGTTATTAGTCGATTATGCTATATTAAAGGGAGGTATTCACTGTTCATTTTCAAGGAATGTGGAGTATGCGGATTTAGCTATAGGTCATTTTTGCATGGACAGGGAGATTTCTGAAGATATTTTTGATTTCATCGATTTATATTATTCAAAAGTATGCCGTGAAGAGAAAGATGTTTGCAATAATTCAGGTAGAGTTGACAATATTCCGATTTTGTACGATATAGTTGAATTTGCATACACTTTTGGAACTGTCACAGCTATTAGATATTTGACCAAAGAGGTTGCACAAGAGGTTGCAGATGAAAGTGCGAAAAAATTTGCAAGAGAGGTTCTGTCAGAAACGATAGAGAAAGGGGCAGAAGGCTGGAGTAAGTCGGCATTAAAAAAGGGAGATTACTTTATTTATTATGGTTTTAAGGAGGTTGATGGAGGCGGTAAACTGTTATATATTGGAAAATCATTTGGGGATGATTTGTTTGGTAGGTATTCGGCTGGCCAAATCAGAAAAATGGATGCGCTTATATTCAGTAAATTAAGAAATATTCCAAACAATGGAACTGCCAAGGGAGTTGAACAGGCAATCATGGAACTAAATGGATGGGTGGCAGACCCAATATTGAGAAGAGAAAGTATGCAGTTATTATCTAATAAAATTAATTCTACTACGAACGTGTTATATAAAAAAGCTGGTATCAACTGGCTTAACAACAACATTCCAAATTGGAGGGTTGTTTTTAAAATAGAATAAAATGAATAGTATTGAATCTGGAGCAGTTTTTTTGATTCCATTGCCTAAAAAAAAAGGAGTTGGTTATGGTAAATACGTCCATCTTCCAGATGTGACAGGTCATGTATATGACTCACATCTTTTTAGGATTTATGACTTTTTCACCGAGAAACCTACAAATGATATTAATGAAGTATTAAAATCTAATTTACTAATTAGTCCACTTATGATGGCTCGCAAACCTAAAATTAGAGGATTAGGCTGGAAAGTAATTGGAAATAGCTTCTTGGAAGAAGATGCTTTTTTCCCTGATTTTAAAGAACATAGAGGAAGTAAATGGGTTTTGGCAAGATATTATGAAAATGGAGAATTATCAGAAGAGTACGATGTTAATGAGCAAAGAGTATCCCATCTCGAATATGCTATACTTAGAAGCGAAATAGAAATTCCTGAACGCATTTTTATGGAACTACTGCGTAAGGAAGCCAAAGACGTTGAAAAGGAACTTGATTTTGATGGGGAAGATAAAGAAATGTTAAGCACTTACGAAAAAATGAAGGGAATCCCTATTTACTCAAAAATACCAGAAGAATTCAAAGGTCGTGCATTACCAGAAGGTGTAGAGCTTAAACTCTTAGATTAGTATTTAAGTTGTAACGTTTGTGTCTTGTTTTTCTTAAATATTCTCCAATTTAGTCGCTTTAATCATCGAATCGATAGCAAACAGGATATGTTCCTGTTTATCTTCAGGGAACGAAAGAATGTCCTTGAAGCGGCGTAACATATGCGGGTTTTTGAACATGTCGGCATTTTCATTTTCTCCTAAAAGATAACCCACCGTTGTATCAAGCAGTGTAGCCAGTTTTTTTGCTGCATCAATGCTTGGCGTCATCTCATCACGTTCGTAGCGAGAGATAACACTTACCGAAGTTTTAAGCTGTTTGGCCAAATCGGTCTGTGAAAGTTTTTTATCTTTCCTTAGCGTAGCTAGTTTTTTACCGAAAGTCTCCATGTTATCGAACCTAAAGCGGTTTGTATTAACCTTGTTTTGTGCATTTTTTGTAAAAATACAACCCTTTTAAGAGAAAATAAAATATAAAAAGATTTGCCCGTGTGATAGGATTAGATTAAATTTGACCGAAAAAGGTTAATTTAATTTTAAAAGAATTTTTCACCATGCAAATCCCCGACATCAAACAACGACTACCCATAACCAAGGTTTTGTTACATTACAACATCCAAATTGACAAAAACAACCACATCCGCTGCCCTTTCCACTCTGACGACAAACCCAGCTGCAAAATATACCCCGAAACCGGTACCTTCCATTGCTTTGGATGTGGTGCCACCGGTGACCAGATAGAATTTATTGAGAAATATGATAAGTGTAGCAAACACGCAGCATTAAAAAAGGCGGCAGAACTATCCGGAGAAGAAACCAACGCTAAAGATGTAATGGGGATTGCATCCAAAGGAGCTGCCCGGGGGAAGGCAGAGGATTTTGCAGGGCTTTTTGCCCGGCAAAGAGCAAGCCTTCCCCGCAGCCCCAAAG